>NZ_JBIVZM010000005.1:0-614364 GCF_044759525.1 Streptomyces sp. NPDC101110 | reverse complement strand
CTCCGGGCGCTTCCCTTCGGTCTTGCGTTTCCGACTCTATCAGATCTTTCCGATCCGATTTCCTCGGTGCTTTCCAGGTTCCCGCTTCCGCGTTTTCCTTTCCGGCGGTTCCGACTTTATCAGAAGTTTCGGGCCGGACTGACCGGCCGCTCATTTCCGATTCATCGGGAGAGGCTTCAATGAAATCAGCGTTTCAAGAAGCAGATAGATGTTCACTCTGGCTGGTCTGGGACTAGAGCCCATCTCCAGGCAACTGTTCGAATCTACCTCCCCGCACTTGCCGTGTCAACGGCTCCTGTGGGGCGAAGAGGAGACTAGCAGTTGAACGGACGTGGTCGCACATCCGCCGGTCTGCGGGCCGATCAGGCGGCTGTCGGGACGGTCGCGCTGCGCTCCGCCGCCTCGACGTCACCGGTCTCTCCCGCACGGGCGGCCCGGCCGCCCACGACGTAGACGTAGGCCAGGAACGCCACTTCGGCGGCGATGCCGATGGTGATGCGGGCCCAGGTGGGGAGGCCGGACGGAGTGACGAAGCCTTCGATGGCGCCCGAGACGAAGAGGACGAGGGCCAGGCCTATGGCCATGCCGATGGCGGCTCGGCCTTCCTCCGCGAGTGCCGTGCGCCGCGTCCGGGGTCCGGGGTCGATGAGAGTCCAGCCCAGGCGCAGACCGGTGCCGGCTGCGACGAAGACGGCAGTCAGTTCCAGGAGGCCGTGCGGGAGGACCAGGCCCAGGAACGTGTCGAGGCGGCCGGCCGAGGACATCAGGCCGACGCCGACACCGAGGTTGAGCATGTTCTGGAAGAGGATCCAGAGGACCGGAAGTCCGAGGAAGACGCCCAGGATGAGGCACAGGGCGGCGGCCCAGGCGTTGTTCGTCCACACCTGGGCGGCGAAGCTGGCGGCCGGGTGGCTGGAGTAGTACGTCTCGTACTGGCCGCCGGGGCGGGTGAGCTCACGGAGTTCGCCGGGCGCGGCGATCGAGGCCTGAACCTCGGGGTGGGTGCCGATCCACCAGCCCAGAAGGGCCGCGACCGCCGTGGACAGCAGCGCGGTGGGCACCCACCAGTGCCGTGATTTGTACACGGCGGCCGGGAAGTTGTGGGCGAGGAAGCGCGTCACGTCGCGCCAGGACGTGCGTCGGGTGCCGGTCACCGCACTACGCGCGCGTGCCACGAGCTGGCTGAGCCGACCGGTGAGTTGCGGGTCGGGGGCGCTGGACTGGATCAGGGACAGGTGCGTGGCGGTGCGCTGGTAGAGGGTGACGAGTTCGTCGGCCTCCGCGCCGTCGAGGCGGCGCTGGCGACGGAGGAGGGCTTCGAGGCGGTCCCACTCCGCTCGGTGGGCGGAGACGAAGACGTCGAGGTCCATCGGTGTGCCTGCTCCTCGGCTGGTCGTCGGAGGCTCGTCGTGGATCAGCTTGTCGTACTACGGTGCGATGCGCCCTCAGCTTGGCAGACTGGGCCTGTCGGGGGCAGGGCAGGGGAAGGACGGCGGGCGTGAGTGAGCTGGTGACGGGCGAGGCTGTGGCGTTGGAGCTGCGTCCCGCGAGGCTGCCCAGCAGGGCGCTGGCCGTACTGCTCGATCTGGTTGCGGCCATGGCGGTCTATGTCGCGGTGACCATCGTGCTGGTCACTTCCACGGCTTCCCTGGACGAGGCGGCGCAGACGGCACTGTCGATCGCGTCGTTCGTTCTCGTGCTGGTCGGCGGTCCGATCGCGGTGGAGACGCTCAGTCACGGGCGGTCGCTCGGGAAGATGGCGTGCGGTCTTCGGGTGGTGCGGGACGACGGGGGACCCATCCGGTTCCGGCACGCGCTGGTGCGGGGCTTGATCGGTGTGATCGAGATCCTCATGACGTTCGGGATCGTGGCCTGCATCGCCTCGTTCGTGTCGGCGCGCGGGCGGCGGCTGGGAGACGTGTTCGCGGGGACGCTCGTCGTGCGGGAGCGGATTCCGGTCGCGCGGACCGGTTTCGTACCGCCTCCTCCGCCCTGGCTGACGGGGCGGTTCGCGGAGCTCGATCTGTCGGCGGTGCCCGACGGGTTGTGGCTCGCCGTCCGGCAGTACCTGACGCGCATGCAGCAACTGGATCCGCAGGTGGGCTTTTCGATGGCGGAGCGGCTTGCGGCGGATCTGGCGGAGCGCACGGGGGCTCCGGTGCCGCCAGGGGTGCCGCCGGCCGCTTATCTGGCGGCGGTCGTGCAGGAGCGGCAGGCACGGGAGGCCCGGCGGGCCTTCGGGGGTGAAGCGGCCCGGACGGCCATGTCCGCCTCCGCTCCGATGCCGTCCGGCGGGGAGCGGCCCGCTCAGTCACCGGGACGACCGGTGCAGCCGGGGGGTTCGGTGAGCGAGCGGCATCCCGTGCAGCCGACGAGTTCGGCGAGTGAACAGCAACCGGTGCAGCCGCAGGCTGCCGCCGGTGAGCGGCCCGGCACCGGGTTCGTGCCACCGGCGTAGTGAAGGGCCCGGCCTCCGGCTTGGTGATGCGCGCAGCCTCCGGCGTCGAGGGCGCAGCCGCCCGTGTCGGCTCCGGTGCGGCTGCCCGGTCAGGTGAACGTCGACGGTGGTGATTCCAGGTCTTCAAGTTCGATGCCGGGGGCCGCGAGCACCACGTCCCCGGCGATGTGCACGGTGTGCTGCTCGCCCGTGTCCAGGGCTGTGACCTGGTATTCGTCCACGGTCAGGGGGCCGTTGTCAGTGGCGTGTGCTTCGCTACTCAGCAAGGCCCAGGTCTGGTCCACGGTGCGTGGTGCGAGGACCGGGTCCGTGAAGGCGACGAGGCGTACGCGGGTGGCTGTCGCGGAGGGAGTGAGGCGCAGAAGACGGGCGGTGGCGACGAGGAACGCAGGGGACGTGCCGGTGAAGGCGTGGGCGCGCACATTGCCTTCGGTGGCCTCGGTCCCGGTGGGGTCGGTGCGGACCCAGGTGACGCCGTCGAGGGCGGCGCCGCGGACCTGCCAGGCGGCTGCGTGGAGTTCGAGGCGGAGGGGGCGGCCGAGTTCGTCGAGGGTGAGGTCGACGGAGCCGTGGTGATCACCGGTGGTGGTGGTCAGCTGAGAGACGTAACGCCAGCCGGAGGGGCCGGGGGCGCACTGGAAGTGTTCGTCTGCGAGGGGGGTGTGATCGTGCGGATCGTGGAGCGAATAGCGGCCGCGGGGCATGGGGGTCCTGGGTCCTGACGGGCTGGGCCGGTCTCGGCCGGTCGAGAAACGGGGCAGGCCCCCGGCACGGGGGTGCGGGGGCCTGCCTCGGAGATCCGACCGGTGGTGCACCGACCGGGGGCGAACCACCGGTGACGCATCAACCGGTGGTGAACCGGCCGGCAGCGGTGCTGCTGCCGGGGCTCAGTAGCGGTAGTGGTCCGGCTTGAACGGGCCCTCGACCTTCACGCCGATGTACTCGGCCTGCTCCGGGCGGAGCGTGGTCAGCTTCACGCCGAGCGCGTCGAGGTGGAGGCGGGCGACCTTCTCGTCGAGGTGCTTGGGCAGCACGTAGACGCCGGTCGGGTACTCGTCGGGCTTGGTGAACAGCTCGATCTGGGCCAGGGTCTGGTCCGCGAAGGAGTTGGACATCACGAACGACGGGTGGCCGGTGGCGTTGCCCAGGTTCAGCAGGCGGCCCTCGGACAGGACGATGATCACCTTGCCGTCGGGGAAGGTCCAGGTGTGGACCTGCGGCTTGACCTCGTCCTTGACGATGCCGGGGATCTTGGCGAGGCCGGCCATGTCGATCTCGTTGTCGAAGTGGCCGATGTTGCCGACGATGGCCTGGTGCTTCATCTTGGCCATGTCCGAGGCCATGATGATGTCCTTGTTGCCGGTCGTGGTGATGAAGATGTCGGCCGTCTCGACGACGTCGTCGAGGGTCGCGACCTGGTAGCCGTCCATCGCGGCCTGAAGCGCGCAGATCGGGTCGATCTCGGTGACGATCACGCGGGCGCCCTGGCCGCGCAGGGACTCCGCGCAGCCCTTGCCGACGTCGCCGTAGCCGAAGACGACAGCGGTCTTGCCGCCGATGAGGACGTCGGTGGCGCGGTTGATGCCGTCGATCAGGGAGTGGCGGCAGCCGTACTTGTTGTCGAACTTCGACTTGGTGACGGCGTCGTTGACGTTGATCGCCGGGAACAGCAGGGTGCCGTCGCGCTGCATCTCGTACAGGCGGTGGACACCGGTGGTGGTCTCCTCGGTCACGCCGCGGATCTCCGAGGACAGCTGGGTCCACTTCTGGGGGTTCTCACCCAGGGTGCGGGTGAGCAGCTCCAGGATCACGCGGTGCTCGTCGGACTCGGCCGTGTCGGGCGAGGGGACCTTGCCGTCCTTCTCGTACTCCACGCCCTTGTGGACGAGGAGGGTGGCGTCGCCGCCGTCGTCCAGGATCATGTTGGGGCCGCCGGTGGGGCTGTCCGGCCAGGTCAGGGCCTGCTCGGTGCACCACCAGTACTCCTCCAGGGTCTCGCCCTTCCAGGCGAAGACGGGGACGCCCTGCGGGTTGTCGGGCGTGCCCTGGGGGCCGACGGCGATGGCGGCGGCCGCGTGGTCCTGGGTGGAGAAGATGTTGCAGGAGGCCCAGCGGACCTGCGCGCCGAGGGCGACCAGGGTCTCGATGAGCACGGCGGTCTGCACGGTCATGTGCAGGGAGCCGGTGACACGGGCGCCGGCCAGGGGCTGCGCCTCGGCGTACTCCTTGCGGATCGCCATCAGGCCCGGCATCTCGTGCTCGGCGAGGGTGATCTCCTTGCGGCCGAACTCGGCCAGGGAGAGGTCGGCGACCTTGAAGTCCTGTCGGTTCTCGACAGTCGTCATTGCGAGCTGCTCCTCGGAGTGTGGGTCGAGGGTGGGTACGGCTGGTCTGCGCGGCGGCGGACACAGGGGTGCCCGAAAGAGGACACAGGCATGCCCGCGTACGCGCAGCGCAGTCCGTCGGAGGCCCTCTCTCCCTCGGCCGGTCCGCGCGGGACCGCCCGACCGCCATCAGCAGCGACGTCTGGCTCCGTCCCAAGCTACACCGGGCGCGGGGGCGATCCCCAGTCCGTCGGCGAACACATCGAGCCGATCATGTGACGGACCGGGGGACGTGCGGGTCGCCGGAGCGGACAACGGGGCGGGGCCCGCCGAGTGGTTCGGCGGGCCCCGTGGGGCGGAGCGGGAGAGTCAGTGCTCGTCGGCGGGGTGGGGGGCGGGGCCGCCCGGGGAGGCCTCGGGGTCGGGGCCCTTGGCCGCTTCCCTCTCGCTGTAGATGTCCGGCTCGAGGTAGATCACGCGGGCGATCGGGACGGCGTCACGGATGCGGGCCTCGGCGGCGTCGATGGCGGAGGCGATCTCGGTGGCGGTGTCGTCGTGCTGCACGGCGATCTTGGCGGCGACGAGGAGTTCCTCGGGGCCGAGGTGGAGCGTGCGCATGTGGATGATGCGGGTGACGGTGTCGCCGTCGACGATCGCGGCCTCGATCTTCCGGGTCTCCTCGGCGCCGGCGGACTCGCCGAGGAGCAGCGACTTGGTCTCGGCGGCGAGGACCAGGGCGATGAGGATGAGCAGGACGCCGATGCAGAGGGTGCCGACGCCGTCCCAGACGCTCTCGCCGGTCAGGAGGGCGAGGCCGACGCCGCCGAGCGCGAGGACCAGACCGACGAGGGCGCCGAGGTCCTCCAGGAGGACGACCGGGAGCTCGGGGGCCTTGGCGTGGCGGACGAATTCCTTCCACGAGCGCTTGCCGCGCAGGGTGTTGGACTCCTTGATGGCCGTGCGGAAGGAGAAGCCCTCGGCGATGATCGCGAAGACCAGGACGCCGACGGGCCAGTACCAGTGCGTCAGCTCGTGCGGGTGCTTGATCTTCTCGTAGCCCTCGTAGAGGGCGAACATGCCACCGACCGAGAAGAGGACGATGGAGACGAGGAAGGCGTAGATGTAGCGCTCGCGGCCGTAGCCGAAGGGGTGTTCGGGGGTGGCTTCGCGCTTCGCCTTCTTGCCGCCGACCAGGAGCAGTGCCTGGTTGCCGGAGTCGGCGACGGAGTGGACGGACTCGGCGAGCATCGACGACGAGCCGCTGAAGAGGAACGCCACGAACTTCGCCACCGCGATCGCCAGGTTGGCGCCCAGTGCCGCCACGATCGCCTTGGTACCGCCTGACGCGCTCATATGTTCGCGTTGTCCCTTCGTACGCCGTTCCAGGGGCCGGGCGATCGCCTTGGTGCGCGCCCGTGGCTTTGCCTGTGCTTGACGGTGGGCCATTGTTGCAGCCCGCCGCCGGAGCGGTGAGTCAGGTCACCGGCACGGGGTTATCGAAACGGTCAGGCGACGACGGTGGCACGGAAAACCGTGCCCGTACCGGACACTTCGGCCTTTTCGCCGGCCGGGACGAAGACGGACCGGCCCGGGGTCAGGTCGTGTTCGCCGGCCCGGACGGCGCCGGCCGTGCAGAGCAGGATCTGCGGGGTGGGACGGGTCAGGTCGTGGGCGGCGCCGGCCTCGGGCAGGACGTACCGGGAGAGGCGGAACTCGTCGATGGGGGTCTCGTAGACCTCCTCGCCGTCCGGGGAGGCCTCGGGGCGCAGGACGCCGGGGTCACTGGGGCGGAAGCGGACGATGCGCAGGAGTTCGGGGACGTCGACGTGCTTGGGGGTCAGTCCGCAGCGCAGGACGTTGTCGGAGTTGGCCATGATCTCCACGCCGAGGCCGTTCAGGTAGGCGTGCGGGATGCCGGCGCCGAGGTAGAGGGCCTCGCCGGGCTGGAGCCGGACGTGGTTCAGCAGCATCGCGGCGATGACACCGGGGTCGCCCGGGTAGTGGTGGGCGATGTCGGCGTAGGGGGCGTAGGCGCCGCCGAGGCGGGTGCAGGCGGTGGCCGCCTCCGCGACGGTGCGGGAGATCTCGTCGGGGTCGGCGGTGAGGATGGCGGTGAGGACCTCGCGCAGGGCGGCGTCCTCGGGGTGGGCGTGCAGCAGGTCGACGTAGGGCTTGAGGGAGTCGACTCCGAGGTCGTCGAGGAGGGCGGCGGCCTCCAGGGGGTCACGGAAGCCGCACAGGCCGTCGAACTCGGTGAGGGCGCAGATCAGTTCGGGCTTGTGGTTGGCGTCCTTGTAGTTGCGGTGCGGGGCGTCCACGGGGATGCCGCGCCGCTCCTCGTCGGCGTAGCCCTCCTGCGCCTGTGCGAGGTCGGGGTGGACCTGGAGGGAGAGCGGGCCGCCCGCGGCGAGGATCTTGAGCAGGAAGGGCAGCCGGGGGCCGAACCTGGCGACGGCGGCGGGCCCGAGTTCCTTCTCGGGGTCGGCGTCGACGATCTCGACGAGGGTGCCCCGGTCGGTGCGCGAGGGTGCGCCGGGGTGGGCGCCCATCCACATCTCCGCCTGCGGTTCGCCGGTCGGTTCGACGCCGAGCAGCCGCGGGATGGCGGTCGTGGAACCCCAGGCGTAGGGGCGGATGGTGTTGTCGAGGCGGTCCATGGGGTTCTCTCTGCGTGGTGCGGGAGCGGGCGCGTCAGGGTGTCCCGGGCAAGATCAGGCCCTCGAAGCGAGCGCCAGGTAAACGGCGGCGAAATCCGTGATGGCGATCAGTTCCGCGAGGGTTTCCAGTTCGTCGCCGGCCTCCGGTTCGAGCTCGCTGATCGGCGTGTCGTGGCTGAGGGCGAGGTCGCGGGCGCCGGGGGCTGCGGTGAGGCCGCCGATGGGCCGGTCGCGCAGCAGGACCACGCGCGCGTGCAGGGCGGGCGGTTCCTCGACGCGGTCACGGAAGAAGTCGTCGGGGTCGGCGCTGGCGGCCAGCGGGCCGGCGAGCAGCGCGCTGTGGGCGGCGAGGGCCTCGGGGAGCTCGGCGACCACCGCGGGGGTGCCGGACAGTTCGGCGAGGGCGGCGGCGAAGCGGCGGCCGGCGGGGCCTGCCGAGGTGCCCTCGGTCCAGACGACCGGGAGGGCGTCGGCGAGCTCGGCGGCGAGGGTCTTGGCGGCGTTGCTGTACGTGGCGATGGCGGGGCCGCAGCGTTCGGCCACGTGGTCGAGCCGGTCGGCGACCTTGCCGAGGGCGTCCGGCGGGGCGGCGAGCACGCCGGTGCGGTCCAGGAGGGCGAGGAGCGGGGTGAGCAGGGCCCACAGGACGCCGGGGGCGGACGCAGCGAACGGCTCGTCCTGGTCGTAGGGCGCGGTCGCCATGGGCATGAACAGGCCGTGCGCGCCGGCGACGGCTTCGGCGAGCGGGGTGCGGGCGGGCGCCACGGCGACGACGGTGCAGCCGCGGCGGTAGGCCTGCTCGGCGAGGAGTGACAGGCCCGGTTCGGTGCCGTCCGGGGTGGTGATCAGCAGGAGGTCCACCGAGCCGACCCAGCCGGGCAGTTCCCAGCGCAGGGCGCCCGCGGCCGGGGCGACGCCGGTGGGGGCGAGGCGGGTGACCGGACTGCCGGCGCCGGCGAGCGTGCCGATGAGGTCGGCTGCGTGGGTGGCGGCGGCGCCGGGGCCTGCGATGAGGACCGCGCGGGGGCGGCCGTCCGGCTTCAGGTCGTTGACGCCCGCCTCGGCGGCGTGGCGGGCGGCCGTGCGTACGCGGGCGCCGGCTTCCGCGGCGCCGCGGAGCAGCCCGCGGTGGTCGGCCTCGGCGAGGCCCTCCGGTGAGTCGAGCAGCGATTCGTCGAGCATGGGCGGCAGCTTCCCATCGCCGGGGTCCGTTGTGAGGTGGATCGTGCCCGCTGTGCCGGGGGCTATGTGCACCGACGGTCGCGTCGGCGGGTGTGCCCCCTGCCGGTCACGCGGGGCGGCGGGCCTCGTCGACGAGCAGGACGGGGATGCCGTCACGTACGGGGTAGGCCAGGCCGCAGTCGGTGCCGGTGCAGATCAGCTCGGTGTCCTGCTCCCTGAGCGGGGAGTGGCAGGCCGGGCAGGCGAGGATCTCGAGGAGGCCGGATTCGAGGGGCATGGAGGTTCCTCCGTGGGTGCGGGCGCTTGGAGTCGTGCCTGGTCAGATTACCGCCGGTGGGGGTCGGGCCTCAGCCTCTGATGATCCCCAGCACCTCGTCGCGCACCCGGGCCATGGTCTCGGCGTCCCTCGCCTCCGCGTTCAGGCGCAGCAGCGGCTCCGTGTTGGAGGGGCGGACGTTGAACCACCAGTCGGCGGCGGAGACGGTGAGGCCGTCGAGCTCGTCGAGGGTGATGCCCTCGCGGGTGCCGTACGCGGCGCGGATGGCGGCGAGGCTGGCCTGCTGGTCGGCGACCGTGGAGTTGATCTCGCCGGAGCCGGCGTAGCGGTCGTACTGGGCGACGAGGGAGGACAGGGGGCCGTCCTGGCCGCCGAGGGCCGCGAGGACGTGCAGGGCGGCCAGCATGCCCGTGTCGGCGTTCCAGAAGTCTCGGAAGTAGTAGTGCGCGGAGTGCTCGCCGCCGAAGATCGCGCCGGTGCGGGCCATCTCAGCCTTGATGAAGGAGTGGCCCACGCGCGTGCGGACCGGGCTGCCGCCGTTCTCCTCGACGACCTCGGGCACGGACCAGGACGTGATCAGGTTGTGGATGACCGTGCCCTTGCCGCCGTGCCGGGCCAGTTCACGGGAGGCGACCAGGGCGGTGATCGCCGACGGGGAGACCGGCTCGCCGCGCTCGTCGACGACGAAGCAGCGGTCGGCGTCGCCGTCGAAGGCGATGCCCAGGTCGGCGCCCTCCTCGCGGACCCGCTTCTGCAGGTCGACGAGGTTGGCGGGGTCGAGGGGGTTGGCCTCGTGGTTGGGGAAGGTGCCGTCCAGCTCGAAGTACATCGGGACCAGCGTCAGGGGCAGGCCGGCGAAGACCTCGGGGACGGTGTGCCCGCCCATGCCGTTGCCCGCGTCGACGACGACCTTCAGGGGGCGGATGGACGTCAGGTCGACCAGGGAGCGCAGGTGGGCCGCGTAGTCCGACAACGTGTCGCGGGCGCTGATGGTGCCCGTCATCGCGGCCGCCTCCGGGGCGCCCGACTCGCTCCAGCGCTCGACGAGTTCGCGGATGTCCGCGAGGCCGGTGTCCTGCCCGACGGGAGCGGCACCCGAGCGGCACAGCTTGATGCCGTTGTACTGGGCCGGGTTGTGGGAGGCGGTGAACATGGCGCCCGGCAGGTTCAGCGCACCCGAGGCGTAGTACAGCTGGTCCGTCGAGCAGAGGCCGATCTCCGTCACGTCGGCGCCCTGGGCGGCCGCCCCGCGTGCGAAGGCACGCGACAGGCCCGGTGAGGAGGGCCGCATGTCGTGCCCGGTCGTGATGGCGCTCGCGCCGGTGACCCGCACGAAGGCCGCCCCGAAGAGCTCGGCCAGGGACTCGTCCCACTGGTCGGGGACGACCCCGCGTACGTCGTACGCCTTCACGACCTGCGACAGATCAGCCACGGCCAACCTTCCTGGAAAAGTACTGTCGGTCCGCACAAACTACCCCCGCCCACCGACAGCGCGCCGGGCGGATGCCAAGACGGCTCCCGGCCGTCACCTCAGGTCAGGGGAGCGTCCAGCGCAGGACGCAGTGCTCTGGCCGACCACGAGCAGGCGCATCACCAGGCAGCGCGCAGGGGTGCCATACCGGCACCAGGGGCACCACGGGTGCCTGCAAAGGCATTTGACGGCCCACCACACGCCACGGAGTCCAGGGCGGCCCGGTCTCCCGGGCGAGCGTGACGACCGGTGTTGCCCATCGCGCCGAACGCCGAGTGAGCCGGCGACGGGTCGGAGTTCCTGGACGTTCACGGGTGACTCCCGGCCGCCGCCATGCTCACGTCACGGGAAAGCGGTTCCTCGCACCCTCACGCCGGAATGGTCATGTCCGCGCCAAGCTCACGTCAACGGGCGCACACGTCAAGGAACCGGGGGGCCGGGTCAGTTGTCGGGCGACCGCAGGACCCGAAGGTGCCCGCGCCGCGCGACCTCCCGCGGGTCGGCACCGCGGCCTCCGCCGCCGGCCTCGGCCGCCCGCTCCTGGGGACGGGCCGCCTCGCGTACGGCGTTCGCAAGGGCTTCCAGGTCGTCGCCGCTGGGGCGGGCCGGGGCCGAACCGTCGAGGAGCCGGACGACCTCCCACCCGCGCGGGGCGGTGAGGCGCTCGGAATGCTCCGCGCACAGGTCGTAGCAGTGGGGTTCGGCGTAGGTGGCGAGCGGGCCGAGGACCGCGGTCGAGTCGGCGTAGACGTACGTCAGCGTCGCGACGGCGGGACGGCCGCAGGCGGTGCGCGAACAGCGACGTACAGGGCTCACGATGTTGGACGGTACCGCACTCTTGAGCGGGCCGCGACGACTCTCCACCAGGTCACTCCCCCGTGTCGCGCTGTGAAACGTCGCACACACCCTTTCGGGCGTACCTTTCTGACCTGGCAGGACATCGACGCCCGCGATGTCGAACAGCCCGGCAAGCGATCAAGAGTCATCATAAAACCCTCAAATACCATGAGGTCACTGCTCTCGGCGGGATACGGATTTGAGCCCAACCTTGGCTTGAATGGTCATGTAACGACATGCCCTGGGGCGGCGGCCGGAAGCCGCCCCTGCCGCCGTGCGGTGCCGGGCACGGCGGCACGGCGGGGACTACCCTTCACCAGTGATGGACAAGCCCGTAACGCCTCGTGCCGCCGCCCCCGGCCCCCGCCGTCGTGATCGCCACGGACGGGGCATGCGCGGCCCGATCGCACCGCCGCAGGTGCCGCTCGCCGCGAGCCGCGCGGACGTGTTCGCCGATCTGGTGCAGGACTCCGTGGAGCGTCTGGAGCGGCGCTGGCCCCAACTCGCCGACATCGATTTCCTGGTGCTCGAGGTGCCGCGGCTCGACGGGCCCGGCCAGGCCTGGAACGACGAGGCCGTGCCGCTCGGCGGCACGATCAGCGCGCGCGAGGGCCGCCCGGCGCGCGTGGTCGTCTACCGGCGGCCGGTCGAGATCCGTACCAAGGGGCGCGACGAGCGGGCGGCGCTGGTGCACGAGATCGTGGTCGAGCAGGTCGCCGAGCTCCTCGGGCTGACCCCGGAGACGGTGGACCCGAGGTACGGCGAGGACCAGGGCTGAGACGGACGGCTCCGGCCGCCGGCCGATCCCGGACGATCGCTCGCCCGCGGATCTACCTCTGGAGCACCGACAGGTCCTCGTCCGCCTCCGGTACCGCCACCGTCCCCCGGTCGTCGGGCAGTGTCTGGATCGTGAAGGCCGGGACGCCGCCCTCGTTCACCGCCAGGGTGCGGGCGCCGTACACCGGGCCGCCGGAGACCGGCTCGACCGTGAGCGCGTAGGTGCCCTTGAGGCCGCCGGGGACCGGGGGCTCGATGTCCTGGGTCGTGCCGGCCTTGATCGTGTACGTCTTCGACACCGGTGTGCCGCCCTCGCTGCCGGCCGAGGCGGTGACCTTGACCGTGGCCGCGGAGCCCGGGGCCGTCAGGGACAGGGTGCTGCCCTTGCCGCTGTTGTCGGCGGACGTCGCGCGCGTGCCGACGGGCCGGGTGGCCGGGATGAACGCCGTCTCCTGCTTGTCGCCCTTGCCGCGTACGACCTTCAGGGCCGCCACGACCGGCACGGACCGGTCCGTCGGGGTCAGCACCAGGGAGCCCGCTTCGCCGCGGGTGACGTCACCCAGGTCGACCGCGGTCGTCATGCCGCCCTTGACGTGCACCGTCTCGTGCCCGGCCGGGGTGATCGGCCCGGAGGGGGAGGCGAGACGCACCTTCAGGTCCGCGTCGGCGTCGCCGGGGGTGAAGGCGACCAGCCGCACGGAGGTGGCGTCCTTGGGGATGCCCGGCAGGACCAGGCTGCCCGCCGGGTCCGTGGACGCGGACAGCCAGTCGCCGCCGATCTTGTCGTCCAGGGCCTGCACGGCCGCGCCGACGCGTCCGCTGCGGACGTTGACGTGCACGGTGAGGTCGGTCTGCCGCTCGCCGGTGAGGGTGGACAGCAGGACCGGTTCGCTGGAGTGCGGCGGGACGGTGATGCCCTCCCCCACCTCGGACTTCAGGGCGCCGCCCTTGCCGTAGAGCTCGATGTCGACCACGGCGGCCGAGTCGTCGGGGTTCGTCAGGTGGACGTAGTCGGTGCGGTCGGCTGCCGTGTCGGCGCCGGGGAACCAGAAGTCGGTGTCCGGGGCCGTGCAGTTGACGCCTTGGAGGCCGCGCCCGGTGCCCGCGGCGACCTCGGTCGTCTCCTGGACGGTCCAGCCGGGTGCGAACCTGCCGTCGGCGGTCCCCACGAGGGCGGGCGCGTCGCCGCCGGAGCTGTCGCCGGTGACCGGCTTGCCTGGCTCCTTGGGCGTCAGCACCGGCTTCGCGGCCGCGTCCTTGCCGGACTTGCCGCCCCCCTTGTCGCCTTCCTTGTCGGCGTCCTTGCCGCCGGACTTGCCGTCACCCTGGTCCTCGCCGTCCTGCGCGGTGTCCGCCGACTCCTGCGTGGCCGCGCCGAGTTCGGCCTTGCCGCCGCTCCCGGTGCCCTTGGTGACGGGCGTGAACGACGTGTAGGACGTCTCGGCGAGGTCGGACGTGCTGGGCGCCGGGCAGAGCAGGCTGGTGCGCTCCACGGGCAGTTGGGCGGCCGCCTTGGCGGTGTCCGTGCCCGGCGCGTCCGGCTGGGACAGCGCTGCGAAGCCGGTGACGGCAGCGAGCGCGGTGGTGCCGGCGATCAGGGACAGGGTGGTGCGGTTCACTGCTGGCTCCCGTCGGGACGCTCACTGCCCGTGCCGTGGGGGTGGTGTTGCTGCGCCGGGTCGTACGGCGTTCCGTAGCCCTGGCCCTGGCCGTAGGTCTGGTCGTATCCCTGCTGGTCGTAGGACGGGTTCTGGCCCTGGCCGCCGTAGGCGTACGGGTCGTACTGACCGCCCTGGTACGGGTCCGCCTGGTACTGCTGCCCGTAGGCGTCCGCCGGGTACTGGGCGTTCTGGTACTGGTCGCCGTAGCCGGCGTATGAGCCGCTCTGGTAGCCGGCGTCGTCCCACTCGCCGTAGTTCTGCTGCTGGGGCACCGCCGCCGGCGGCTGCTGGGGCTGCGGGGGCGGGAACTCCTCGGGGACGGCGGCTTCTTCCGCCTCGGCCTCCGCCTGGGCGCGCAGGCGGCGGGCCCGGCGGCCCTCGCCGGCGACGGCCTCTGCGGGGACGGCCGGCTCGTCGGGGAGGTCGTCGTCGATGTCGCGACGCCGGCCGGGCAGGGCGAGCACCACGAGGACGACGGCGAGCAGGCCCTGGGCCCACAGCCAGGCCGTGTGACCGATCGGGTCGTCGTAGGTGACGTCCAGCGCTCCGCCGGAGGCGGGGAGCCGGAAGCCCTGGGCCCAGCCGTCGACGGTGGTGGGGGTCAGTGGCTTGCCGTCGAGGGTGGCGGTCCAGCCTTCGGCCGCGGAGTCGGCGAGGCGCAGCACGCGTCCGCCGGCGCCGGCGGGGATCGTGGTGTGGATGTCGACCGGCCCGGCGGCGACGGGCTGTGGCGTGCCGGAGGCGGGGACGACCGTGGCGCGCGCGACCTCCCGGTTGACGCGCCACAGCGCGCCGCCGGCCTGCTGGCTGAGCCGGGTCAGGCCGGGCGTGGCGTCCAGGACGCGGGTGACCTCGCGGGGCGCGCCCTGGTGAACCAGGACGTAGCGCACGGCGAAGCCGCCGAGCTGGTCGGCCTGGTCGGCGCCGGAGCCGGCGACCAGGTTGGCGACGACCTTGTCGAGCCTGCCGTTCTCGCCGTCGGCCGCGGCGATCTCGCCGTCGCCGAGGCGGGCGCCCGAGCCGCGGACCAGCATGTAGCCGACGTGGGCGCCGGAGTCGCTGTCGAGGACGAGGGTGCGGGCCTGGTCGCGGGTGCTGCTCTCTTCGGCGACGAACGCGGGGACCTGCGTGGGGTCGCGTCGCTCCAGGGGGGTGTCGGCGCCGCGGATCATCCAGCCGGCGGCGATGAGCAGCGGGCCCGCGGCCGAGGCGAAGGCGATCAGCACGGCGACCGGCTGGCGCCAGCCGAAGCTCTGCTCGGCCACGCGCGCGCGTGCCCCGTCGGCGCCGAGCGCGGCGGCCGCCAGGAGGGCCAAGCCGTAGACGAGGGTCGCCGGTCCGGCCCAGGCGGAGCCGTTGGACAGGACGGCGAAGACGAAGCCGGTCAGGGCGACGGCCCAGGCGGTCCGGATGCCCGACTGGCGTTCCGAGCGCAGCAGGGCCGCGAGGGCGGCCAGCACGATGCCGATGAGCATGAGGCCGCTGACGGTGCCCGGGCCGCCCGGGCTGGCGCCCAGCAGGTCGAGGGCGGAGGCGGCCGAGGGGCCGTACTCGAGGCCCGCTTCGCTGAGGAAGCCGAACGGGAGCAGCGTCAGTGACCAGGGGGCGAGGAGCAGCAGGGGTGTGCCGAGCTGGGCGAGGAACCGCAGCCCGTAGGCCGTGATGTCGCTCCGGCGCAGCACGAGCAGGCCGATGCCGAGGAGCAGCGCGATGGGCCAGACGATCGGAGTGAAGGCGGTGGTGATGGTCAGCAGCAGCGCGTACGCCCAGGTGGCGCGCCAGCTGCCGCGCGCTCCGCCGCTCCGCGTCAGGCCGCCGGCCGCGATGGCCGCGCGGGCGATGAGCGGCAGCAGCGCGGCGAGGACGGCGGTGCCGATGCGGCCGGCTGCCAAGGCGCCGGTGGCCGCGGGCAGGAAGGCGTAGACCACGGCCGCCCAGGCACGCAGCAGCCGGGACTCGACGAGCGGACGGGAGGCGAAGTAGGCGGCGACACCGGCCAGCGGCACCGAGCCGACGAGCAGGACGGTGACGGCCAGGCCGGTCGAACCGAACAGCAGGGACGCCAGCATGGCCACGAACGCGACGTACGGCGGCGCGGGCGAGGTGCCGCCGGCGCCGACCGGGTGCCAGGCGTCGAGGTAGCGCGACCACAGCTCGCCGGAGTCGGCCGGGGCGGGCAGCAGGGCGCCGCCCGCGAGCGCGCCGCCGCCGAGGAGCTGACGGCAGGCGACCAGGGAGACGAGGAGCAGCACCAGGAACAGGACCGGGCCGGGCTTGCGCGCGATGCGCTTGAGCCGGGCGAACTGCTCGATCTCCAGGAAGTCGGCGTCGTCACCGCCGGGGCCCGACTCGACGGCGCTGCCGTGCCGTCCGGCGCCGGCCGCGACCTCCGGGTCGGAGCGGCCGACGAGGCTGCTCGCGACCTGCTCGACGGTGACGCGGACGGTCGCGCCGGGCGGCGGGAACAGAGCCCGCAGCTCGCCCTTGTCGATCTGGGGTGCGCCTCTGCCGCGCCGCCCGGCGAGGATCCGCTCGGGCCGGAGCAGGGTGCCCATCAGGCCGCGGATCTCGTCGACGGCCTGCCCGGGGACCTTGCCGACGAGGTAGGCCACGGTCCGCAGCAGGGTGCCGAGCACGATCCGCAGGATCACCCAGGGGAGCACGGCGGTACGCGAGTTGACGAGCAGGGTGTAGACGGCGCCGGCCTTGTCGACCTTGTGCGGGGAGGCCGCCGTGCGGCCCACGCAGTCGACCGTGCGGCGCTCGCGGCTGGACGCCTCGGCGTGCCGGACGACCGCCTCGGGGGCGACCAGGACGCGGTAGCCGGCCGCGTGTGCGCGCCAGCACAGGTCGACGTCGTCGCGCATGAGGGGCAGGTGGCGGTCGAAGCCGCCGAGCTGCTCGAAGACGTCGCGGCGCACGAGCATGCCGGCGGTGGACACCGACAGCACGGGCCGGACGTGGTCGTGCTGGCCCTGGTCCTGCTCACGGCGGTCCAGGCCGGTCCAGCGGCGGCCGGAGTTGGCGATGGAGACGCCGACCTCCAGCAGCTGCCGCCGGTCGTACCAGCCGCGGAGCTTGGGGCCCACGACGGCCACGTCCTCGCGGCCCAGCTCGTACTCGGTGTCCACGACGCGCAGCAGCTGCGCCAGGGCGTCCGGGTCGGGAGCGCAGTCGTCGTGCAGCAGCCACAGCCACTGCACCGGCTCGCCGTGCGGCAGCTCGGGCAGGTCGTAGGCGTCGTCGCGCCACGAGCGTGTGACCGGGTCCCAGCCGCTGGGGCGCTTCAGGTACGGCAGTTCCTCGGGGGTGAGGACCGGGGCGGTGCGACCGCACTCCTCGACGGCCTGGCCGAAGCCGGTGCGGCGGGCGAGGTGCAGCACCCGGTCGGCGCCGAGCGCGTCGGTGACCAGCTGCGCGGAGGCGTCCGAGCTGCCGGTGTCGGCCCCCATCGCGTACTGGACGGGACGCTCCTGGCCGAGCAGTCCGGCGAGCGCGTCGGGCAGCCAGCGGGCGCCGTCGTGGGAGACGAGGACCGCGGTCACCACATGGCGCGGAAACTCAGGTGCGGCAGCGGTGTCGTGATGGGCTGCCGGGTGGCTGTGCACGGACATCGAGGTACGGGCCCCGGTTCGGTGGACTGCGGTGGACGCCCGCGCCCGGTGGGGGCGGCGGGGTGTCTCGGACGAGCGACCACACTATCGGCTGCACGGAAGACGGCCCGCCGCCTGTGGATAACCCACGGGCGACGGGCCGTTCACGCAAGGAGGGGCGGGGTCAGACGGCGGCCTTCTTCAGCCGGCGGCGCTCCCGCTCGGACAGACCGCCCCAGATGCCGAATCGCTCGTCGTTGGCGAGGGCGTACTCGAGGCACTCGGAGCGGACCTCACAGGCGAGGCAGACCTTCTTGGCCTCCCTGGTCGAGCCGCCCTTCTCGGGGAAGAAGGACTCGGGGTCGGTCTGGGCGCACAGCGCGCGCTCCTGCCAGCCGAGTTCCTCGTCCGCGTCGTCGACCAGCAGTTGCTGCACCGTCTCGGTCATGTGCGCCCCTCGTCTGTCTTTCGCGTCCCCGTGATCTAGCCGTTACCGATTCCGGCTGAACGACACGAGTGAAATTACAAGTGTGCTGCTCCGGGCGAGTCAAGCCGAGATCTGCTATTGAGCCCCTTATTCACTCTGCGGAACCAAGCCCATGCGGAAAGTGTTCAAATCACCATAAAGCCTGACACACCGACCGAGCCCACGAGGGCTCACACCATCCGCCGGACCCCGCGCAGACCTGTACGGACAAGGACGCCCAGAGGTTCGATCTCGTTCCGACACGCACGTCGAAGCGAAACGGATCACAGTCGGATCACGACTACGCAACGGGGTTTGTGCGCCCGGTTGGACGCCATGTGTCCCGGGCGGGGCATGAACAAACCTTTCATCTGAGCGATCGACCGGATGAGGTGAAACACGTCCCACGTACCGGGTGTCGAGTTGACAGCGAAGGTGTGAACCGATGTCCTTGTGGGCATGCTCGCGAACTTGGCATTCACCTCGACCCGCACCGCCGGGTCCCACGGTGCTGCCCGCGCTCGCTGTAGCTGTCGCTGTTCCAGCTGTTGAGCCACCCCTGCTCCAGCTGAAGGCCGAGCCCCACCCTTCTCTCGGCTCCCGTTCCCTCTGACCTTCTTTCACTGAGGAACCACGCACCCCATGAACAGCGACAGCGACCTCCAGATCGCCGGCGACATCCTCGAAGTCACCCACCTCCTGCAGACCCCGCGCGAGCACCCGGCCACCGTCGCCGAGTTCGTCGGACTGGCCCGCTCCCTCGCCGAGGACCGCTCCCAGTGGGAGCACCTCGTCCGCTACGACGCCACCAGCCGCTGGTACCACCGGCTGCGCACCGGCCCGGGCTACGAGGTGTGGCTGCTGTCCTGGGTCCCCGGGCAGGGCAGCGGGCTGCACGACCACGGCCGCTCCTCCGGAGTGCTGACCGTCCTCGACGGCACGCTGACCGAGCGCACGGAGCGGGGCACACACGCCTTGCGGGCGGGCGCGCAGCGCGTGTTCGCGCCGGGGTACGTACACGAGGTCGTCAACGACGCGCTGGAGCCGGCGGTGAGCCTGCACGTGTACTACCCGGGCCTGACGGAGATGCCGATGCTCCCCCAGTCTCAACTTCGTTCGACCGGGGGGATCCCCGTCTCACAGCACTGCGAGGCCCGGAACGTACCGGGTGTGGTGACTGCCTGACCCGTTGTCGCAGGGGCCTGCGAGACTGGCTCCCATGCGCATTGTGGTTCTGGCAGGCGGCATCGGCGGTGCCCGGTTCCTGCGTGGTCTGAAGCAGGCCGTCCCGGACGCGGACATCACCGTCATCGGCAACACCGGGGACGACATCCACCTCTTCGGGCTGAAGGTCTGCCCGGACCTCGACACGGTGATGTACACGCTCGGTGGCGGCATCAACGAGGAGCAGGGCTGGGGGCGCACCGACGAGACCTTCCACCTCAAGGAGGAGCTCGCGGCGTACGGCGTCGGGCCCGAGTGGTTCGGCCTGGGCGACCGGGACTTCGCCACGCACATAGTGCGGACGCAGATGATCGGCGCCGGGTACCCGCTGAGCGCGGTGACGGAGGCGCTCTGTGACCGCTGGAAGCCGGGCGTGCGGCTCATCCCCATGTCCGACGACCGCGTCGAGACCCATGTGGCCGTCGAGATGGACGGCGAGACCAAGGCGATCCACTTCCAGGAGTACTGGGTACGGCTGCGCGCCTCGGTGCCCGCCCGGGCCGTCGTGCCGGTGGGCGCCGACCAGGCGAAGCCCGCTCCAGGTGTCCTGGAGGCCATCGCCGAGGCGGACGTGATCCTCTTCCCGCCGTCCAACCCGGTCGTGTCGATCGGCACGATCCTCGCCGTGCCCGGCATCCGCGAGGCGATCGCCGACGCCGGAGTGCCGGTGATCGGCCTCTCCCCCATCGTCGGTGACGCGCCCGTGCGGGGCATGGCCGACAAGGTGCTCGCCGCCGTGGGCGTCGAGTCGACCGCCACGGCGGTGGCCGAGCACTACGGCTCGGGCCTGCTGGACGGCTGGCTCGTCGACACGGTCGACGCCGGGGCGGTGGAACGGGTCGAGGCGGCCGGGATCCGCTGCCGGGCCGTGCCGCTGATGATGAGCGACGCCGACGCGACCGCACGGATGGCCCAGGAGGCGCTGGCGCTGGCCGAGGAGGTGCGGGGCGCGTGAGCGGCGAGGTCACCGGCGCGGAGCCGGGTGCCGCCGGGTACCGGGTGTGGGCCCCGGGCGGGCTGCCCGAGATCGCGGCCGGGGACGACCTGGCGAAGCTGATCGCGGCCGCCGAGCCCGGCCTGGCCGACGGGGACGTCCTGCTCGTCACCTCGAAGATCGTGTCCAAGGCGGAGGGCCGGATCGTCCGGGCCGCCGACCGGGACGCCGCGATCGACGCCGAGACGGTCCGGGTGGTGGCCCGGCGCGGCGCCCTGCGGATCGTGGAGAACCGGCAGGGTCTGGTCATGGCCGCGGCCGGGGTCGACGCGTCCAACACCCCCTCCGGGACGGTGCTGTTGCTGCCCGAGGACCCGGACGCCTCCGCCCGCGCCATCCGGGACGGGCTGCGTGACGCCCTCGGCGTGGAGGTCGGGGTCGTGGTCACCGACACGTTCGGACGGCCCTGGCGGGCCGGGCTCACGGACGTCGCGATCGGAGCCGCCGGCGTGCGCGTGCTCGACGATCTGCGCGGTGGCACGGACGCGTACGGCAATCCGCTCAGCGCCACCGTCGTCGCCACCGCCGATGAACTCGCCGCCGCCGGTGACCTGGTCAAGGGCAAGGCCTCGGGGCTGCCCGTCGCCGTGGTGCGCGGGCTCGGGCACCTGGTCGCGCAGGACGACGACGGTGAAGGAGCGCGGGCCATGGTCCGCGGCGCACGCGACGACATGTTCCGCCTCGGCACTTCTGAGGCGGTCCGCCTGGCCGTGACCCAGCGGCGCACGGTCCGGTCCTTCACGGACGAGCCCGTCGACGCGGACGCCGTACGGCGGGCCGTTGCCGCGGCCGTGACCGCCCCGGCCCCGCACCACACGACACCCTGGCGTTTCGTCCTCCTGGAGTCGGAGGAATCGCGGACACGGCTGCTCGACGCCATGCGGGACGCGTGGATCGCCGACCTGCGGCGGGACGGCAAGGGCGAGGAGTCGATCGCCAAGCGGATCCGGCGCGGGGACGTGCTGCGCAACGCGCCCTGCCTCGTCGTCCCGTGCCTGGTCATGGACGGGTCGCACACGTACGGCGACCCGCGCAGGGACTCGGCCGAGCGGGAGATGTTCGTGGTCGCCACCGGTGCCGGCGTGCAGAACTTCCTGGTCGCGCTGGCCGGGGAGCGGCTGGGTTCGGCCTGGGTGTCGTCGACGATGTTCTGCCGGGACGTGGTGCGCGAGGTGCTGGACCTGCCGGCGGACTGGGACCCGATGGGGGCGGTGGCGGTCGGTCACGCGGCCGAGGAACCGCGGCCGCGTCCTGCTCGGGACGCGGGTGCGTTCATAGAGGTGCGGTGACAGGAGCCGGGCGGCGCCTACGCTCGTAGGGCCACTCCACTCCTCACGGATCCAAGGGACGTCATTCATGGCGGGACGGTTCGCTCAGCGACCCACGCGTACCACGGTGCGCGGCGGGCATGTCGCCGTGCCCTCGGGTATGCCCCGGCAGGCGACGGGGCCGGGCCGGGTGCGGGAGTGGGTGCCGGACGGGCCGCTGGACCTCGGCCTGGTGCTCGGCCCGTTGCGGCGCGGGCCCGGCGACCCGACGTTCCGGGCGACACCGGACGGGTCCGTGTGGCGCACCAGTCTCACCCCGGCCGGGCCCGGAACGCTGCGCGTCTGCGCGTACGGCGGCGGGGTGCGCGGCGAGGCCTGGGGGCCCGGGGCGGAGTGGCTGCTGGCGGGGTTGCCGGAGTTGCTCGGGGCGGCGGACGACCCGTCGGCGTTCGTGCCGCGGCACCGGTTGCTGGCGTCGGCCCGGCACCGGCGGCCGGGGTTGCGGCTGACGCGGAGCGGGCTCGTGCTGGAGTCGCTGATCCCGTCGATCCTGGAGCAGAAGGTCACCACCGATGAGGCGTACCGGGCGTGGCGGCTGCTGGTGCGGAAGTTCGGGGAGCCGGCGCCGGGGCCCGCGCCCGCGCGGATGTACGTGATGCCGGACCCGCGGACGTGGGCGCTGATCCCGTCGTGGGAGTGGCACCGGGCCGGGGTCGACAACAAGCGGGCGTCGACGATCCTGCGTGCGGTGCGGGTCGCCGCGCGGCTGGAGCAGGCGGTGGGGATGGAGCCCGGGGCGGCTCGGGCGCGGCTGGAGCTGGTGCCGGGGGTCGGGCCGTGGACCTCCGCGGAGACGGTGCAGCGCAGTCATGGGGCGGCGGACGAGGTGACGGTGGGGGATCTGCATCTGCCCGGGATCGTGGGGTGGGCGCTGGCCGGGGACCGGGATGCGGATGACGCGGTGATGCTGGAGCTGCTGGAGCCGTATGCGGGGCAGCGGCATCGGGCGGCTCGGTTGATCCTGCTGAGCGGGAGGGTGCCGGCGCGGCGGGTGCCGAAGATGCCTCGGTGGGACATCGGGCAGTTGTGAGCGGGGCCGTTGCAAGCGGGCGGGCTTGTGAGCGGGCGGTTTGTCGGCTGTGGGTTTCCCGTACTCGGCATTCGTGCTGGGGGCGGGGGGCTTCGCAGCCCGGCGTAGCGGGGTGCCGCTGCGCCCACCCGTGCCGCCCTTAGCGGCACGCATGCCCGCAGCGGGGGGGGCGAAGAGGGGGGCGGCGCATGTCCGCAGCGGGGGGGCGAAGAGGGGTTGGACCGGTGCATGCCCGCAGCGGGGGGCGAGGAGGGGAGGGGCGGTGCGCCCTGCTCGTGGGCAGCGCGCACGCCTGGCCTGCTCGTCTACTGGTCCGATGAGAAGCGGACCGCTCCTGCGGGGATGCGGGCGTCGCACCATATGCGGGCGCCCTCCAGGAGTTCGTTGTCGGGGCCGATCACCGCACCGTCCCCTATGACCGTGCCGGTGAGGACCGAGCGCCGGCCCACGCGCGCGCGGGTGCCGATCAGGGAGTCGGTGATGACCGCGCCCGGTTCGATGACCGCGCCCGGCAGGATCGTGCTGCCGAAGATCCGCGCGCCCTCGGCGACGAAGGCGCCCTCGCCCACCACCGTGCCGCCGGCCAGCTTCGCGTCGGACGCGACCTGCGCCGTGGGCAGGACCAGGCGGTCGCCGCAGCGGCCGGGGACGGCGGGCGACGGGGCCCGGCCGAGGACCAGGTCCGCCGAGCCCCGTACGAATGCCGCCGGCGTGCCCAGGTCCAGCCAGTACGTGGAGTCGACCATGCCCTGGAGGTGCGCGCCGGCCGAGAGCAGGTCGGGGAAGGTCTCCCGCTCCACCGACACCGGCCTGCCCAGCGGGATCGAGTCGATGACCGAGCGGCGGAAGACGTACGCACCGGCGTTGATCTGGTCGGTGACGATCTCCTCGGGGGTCTGCGGCTTCTCCAGGAACGCCAGGACCCTGCCGGTCTCGTCCGTGGGGACCAGGCCGTAGGCGCGCGGGTCCGTGACCTTGGTCAGGTGCAGGGAGACGTCCGCGCCCGTCGTCTCGTGGGTGTCGACCAGAGCCCTGATGTCCAGGCCCGTCAGGATGTCGCCGTTGAAGATCAGGACCGGGTCGTCGGGGCCGGAGTGGAGCCGGGAGGCCACGTTGCGGATGGCACCGCCCGTGCCGAGCGGCTCCTCCTCCGTGACGTACTCGAGGTGGAGTCCCAGGGCGGAGCCGTCACCGAAGTACGGCTCGAAGACCTCGGCCAGATAGGAGGTGGCCAGGACGATGTGCTCGACACCGGCCGCTCTCGCTCTCGCCAGCTGGTGCGTGAGGAAGGGCACCCCGGCCGCCGGGACCATGGGCTTGGGCGTGTGCACCGTGAGCGGGCGCAGCCGGGTGCCCTTGCCGCCGACCAGGAGGATCGCTTCTGTCACGTGTCGTCTCTGCTTCCTGCCGGGACCGGCCGAACTGTCTTTCGGCCGGTCAGTGTATGCAGACCGTTCCGTGGCGCCTTCGCTGGCCGTGCGGCATTCCGCCCCGCTGCCCCCGGCGGCGGTGAACGTGTACTCAGCGGCCCTGGTACTGGGCCGCCTTGGAGCGGGCCGAGCCGAGCTTCGCGTAGAGCTTCCCGCCGGGGCACTCCGTCAGGAAGCCGTCACGGTGCCCCGAGATCACGTTCATTCGAACCTTCCTGCCTTTGCTGTAGAGGTTGCTGCCGGCCGACTGCAGCGTGGTCTTCTTCGTCGGGTTCATCCCGTACATCCCCAGCTTCCAGGCGCTGAGCCGGGCGACGGCCTTGACGGCGGCCTTCGACGGCTTCTTCGAGCCGTACGACCCGAGGACGGCGATCCCCATGCTGTTGCTGTTGAAACCCAGGGTGTGCGCGCCGAGGACCGGTTTCGCCACGCCCCCGGCGCGGCCCTCGTAGATCTTTCCGCACTTGTCGATGAGGAAGTTGTAGCCGATGTCCCGCCAGCCCATGCTCTTGACGTGGTAGCGGTAGATACTGCGGATGAGTGAGGGGACCTGCGAGCAGCTGTAGTTGTTGCCGCTGGCCGTGTGGTGCACGAAGGCCGCCTTGACCTTCTTCGTGTACCGGAAGCCGCTCTCCCGCAACCCCTCGTCCGCTCCCCAGCCGCGCCGGGTGACGATACCCGGGCGCGGGCCGATGTACGGCTTGGCCTGCCGCTGCTGCTCCGTCAGTTCGTCGGCGCCGGGGGCAGGGTGATCCTGCTCGGTCTCGACGCGGCTCGGTGCCGCGTTCCCGGTGGCGCCGAACGAGGCGAGGCCGCCGATGACGGCGGAAGCCTCGGCGAGGGCGGAGGATTCGGCGCCCACCGCGTCGGCGCCGCGGGGCTCCTCCTCTGCTCCGCGCCGGGTGTCGCCCTCGCCGGGGTCGACGAGTTCGAGGCGGAGGCCCGCGGGCAGCGGGGGCGCGGCGGGCAGGTCGCGGGTGGCGGAGGAGTCGGGGGAACCGGCCTTCGTCCCGTCGGACTCGGAGCTGACGCGGAGTTCCACGCCGTCGGAGTCGCCCACCCACAGCGGTGCGGTCGCGCCGCGGACGCGGTCCGAGGCCCGCTCGGGGGTGTCCCGGTCGGCGGCGTGGTCCGCGTTGTGGGTCTCCACGTCCTGCCAGTGCGACCAGGTGCCGGTGCCGGCGGCGCGGGTGCGGACCTGGACACGGCCGTGCAGTTCGGCGTCGGGGTCGTCCCAGACGACACCGACGAGGGAGAAGTGGCGTACGGCACGGCGGGACAGGCCCTGCTCGGTGGCGGGGGCGGATGGGGTGGCGCGGGTGCGGTCGAGGGGTTCGAGGGGGAGGGACTGGGTGCTGCCGGCCACGTTCGGCTCGGCCGCGCCGCGGGCGGTCGGGGCCGCGGCCCGGGTTCCCGCATGAGGTGCGGGTCTCGCCGTCGCCGCGGCGTCCGTGGCCGGCACCGGTCTCGCCGTCGCCGCGAGGGCGGGAGGGGTGAGGGGGAGGGCCAGAGCGGCCGCACAGGTGACACCGATCGAGGAAGCAAGGAATCCACGCATGCCCCTGATCTTGGACATAGTCGTATAAGTCTGTCCATTTGGGATTTGACGGCCCGTCGGCCCGGATTCGGCCGAACCGGTGGCGGAATCGCGGTGCGGCGGTGGGCGGGCCGTTGGGCGGGGACCTGGGCGCCGCGTACGCTTGCGCCGATGAACGCCACCGACCGCACCCCCGCCGACCTGCTGGGTTCCGCGCTCGCCGCGGATCCGGGACGCCCCCTGGTGACCTTCTACGACGACGCCACGGGCGAACGCGTCGAACTGTCCGTGGCCACCTTCGCCAATTGGGTGGCCAAGACCGCGAACCTCCTCCAGGACGAACTGTCCGTCGAGCCCGGGGACCGGGTGGCGCTGCTGCTGCCCGCGCACTGGCAGACGGCCGTGTGGCTGCTGGCGTGCGCGTCGGTGGGAGTCGTCGCGGACGTGTCGGGGGACATCCGCGCGGCCGACGTCGTGGTGAGCGGGCCGGACCGGCTGGAGGAGGCGCGGGCCTGCTCCGGGACGCGCATCGCGATGGCACTGCGGCCGCTCGGCGGGCGGTTCCCGCAGACGCCCGAGGGTTTCGTCGACTACGCGGTGGAGGTACCGGGGCAGGGCGACCGGTTCGTGCCGTACGCGCCGGTGGATCCCGAGGGGCCCGCGCTGGTCGTGGCCGGGCGGGAGTTCAGCGGGGCCGAGGTGGTCGAGCGGGCCCGGGACGAAGCGGCGGCACTGGGGCTGACCGGGCCCGGGTCGCGGATCCTGTCGGGGCTGCCGTACGACACGTGGGACGGCTTGAACGCCGGGCTGTTCGGGCCTCTGGCCATCGGGGGCTCCGTGGTGCTGTGCCGGCATCTGGAGCAGGCCGGGGACGGGGTGCTGGACAAGCGGGTGGAGAGCGAACGCGTCACGGTGATCGCCCGAGGCACAGCGGGACACTGACACCGGGGCAGTACGAACACGTGCGCCGTCGGCCACAGCCGTTCGGCGCTGGGCCGCACCGGCCGCTCGGTGGCGGTCGGTGTCCGGCCGCACCCGCCGTATTCGTTGCGGCGCCCGGGCCCCTCCCCGTTCGGCCCATCCCCATCCGTCCCCGGCCCTCCATCCGCGCCATGGTCGTAGGAGCAGTGCGCGCGGGGCGTTCCCACGTCAGGAGGGAGGGATGCCGCCGTGGGCTACAGGGTCGGGCCGGGCGCGGGGGCGTCCGCCAGTGGGCGGGGGCTGGTGCGGCGGCGTCGACGGCGATGGGTGCGCATCACGGCGTTCGGGGCCGCGGGTCTCCTCGTGGCGGCCGGCGGGGTCGGCTGGGCCCTCTACGCGAAGCTCAGCGGGAACATCACACGCGACGACGCGGCCGCGGCCGAGCTCGCGCGCTACGACAAGGAGCGGCCCACCTCCCTGGTCAAGGACGCCCGGAACATCCTGCTGATCGGGTCGGACTCGCGGGAGGGGCGTGACAACGCCCGCTACGGGCGGGACTCCGGGACCGAGCGGTCCGACACCACGATCCTGCTGCACCTGTCCGCGGGCCGGGGCAGCGCCACCGCCGTCTCGCTCCCCCGGGACCTCATGGTGAACCTGCCGGGCTGCCGGCGCCCGGACGGGTCCCGCAGCGCGCCCCGGTTCGCGATGTTCAACCAGGCCTTCCAGATCGGCGGTTCGGCCTGCACCATCCGGACCGTGGAGAAGCTGACCGACATCCGCGTCGACCATCACGTCGTCGTCGACTTCCACGGCTTCAAGGAGATGGTCGACGCGGTCGACGGCGTCGAGGTGTGCCTGCGGGAGCCGATCGACGACCGGGCCGCCAAGCTGCGGCTGCCCGCCGGGCGCGTGACGCTGAACGGCGAGCAGGCCCTCGGCTACGTCCGCGCCCGCAAGACCCTCGGCGACGGCAGCGACACCGAGCGGATGGAGCGGCAGCAGCGATTTCTCGGGGCACTGGTCAACAAGGTGCGCAGCAATGACGTCCTGCTGAATCCGGCGAAGCTGTATCCGGTCCTGGACGCCGCCACGTCGTCGCTCACCACCGACCCGGAACTGGCCAGCTTGCGTGGTTTGTACGAACTCGTGCGCGGCCTGCGCGACATCCCCATGGAACAAGTGCAATTCCTGACCGTCCCCCGGGAGTCGTATGCGTACGACGCCAATCGCGACCAACTCGTGGAGCCTGCGGCACAGCGGCTGTTCGAGCGGCTGCGCACGGACTCTCCCCTGGTCGTGGAGGGAAACGGGCCGCGGAATTCGCCCCTGCTGAGGCTCACCGGCACGCGTGACGGGTCGTACGGGGACGCCTATCCGGGCCCTTACCGAGAGCCCGCCGTCACCGTTTCTCCGCCACCGACGTATCGGGGGAACACGGCAGCCGAGGACACCTGCGAGTAAAGCGGGCACCAAGGTCACTCCAAAGCAATGACTCCTCTCCCGAGAAAATGGGCGAATTGCCCAGGTGTAGGGACGTGGAATGGGTCACCGTCGTGGCCCGTCGGCGAAAGGGGCGGTTAGTGTGAGCGATCCGGTGCGCCCGGCTCTGAGGGACGGTCCTGAGGTCGCGCACTGTGTGACCGAGACCCGGGCGCCTTGGAGGGGGAAGGCGCCGCGTCCCCCGACGGAGGAATCAGGCAACCGTGGACGCGCAAGGCCGTGGGCGGGCGGACGACATCGATCCCGCAGACCAGTGGGTGCTCAACCCGGACACCGGCGAATACGAACTGCGACTGGGTACTTCCGCACCGCAGTCGGGCGTCCCCTCACCGCGCAGGCCACGGCCTTCCGAGGCGGCCCCGCTCGCGCGCAGCCGTACGGAGGCGCCGGGCCGGTCACGGCCCGAGACGCCCGGCCGCGCGGTGCCGCCGCCTCGCAGACGACGCGGGGCGCCGGAGGAGCCGCTGCCGGGGCGGCGCGGACGGCGCCCGGCGAAGAAGGCCTCGAAGGGCAAGAAGGTCCTGCTGTGGACCGGCGGGACGATGGCGTTCGTGCTGGTCGCGGGCGCGGGTGCGGCGTACTTCTACATCGAGCACCTCAACGACAACATCGCGTCCGTCTCCGACGACGGCGCGAGCACCGGTGGCTTCAGCAAGGACAAGGCCATCAACATCCTGCTGATCGGCACCGACAAGCGCACCGGCAAGGGCAACGGCAGCTACGGCGACGCGGGCAGTGTCGGGCACGCCGACACGACGATCCTGCTGCACGTCTCCAAGGACCGTTCGAACGCGACCGCGTTGAGCATCCCGCGTGACCTGATCACCGACATCCCGGACTGTCCGACGACGCAGGAGGACGGGTCGCAGAAGGTCATACCCGGCACGCGGCAGGTCCGTTTCAACACCAGCCTCGGCCAGGACGGCCGTACCCCCAGCTGCACGATGCGGACCGTGACCGCGCTGACCGGGGTCAAGCCCGACAACTTCATGGTCGCCGACTTCAACGCGGTCAAGACGCTGACCAGCGCGGTGGGCGGGGTCGAGGTCTGTGTGGGCAAGGACCTCGACGACCCGGACTCGCACCTGAAGCTGTCCAAGGGCATGCACACCATCGAGGGCGAGCAGGCGCTGGCGTTCGTGCGCACCCGGCACGCCGTCGGCTTCGGCGGTGACCTGAGCCGGATCGGGCTGCAGCAGCAGTTCCTGAGCGCGCTGATGCGCAAACTGAAGTCCAACGACACCCTCACCAGTCCGTCGAAGATGCTCGACCTGGCCGAGGCGGGCACGAAGGCGCTGACCGTCGACTCGCAGCTGGACAGCATCGGCAAGCTGAAGGACCTCGGTCTGGAACTGGGCAAGCTCAACACCAAGAACCTGACGTTCACCACCACCCCGGTGATCGACAATCCGACGGAGAAGGTCAAGTCCACCGTCGTGCTGAACGAGTCGACGGCCCCGCAGGTCTTCGAAATGATCAAGAACGACGTCTCCTTCACCGCCGTGAAGGAGAAGAAGAAAAAGGAGGCCGCCGCGGTCGCCGCCCGGCTGAAGGGCGCCAAGGCCCCGGCCTCCGAGGTGCGGGTGCGCATCCTCAACGGCGGTGCCCTCGCCGGCAGCGCCCAGGAGACCCTCAGCTGGCTGCAGAACGACGAGGGCGTGACCCGGTCCGAGAACGCGGGCAACGCACCCGCCTCCCTGGCGAGGACCACCCTTGAGTACGCGCCCGACCAGGCCGACCAGGCCCGCCGCCTCGCGGACATCATGGGGCTGTCCGGATCCGCGATGAAGCCGGGCAAGAGCGTGACCAACTCCCAGGGGCTGCCCGCCATGACGCTGACCCTCGGCAAGGACTTCGAAGGGGCGGGGGTCTCCCTCACCGCACCCACAAAGGCACCGGAGGGGGTGCAGAAGTCCACCGCCGACAAGGTGGAGTGCGCCAAGTGAGGTGACATTTCATCGCGTTCACCGAACTTCCTCCAAACAAATGGGCCGGATTGCCCAGTTGTGAGAACGTGCAATTTCTCACCCACGTCGCTTGACGCCGAAGTGTGCGGATAGTGTGTGCGATCCAGTGCTCTCACCCATGAGGTCCGTCCTGGGGGCGTGCACTGCTTGACCAGCACCGTGCGCCTTCCGGGGGAGGGCGCCGCGTGGCCATACGGAGGAACAGGCAACCGTGGACGCGCAAGGCCGTGGGCGGGCGGACGACGTCGATCCCGCAGACCAGTGGGTACTCAACCCGAACACCGGCGAATACGAACTGCGACTGGCCCCTTCCGCAGCGCAGCCGTCCGTTCCCGGTCCCCGTGGTTCCGGTGGCCGTGGTTCCGGTGGCCGTGGCCCGGGCGGAACGGGCGGTGCGGCCCGTTCCCGCCGTCCCGGGGCCGCCGCCTCCGACGGTGAGGCCCCCTCCCCCCGTAGACGCACCGCCCCGGCCGAGGCGGCCGCGGCGCGGCGCGGACGCGGTCCGGTGCAGAAGAAGGCGCAGAAGAAGGGGAAGGGCAAGAAGGTCCTGATGTGGACCGGCGGGTCGCTGGCCTTCGTGCTGGTCGGGACGAGCGCGGCCGCGTACCTCTACTACGAGCACCTCAACGACAACATCACGTCCGTCTCCGACGACGGCGCCGGCACCGGCGGGTTCAGCAAGGACCGCGCGATCAACATCCTGCTGATCGGCACCGACAAGCGCACCGGCAAGGGCAACGAGGGCTACGGCGACAAGAACAGCGCCGGGCACGCGGACACCACCCTGGTGCTGCACGTCTCCAAGGACCGCACGAACGCGACGGTGCTGAGCATTCCGCGTGACCTGATCACCGACATCCCGGACTGCCCGACGACGCAGGAGGACGGCTCGGAGAAGGTCATCGCGGGCAAGCAGCGCACTCGCTTCAACAACAGCCTCGGGCAGGAGGACCGTACGCCGAGCTGCACCATGCGCACGATCACCGAGCTGACCGGACTGAAGATGGACCACTTCATGGTGGCCGACTTCAACGCGGTCAAGACGCTGACCAGCGCGGTGGGCGGCGTCGACGTCTGTCTGGCCAAGGACATCAAGGACCCCGACTCCAAGCTCGACCTGCCCAAGGGCGAGCACACGATCGAGGGCGAGCAGGCGCTGGCCTTCGTCCGCACCCGGCACTCGGTGGGTTTCGGCGGCGATCTGAGCCGGATCGAGCTGCAGCAGCAGTTCCTGGGCTCGATGCTGCGCAAGCTGAAGTCCAACGACACCCTCACCAGCCCCTCGAAAATGATCAAGCTGGCCGAGGCGGGCACCAAGGCGCTGACCGTCGACTCCCAGATCAGCACGATCAAGAAACTGGCCGATCTCGGGGCGGAGCTGGGCAAGTTCGACACGAAGAACCTCACGTTCGCGACCGTGCCCGTCGTGGACAATCCCGTGGAGAAGGTCAAGGCCACGGTGGTCCTGAAGGAGCCTCAGGCCCAGCAGCTGTTCGCGATGGTCAGGGACGACGTGTCGCTGACCGCCGTGAAACAGGAGAAGAAGAAGGAGAAGGCCGCCGCGGCCGCCCGGCTGAAGGGCACCAAGGCCCCGGCCTCCGAGGTGCGGGTGCGCATCCTCAACGGCGGTGCCGTCGCCGGCAGCGCCCAGGAGACCCTCAGCTGGCTCCAGGTGCAGGAGGGCGTGACGAGGTCCGAGAACGCGGGCAACGCCGAAGCACCGCTGGCGAGGACCACGTTGGAGTACGCGCCCGACCAGGCCGACCAGGCGCGACGGCTCGCCGACATCATGGGGCTGTCCGGATCAGCGATGAAGCCGGGCAAGAGCGTGACCAACTCCCAGGGGGTGCCGGCGATGACGCTGACCCTGGGCAAGGACTTCAAGGGGGCGGGCGTGCCCCTCACCACTCCGGCGAAGGTCCCGGACGACGTCCAGAAGGCCACGGCCGACAAGGTCGAGTGCGCGAAGTGACCTGACCGTCTCTTCCTGCGTCTAACAGGTGGACGGAGCAAGCCCGGACGAATCCGGCCGGGTGTACATCCGACCGGGCATGTCAGAGGTCCAACGAGAAGCGGGGACGACCGTGCTCCGGCGGAGCAGCGGGGGAACCCGTGGTCCGGACGGACACGGGTCACCCGTGATCCGAACACGACGCGGGGCGCGCCCCGGGGTCGGCCATTGGGTGGGGAGGCAGGGATATGGCGCAGAGTGACGTGCGCGGAAGCGGCACGCGGCACGATGCGGGCGGCCTGGCCCAGGACGAGCGTCCGGGGACGGCGGCGCCCGCCACGGGCGGCGGTGAGGGGGGCGGAGGCGGCCACGGCCGTCGGCGCGGCCGGCGGCACGGCGGGGGACGCCGGATATTGCGCTGGTCCGCGCTCGTGCTGTCGGTGCTGATACTCGGGACGGCCGGCGCCGGATACCTCTACTACCGCCACCTCAACGGCAACCTCGACAAGGGCAAGCGCAACAGCGGCGAGTCCGACGTCAAGAAGACCGGGCCCAACGCGGCGGGCCAGACCCCGCTCAACATCCTGCTGATCGGTTCCGACAGCCGGAACTCCGCGGAGAACGTCAAGCTCGGCGGCGGCCGGGACAACGTCGGCAGCAAGCCCCTGGCGGACGTGCAGATGCTCCTGCACGTCTCGGCGGACCGGGAGAGCGCGTCCGTGGTGAGCATCCCGCGGGACACCCGCGTGGACATCCCGAAGTGCGTCGACCCCGACACCGGGGAGAAGTACCCGGCGAAGAACACCATCATCAACGAGACGCTCCAGCGCGGCGGCCCGGGCTGCACCCTCGCCACCTGGCAGAACCTGACCGGTGTGTACATCGACCACTGGATGATGGTCGACTTCGCCGGAGTGGTGGACATGGCGGACGCCATCGGCGGCGTCCCGGTCTGCGTCAACCAGAACGTGTGGGACCGGCCGCTGTCCGGCCAGCGCGGCGGCTCGGGACTGAAGATGAAGTCCGGCACGCACAAGGTGCAGGGCAAGCAGGCGCTGCAGTGGCTGCGCACCCGGCACGCCTGGGGCAGTGACCCGCTGCGCGCCAAGGCGCAGCACATGTACATGAACTCGATGATCCGGACGCTGAAGCAGCAGAACGTCTTCACCGACACCGGCCGCCTGATGGGCCTGGCCGAGGCGGGCACGAAGGCGCTGACGGTGTCCGAGGAGATCGGCACGGTCAAGGAGCTGTACGACGTCGGCATGCAGCTGAAGTCGGTCCCGACCAACCGCATCACGATGACGACGATGCCGTGGATCGAGGACCCCCTGGACCCCAACCACCTGGTGCCCAAGCCGGAGGACGCCGACAAGATGTGGGCGATGCTCCGCGACGACGTCTCCTTCGACAAGGCGGGCAAAGGCGGCAACGCGGGCAAGGGCGGCAAGACCGGTGCGGCATCGGCCTCGGGTCCGTCCCCGGCGTCGGTGAAGGCCACCGGGCCCGCCGCCGCGCCGGCCGCGGGACTGTCGGTCACCGTCGTCAACGGCACGGCCAGTGAACAGCAGGCCGCCGTTCCCCAGCGGGCCGCCGCGATCGTGGCCGCGCTGCAGCGGGCGGGTTTCACCCGGGCCGTCGCCTCCGGACAGCAGGATCCGCACACCCGGACGCAGGTGACGTACCCGAAGAGCACCGGGGAGCAGGGCCGGGCCAACGCGCTGTCGGTGGCGAAGGCGGTCGGCGTCCCCAGCGGCCAGGTGCGGGCCACGGACGACGTGACCACCACGCTGACCATCGGCAGCGACTGGCGGGAGGGCACGGCCTACCCGAAGCAGAAGGCTCCCGAGGCGGGCGACCTGCCCGAGACCGCGGACGCGCTGAGCGCGGACGAGACGGAGTGCATGGACGTGTACAAGCCCTACCAGTGGTGAACGCGGCATCGGTGTGAGAGAAGGGGCCCCGGTCCTCCTCGTCGCCGCCGGGCTCGCTGTTCGCCCGCCGGAGGCGCCGGTGCGCACACGCCAGGGGCCCCGTCCCGTCCGGGAAGGGGCCCCTGGCCACGTCGGTCAGCTCGCGGTGGCGTCCGCACGCACCGCGGGGCGCCGCGAGGCGATGACCTTCTTCGCCAGCGCCCGCGGGCTGGTCAGGAAGCCCCAGCCCCACGACATGTGCATCGTGGCGAGCGCCACGGGGATCTGCAGCCGCGCCTTCAGCGGCAGACCCTTGCCCGCCGGTACCGAGCCGAGCAGGATCGCCGCGAGGTAGCCGCCGGGCACCACGAAGCCCCACGGCGTCAGCAGCGCGCCCACCAGGACGCCGGCGCCGATCGCGCACACGGCGGTCGGCGGGGCGAGGTAGCGCAGGTTGATCGAGCCCTCGTGGAAGCGTGCGACCACGTGCCGCCAGCGGCCGTAGTCCTTGTACTGCTTGGCGAGCGCCTTCACGCTCGGCCGCGGCCGGTACGACACCTTCAGCTCGGGCGAGAACCAGACGACGCCGCCCGCCTCACGGATGCGGAAGTTCAGCTCCCAGTCCTGGGCGCGGATGAACTCCACGTTGTAGCCGCCCTGCTGTTCCAGCGCCTCGCGCCGGAACACGCCGAGGTAGACGGTCTCGGCCGGGCCGGCCTGGCCACCGGTGTGGAAGGCGGCGTTGCCGACCCCGATCTTCGAGGTCATCGCGGCGGCGACCGCGTGCTCCCAGTCGTTCTCGCCCTCGGCGTGCATGATGCCGCCGACGTTCTGCGCGCCGGTCTCCTCCAGGAGCCGTACGGCGGTCGCGATGTAGTTCGGCGAGAGCATGCCGTGCCCGTCGACGCGGACGACGATCGGGTGCCGTGAGGCGTTGATCGCCGCGTTCAGCGCCGCGGGCGTACGGCCGGTGGGGTTGGGGACGGTGTGGATGCGCGCGTCTTCTGCCACGAGCTCGGCGGCGATCTCGTCCGTGCGGTCCGTGGACGGACCGAGGGCGATCACGACCTCCATCTCGCCGGCGTACTCCTGCGCGAGGATCGCTTGGACTGCTCCCCGCAGATGCCGCTCCTCGTTGAGGACGGGCATGATCACGGAAACGGCGGGGTGCCGCACGTCGGGATTGGCGTTCATAGGGGCCTCACGTTACCGCGAACGGGGGACAGCGTTGCGCGCCGCCGGGGCGCTGCCGCGGGCCGCAGATCGTATCGGCCTACGGTTTCACGGATCCCACGTACGGCCGTCGTCCGGAGGTGTCCCCATGCCCACGCCGCCGCGGTCCTCCCGGTCCACCGCCGGTCCCAAGCGCCGTCCGCAGCCCCCCGCCCCCCGTCGCGCCCCGCGCAGGCCCGTGCCGCCCGCGCGCAAGCCGCGCTGGGCGATGCGCGTGGTCACCACGCTGTCCGTGGTGGTCCTCGCCTCCGCGGGCATCGGGCACTCGGTGATGACCAGCCTGGACGCGGACATCGCCCGGGTCGACCCCTTCAAGGACATGAAGAACCGGCCGCAGGCGGGCCACGGCATGAACGTCCTGCTCGTCGGCACCGACGGCCGGGAGAAGATCAGCGCGGAGGACCGCCGCCGGTACCGGCTGGGCGGCGCACCCTGCCACTGCACCGACACGATGATGATCGTGCACATCTCCGAGGACCGGCGGCAGGCCAGTGTGGTGAGCCTGCCGCGCGACTCGTACGCGGTGACGCCGGAGCACGTCGACCGTACGTCCGGCAAGCGGCACCACGGGCACCCCATCAAGCTGAACGCCGCGTACGCCGAGGGCGGCCCGCAGTTGACCGTGCGCACGGTCGAGAGCATGACGAAGGTGAAGATCGACCACTATCTGGAGGTCGACTTCACCAGCTTCATGAAGACGGTGGATGTGGTCGGAGGTGTGCAGATCTGCACGACCGACCCGTTGAAGGACAGCTACAGCGGCCTGAACCTCCCGGCCGGCCGGCACACGCTGGGGGGCGGGCAGGCGCTGCAGTTCGTGCGTGCCCGCCATGTGGACGGGGCCTCGGACCTCAGCCGCATGAAGCGGCAGCAGCGCTTCATGGCGGCGCTGGTGGAGCGGCTCACCTCCTCCGGGATCCTGCTCAACCCCATGAAGTTCCGGGACGTGACCCGGGCCGTACTGGGCTCGGTACGCGCCGACAAGGGTTTCGGCACCGACGAGATGCTGGACCTGGGCCGCGCCATGCGGAACTTCTCCCCCTCCTCCTCCGAGTTCACGACCGTCCCGATCGGGCGGATGGGGTACGCCGTGAAGGGCGTCGGCTCCACGCTGAAGTGGGACCCCGTGAAGGCGGAGCGCGTCTTCCACGCCCTGCGCACGGACCAGCCGCTGTCCGTGAACCGGTCGCGCGGCGCCGCCCGGGTCGTCTCGGTCGCCCCGCAGCAGATCCGCGTACAGGTGGAGAACGGCACGCGCACGCCCGGCCTCGGCCGCAGGGTGGACGCGGCCCTGGCGTCGACGGGCTTCCGCACGACGCACGCGCCCGTGAACGCCCCCAACCGTGACATGAAGCGCACGGTCGTCGCCTACGACCCCCGCTGGGACCGCTCGGCCAAGTCGCTCGCGGCCGCCCTGCCGGGCAGCGAACTGCGCGCGGTCAAAGGGCTGGGCCCGACCTTGAAGGTGATCGCGGGCCCGGACTTCGAACGCGTCCACAAGGTACGGGCCGAGGACCCGGGCCAGGGCGAGTTCGGCGTGGTCCGGGGCGACGAGGTGTCCTGCGGCTAGTGCCGCTGCGGCCTCGGGGGGGCGGGGCCGGTCAGTCCTCGAAGCCCTCCGCCGCTCGCTTCTCGCGCAGGTCCATGATCGCGCGGCGGCGGGCCAGACGGTGGGTGCGGCGGATCTGGGCCTCCTGGTAGCGGCGCTTGTCGCGCTCCGTCTCCGGCAGGACCGGCGGGACCCGGCGGGGCTTGCCGTCGGCGTCGACCGCGGCGAAGACGAGGTAGGCGGAGCCGACCTGGGTGGGCGGGGCGGACTCGTTCCAGCGTTCGGCCAGGACCCGGACACCGACCTCCATGGAGGTCCGGCCGGTCCAGTTGACCTGCGCCTTGACGTGCACCAGGTCGCCGACGCGCACCGGCTCCAGGAACGCCATCTCGTCCATGGACGCGGTGACCGCCGGCCCACCGGAGTGCCGCCCGGCCACGGCCCCCGCCGCGTCGTCGACCAGCTTCATGATCACCCCACCGTGCACGGTCCCCAGAAGGTTCGTGTCGTTGTGGGTCATGATGTGGCTGAGGGTGGTGCGGGACGCCGAAGTCGGCTTGCCCGGGATATCCGGACTGCCGGAATCCGCAGCTGGGGCCTGGTCTGTCATGGCCCCCACCTTATGCCGAGGCGGCGCGTGGGGGTTTTGTGTCAGCTTCGCCACAGCCGTGCTCTGATTTTCCGACGACTCTTGTATGGCACACCACGGGGACCTGCACACTGGGGCGCATGAATGACTGGCCCGAGGGATTCCCCGCCGACAACCGCGGCAACCGCTACGGACGCGGCAGCTCGAGCGCGCAGCCCGAGAGCGCCCGCGTCATGCGGCAGGTCCGCCGCGGCCCGGCGGCATCGCCCGGGCAGGCGGCATACGGCGGCGCCCCGCCGTACGGCGGCGGCGTACCGCAGCAGCCGTCCTACGTGGACGGCGGCGGCTACGGCCCCGGTGACGGATACGACAGCGGCTACAACACGGGCCAGGTCTACGGCGCGCCCGGCGGCCGGGGCCCCGGCGGTCCGGGCGACGGCATGTACGAGCCGCGTCCCGCGCCGAACTGGCGCCGGCGTATCAAGGTGACGGCCATCACGCTGGTGACGCTGCTCGTCGTGACGAGCGTCGGCACGTACTTCTGGGCCGACTCCAAGCTCAACCGCGACGTCGACCTGTCGAAGGTCATCGACCGTCCGGAGGCGGGCGAGGGCACGAACTACCTGATCGTCGGCTCCGACAGCCGCAAGGGCATGTCGGCCGAGGAGAAGAAGAAGCTGCACACCGGGTCCGCCGAGGGCAAGCGCACGGACTCGATGATGATCCTGCACACCGGCGACGGCGCACCGACGCTGGTCTCGCTGCCGCGCGACTCGAACGTCACCATCCCGTCGTTCAAGGGCTCGGACTCCGGGAAGCTCTACCCGGCCACGGGCCGCCAGACGAAGCTGAACGCGGCCTACGCCGAGGACGGCCCGGAGCTGCTGGTGCGCACGGTGGAGGCCAACACGGGCCTGCACATCGACCACTACGTGGAGATCGGCTTCGCCGGCTTCGCGAACATCGTGGACGCGGTCGGCGGCGTCGAGATGGACATCCCGCAGGACATCAAGGACACCAAGTCCGGCGCGGACTTCAAGAAGGGCAAGCAGACGCTCAACGGCGAGCAGGCCCTCGCCTTCGTCCGCACCCGCTACGCACTCGCGGGCTCCGACCTGGACCGTACGAAGAACCAGCAGAAGTTCCTCTCGGCCCTGGCCAACCAGGTCGCCACCCCGGGCACGGTCCTGAACCCCTTCAAGCTGTACCCGACCATGAGCGCCGGCCTCGACACCCTCGTGGTCGACAAGGACATGAGCCTGTTCGACCTGGCGTCCATGTTCTGGGCGATGAAGGGCGTCAGCGGCGGCGAGGGCAAGTCGATGAACATGCCGATCGCCGGCAACAGCGCCAACGGCAACCTCCAGTGGGACACCACGAAGGTGAAGACGCTGGTGAGCCAGCTGAAGAACGACGAGAAGGTCACCGTCTCCGGCAACTGAGCGGGCAGGCGAGGCGAAGGAGGCACCCGGGCGGGTGCCCCCTTCGCCTTGAGGCGGTTCTCACATCGAGGCACCCGACATCGAGCGGCACGACTCGGCGCAGCGGCGACAGGCCTCGGCGCAGCGCATCATCTGCGTGTCCTCCGGCATGGACATACACGCCTCGGCGCACATGTCACAGGCCCGGGCGCACATCGCGCACATCTCGGCCATCAGGGGCGAACGGCGCATCATCATGTCGGCGCACATGCGCGTCATCTCGGCGCAGTCCATGACCGCGCGCATGATCTGCATCTGGGCCGGGCCGCCCATCTGCAGGCAGGAGCTCATGGTCTCCTCGCACACGCTGTGGCAGGTCATGCAGGTCTGGACGCAGTCCTGCATCTCCTTGCTGAGCGGGGTGGTGGTGGCGGGCTGCTGGGTCATGACGTCCTCCCAGGGGTGGCGGGAGCCGCGGTTCGACGCCCGCTCCTTCTCGTCCTACGCCTCCGGCCCCATGAGCACCACAGGGCGGAGCATCCTGATGTGACCCACTCCGTCTGTGAGGCACGACTCAGGGGGCTCTGCGTGAAAGCGCCGGCAGCGGCAAAAAGGGTTTCCAGACGTGCCGGAGCCCGGCACGGCGAGGGCGGGACGGCCGGCAACCGTGCAGGGGGGAGACCCACACATGACACAGCAGATGTACGACGAACGACGGGCGCAGGAGCCGGAGGCGAGAGGGCCGGAGGAACAGAAGCTGCGGCTGCGCAGACGGCTGGAGCGGCTGATCGGCATCGCCGCGACCGAGGGCAACGAGCTGGTGCCGCTGCGCAACGGCGACGAGATCTTCCCCGCGATGCTGGCCGCCATCCGGGCCGCCGAGCACACCGTCGACATGATGACGTTCGTGTACTGGCGCGGCGACGTCGCCCACGAGTTCGCCGCCGCGCTGGCGGAGCGGGCCCGCGCGGGTGTCCGGGTGCGGCTGCTGCTGGACGGGTTCGGGGCCAAGGAGATAGAGCAGGACCTGCTGGACGCGATGGACGAGGCAGGCGTCCAGGTGGCCTGGTTCCGCAGACCCACGCGTCTGTCCCCGATGCGGCAGAACCACCGCTGCCACCGCAAGGTCCTGGTCACCGACGAGCACACGGCGTTCACGGGCGGCGTGGGCATCGCGCAGGAGTGGTGCGGCTCCGCACGGAACCCGGACGAGTGGCGCGACACCCATGTACAGGTCCGCGGGCCCGCCGTGGACGGCATCGCCGCGGCCTTCGCCCAGAACTGGGCCGAGTGCCACGACGACCTCTACGACGAGCACGACCGCTTCACCGCCCAGGAGCAGCCGGGGCGGGCCACGGTCCAGGTCGTGCGGGGTTCGGCCTCGTTCGGCTGGCAGGACATGCAGACGATCCTGCGGGTCCTGATCACCTCGGCGCAGGAGCGCCTGCGGCTGGCCACGGCCTACTTCGCCCCCGACGCCTACTTCGTCGACCTGCTGGCGGCGGCGGCCCGGCGCGGGGTCGCGGTGGAGATCCTGCTGCCCGGACCGCACACCGACCAGCGGGCGTGCCTGCTGGCCGGGCGGCAGCACTACCAGACGCTCGTCGACGCGGGTGTGGAGGTGCGGGAGTACCAGCCGACGATGCTCCACACGAAGATCATGACGCTGGACGGGGTCTGTTCCCTCATCGGCTCGACGAACTTCAACCGCCGCTCCATGGAGCACGACGAGGAGGTCGTCCTGGCGGTCCTCGACGAGGACTTCACCGCACAACTCGACGCCGACTTCGAGGCCGACCGCAAGCGCAGCGAGCCCATCGACCCCGCCCGCTGGAAGCACCGCCCCTTCACCGAACGCCTCGCCGAGGCTGCGGTCACCCCGATCCGACGGTTCCTGTGAGGGCAGTGGGGGGCCGGTGCCATCCGGCCCCCCGGGAGAGGGGTTACGGCAGGTTGCGCGCCATGACGATGCGCTGGACCTGGTTCGTGCCCTCGTAGATCTGAGTGATCTTGGCGTCGCGCATCATGCGCTCCACCGGGTAGTCGCGCGTGTAGCCGTAGCCGCCGAGGAGCTGGACCGCGTCCGTGGTGACCTCCATCGCCACGTCCGAGGCGAAGCACTTGGCGGCGGCGCCCAGATAGGTGAGGTCGGCGTCGACGCGCTGGGAGGCGGCGGCGGCCTGGTAGGTCAGGGCGCGGGCGGCCGAGATCTTCATGGACATGTCGGCGAGCATGAACTGGATGCCCTGGAAGTCGGCGATCGGCTTGCCGAACTGCTTGCGCTCCTGGACGTAGCCCTTGGCGTAGTCGAGGGCGCCCTGGGCGATGCCGAGCGCCTGGGCGGCGATGGTGATGCGGGTGTGGTCGAGGGTCTTCATCGCCGTGGCGAAGCCGGTGCCCTCCTCGCCGATCATGCGGTCGGCGGGGATGCGGACGTTGTCGAGGTAGACCTCGCGGGTCGGGGAGCCCTTGATGCCGAGCTTCTTCTCGGGGGCGCCGAAGGAGACACCCTCGTCCGACTTCTCGACGACGAAGGCCGAGATGCCCTTGGAGCGCTTGGCCGGGTCGGTGACGGCCATCACCGTGTAGTACTCGGACTCGCCGGCGTTGGTGATCCAGCGCTTCACGCCGTTGAGGATCCAGTGGTCGCCGTCGCGGACGGCCTTGGTCTTCATGCCGGCGGCGTCGGAGCCGGCGTCCGGCTCGGAGAGGCAGTAGGAGAACATGCCCTCGCCCTTGGCGAGCGGGGTCATGTACTTCTTCTTCAGGTCCTCGGAGCCGGAGAGGATCACCGGGAGCGAGCCCAGCTTGTTCACCGCGGGGATGAGAGAGGAGGAGGCGCACACGCGGGCGACCTCCTCGATCACTATGACGGTGGCGAGCGCGTCCGCGCCTGAGCCGCCGTACTCCTCGGGTACGTGCACGGCGTGCAGGTCGTTCGCGACGAGCGCCTGGAAGGCCTCGCGGGGGAAGCGGGCCTCCTCGTCCACGGCGGCGGCGTGCGGCGCGATCTTCGCCTCGGCCAGCGAGCGGACTGCGTCACGGAGCATGTCGTGCTCCTCGGACGGGCGGTACAGGTCGAAGTCAGCCGATCCGGCCAAGGTCTCTCACTCCAAAACGCTGCGATGGTGACGCTAACTACCGTTAAGTAATCAAAAGTTTATGGGGTCGCCCACGCGAGTGATACGTGAGCTAGGCGACAGCGGAGAAGTTGCCCAGTCAAGCGCGCTGCCATGCCCCGGCTATGCTCGGGCGCGCACCGCATGCCGTAGACCCCTGGAGTACCCATGGCCCTGAAGATCACCGTGATCGGCACCGGTTATCTCGGCGCGACACACGCGGCGGCCATGGCCGAGCTGGGCTTCGAAGTGCTCGCCCTCGACGTCGTGCGCGAGAAGATCGAGAAGCTGGAGCGCGCCGAGGCCCCGATGTACGAGCCGGGTCTCGAGGAGCTGCTGCGCAAGCACGTCGCCGGCATCGAGGGCTCCAGCGGCAGGCTGCGCTTCACGCAGGACTGGGCCGAGGTCGGCGCGTTCGGCGATGTGCACTTCGTCTGTGTGAACACCCCGCAGCGGCACGGCGAGTACGCCTGCGACATGAGCTACGTCGACGCCGCGATCGCTTCGCTCGCCCCGCATCTGCACGGTCCGGCGCTGGTCGTCGGCAAGTCCACCGTGCCGGTCGGCTCCGCGGACCGCCTCGCGGCTTACCTGGCGGCGCACGCGCCCGCCGGGGCGGACGCCGAGCTGGCGTGGAACCCGGAGTTCCTGCGGGAGGGCTTCGCCGTCGACGACACGCTGCACCCCGACCGTCTCGTGGTGGGCGTGCGCAGCGAGCGGGCCGAGAAGCTGCTGCGTGAGGTGTACGCGACGCCGATCTCCGAGGGCTCGCCGTTCGTGGTGACGGACTTCCCCACCTCGGAGCTGGTGAAGACCTCCGCGAACTCCTTCCTCGCCACGAAGATCTCCTTCATCAACGCCATGGCGGAGGTGTGCGAGGCCGCGGGCGGGGACGTCGCCAAGCTGGCCGAGGCCATCGGCTACGACGACCGGATCGGCAGGAAGTTCCTGCGGGCCGGGATCGGCTTCGGCGGCGGGTGCCTGCCGAAGGACATCCGGGCGTTCATGGCGCGCGCGGGTGAGCTGGGCGCGGACCAGGCGCTGACGTTCCTGCGGGAGATCGACTCGATCAACATGCGCCAGCGCGGGCAGATGGTCGAGCTGGCCAGGCAGGCACTGGGCGGCGGGCCGTTCCTGGGCAAGCGCGTGGCGGTGCTGGGCGCGACCTTCAAGCCCGACTCGGACGACGTGCGGGACTCCCCCGCACTCAACGTGGCCGGGCAGATCCACCTCCAGGGCGGCCAGGTGACGGTCTACGACCCGAAGGGCATGGACAACGCCCGCGGGGTGTTCCCGACCCTCGGCTACGCCGGCTCGGCACTGGAGGCCGTGCGCGGTGCCGACATCGTGCTGCACCTGACGGAGTGGCGGGAGTTCCGGGAGCTGGACACCGAGGCCCTCGGCGAGGTCGCGGCGGCGCGGGTCATCCTGGACGGCCGCAACGCCCTGGACCCGGAACGCTGGCGGAAGGCCGGCTGGACGTACCGGGCGATGGGACGTCCGAAGGCCTGAGCGCGAGGAAGCGCGGGACAGGCGACGCCGGTTCGGCCGAGGCTCAGTCGGCCGAACCGGCGTCTTCGTGCATTCTGCCCCACCGGGACGGGCGGCGGGGCGGCTAGCGGGCTTCTGGGCGGAGCGGTCCGGGCGTCGCGACGCCGCGGAGAGCCGCCCGGGGCCCCCTACACCTCCTTGGCCCGGTAGCGGCGCATCTTCGCGCGGGCCCCGCAGACCTGCATGGAGCACCAGCGTCCGCGGCCGGCCGGGCTGCGGTCGTAGTAGGCCCAGTGGCAGTCGGCGGCCTCGCAGGCCTTGAGGCGGGTCCAGGTGCCGGCGACCAGGGCCTCGGCGACGGCGGCGGCCACGCGTGCGTGCAGGCAGTGGTCGCGGGCGGGGGCGAGGGCGGCCGACCCGTCCGCCGCGTCGACGGTGACGAGGAGCGGGGCCTCGGCCAGGAGCTCGCCGAGCGGGGTGACCGCGCGGTGCGGCGGGTGGCCGGCGTGGGCCAGGAGGGTCGCGCGCAGCGACTCCCGCAGGGTGCGGGCGCTGTCGGTGTCGTCCGCGGTGATGCCGAGGCGCTCACGGATCTCGGGCCTGTCGAGCGCGTCGGCGCCGGACTCGATGTCCAGCGTGTTCACCAGGGCCTCGACCAGGGCCAGGCCGCCGGGCGCGGGCGATCTCTCCGTCATGGCGCGACCGTACCTCTCACCAATTCCCTTGCGAGGTTACCGCCAATGGGGGAGCATGCAGTAACGGTTACCGGTTACCCCACTCTGTGGGTAACGCCGACTTCGAGGAGGAAGTCATGGCTCTCGCCAAGCTGGGCGTCGTCGTCCTGGACTGTCCCGACCCGCGCGCACTGGCCGGTTTCTACGCCGAGGTGCTCGGCGGCACGCCGGTGGTGGAGACCGACGGGGAGGACGAATGGGTCGACCTGAAGGTGCCGGGCGGCACACCGCTGGCCTTCCAGGCCTCGCCCGGGTACGTGGCGCCGCGGTGGCCGTCCGCCGACGGCTCGCAGCAGTTCCACCTCGACCTGGTGGTGGACGACCTGGACACAGCTGAGAAGGGCGTACTGGCACTCGGCGCGAAGCCGCTGGACGCCGACGACCGGGAGCGCTCGTTCCGGGTTTACGCCGATCCTGCCGGGCACCCGTTCTGCCTCTGCGCCTGCTGATCTCCGGAGGCTCCATGTCCACCGTGGCCCGTTTCCGCTCCGTGGTCGTCGACTGCCCCGATCCCCACGCCCTGGCCCGTTTCTACGCGCAGGTCGTCGGCGGTACGCCGGAGCGGGAGGACGACGACCCCGGCTGGGTGGTGCTGCGCGTCCCCGGCGGGCCCCGGCTCGCCTTCCAGCGCTCCCCGGGCCACACCCCGCCGGAGTGGCCGCGGGCCGACCGCAACGCCCAGCAGTTCCACCTGGACTTCGACGCCGGCTCGACCTGGGACGAGATCGACGCGGCCGAGGAGCGGGTGCTGGCGCTGGGCGCGCGGGTGCTGGACAAGGAGGACTACGAGAAGAAGGACTTCCGCGTCTACGCCGACCCGGCGGGACACCCGTTCTGTCTGTGCCGGATCGAACACGGCTGAGCCTCTGGCCGACTACCCGTCCAGCTCCGAGATGGTCGCCGTCGAAGGCTCCCGGCGCTGCTGGGCACTGCGGGCCGTGAAGTCGGCGCCGCGCAGGACGCGCTGGACGTTGCCCCAGGTCAGCAGGGCGACGTCCGGCTCGTCCCAGCCGCGCCGCAGCAGCTCGGCGATCAGCCGCGGATAGCAGGAGGTGTCGCCGAGCTCCTGGGGGTGGGCGGCCCCGGAGTCGTAGGTGCCCGACAGGCCGACGCACTGGGCTCCGGCCACGGCGCGGATGTGGTCGAGGTGGTCGGCGACGTCGCGTACGGTCGGGCCGGTCTGCTCGGCGGTCAGCGGCACCAGGCACAGCCCCTTGGCCGCGCCGAGCTCCGCCAGCAGGTCGTCGGGCAGATTGGCAGGGTGGGGGCGCAGGCTCCGGGCCGCGGAGCGGCTGCACAGCACGGGTGCCCGGGAGAGGGCCAGGACCCGGCGCAGGGTCTGCGAGGAGGCCCCCGAGAGGTCCGCGATGACGCCGAGGCGGTTCATCTCGCGCACGACCTCCTCGCCGAACCGGGTCAGCCCCGCCTCGCTCGCCCAGGACACCCCGGTCAGCGTCAGCGCGCGCAGGCCGAGCAGGTGCAGCTGGCGGAGGATGCCGAGCGAGCCGCCCAGGGCGGGGGCTCCGGCGGGACCGAGGAGCACGGCGACGCGGCCGCAGTTGCGGGCGTCCGCGACCTGCCCGGCCGTGCAGGCCGGGCGCAGGCCCTCCTCGCAGGTGCGGGCGACGGTCTTCGCCAGGTCCAGTTGCTCCAGGGTGGCACCGACGGCCCGGTCGCCGTCGAGGCCCTCGGGCAGGTGCAACGACCAGAAGAGCGCGCCCACATGACCGCTGCGCAGCCGGGGCACGTCCGTGTCCACGGTGCTCTCGCCGTCCTCCAGGTCGTACCAGGGCAGCCGCTTGAGCGCCCGGGGCAGCCCGTTGTAGCCGTCGGCGACGGGGTGCGCGGCGAGGATGGCGTGGGCCCGGGTCATGGGCGCGTCGTCCGGGTCGGAGACGGCCTGAAAGGACTCCGCCGTGACGACGCCCTCCTCGGGGTACGGCTCGGCCAGCTCGTCGAACTCGCCGGCGGCCGCGGCGGTGGTGCGCAGGTCGTCGTGGAGGTCTGCCATGGCGGCTCCGTACGGTCGTTCGTGAGGTACGGTCACCGTCGCACGGAGCAGGATGTGGTTCCTGGTGGGCGGGGCGTTCGGAGTACGGTGCTGGCCTCGCGCCCGACCGCCTTCAGGACGGCCGGGCGGCCGCGATCGACTCGTCCGTGTCTGGCGCCCCCGACGCTCAGCCGGCGGGCGTGTCCAGCGATCCGATCGTGGCGTTGGACGGCGGCCGCGTCTCCTGAAGACCACGGGCGACATCCTCCGCCGCGTCCAGCACCCGGACAGCGTTCTTCCAGGTCAGCTTGGCCAGGTCGGCCTTCGACCAGCCGCGGTCGAGCAGTTCCGCGAGGAGGTTCGGGTAGCCGGAGACGTCCGCGAGGCCGTCGGGGGTGAAGGCCGTGCCGTCGTAGTCTCCGCCGATGCCGAGGTGGTCGATGCCGGCCGCCTCGCGCATGTGGTCCAGGTGGTCGGCGACCGTCGACACCGTCGCGACGGGCCGCGGGTGCCGCTCCTCGAAGGCGCGGTGGACCTTCATGGCCTCCGCGGTGGTGTCGAGGTGGTGGAAGCCGTGGGCGCGCATGTTCTCGTCGGCCGCGGCGGTCCAGTCGACGGCCGCCTGGAGCACGAACTTCGGCACGAACGTCACCATCGCCATGCCGCCGTTGGCGGGCAGCCGCTCCAGGACGTCGTCGGGGACGTTGCGCGGGTGGTCGCACACGGCCCGGGCCGAGGAGTGGGAGAAGATCACCGGGGCGGAGCTCGCGTCGAGTGCGTCCCGCATGGTCGTCGCCGCCACGTGGGAGAGGTCGACGAGCATGCCGAGCCGGTTCATCTCCCGGACGACCTCGCGGCCGAACGCGGTCAGGCCGCCGGCCTTCGGCTCGTCGGTCGCGGAGTCCGCCCAGTCGACGTTGTCGTTGTGGGTGAGCGTGAGGTAGCGCACGCCGAGCCCGTACAGACCGCGCAGTGTGCCCAGGGAGTTGGCGATGGAGTGGCCGCCCTCCGCCCCCATGAGGGAGGCGATACGGCCCTCCCCGCGCGCGGCCTCCATGTCGGCGGCGGTGAGCGCGGGGCGCAGGTCCTCGGCGTGACGGGTCACCAACTGCCGTACGCAGTCGATCTGTTCGAGGGTGGCGGCGACCGGGTCGGGCGCGTCCGTGCGGACGTACACCGACCAGTACTGGGCGCCGACCCCGCCCGCGCGCAGCCGGGGGATGTCGGTGTGCAGATGGGCGCTCTGGTCGGCGGCGATGTCGCGGGCGTCGAGGTCGTAGCGGACCTGCTCGCGCAGCGCCCAGGGCAGGTCGTTGTGGCCGTCGACGACCGGGAACTCACGCAGGAGTTCCCGGGCCGCCTCCTGGGACGTCATCGTCGTCACTTCCCCGCGCCGAAGCCGAACCCGCCCGAGCCCCCGACCTTGGAGCGCAGCCGCTTGCCCTTCTCGGTGGCCTGGTCGTTCAGCTCCTGCTGGAAGTCGCGCATCCGGCCGCGCAGCTCCTCGTCGTGCGTGGCGAGGATGCGGGCCGCCAGCAGCCCGGCGTTGCGGGCACCGGCGACGGAGACCGTGGCGACGGGGACACCCGCAGGCATCTGCACGATCGACAGGAGGCTGTCCATGCCGTCGAGGTACTTCAGCGGCACGGGCACACCGATGACCGGCAGCGGGGTCACCGAGGCGAGCATGCCGGGCAGGTGGGCGGCACCGCCCGCACCGGCGATGATCACCTTGAGCCCGCGGGCGTCGGCCTGCTCGCCGTAGGCGACCATCTCGCGCGGCATGCGGTGCGCGGAGACGACGTCGACCTCGTAGGCGATCTCGAACTCGTCGAGGGCCTTGGCGGCGGCCTCCATGACGGGCCAGTCGGAGTCCGACCCCATGACGATGCCAACAACAGGGCTCATTCGGTGATGGTGCCTCTCAGGTAGCCGGCAGCGTGACGGGCGCGCTCCAGCACGTCGTCCAGGTCGTCGCCGTAGGTGTTGACGTGCCCGACCTTGCGGCCGGGCTTCACGTCCTTGCCGTACATGTGGATCTTGAGCTGGGGGTCGCGGGCCATGCAGTGCAGATACGCGGAGTACATGTCCGGGAAGTCCCCGCCGAGGACGTTGACCATCACCGTCCACGGGGCGCGCGGGCGCGGGTCGCCGAGCGGGAGGTCCAGGACGGCACGCACGTGGTTGGCGAACTGGCTGGTGACGGCGCCGTCCATCGACCAGTGGCCGGAGTTGTGCGGGCGCATCGCGAGCTCGTTGACGAGGATCCGCCCGTCGCGGGTCTGGAACAGCTCGACCGCGAGGTGCCCGACGACGCCGAGTTCCTTGGCGATGTTCAGCGCCATCTCGGAGGCCTCCAGGGCGAGGGCCTCGTCGAGGTCGGGCGCGGGGGCGATCACCGTGTCGCAGACGCCGCCCACCTGCCGGGACTCCACGACCGGGTAGGCCACGGCCTGGCCGTGCGGGGAGCGGACCACGTTGGCGGCGAGCTCGCGCAGGAAGTCGACCTTCTCCTCGGCGAGCACGGGGACACCGGCCTTGAACGGGTCGGCGGCCTCCTCGACGGAGTCGACGACCCAGACGCCCTTGCCGTCGTAGCCGCCGCGGACGGTCTTGAGGACGACCGGGAAACCCTCGCCCTCGGCCGCGAAGGCGGCCACGTCCTGCGGGTCGGAGACGATCCGGTGTCTGGGGCAGGGGACGCCGATCGCGTCGAGCTTCGCGCGCATCACCCCCTTGTCCTGGGCGTGCACGAGCGCGTCCGGGCCGGGGCGGACGGGGATGCCGTCCGCCTCCAGGGCCCTGAGGTGCTCGGTGGGCACGTGTTCGTGATCGAAGGTGATCACATCGCACCCACGGGCGAACTCGCGCAGCGTGTCGAGGTCGCGATAGTCGCCGATGACGACATCGCTCACGACCTGCGCAGCGGAGTCCTGCGGGGTGTCACTGAGGAGCTTGAACCTGATGCCCAGCGGGATGCCCGCCTCGTGTGTCATACGAGCGAGCTGGCCACCGCCGACCATGCCGACTACCGGGAACGTCACGCCCCCAGGGTATCGGCCGCGCCAGGGTGGCCGGTTTCCTGTCCCCCACCGGCACGGCCCGGACCATCTCCGGCCGTCCACCGGTATCCGCAGGAAGATCGCGCGGGAGGGTGGTTAGCATGGCTGGATCGACGCCGACGAACGGACGGGGGCCTGCACGACCATGGGACATGGTGCCTCCCGGCTCCGACGTGTCGTACGCGAAGTCGCCAAGTTCGGCGCCGTGGGCGGTGCCGGGGTGCTGGTCAACCTCGCCGTCTTCAACCTCGTGCGCCACACCACCGACCTCCAGGTGGTCCGCGCGAGCGTCATCGCGACGGTCGTCGCGATCGTGTTCAACTACGTCGGCTTCCGCTACTTCACGTACCGCGACCGCGACAAGAGCCGCCGTACGCGTGAGATGACTCTCTTCCTGCTGTTCAGCGCGATCGGCCTGGTCATCGAGAACGGCGTCCTGTACACGGCCACGTACGGCTTCGGCTGGGACACCCCGCTCCAGAACAACGTCTTCAAGTTCGTGGGCATCGGCATCGCGACCCTGTTCCGCTTCTGGTCCTACCGCTCCTGGGTCTTCCGCGCGCTGCCCGCCCGCGAGCCCGCACCGGCCCGGGTCCCGCAGACCGACCCCGCCGACCTCCCGAAGACCAAGCAGCAGGTGCCGTGACCCCCACGACGCGGCCCTAGGTCGGGCACGACCTAGCGGACCGTCGGCTCCTCGTCGTCGTCCGCGGGCTTCTGCAGCGGGGTGCGGGAGAGGAACAGGCCGAAGATCGGGGGCTTGGTCTGGAGCATCTCCAGGCGGCCGCCGTCGGCCTCGGCGAGGTCGCGGGCGACCGCCAGGCCGATGCCCGTGGAGTTGCGGCCGCTGATCGCCCGTTCGAAGATGCGGGCGCCCAGGTCGGCGGGGATGCCCGGCCCCTCGTCGGTGACCTCGATGACCGCCTGGTTGCCGGTGACGCGGGTGCGCAGGGCGACCGTGCCGCCGCCGTGCATGAGGGAGTTCTCGATCAGAGCCGCCAGCACCTGCGCGACCGCGCCGGGTGTGCCCACCGCGCGCAGATGCCGTTTGCCGGAGCTGACGATCGCCCGCCCCGCGCTGCGGTACGCCGGCCGCCACTCCGCGAGCTGCTGCTGGATGACCTCGTCGAGGTCGAAGGAGACGGCGGAGCCGGTGCGCGGATCGCGGGAGTTCGTCAGCAGCCGCTCCACGACGTCCGTGAGCCGCTCGACCTGCGTCAGCGCGATCGTCGCCTCCTCCTTCACCGTGTCCGGGTCGTCGGTGAGCGTGATCTCCTCCAGCCGCATCGACAGCGCCGTGAGCGGCGTGCGCAGCTGGTGGGAGGCGTCCGCGGCCAGCCGGCGCTCGGCGGTCAGCATGCGGGCGATGCGCTCGGCGGAGCCGTCCAGCACGTCCGCCACCCGGTCCAGCTCGGGCACCCCGTACCGCTTGTGCCGGGGCCGCGGGTCGCCCGAGCCGAGCCGCTCGGCCGTCTCCGCGAGGTCGGTCAGCGGGGACGCCAGCCGGTTCGCCTGGCGGACGGCCAGCAGGACCGCGGCCACCACCGCCAGCAGCGCGACCAGCGCGATGATCAGCAGCGTCCGGCCCACCTCACGGGTGACCGAGGAGCGCGGTTCCTGGACGGTGACCGTCTCGCCCTCCTCGCCGGGCGCGGTGGCGCTGATGACGTCACCGTCCGGCCTGTCGCCGACCTCGATGGGCGCCTCGCCGGGGATGCGGATCACCGCGTAGTAGCGGTCCTGCGTGACCTGCTCGCGCAGCACCTCCGCGTCGACCTGCTGAGCCCCGAAGAGCCGGCTGTCGACGATGCTGGCGAGCCGGACCGCCTCGGACTCCACCCGCTCCTGGGCGCTGTTGCTGATGGTCCGGGTCTCGACGATGACCAGGGAGACGCCGAAGACGGCGATCACGACGAGCACCACGGCGAGCGTGGACTGGATCAGTCGGCGACGCATGTCCTGTTACCCGAGCCCGCCTCGCGGCTCAGCTCTTCTCGAAACGGAAACCCACACCGCGCACGGTGGCGATGTAGCGGGGGTTGGCCGCGTCGTCGCCGAGCTTCTTGCGCAGCCAGGAGATGTGCATGTCGAGGGTCTTGGTCGACGACCACCACGTCGTGTCCCAGACCTCGCGCATCAGCTGGTCGCGGGTGACGACCCGGCCCGCGTCGCGCACCAGCACTCGCAGCAGGTCGAACTCCTTGGCGGTGAGCTGGAGCTCCTCCTCGCCCATCCAGGCGCGGTGCGACTCGACGTCGATGCGCACGCCGTGCGTGGCGGGCGGCTGCTGCGGCTCGGAGACACCGCGCCGGAGCAGCGCCCGCACCCGGGCGAGCAGCTCGGCGAGCCGGAACGGCTTGGTGACGTAGTCGTCGGCGCCCGCGTCGAGCCCGACGACGGTGTCCACCTCGTCGGCGCGCGCGGTCAGGATGAGGATGGGGATGGCGTGGCCTTCGCCCCGCAGGCGGCGGGCCACCTCCAGACCGTCCATGCCGGGCAGCCCGAGGTCGAGCACGACCAGGTCGACGCCACCCTGCAATCCGGCGTCGAGAGCGGTGGGTCCGTCCTCGCGGACCTCGACCTCGTAGCCCTCCCGGCGCAGAGCACGGGCCAGCGGCTCCGAGATGGACGCATCGTCCTCGGCGAGCAGTACACGGGTCATGAGGTGATGGTAGACCTGCGGCGCCCTGAGCTGGGGTGTGACCGGAATCCTTGATTCTTACCGTCGGCATGCACGGCTCTTACGTGGCAGAGGTATGCGTACCTACCTCTGCCTGTGGGGTGGGATCCTGGTAAGGACCTTGGAAACGGTCGTGCGGTTCCGTCGAAACCTGTGATCCGTGTCTCAAGTCCTTCCATATGGTGCGGTGTCCTGCCGTATGGTGAATCAACGCCTGTAGCACCACGGCGACCTTCGGAGGCTGTTTGCCCTGGAGGTCTCTTTTGTGTGCGGCCGGTTCCCGCCGGCCCCCGATGTGTAACGACCTGTGGCCGGGCCTCATGCGTGCGGCGACGCGCGTAGAGGCGTGGATCCCGGCGGCGACCGCCCATCACTCCGTGACCCGGAGCGAACCCCCGTAGGCGTCGGACGGACGGCCGTACCCGCCGGTGCCGGCAACCCCCACCGGGCGCGTCACCGCTGCATGCGGGGCGCGTCCCGAGCAGCAAGGAACGACCATGGCGTCCAGCCTGACGAAGGACTCGGCCCGACCGGGCACCCCCGGTTCCGAGAAGACCTTCTTCGGCCACCCCCGCGGACTGGCCACTCTGTTCATGACCGAGATGTGGGAGCGGTTCAGCTTCTACGGCATGCGGGCCCTGCTCGTCGTGTACCTGCTCTCCGGCGGTCCGGACGCCAAGAAGGGCAGCATGGGCGGCGGTCTGGGCATGGACCTCGCCACGACGACGGCGATCTACTCGGTGTACCTGTCGATGGTGTACCTGCTCGCCATGCCCGGCGGCTGGCTCGGCGACCGCGTCTGGGGACCGCGCAAGACGGTGGCGATCGCGGCCATGACGATCATGGCGGGTCACCTGGTGCTTGCCCTGCCCGGAGGCCAGGCGCCCTTCTTCGCCGGTCTGGCGTTGGTGGCCCTTGGCTCGGGCCTGCTGAAGGCCAACATCTCCACCATGGTCGGCCACCTCTACGACGGCCCGGACGACCCGCGTCGTGACGGCGGCTTCACGATCTTCTACATGGGCATCAACATGGGTGCCTTCTTCGCCCCGCTGATCATCGGCACCGTCGGCCAGCAGGTGAGCTGGCACCTCGGCTTCGGTCTCGCCGCGGTCGGCATGGGCATCGGCCTGATCGCCTTCCTCCTCGGCACCCGTCACCTGAGCCCGCAGAGCAACGTCGTGCCCAAGCCGCTGGCGGCCGAGGAGCGCACGTCCTGGCTGCGCAAGGGCCTGCTGTGGCTGATCGTCGCGACCGTCTTCTACGGCGTCGTCGGCTTCACCGGTCACTTCACCCTGAACTGGGCGATGATCCCGCTGACGGTCATCGGCCTGGTCATCCCGGCCGGTGTGCTGATCCGCATCAAGCGGGACAAGGAGCTCAGCACGGTCGAGCAGTCGAAGATGACCGGCTACATCTGGTTCTTCGTCGCGGCCGCCGCGTTCTGGATGATCTACGACCAGGGCGGATCCACGGTGCAGGCGTTCGGTGAGACGAAGGCCTCCGGCTCGCTGCTCGGCTTCGACTTCCCGTCCTCCTGGTACCAGTCGCTGAACCCGGTGTTCATCATGGCGCTGGCCCCGGTCTTCGCCTGGTTCTGGCTGTGGCTGAACCGCAAGGGCAAGGAGCCGAGCACCGTCGCCAAGTTCGCCGCGGCGCTGTTCTTCATCGGTGTCTCGTTCTTCTTCTTCCTGCTGCCGCTGGGCATGGCCGGCGGCGACACGCTGGTCAGCCCGATGTGGCTGGTGGGCATCTACCTGATTCAGACCGTCGGTGAGCTGTGCCTCTCGCCGGTCGGCCTGTCCGTGACGACGAAGATGGCCCCGGCCAAGTACGCCAGCCAGATGATGGGCGTCTGGTTCCTCGCGGTCACGGCGGGCGACTCGGTGACGGGCCTGCTCTCCAACCCGGCCGTCGGCGGCGTGGACCTGAGCGGCACCGGTGCGGTCGCCGCGGAGGCGGTGCTCGCCGTGCTCGCGGGTCTTGCGGTGTACATGTACCGCAGGAAGGTCAAGTCCCTGATGGGCGACGTCCACTGATGAGGACGGCAGCCTGACTCGGACAGAAGGGCCGTCACACCCCCGGGTGTGACGGCCCTTCCTCATGTCCCGGTCGATCCCGGTGGATCGCCGTCCGGGGCGAACCAGGGGGTGACGGAGGGCCGGTGGGCAGGGGGCAGCGGCAGGCGCCGGGCGGGGCGCGCCGCGTGGCCGGGACGGCGGGGCCGCAGGTGGTCGATCACCGCCAGCCCCGCGCGGAACAGCGCCACCGGCACGACCAGCAGGACGAGGCCCCAGAACAGGGTCACGCCCCAGGGACGGCCCACACCCCAGGGGTGTTCGGCGAGCACCTTGCCGCCGTACTTCAGAGACACCGTGTAGTCGCCGTGCGCCCCGGCACCGAGCTCCACGGGCAGCTCGATACGGGCCTTGCCGCCGGGCCGGATCGTGCCGCGCCAGCGCTGGTCCTGCCACTCGGGGGCGTACACGCCGTGCGCGATGCCGACCTGGAAGACCGGGTTCCGCACCGGGGACGTGCCGACGTTGCCGACGGTGACCACGAGGGTCCGGGCGGGCGGGGAGCCGAACCAGGTGAGCAGACCGCCGGAGCCGCGCAGCCGGGTGTCCGCGAGCAGGGACAGCCGTCCGCCGGCCGCTTCCGCCGGCAGCGGCTCGACCGCGTGCCCCGCGACCTGGAGGGCCGCGTCGGCCTCGGCCTCGGCGCCCGTCACGGTCGCCACGTGGACCACGCAGGGACACGGCACCGGCGGCTCCACGACGGGCAGTTCACGGCGGAACCGCCCGTCGGCGCCGGTGGTGACGGCCCGGCCCTCGGCGTTGGCGCAGGTGTTGGTGCCGCCGGTCACCCCCCGCTTCGGCTCGGCCTGCCCGCACACCAGCAGCGTCAGCAGGGCCCGGGGCCGCCAGCCGCTGCCACGGACGGTGACCGAACCGCCCGTGCTCGCCTGGGTCTTGGACAGCTCGACGACGGGCCGGTCCACGGCCCCGGCGAACCCGGGACTCCCGAGGACCAGCAGCAGCGCCAGCAGAACCGGCAGTGAGAGACGGAGATACGGAACACGGACGGCGAGCGGCATGGGCGGCTCCAGCGGTCGTGCGCTCGGGGATGCACCTGCCAGGAGAAGCGCTCCCGTGACGGCACGGGCGATCGTGCACCCGGCGCGGTGCACCCGCCGCAGGAGCGCTCCCGTGACGGCACCGGCAGTCGTGTGCCCGGCGGGGCTGCCGGGAGGGGCGCTCCTGTCAATGGCCTGTCCGAGTGTCCCGGTGACGTCGGGTCAGCCACAGGGTGCCCGCCGCGCCGGCGAGCAGGACCGTGCCGCCGAGGGTGCCGAGGGCGATGGCCGAGTCCTCGGGGCCGGTCTGCGGAAGGCCGGCGCCGGTGTCCGCGCCGGAGCCGCCACCCTGGGCGGATCCCGAGGCGCCGCCGCCGCTCGCGGCCGTGACGTCGAGCGTGAGGGACGGGCCCGGGTCGTTCGTCGGGGTGCAGATGGTCGTCGTGCCGAGCGCCTTGATGGTGAGCACACCGGCCGTGAAGGTGACCTCGCCGCTCTTCTTCGGCATGTACGTGCCGCTCAGATCGCTGATCTTGATGGGTGTGTTGGCCGGGATCGCGGCGTCGTTGGCGGGGCCGGTCACCGACAGGGTGCCACTGTCGGCGCCGCCGAGGGCGATGGTGGCGCTCGGGGTCATCGCGCCCTTGCCCAGTTCGACCGGGCTGGAGGAGACGCCCTTCTGCCAGGACATGGTGATCCGGTAACCGTCGCCGCGCTCGACGCTCTTGATGTCGATGGGAGAGACGGCACTCTTGTCGCCGATCGGCGTCTTGCACTGGTAGTTGACGTCGACGACCTCGGCCCGGGCGACGGGGGCGGTCATCCACACAGCCGCCGAGCCGGCCAGGGCCGCGGCGGACGCGAGCGCGGCGGTTCGTTTCCGGTACGACACGGTGCCGCTCCCCTTCCTGTTCCTGACGGTGCATCAGATAGGGCCGTCAAGGTACGCCCGGGGCCTCGAGGAAGGAAGAGACGGCGCACGCCGGATCTGTGCGGATCCGGCGTGCGGTGTATGACGCATGGGGGGATGTGCGGCGGAAGCCGGGCCGGGGCCGTCGCCGGAGGTGCACGGCGGAGCGCTCGGGAGCGGCACCCGTTCGGACGCCCCCGGAGACCTGCGCCGGACCGGGCCGGACACCCGGCCCGGTGCACCAAGATCAGGCCGGTGCGGCGGGATCAGGCCCGTGTGCCGAGATCAGGCGGGCGCGCCGAGATCGGACCGATGCACCGGTGGGATCGACCCCGTACACCAAGATCGGACCGGTACACCGAGATCGGACCGGCACGCCGAGATCGGACCGGCACGCCGGGATCACACGGATGCACAGAGATCAGGCGGGCCGCCCCGACCGAACACGGCCCCCCGGAATCACGCAGGCGCGCCCAGTTCCGCCCACACCGTCTTGCCGGAGAGTCCGGGCGTGCGGACGACGCCCCAGTCCAGACACAGCCGCTGGACGATGAACATGCCGTGGCCTCCCGGGCGCCCCGCGCGGTGCGGGTTGCGGGGTGCCGGCTGTCCGGTGCCCCGGTCGGTGACCTCGAGGCGGATGACCTTGTTGTCGCAGCTGATCCGCAACTGGTCCGGCCCCCCGGCATGCAGGCAGGCATTGGTGACCAGCTCGGAGACGACCAGCAGCACATCCTCGGCGGCGGCCCGCTGGTCGGCGGAGGCGGCCGGCAGCCAGCCCCACGCGTACAGCGCCTGGCGGGTGAAGTCGCGGGCCAGCGGAACGACGCCGCTCTCGTCGTCGAAGCTCAGCCGGCGCACCTGCGGGCCCCCCGGCGGCGCCGCGGCCCCGGACGGCGCTCCCGCACCCTCGCCGGCCGTGCCGGCCGCCGCTACGCCACCCTCGGACGCCCCGGAAGCGCCGCCGGGCTCCGGCCCGCGGTCGCCCGGCGGGTAAGGCCGGGTGGTGCTCATCAGCGCTTCACCTCACCGATTCACCAGTTCACGATTCAAAGAAATCACTACACCGTCCGTCACGCAGTGCGCGGCACGTCGGTCTCGCGGCGCCCCTGCCACCGCGGCGCCCGACAGGTTCAGGATGTCTCCTGCCCTGGGGGACGGGGTGAACACCCATGTATTCCGCACGAAAGACGTGACGGAGCCGCGATACCGGTCACAGAGGGATCGCCGAGGCACCACGCGCCGACGCACCGCCGGTCAGCCCGGCTCGTCGGCCAGGGCCGCCTCGAGCGAGTCATGGACGCTGAAGACCGCATCCGCGCCCGTGATCTCGAACACGCGCGCCACCACCGGCTGCATGCCGGCGAGGGAGACGCCGCCACCGGCGGCCTCCGCCTTCAGCCGCGCACCGAGGAGCACGTTGAGTCCCGTGGAGTCGCAGAACTCCAGGCGTGCGCAATCGATGACCAGGCGCTTGAAGCCCTTGGCGAGGCAGTCCTCGAGTGGCTCACGCAACAGATCGGCGGTGTGGTGATCCAACTCACCCGCCGGGGTCACGACGGCACTAGAGCCCTCTTCCCGCACCTCCACCAGAAGCCGGCCAGACTGTGCGCTGCCGACCGTCCCGCGGTCCATGCCGTCTCTCTCTCCCGACGTCGAGGTGGTTGCTGACGCCCTCGAACACTACGCCCTCCCCGCACGGTCCGACACCCGAACAACTACACACAAACGGACATATGCCCACAGAACGCACTTGCGGTGGGCTCGGGAAAGCGGGTAGGCCTAGTAAGGACACGTACCCGACACGGCCGGCTTTGGAGGCGCCGCACACCGCAGTGCACCTAACGGCTCCGGCAGCCATATGCCGAGAACGATGGAGGACATCATGTCACCCCGGCTCGACGGATCGCGTACCCACAAAGCGACGTCGACACCCCTTCCGGAACATCTGGATCCCATCGAGCAGGACGAGATGCTCGTCACACAGGACGGCATTCTCGCCGGACTTCCGGACATCCCCCCGTACGAGGAAGTCGGCGCGGTCGACGCCCGGGCCCTGTCCAGGACCCTCTTCGAGCGTCTGGAGGCGCTGGAGGAAGGCACCCTCGAGTACTCGTACGTCCGCAACACGCTCGTCGAACTGAACCTCGCGCTGGTCAAGTTCGCCGCTTCCCGGTTCCGCTCCCGCAGCGAGCCGATGGAGGACATCATCCAGGTCGGCACCATCGGCCTGATCAAGGCGATCGACCGTTTCGAGCTGTCCCGCGGTGTGGAGTTCCCCACGTTCGCGATGCCGACCATCATCGGCGAGATCAAGCGCTTCTTCCGCGACACCTCGTGGTCCGTGCGCGTCCCGCGGCGGCTCCAGGAGCTGCGGCTCGACCTGGCCAAGGCCGGTGACGAACTGGCCCAGAAGCTCGACCGCGCCCCCACGGTGGCCGAGCTGGCCGAGCGCCTCGGCATCTCGAACGACGAGGTCGTCGAGGGCATGGCCGCGTCGAACGCCTACACCGCCTCCTCGCTGGACGCCCAGCCGGAGGAGGACGACTCCGAGGGCGCGCTCGCGGACCGCATCGGCTACGAGGACCACGGGCTCGAAGGCATCGAGTACGTCGAGTCGCTGAAGCCGCTGATTGCCGAACTGCCGCCGCGCGACCGCAAGATCCTGTCCCTGCGGTTCGTCGCGGGCATGACCCAGTCGGAGATCGGCGAGGAGCTCGGCATCTCGCAGATGCACGTCTCGCGGCTGCTGTCGCGGACGCTGGTGCGGCTGCGCAAGGGGCTGACCGTCGAGGAGTGATCCTCGACCCGGGTGAACGTGTCCCTCGGGGGCGGGCCGGACGGCCCGCCCCCGGGCGCGTGCCACCTGGGACCGGCGGCGGCCCTTCAGGAGTTGAGGAACAGCGCCGTCGCCGGCAGCAGCGGGGCCGCGAGGCTCAGCAGCCAGTAGGTGTACGGAGCGAGTGCCGTCCGGCGCCGCAGCGGCCTGTTGGCGAGCCACCAGACCAGGCCGTACAGCGTGACGACGGGGACGACGATCACGAGCCAGAGGGCCATGCCGTCGTTCTCGGTGGGTTCCCGTACGGTCCAGCCGGCCTCGGCGAGCGGGCCGTTCACCGCGAGGTACCAGAGCAGCCAGAACGGCACCACGCCCGGGATCCCGAGCAGCACGTTCACCACGAGTGGTGCCGACCAGTGCTTCAACATCCGCCCCGCCCTCCGGTGATGCCCGTCGCCGCCCGCGCGGCGCCTCATTCTCACCGAACGGTGATCACACCACGCGCACTCCGCGCCGCCACACCCCGCTGACCAGGGGGACGCCGGGCCGGTAGGCCAGGTGGACGTGGCTCGGCGCGTCGAGGAGCGTCAGGTCCGCGTACGCGCCCGGGGTGAGGCGCCCGACGTCGTCCCGCCGCAGGGCCGCGGCCCCGCCCGCCGTGGCGGACCACACGGCCTCGTCGGGGGTCATCCCCATGTCCCGTACCGCCAGGGCGATGCAGAACGGGACGGACGAGGTGAAGGACGAGCCGGGGTTGCAGTCCGTGGACAGCGCGACCGTGACGCCCGCGTCCAGCAGCCGCCGCGCGTCCGGCCACGCGGCCCGCGTGGAGAACTCGGCGCCGGGCAGCAGGGTGGCGACCGTACGGCCGGCGGCCAGGGCGTCCACGTCGGCGTCCGTGAGGTGGGTGCAGTGGTCGGCGCTGGCCGCGTCGAGCTCGACCGCGAGCTGCACACCGGGGCCGTAGGACAGCTGGTTGGCGTGGATGCGGGGGTGCAGGCCCTTTGCCTTGCCGGCGGTGAGGATCGCGCGGGCCTGGTCGCCGTCGAAGGCGCCCTTCTCGCAGAAGACGTCGATCCAGCGGGCGTGCGGGGCGCAGGCGTCGAGCATCTCGCCGGTGACGAGGGCGACGTAGGCCGCCGGGTCCTCGGCGTGGTCGGGCGGGACGATGTGGGCGCCGAGGTAGGTGACCTCGTCGGTGTGGGCGGCGGCGATGCGCAGGGCGCGGGCCTCGTCCTCGACGGTCAGGCCGTAGCCGGACTTGGTCTCGAAGGTCGTGGTGCCCTGGCGGAGGGCTTCGGCGAGGTAACGGGTGACGTTGGCCTCGAGTTCCTCGTCGCTCGCCGCCCGGGTGGCCGCGACGGTGGTGCGGATGCCGCCCGCGCTGTAGGGCCGCCCGGACATGCGGGCGTTGAACTCCTGAGTCCGGTCGCCCGCGAAGACGAGGTGCGAGTGGGAGTCCACGAAGCCGGGCAGGACGGCCCGGCCTTCCGCGTCGACCCGATTGTCAGTGGCGGGTGCTTTGCTTTGATCACCGGTCCACACGACGCGGTCGCCTTCGATGACGACGGCCGCGTCCCGGACCAGTCCCAGGGGGGAACCGTCACCGGAGGAGGGGTCGTTGGTGACCAGGGCTGCGATGTTGGTGATGAGCGTGCTTGCGGTGCTCGCGGAGTGGGCGGGGCTGACGGTCGTCGCGTTGCTCATGGCGTCCTTGGTGGCCTGGTCGGCGGTGGGGGCGGGTTCGGGGGCGGAGGCGGGCCGCGCCTGCGGGCGGCCCGCGGTCATCCGCGCAGGGCTTCGACGGCGTCCGCGAGGGCCCGCGGCACATCCGGTACGAGGCAGTGGACCCCGTCCCGTACGACGTGCCGGCCTGCCACGACCGTATGCGACACGTCCGCTGCCGACGCGGCGAATACGGCCGTCTCGGCCCCGAGCCGCGGAAGCGGCCCTGCCGTCCTGACCGAGTCGAGCGCGAGGGTGGTGAAGTCGGCGAGCGCGCCGGCCTCCAGGGCGCCCGCCTCGTCCCAGCCGAGGGCCGCGTGGCCGTCCTCCGAGGCCGCCCGCAGGAGGGCCGCCGCCGTCCAGTGACCCCGGGTGCGGGTGCGCAGCCGCTCGTTCAGCTCCATCGCCCGGGCCTCTTCGAGCAGGTCGATCACGGCGTGACTGTCGGAGCCGAGACTGAGCGGTGAGCCTTCGTTCTGTAGGGCCACGGCCGGACCGATGCCGTCCGCGAGGTCCCTTTCGGTCGTCGGGCACATGCAGGTGCCGGTGCCGCTGCCGCCGAGGAGGGAGATGTCCTCGGCGGTGAGGTGGGTGTTGTGGACACCGGTGGTGCGCGGTCCGAGGACGCCGTGCAGGGCGAGGAGCTGGGCCGGGGTGCAGCCGTGGATCTCCCGGCACGCCTCGTTCTCGGCGGTCTGCTCGGACAGGTGCACATGGAGCGGGGCCCGCCGCTCCTCGGCCCATCGTGCGACGGTCGCCAACTGGTCGGCGGGCACGGCCCGTACGGAGTGGATCGCCGCGCCGATCCGTGCGTGATCCCGTTCCTTGAGAAGTGAAGAGCGTGCGGCCCAGGCCTCGGCGTCGCCGTCGGAGAACCGGAGCTGGTGGGTGGTGGGGGGTTGTCCGAAGCCGGAGGAGAGGTAGGCGGTGTCGAGGAGGGTGATGCGGATCCCGGCTTCGGCTGCGGCCGCGATCAGTGCCTCGCCCATCGCGTTGGGGTCGGCGTAGGGGGTGCCGCCGGGGGCGTGATGCACGTAGTGGAACTCGCCGACCGCCGTGATGCCGGCCAGGGCCATCTCGGCGTACACCGCTCGGGCGAGGGCGTGGTAGCGGTCCGGGGTGAGGCGGTCGGCCGTGGCGTACATGACCTCGCGCCAGGTCCAGAAGGTGCCGGAGCCGACCTGGACGGTGCCGCGCAGGGCGCGGTGGAAGGCGTGGCTGTGGGCGTTGGCCAGGCCGGGCAGGGTGAGCCCGCGCAGGACCTCGGCGCCGGGGGGCGGGGCGGGGGTGCCGGTGCGGACGGCGGTGATGCGGCCGTCCTGGACGTCGAGGGCCACACCCGGCTCGACGTGAGTGCCGAGCCAGGCGTGCTCGAGCCAGTACGTGCGCGGGGCTGCTGTCGTCACCTGCACGCCAGTCCTTCCAGTACGTCGGCCAGTGCGAGTACCCCGGCCACGCAGTCGTCCTCGCCCGCGGACTCGGCCGGGGAGTGGGAGACGCCGGTGGGGTTGCGCACGAACAGCATGGCGGTCGGGATGCTCCCGGACAGGATCCCGGCGTCGTGGCCGGCGCCGGTGCCGAGGACGGGGACCCTGAGGCCGGTGTCCGTGCCGAGGATGCGGGCCAGTTCGTCGCGCAGGGCGTGGTCGAACTCGACGACGGGCGTGAAGGACTCACGGATGACGTCGAGGTCGACGCCGTGCGCGTCCGCGTAACTGCGGGCCGCCTTCTCGATGCCGCCGACGACGGTGTCGAGGCTCGCCTGGTCCTCGGCACGGGAGTCGAGCCAGCCTCGTACCAGGGAAGGGATGGCGTTGACGCCGTTGGGCTCGACGGCGATCTTGCCGAAGGTGGCGACGGCCCCGGCGAGTTCGGCCTCGCGACGGGCGGCGAGGACGGTCTCGGCGTAGGACAGCATGGGGTCGTGCCGGTCGGCGAGCCGGGTGGTGCCGGCGTGGTTGGCCTCGCCGCGGAAGTCGAACCGCCAGCGGCCGTGCGGCCAGATGGAGCTTGCGATGCCGACCGCGTCGCCGGACAGGTCGAGGGCGCGGCCCTGCTCGACGTGCAGCTCGACGAAGGCGCCGATGCGGGCGAGCCGTTCGGGGTCCGGGCCGATGGCGTCCGGGTCGTATCCGGCCGCCTCCATGGCCCGGGGCAGTGTCACGCCGTCGCCGTCGGTGAGCCGGTGCGCCTGTTCGCGGGTGAGCTGCCCGGCGGTGAGCCGGGACCCGACGCAGGCCAGCCCGAACCGGGCGCCCTCCTCGTCACCGAAGTTCACGATGGCGAGGGGCCGCTCGAAGCGGGCGTCCCTGCCGCGCAGCTCGTCCAGGGCGGCGAAGGCGGACACGACGCCGAGGGGTCCGTCGAACGCGCCGCCGTCGGGCACGGAGTCCAGGTGCGACCCGGTGACGACGGCGTCGCCCTCGGCGGGGTCCCCGAGCCAGGCCCACTGGTTGCCGTTCCGGTCGATCTCGTAGCGCAGCCCGCGGGCGGTGGCCTGGTCCTCGAACCAGGCGCGGCAGTCGCCGTCGACGCCGCTCCAGGCGAACCGGCGGTAGCCGCCGGAGTCGGGATGCCGGCCGAGCGGGAGCAGTTCGCGCCACATCCGGTGGAAGGAGCCGCCGGTGTCCTGGGTCACGCCGAGTCACCCTCGCGCATGGGGACGCGGACGCCCCGCTCCCCCGCCACCGACTCGGCGATGTCGTACCCGGCGTCGACGTGCCGGATGACGCCCATGCCGGGGTCGTTGGTGAGTACCCGGCGGATCTTCTCGCCCGCGAGCGCCGTGCCGTCGGCCACGGTCACCTGGCCCGCGTGGATGGACCGGCCCATGCCGACGCCGCCGCCGTGGTGGATCGACACCCAGGACGCCCCGGAGGCGACGTTCACCATGGCGTTCAGCAGCGGCCAGTCGGCGATCGCGTCGGAACCGTCGAGCATGGCCTCGGTCTCCCGGTAGGGGGAGGCGACGGAACCGCAGTCGAGGTGGTCGCGGCCGATGACGACCGGCGCGGCCAGCTCACCGCTCGCGACCATGTCGTTGAAACGCTCACCGGCCTTGTCGCGCTCACCGTAGCCGAGCCAGCAGATGCGGGCGGGCAGGCCCTGGAAGTGGACGCGTTCGCCGGCCATCTTGATCCAGCGGGCCAGGGACTCGTTCTCCGGGAAGAGGTCGAGGATCGCCTTGTCGGTCTTGGCGATGTCGGAGGCCTCGCCGGACAGGGCGGCCCAGCGGAAGGGGCCCTTGCCCTCGCAGAACAGCGGGCGGATGTAGGCGGGGACGAAGCCGGGGAAGGCGAAGGCCCGGTCGTATCCGGCGAGCTGGGCCTCGCCGCGGATGGAGTTTCCGTAGTCGAAGACCTCGGCGCCGGCGTCCATGAAGCCGACCATGGCCTCCACGTGCCGGGCCATGGACTCGCGGGCCCGGGTGGTGAAGCCGGCCGGGTCCTTGGCGGCGGCGTCGGCCATGTCCTCGAAGGCGGTGCCCAGCGGCAGGTAGGCCAGCGGGTCGTGGGCGGAGGTCTGGTCGGTGACGATGTCGACGGGGGCGCCCATGGCGAGGAGCTGCGGGACCAGTTCGGCGGCGTTGCCGAGGACGCCGATGGAGAGGGGGCGGCGGGCGTCGCGCGCCTCGGTCGCCAGCTTCAGGGCGTGGTCCAGGCTGTCGGCCTTCACGTCGAGATAGCGGTGCTCGATGCGGCGCTCGATGGCGCGCGGGTCGCAGTCGATGCAGATCGCCACACCGTCGTTCATCGTGACGGCGAGCGGCTGGGCACCGCCCATGCCGCCGAGACCGGCGGTCAGGGTGATGGTGCCGGCCAGGGTCCCGCCGAACTTCTTCGCGGCGACGGCGGCGAAGGTCTCGTAGGTGCCCTGGAGGATGCCCTGGGTGCCGATGTAGATCCAGGAACCGGCGGTCATCTGGCCGTACATGGTCAGACCGAGGTGTTCGAGGCGGCGGAACTCCTCCCAGTTGGCCCAGTCGCCGACGAGGTTGGAGTTGGCGATGAGGACGCGCGGGGCCCATTCGTGGGTCTGCATGACGCCGACGGGACGGCCGGACTGGACCAGCATGGTCTCGTCCTGCTTCAGGCCCTTCAGCGTGCGCACCATGGCGTCGAAGGAGCGCCAGTCGCGAGCGGCCTTGCCGGTGCCGCCGTAGACGACGAGCTTGTCGGGGTGCTCGGCGACCTCGGGGTCGAGGTTGTTCTGCAGCATCCGCAGGGCGGCTTCCTGCTGCCATCCCAGGGCGCTCGGTTCCGTGCCGCGCGGTGCTCGGACGGGGCGGGGTCCTGACATGGTCTGCCTCCTGGTGGGTGCTCCCGGCGCGGGATGTTGCTGCTTCTATTCACATCCTGGCCTCATGAATAGAGCTAGTCAATACGTCGGGGTGTCGGCGCGGCGGTGCCGCGGGTGTTTGGCTGGATGCATGGGCGCACACATCGAGGCGGAAGAGGCGGGCGACACCGGGGCCGGGCGGGCGGCCCGGCGGGACGAGGCGGTGCGGGCCGCCGTCGAGCAAGGGCTGCTGGGGCCCGACAGCCCCGTCGTCGGGCTGCTGGACGTCACCGGCATCCGGGAGTCGGTCGCGCGGCTGCGGGCGGCGTTCGAGGCGGTGGTGGCGCCGGGCACGCCTGTGCTGCACGCCTTCGCGGTGAAGGCGACCCCGCTGGTGCCGGTCCTGCGGCTGCTGCGCGAGGAGGGCGTGGGCGCGGAGGTCGCGAGCCCGGGTGAGCTGGCGCTGGCGCGGGCCGCGGGAGTGCCGTCGGACATGACGGTGCTCGATTCGCCCGCGAAGACGCCGGCCGAGCTGCGCGAGGCGCTGTCGCTGGGCATCGCCGTCAACGCGGACAACCCGCAGGAGCTGGACCGCATCGACGCCCTGATGCGGACGCCGACGAGCCGCTCCCCTCTGGGAATCCGGGTGAATCCGCAGGTGGGCGGGGGTTCCATCGAGGCGTTGTCCACCGCGACGGCCACCTCGAAGTTCGGGGTGGCGCTGCGCGACGAGGGGGCCAGGGAGTGGGTCGTCCAGGCGTATCTGGACCGGCCGTGGCTGACCCGGCTGCACGCGCACACCGGCTCCCAGGGCATCCCGCCGGCCCTGATGGCACGGGGTGTGGCCGAGACGTACGCCCTGGCGGAGGAGATCAACCGACGGGCGGGGCGGCAGCAGGTCGACACGCTCGACATCGGCGGCGGCCTGCCGGTGAACTTCGCCTCCGAGGAGACGACACCGACGTACACGCAGTACGCGCGGCTGCTGGCCGATCACGTGCCGGGGCTGTTCGACGGGCGGTACGGGCTGGTCACCGAGTTCGGGCGGTCACTGCTGGCGAAGCACGGGACGGTGGTGGCGCGTGTCGAGTACGCGAAGGCCTCCGGCGGGCGGGCGGTGGCGGTGACGCACGCGGGGGTCCAGGTGGCGGCACGGACGGTGTACGCGCCGGAGAGCTGGCCGTTGCGGATCTTCGCGTACGACGCGAAGGGGCGGCCGAAGGACGGGCCGGTGGTGGTACAGGACGTCGCGGGGCCGGCCTGTTTCGCGGGGGACCTGCTGGCGCAGGGGCGGTCCATGCCGCTGCTGGAGCAGGGGGACTACGCGGCGGCGCTGGACACCGGGGCGTACTACTTCGCGCACCACTACGGGTACAACTCGCTGGTCCGGCCCGGGGTGTACGGGTTCGGGCCGGGCGGGCGGTTCCCGGTGGTGCGGCGGGCGCAGACCGTGGAGGAGGTCGTCGCCGAGTCGGGTGGGATGCATGTGGACGCACTGACCGAGGCGCCGTAGGGGCATTCGCCGGTCGGCGGCCTGCGGGTGCGTCGTGGCCGTTCGCGCAGTTCCCCGCGCCCCTGACGGACAGGCGTCACACCAGCGCCGGTGACTTCCTCCGGGCTCCTCCCGGCGCGGCGTCCCCTGCCGCGATGCCCGTGCTGCGATACGCCCTGACGCGCTTGCCGGACGGGTGGGCCGCTCCACCGCGCAGCCAGTCCACGCGGACCCACAGCAGCGCGTCCGCGTCCCGCTCCCGGCGGCCCAGCCAGGCCGACTTCAGCCACAGGCCCGCGCCGCAGCCGGCCAGGAGCATGCCCCCGGCCGCCGGGGCGGCAAAGGCGCTGCCCAGGGCGGCGAGGAAGGCGAGAAGGAGCCACCAGCGGTGTCCCCGGCGCCAGTTGCGCACCGTGACCGCGCGGTCCTGGAGTACGTCGTGCTTCCCGGCCCGGGACGCGGAGGCGGCCAGGGCCACGTAGCGCTTGCGGCGGCCGAGGCCCACGAAGGCCACCGCAAGGACGAAGAGGGCCGCTCCGGCGAGGACCCCGATACGGCGTCCCGTCAGGCCCGGTGCGAGCAGGCCGATGCCCGTCGCGAGTACGCCCAGCCACCACAGCGGGGCCGCCCCCGCCCGTACGACGACGGCCACCCGGGCCAGTCCCTGTCCTCCGCGCGTCACGTCCAGCCTCCGTCCGGTCTCCGAAGCCTTGGGGAGCCGAAGGTTAGCGACGCAATCTGAGACGAGTCTGAGAAGCCGCGCGGCAAGCGGTCAGTCGACGAACAGGCCCCGCGCCGCTGCCTTCGCGTCGAACTCCTCCAGACGGGACTGCGCCTGGGGCAGGTCGTCGCACATGGCCTCCAGCAGGACCCGGCCGAGCAGCATCGGCGCACAGGCCGTGTCGAAGGCGAGGCCGGTGCCGACGGCGGCGGGCAGCAGCAGGTCGGACACCTTGGCGACGGGTGCGAAGGCGGAGTCGGCGACCGTGACGACGGTCAGCCCGGCCTCCCTCGCGTAGCCGAGGGTGTCGACGACCTCGCGGGGGTGCCGGGGCAGCGCGAAACAGAGCAGTGCGCTCGCCCCGGCCCGGACGGCGGCGTCGATGCGGTCCTGGAGCATGGTGCCGCCCTCGCCGAGCAGCCGTACGTCGGGGTGGACCTTGGCGGCGAAGTAGGCGAAGCCGTGTGCCTGGGCGGCGGCCGCCCGCAGGCCCAGGACGAGGAGCGGACGGGAGGCCGCCAGGAGGCGTCCCGCGCGCTGCACGGGTGCGGGGTCGGCCAGGGCCTCCGCCAGGTGCCGCAGGTTCGCGATCTCGGCCTCGACGGCCTGCTGGTACTCGTTGTGGACCCCGGCCTCCTCGGCCGGTTCGGCGGGGGCGACCTCGCGCAGGTGGCGGCGCAGGGCGGGGTAGCCGTCGAAGCCGAGGGCGACGGCGAAGCGGGTCACGGACGGCTGGCTGACCCCGGCCAGTTCGGCGAGCTCCACGCTCGACAGGAACGGCACGTCGGCGGCGCGCCGCACCATGCTGTGCGCGATGCGCCGCTGGGTCGGCGTCAGCCGGTGGCCCTCGAAGAGCGCCTGCAGCCGCGCGGCAGGGCTGTCGGTCACGCTCATGACGTGCTCCCCCTCGCCTATTCAGTAGCTGAGGATTCTGCATGAGCATATGCAGACCGGCAAGCCGGACCGGTGGTCCCGGCCTGCTCGACCCTGCCCGAGCTCCGGTCGGTGGAGCCGCCGGCCGCCGCATCGGTGATCGAGGGCTCCGCCCCGGGGACATGTGCGGTGCGACCACCGTGTGCCGTACGGGTCACCGCCCGGGCCGTCCCCGGGACGGGCCTGGGCCGACCGGGCTTCCGGCCGCCACGGTCAACGGCCCCGAGGTGTGTCCCCGCCCCCCTGCGAGGGACGAGGGCACCTGCCCGTGCTCGCCGTGCGAGTTCGACGGCGTCCGGGCTACTGCACGTCCACGAAGTCGCCGGTCGCCACGGCGACCGGGGTCGTGGTGGTGCCCGCGAAGTTCCAGCGCCAGTAGCCGTCCTCGGACGCGAGGGCGGTGGTCGCCAGGTTGCCGGTGCTGTTGGTGTACACGGTCTTGACCGTGGTGTAGGTCGTGGCACCGGCCTTGCGGAACTGGAGCTTGACCGGCTGGTTGGTGTAGCCCCGGTAGTCGAGCGTGTCCCAGTTGGCCCGGCTGAGCTTGCCGGTGATCGTGAGGGTCCTGCCCTTGACGATCGGTTCGGGGCTCGCGTTGACGACCAGCTTGGAGTGCCGCTGGAGGCGGGTGGTGGTGTAGGCCCACCGGTCGGTGTAGCTGCCGTCGTTGGCCGAGACCTGGGCCTGGACCTTCCAGGTGCCGGCGTCGGCGTTCGTGAGCCACCAGTCCGGTTCGAACGTGAACGTCTTCGAGCAGGTCGACGTCGTACTGCTCGAGGCGACGCAGTCCGCCGGGGTGGTGTTCTCGTTGGGATCGATGAGGCCCTCGGCGCTGTAGTAGGGGTCGGTGCCGTCCGGGCCCCGCCACAGGGTGAAGTCGGCGTCCCAGATGCCCGACGGGTCGGAGGCCGTCACCGAGACCGTGATCGTCTTGTCGGCCGTGTCGACCACGATGTTCTTGCCGCCGTTGACGACGACACCGTCGACCTGGATGTCGCCCACGTTGTCGTCCGCGTAGGCACCGGGAACGGCGAGCCCTGCCGCCGCGGCGACGGCGGTGAGTACGGCGAGGGCAGCGCGCTTGCGCATGTGTCTCCTTCACGGAGTGGTGAGTGGGAACCGCCGAGCGGGCGGTGCGGGGTGGGGAGCCGACGCAGGCCAGGGTCCGGGGACGGACCTGAGCGTGTCCGGATGGGTCTCCTGGTGCCGGATCACCGCCGGGTCTCCGGTGTCGGCCGGTGCGCAGGAGGGCGTCGTCGACAGGTCTGCGGCCAGGAAGCGACGCTTCGGCGAACGCCGATGACGTGCCGCACGCGGTGCCACGCTGATCCCCCAGTTCACATGGACCATGATTCAGTCACAGCCATCACACAAACTGGCCGCAGTTATCCAGCGCATCTGCGTCCTCAGACGTCACTCAGGCGTCTCCGGACGTCGGTGGGAGAGGCGATGCGGGGGTATGGCCGCTCTTCACGTGGGAGGCAGTGCACGCACAAAGGCCCGCCACCAGGGGGGCGGGCAGGTCGTGGCCGAGGCCGACACCACAGGGCTGAGGACGCCGGCCTGCCACCAGCTCACACTCGCCCGGGACGGCACACCGGACAGGAGCTGTCTCCACTCGGAGGAGAACAACGGGCTCGAAGCGGGTTTCTTGGGGCTGGTCCTGGAGCGGTAGGGCCGAGCGCATCCAGGTCCTGCCTCCCGGGCACCGGGCGCGCCCGGTCGCGCAGCCCCCGGCGGTGGTCCCGGCACCGTGGTCCCTCGGCGGGGCCCGCCGACCGCCGGGCCCCGCCGAGGGCTCCTGAAGTCAGAAGCGGCTGACCATCCCCGGGATGCCGCGGGGTGTCGGGAGCGGCAGTCGGTTGGGGGTGTTGCGCTCGTCCGCGGCCGGAGCGGCCTTGCAGGTCAGGTCCTTCCGGGGGAGCTTTCCGGTGGTCAGGTAGGCGGTGGCCGTCTTGTCGGCGCACGACTTGGTGCCGTAGATGCCGTGTCCGACACCTCCGGCGACCGTGACCATCCTCGATCCCTTCATGACACGGTGCAGGCCCTGGCCACTGGTCAGCGGCGTCTGGGAATCCCACTCGTTCTGGAGGATCAGCGCACCGACCTTGTTGCCGATCCGGGTCGCGGGCTCGCTGCCGCTCTTCTTCCAGAAGGCACACGGCTTGATGTGTGAGGCGAAGTCGCCGTACAGCGGGTACTCGGCCTTGTCCCGGATCGCGTCCTTGCGGTACTGCTCGGGATCGCGCGGCCAGGCGCGCGTGTCGGCGCAGACGACGCTCCAGAAGCCGGCGTCGCCGTTGTCCTCGGGCACCGTCCGGCCGAATGAAGGCGCAACGGGCTCGGGCGTCCTGAGTTCCCGGTCGGCGGACGAGGGTGCTCCGGCGGCGGCCTTCTTGAGCTCGGCGACCGCTTCGGCGGCCTCGCGCGTGCCGAAGAACATGCCCCGGAAGCCCAGACGGATGTCGTCGCCGGTCAGCAGCGTGCCGTCGAGGTCGATGGGCTTGCGGTCGGCCTGGGCGACCAGTCCGTAGAAGGTCTTGCGGACCGCTTCGGGAGTACGGCCCAGCTTGTAGGTGGCGTGCCGCGCGGCGGTCCACTCGGTCCAGCGGGTGAAGGCGGGCTCGGCACCTTCCGCCCAGACCTGGATCATCCCGCGCCAGACCCGGGCCGGGTCGACCGCGCTGTCCAGCACGAAGCGGTCGGCGCGCTTGGGGAACATCTGCGTGTAGACGGCTCCGAGGTAGGTGCCGTAGGAGTATCCGAGGTAGGAGATCTTCTTCTCGCCGAGCACGGCGCGAATGACGTCCATGTCCCGGGCGGTGTTGCGGGTGGTGATGTGGCGCAGTCTGTCGCCCTGCTTCTTGTCGCACTTCTCGGCGACGGTCCGGGCCCACTTCACGTCCTTGGTGAACGTCTCGGCCTTGTAGGGCCGTTCCCAGTTCCGCTCGTCGGACGTCAGGCCGCAGCCGACGGGTGAACTCCGTCCGATGCCCCGCGGGTCGAAGCCCACGAGGTCGTACTTGTTCTTCACGGCCTTGGGCAGTTCGCCTGCCATGTACTGCGGCATGTCGACGCCCGGGCCGCCCGGGCCGCCCGGGTTGAGGAGAAGCACGCCGCGCCGCTCCCTCTTGGTACTCGTCTTCATCCTGGATATCGCGAGGTCGAGTTTCTTGGCACCGGGTTTGCCGTAGTCGAGCGGCACTTTGATCGTGGCGCACTGGAAGGAGGCGGGCATCGCCCGATCGCAGCGGTGCCAGGCCGGTTTCTGCTGGAGATACGGGCGGAGGGTGTTCTCGGCGGCGGATGCCGTGGCCGGGGTGAGCACGGGAACCAGCGGGGTGACTGCGCTGACCGCCAGGAAGAGGGCTATTCGACTGTTGCGCACGCGCGTTGAGTCCTTAGGCCGATGCGTAGGGGGACGCATTCACCCTGCCGTGCGCGCACAGCGGTTTGATCCCTCCACAGGGCGGTGTTGTCTACCACCCTGGAGGGAGGGGAAGTTGGGCCGGATAGTGCTGGAGTTGGACAACCGTGACCGGCGCTGTGCCATCTACCTCATATGGCGCTCCGCGTTGAAGTTGATCCGTGCACTATCCGCGTGATTCCCGTTCCCGCGGATTCCCCCGCATCCTCGTGATGTCGGATGTGATTCCACCGGCGCTTCGACACGGGGACCGATCAACACGGGCCGTTCCGTCCGGAATCCGTGACCGTTTTCACGCATTCTCCTTTATGCCGGACCTCCCGGGGGATGTCAGGGTGTCATCCGTGATCCGCGACGCAGGCTCCTGAACCGGCCGCCGAGCAGCGCCGGTTCATCGAGCGCCGGGGGCGCCATCTGGACGGTTCTGCCGGGCTGGAGCAGGCACAAGGCCGTCAGCGCGGTGAGCGCCTTTTGCGAGATGTGTCCCCGGCGCCCCGCTGGGAGCAGGCGAGTCATCGTCATGGGACTCGAACGGAGTGCCTCGAAGGGCTGAGGCGGCGGGTCTGCCGTATCTGTTGAGGAAAGAGACCCTTCTCCTCACAGGAGGACACAGTGAGAAGACGTTTCCCTGTCGGCATGGCCGCTGCCGGTGCTGCCGCGCTGCTGAGCGTCGCCGTTCCGACCAGCGCCCAGGCGGCGAGCGGGGCGTTTCTGTACACGCACGCCTATTCGAAACTGACCGTCACGGTAACCAACCCGGCCGACGCCTCCTGCATCCAGACGACGGCGAACGGCGCAGTCACCAACAACACCAACAGCAATGTCACGCTCTATCCCAGTCCCGCCTGTCAGGGAGAACCGCTGGGCACGCTGCCGCCGAAGGGCACGGCGAGCCTGGCCTTCGCCAGCGCCCTCTTCACCGCGCCGTGACCCGCTGCCCGGTACCCCGCGGCAGCGGGAGCTCACAGTGAAGCGGCTTTCCGCCTGTGTGGTCGCCGCCGGCGTCCTTTCGGTGACTGCAATCCCCGCCACCGCCCACGCCGCGACCGGCCAGTTCCACTACACACACGCCTACACGAAGCTGCAGGTCGTGCTCACTGACCCGCCCAGCGGTACCTGCATTCAGGTGACGAACAACGGGTGCGCCCGCAATCTGACCGACCGGACGGCCACGCTTTATCCGAGCCCTGCTTGCCAGGGAGAAGCGCTGGGGACTCTTTCCGCGGGACAGAGCCAGGCGCTGGCCTTCGCCAGCGTCGTCTTCTCGAGTCCGTGACAGGTGTCCGGGGCCCGTACCACCCGTCGCACGCATGGACTGCCGTGATGAAGCCGCCGGCAGTCGCCGACGGCGGGTGGGACGGGGTGCTCAGGCGCAGATGTCGGAGCGCCAGCCGGCGTTCGACGTCGATCCACCCCGCGCCCCGTGACCTCGCACTCGAAGGAGGCCGGGGCGCCCTCGGCGGTCGGACCGGCAGGCCCCTGGGGAACAGGGGGGCTAACCCCAGTGCGGCCGGCGGCGGCGCTTTCTACCGTGGGGCGCATGACGGGAATGGACGCGCGGGACACCGAACTGAAGAAGGAACTCGACGCCACCCTGCACGCCCGCAGGGATCTGGGCGAGGAGTACGAGTCGGCGCTGGTCGAATCGTTCCTTGAGAAGGTCGACCAGCGCATCGACAGCGCGGTGGAGCGCCGGGTGCGGCGGCAGCTCGCCGAGCAGCAGATGCAGACGGCGCGGGACTCGCGTGCGCCACGGGCCACGGACTCCTGGGGCGAGCGGTTCGGCTTCGGGATCGTCTCCCTGGTCCTCGCGGTGCCGCTGTCCGCGATCGGCGGGGGCGTGGCCCGTCTGCCCGGCATGCTGGTCGCCTGGGCGGGCATCGTCGGCGTCAACCTCGTCCAGGCGGCCCGTACCAACCCGAACCTCTTCGGACGCCGCCGCGCGTCCTCCCCGGGCGGTGACTGGGAGGACTGAGCGCCCCCGCCCCGCCCGTCTCAGACCTGCCGGGTGGGCAGCGCGACGATCTGCCGGAGATTGACCCGGCGGGGCCGGCTCGTCACGTAGGCCACCAGGTCGGCCAGCTCCTCGGCGGACAACGCGCCCACCGCGTCCAGCATGCCCTCGACCTGCCGGGACAGTTCCGCGTCGGCGATGTGGGTGCGCAGCTCGCTCTCGACGAAGCCGGGCTCGATGTTGGTGACCCGGACGTCCCGGGGCCCGAACTCCCCGCGCAGGGCTTCCGACAGGTAGGTGACGGCCGCCTTGGTAGCGCCGTACACCGCGTAGTTCGGGAAGCTGACGTGCGCCGCGATGGACGAGATGTTGACGATGTCGGCCGTACGGCCGTCCGTGGCGGCGTCCACCAGGTCGCCGGTGAAGGCGCCGATCATCCGCAGCACCCCGGCGACGTTCGTGTCGAGCATCCGCTGCCATTCGTCGGCGCGCCGGGCGTCGACGGGGTGCGGCAGCATCACGCCGGCGCAGTTCACGACCAGGTCGACGGTCCCGTACTCGGCGTGGATGCGGTCGGCGGCGTCCGCGACGGACGTCTCGTCGGTGACGTCGGCGGTGACGGCCAGGGCCTGTCCCCCGTCGGCCCGGATCTTCCCGGCGATCGCCGTCAGCCGTTCCGCACGCCGGGCCACCAGCGCCACCCGGGCGCCCCGGGCGGCCAGCAGCACGGCGACGGCCTCGCCGATCCCGCTCGCGGCTCCGGTGACGACGGCGGTGCGGCCGGCCAGGTTGTCGTACGACATGGGGTACCCCCTCGGTGGCGGCCGGGGCGTCTCCCCGGCCTCGGACACCACCCTCGGCGGCATCGCCCGCCCTACCCAGGGATGCGCTTTTCCTGGGTCTGCCGGTACCAGGTTCGCCGGGCCCGTACGGCCTAGGCTCGGGCCCATGGACGGAGAACTGGGAGACTTCCTGCGCTCGCGTCGCGCCCGGATCCGGCCGGAGGACGTGGGACTGCCGTCGTACGGCCGCCGCCGCGTCCCGGGCCTGCGCCGCGAGGAGGTGGCGCAGCTGGCCGGGGTGAGCGTCGACTACTACGTCCGCCTCGAACAGTCCCGGGGCCCCGGGGACCCGTCCCGGACCAGGTCCGGGGGCGTCTCGGACGCCGTGCTGGACGCGATCGCGCGGGTGCTGCGGCTGGACGGGGCCGAGCAGGCGTATCTGCGGGCGGTGGCCCGGCCCCGCCGGCAGGACGGGCACGGGCCGGCCGCGTCCCGGGTGCGGCCGGGTGTCCAGCTGCTGCTGGACGGCATGGACCGCACCCCGGCCTACGTCCTGGACCACCGTATGGAGGTGCTCGCCTGGAACGCCCTCGCCGGTGCCCTGCTCGACTTCGGCGGCCCGGGCGGCCCCAGCCTGCCGCGGCGTCTCTTCCTCGACCCGGACGCACGCGAGCTCTACCCGGACTGGGCCGACGTCACCGCCCAGACGGTCGCGCACCTGCGACTGCAGGCAGGCCACCACCCCGGCGACCTCGTCACGGCGGAGCTCGTCGCCGAACTGTCCCGGGCCAGCGAGCGGTTCCGCCACCTGTGGGCCGACCACCTGGTCAGGCCCTGCGACCACGGCGTGAAGCTCCTGCGGCACCCGGTCGCGGGCCTGCTGACCCTCCCCTACGAGACCCTGACGATCCCGGCCGCCCCGGAGCAGACGATCGTGGCGTACACGCCGGAACCGGGTTCGGAGACGGCGGAGCGCCTGGCGCTGCTGGGGAGCTGGGCGACGAGCGGGACGGGCTGACGCCGTGTGAGGCAGGTGCGCGGGGACCGCCGCACCCCCGTGAACGGGGGGCGGGACGACGGCGGTCCCCGCGAGGGACGCGGGCCCGGTCAGGGCCGGGCTTGCGCGTCCGTGGCGTCCGTGGAGGTCCGGGAGCCGCTCCGGAGGTCCGTCGACGCCGTTCGGCGCCGGCCCGGGCGGGGAGCCGCTCCCGCCCCTGCCGACACCCACCAATGTGCAGGACGCGTGTTAAGCGGGTGCTGCGCGAACGTGACACCCGCGTACCGGTTGCGCGAAGTCCGCGAAGATCGCGGAAGCGGCAAGTGCGCCCCGTTCACGGGCGGTTCATCCGGAGTCCGCCGTCACTTCCCCGTGCGGGCGAGGAAGGACAGCAGGTCCTGCCGGCTGACCACACCGGTCGGCTTGCCCTCGACGAGGACGATCGCCGCGTCCGCCTTGCCCAGGACCGCCATCAGGTCCGCGACCGGCTCGCCGGAGCCGACCTGGGGCAGCGGGCCGGACATGTGCTTCTCCAGCGGGTCGTCGAGCGAGGCGCTCTTGCTGAACAGCGCGTCCAGCAGCTCGCGTTCCACGACCGAGCCGACGACCTCGGCCGCCATCACGTCGGGGTGACCGGCGCCCGGCTTGACGACCGGCATCTGCGAGACGCCGTACTCGCGCAGCACCTCGATGGCCTGACCGACCGTCTCCTCCGGGTGCATGTGGACCAGGGAGGGCATGCGGTCGCCCTCCTTGTCGTTCAGGACGTCGCCGACGCGGGCGCTCGGGCCGGTGTCCTCCAGGAAGCCGTAGTCGGCCATCCACTCGTCGTTGAAGATCTTGCTGAGGTAGCCGCGGCCGCTGTCCGGCAGCAGGACCACCACGACGTCGTCCGGGCCGAGCCGCTCGGCGACCTCCAGCGCGGCGACGACCGCCATGCCGCAGGAGCCGCCGACCAGCAGGCCCTCCTCCTTTGCGAGGCGGCGGGTCATCTGGAAGGAGTCCTTGTCGGACACGGCGACGATCTCGTCCGCGACGGTCCGGTCGTAGGCGGTCGGCCAGAAGTCCTCACCGACGCCCTCGACGAGGTAGGGCCGGCCGGAACCGCCGGAGTAGACGGAGCCCTCGGGGTCCGCGCCGACGACCTTGACGGAGCCGCCGCTGATCTCCTTGAGGTAGCGGCCGGTCCCGGAGATGGTGCCACCGGTGCCCACGCCCGCCACGAAGTGGGTGATCTTCCCCTCCGTCTGCTCCCACAGCTCCGGACCGGTCGAGTGGTAGTGGGAGAGCGGGTTGTTGGGGTTGGAGTACTGGTCGGGCTTCCAGGCGCCCGGGGTCTCACGGACCAGCCGGTCGGAGACGTTGTAGTACGAGTCCGGGTGCTCGGGGTCGACGGCCGTCGGGCAGACGACGACCTCGGCCCCGTAGGCGCGCAGCACGTTGATCTTGTCGGTGCTCACCTTGTCGGGGCACACGAAGATGCACTTGTACCCCTTCTGCTGCGCCACGATGGCGAGCCCGACGCCGGTGTTGCCGCTGGTCGGCTCGACGATCGTGCCGCCGGGCTTGAGCGCGCCGCTCTCCTCCGCCGCCTCGATCATGCGCAGGGCGATGCGGTCCTTCACCGAACCGCCGGGGTTGAAGTACTCCACCTTGGCCAGGACGGTCGCCCTGATGCCCTTGGTCACGCTGTTGAGCTTCACCAGCGGGGTGTTGCCGACGAGGCTGATCATCGAGTCGTGGAATTGCACCGTTGTCTCCGGATGCCGCAAAGAAGTGATCCTGATGGTGCCGCCAGCCTATGACCTCGCCGTGGTCCGTGACGGTCGTTCACTCCCGGTTGCGATTGGACGACGGGCTGTACGGGGCAAGCACTGGGTGTACGGGTTCGAGGAGGTGGCGGCGACGCATGACGAGCATGTCGAGGGCGAGGGTGGCCCGGCGGATCGCGGCCGGCGCGGCTTATGGCGGCGGCGGGGTCGGTCTGGCCGGGGCGGCCGCACTGGGGCTGGTGCTGGCCGAGGTGCAGCTGGCACGGCGCCGGGTGGGCAACGGCACGTCGCCCCGAGTGCCGCACGCGGACGGGCTGTACGGCCGTACGTACGCCGGTCCGGGAGGGGTGCCGCTGAGGCTGACGATGCTGGGTGACTCCACGGCCGCGGGCCAGGGTGTGCACCGGGGCGGGCAGACGCCGGGGGCGCTGCTTGCGTCGGGGCTCGCGGCGCTGGCGGAACGCCCGGTGGAGCTGCGCACGGTGGCGACCCCGGGGGCCTGCTCGGACGACCTGGACCGGCAGGTGGCCCTGGTGCTGGCCGATCGCGGTCCCGTGCCCGACATCTGCGTGATCATGGTCGGGGCGAACGACGTCACCCACCGCATGCCGGCGACCCGCTCGGTGCGCTGCCTGGCATCGGCGGTCCGGCGGCTGCGCACGGCCGGTGCGGAGGTCGTGGTCGGCACCTGCCCCGACCTGGGCACGATCGAGCCGGTGCGGCAGCCGTTGCGCTGGCTGGCCCGGCGGGCCTCACGCCAGCTGGCGGCCGCCCAGACGATCGGAGTCGTCGAACAGGGCGGCCGCACCGTGTCGCTGGGCGACCTGCTGGGCCCCGAGTTCGCCGAGAACCCGCGTGAGCTGTTCGGCCCGGACAGCTACCACCCCTCCGCGGAGGGCTACGCGACGGCGGCGATGGCGGTCCTGCCGACCGTCTGCGCCTCCCTGGGCCTGTGGCCCGCCGAGGAGGAGCGCCCGGACGCCTCCCGCCGCGAGGGCTTCCTGCCGGTGGCGCGTGCCGCGGCGGAGGCCGCCTCGGAGGCGGGCACGGAGGTCGCGGCGGCGATGCCGAGCGGGCCGCGCGGCCCCTGGGCCCTGCTGAAGCGCCGCCGGCGCCGGCGGGTCTCCGAGCAGGAGCCGGCGCCCGCGACGCCTTCGAGCTGAGGAGCATGCTGAGGAGCGAGCGGAGAAGCCGGCTCAGGAGCGAGCGGAGGAGTCAGCTGAGGAGCGTGCTGAGGGGCGCGCATGGAGCGCGGCAAAGCAAGCGCTTGGAAACTGCGGTCAGGGTCACACCGTGACACCCGTGACCCAGCCCATACGTACGGGTAACTTCCCAGTCAGCCCTGCCAGACCACCCGGTACGTCAATGGAGCCGTGATGCCCGAAGCCGTGATCGTCTCAGCCGCCCGCTCCCCCATCGGCCGCGCCTTCAAGGGCTCCCTGAAGGACGTGCGACCGGACGACCTGACCGCCACGATCATCCAGGCCGCGCTGGCCAAGGTCCCCGAGCTGGACCCGAGGGACATCGACGACCTGATGCTCGGCTGCGGCCTGCCCGGCGGCGAGCAGGGCCACAACCTCGGCCGGGTCGTCGCCGTGCAGATGGGCATGGACCACCTGCCGGGCTGCACCATCACCCGGTACTGCTCCTCCTCCCTGCAGACCTCCCGGATGGCCCTGCACGCCATCAAGGCCGGTGAGGGCGACGTCTTCATCTCGGCCGGCGTCGAGACGGTCTCCCGTTACGTCAAGGGCAACTCCGACAGCCTCCCGGACACGCACAACCCGCTGTTCGCCGACGCGGAGGCCCGTACCGCCGCGGTCGCCGAGTCCGAGGGCTCGACCTGGCACGACCCGCGCGAGGACGGCCTGCTGCCCGACCCGTACATCGCGATGGGCCAGACCGCCGAGAACCTGGCCCGCACCAAGGGCGTCACCCGCCAGGACATGGACGAGTTCGGCGTCCGCTCGCAGAACCTCGCCGAGGAAGCCATCAAGAACGGCTTCTGGGAGCGCGAGATCACCCCGGTCACCCTGCCCGACGGCACGGTCGTCTCCAAGGACGACGGCCCCCGCGCCGGCGTCACCCTGGAGGGCGTGCAGGGCCTGAAGCCGGTGTTCCGCCCCGACGGCATGGTCACGGCCGCCAACTGCTGCCCGCTGAACGACGGCGCCGCCGCCCTCGTGATCATGTCCGACACCAAGGCCCGCGAGCTCGGCCTCACCCCGCTCGCCCGCATCGTGTCGACGGGCGTCTCCGGCCTCTCCCCCGAGATCATGGGCCTCGGCCCGGTCGAGGCGAGCAACCAGGCGCTGAAGCGCGCCGGCCTGACCATCGGCGACATCGACCTGGTCGAGATCAACGAGGCGTTCGCCGCGCAGGTGATCCCCTCCTACCGCGACCTGGGCATCCCGCTGGAGAAGCTGAACGTCAACGGCGGCGCCATCGCCGTCGGCCACCCCTTCGGCATGACCGGCGCCCGCATCACCACCACGCTCATCAACTCCCTCCAGTTCCACGACAAGCAGTTCGGCCTGGAGACGATGTGCGTCGGCGGCGGCCAGGGCATGGCCATGGTCATCGAGCGCCTCAGCTGAGCGGCACGCCGTAGCCGCCATAGCACTCGCTGTGAGCTCCCGGCCCGGAACCCTGGAAACTCCAGGGTTCTGGGCTGTTTTGTGATCCAATCTCCCCCAGGATGTGACCTATATCCCTGCGCCGGGGAAGAACGCCAGGTCACAGTAGCCACACCCCCTTCCTCGACTCCGAAGCCCTGTCCGTTTCGTGACGTTACGCACTGACAGCTGGTTAGTCCGCCCTTCAAGCTGATGTAGGAAGTCGGGGGTCGACTTTGAACCGGGAGTACGTCAGTGAGCGCCATGCCGATCGCGTTGCTGGTCACCACGGCCGCCACGGGAGCCGTGGGCGTCGCCGTCCTGCGCACCGTCCTGCAGCTGCGCCGACAGGTCGCGGCCCTGCACACCGCGCTGGCCGAGAGCCGCGCCGCCACCACCCGTGCGCTGCTGCCCGCCGCCCGCACCACTGCCGACACCGAAGAGATACGTGCCGCCGTGGCGGCGGCACTCGCCGAGGAGCGAGAGCGCGAACTCGCCGAGGCTCGGGCGTTCTGGGCCGCCCAGGAGGCCCGTGACGCCTCCGACGCGCCCCCGATGCTGGGCCTGCCCGACCACGATCTGTTCCTGCCCCGTCAGGCCGATTTCGCGGGTCTGGAGCCGGTGTCCGAGCACGGCGCGGACACGGAGGAGCCGCTCGGCGAGTCCCCGGAGCTGGCCGCGGCCCGCCGTCGCCACCCCTCACACCCGGACTTCGTGCCGGCCCAGTCGCCGGTCGTGAACGACCACGAGCGCACCGTCGCCACCCTGGAGGAGCTGGCCTCCGCCCGCGTGGAGCTGACCGACGTCCGTCCCGGCCCGCTGGGCACCCTGGACGTCTACGTCTTCGCCGACGGCACGACGCTGTGCATGACCCCGGGCCACCGGGAGACGGCGGAGCACCTCGCCGCGGCCCTGCGCGCGGGCGCCACCCCGTTCCTCCTGGGCGGCTCCGGCATCTCGGGCGCGTACACGCTCACGTTCGAATGCGGCGAGGAGAACGTGTACATCCTGGCGGACAGGGTCATCGCGTCCCTGTAAGCAAGTACCCGTAGTGGAGCGCCCCATCAGGGGCGCGGGGAACGGCGCGAACAACCGCCACGCACCCGCCCCGCGAACGAAGCTCAGACCCCCGCCCGCTTCTGCGCCTCCTCCACCAGGATCACCGCTTCGGCGACCTCGGCATCACCGGTGAGCACAACGGCCAAATCATGCCCGGCCACGGTGATCTGATCTGCTGCCGCAAACATCCCCGCATCCGGCATCTCCCGAGGCTCCACGCCCTCCAGGACCTGCGACCTCCGGGCCAACTCCCTGGCCAGCTCCAGGGCCTCGGCGGCAGCACCCCGCTGCAACCGGCTCTGGGGCGCGGCCCTCAATCGATCGGCGAAGTGCTCCACCGCACGGCTCAGAGGCGTCGTATCAACCACTCCGCGAGCGTACGCGTCGCACCGGGACTGTTGCCAACGGGCGAACACTCAGGCACCGTGACCTGAAGGACCGGCTTACATCCCAGCGTCCGGAGGCGCCGATGTCCCAAGTCTTCTCCGAAGAGACCCATCGCAACATGCTCGCCCGCATCCCGCACTGCACCGGTCGTGAGATCTCCGACTGGTTGCGCACCGTCGACGAAGGCCCGGCGCTCTTCCGCTTCGAGGAAAAGGTCAGCTGGCTCCGGCACGAACACAATCTCGCCTACGGCCACGCCAAGGCGATCGTCCACGAGTACGACCTGAGGAGGGCCGCGCGCAAACTCGTCTAGGCGCGCATACTCCCCGCGACGACGAAGGGCCCCGGCCGAAGCCGGGGCCCTTCGCGCTGCGACCGATGAGGACTAGTCGCTGCTGTTGAGGATGGAGAGGAGCCTCAGGAACTCCATATAGATCCACACCAGCGTCAGCGTGAGGCCGAAGGCCGCGAGCCAGGCCTCCTCGCGCGGGGCGCCGTAGGCGATGCCGTCCTCGACCTGCTTGAAGTCCAGGGCGAGGAAGCAGGCGCCGAGGATGATGCCGATGACGCCGAAGACGACGCCGAGGGCACCGCTGCGGAAGCCGAGGCCGTCACCGCCGCCGAACACCGCGAACAGCAGGTTCACGGTCATCAGCAGGATGAAGCCGAGCGCGGCGGCCATCACGAAGCCGTAGAAGCGGCGGTTGACGCGGATCCAGCCGGCCTTGTACGCGATCAGCACACCGGCGAAGACCGCCATGGTGCCGATCACGGCCTGCATGGCCGCACCGTCGGCGATGCGGTTGTCGACGATGTTGGAGATGACGCCGAGGAAGACACCCTCGAACGCGGCGTACGTCAGGATCAGCGCCGGCGAGGCCTTGCGCTTGAAGGACTGCGCGAACGCCAGGACCATGCCGATCAGGGCGGCGCCGATACCGATGCCGTAGCTACGGCTGATGTTGGCGTCGTCGACCGGCAGCAGGGCCCAGGAGAGCGCCGCGGTGAGGATGAGCACACCGAGCGTGCTCGCCGTGCGCAGGACGACGTCGTCGATGGTCATCCGGCCGGTGGTGGCCGGGGCCTGCGGCGGCGCGCCGTACTGCAGGTCCTGCTGCTGGGCGTAAGGGTTCTGCGCGTAAGGGTTCTGCGCGTACGGGTTGCCCGTCGGCTGGGCGTACGGGTTGCCCTGGGTGGCGACAGCGGGACCCCCGGCCTGCGGCGCGGTGTTGAAGCCCGCGTAGCCGTTGTCGCGGCTGAACCCCCGTCGCGAGAAGACCGGGTTTCTGCTCCTCATTTCACTCCTCCATGGCCACCAGGCGTGGCCTTGGCTCAAGAGTAATAGGTAGGCAAAGGAATGACCCTACTGCTTGGGGAGGATCTTTCCCTCGTCATGCTGCGCAACACGCTACGTGGCTTGGTGATTCCCCTCACCGGAGGGGGTCACCCCCTCACCGGAGGAGAGTCGTCCGTTCACCCGTGGGGGTTGTCGGCCGCGGGCTCAGCCGAAGGGGAAGCCCGTGTACGCCTCCGCCAGGTCCGCCTCGGCGGCGCGGGAGGTCTCGATCCGCTCCAGCCGGGCGAGCTGGAGCCGGTCCTCGAAGGGCGTCGCGCCGGGTGCGCGGTGCAGCAGGGTCGTCATGTCGTAGGAGAACCGTTCGGCCTGCCAGACCCGGCGCAGGCAGGTCGCGGAGTAGGCGTCGAGCAGGTCCGGGGATCCGGTCCGCTGCCGGTGGGCCAGGGCCCGCGCGAAGGTCACGACGTCGCCGACGGCGAGGTTCAGGCCCTTGGCGCCGGTCGGCGGGACGATGTGCGCCGCGTCGCCTGCCAGGAAGAGCCGGCCGTGCCGCATGGGCTCGTGGACGTAGGAGCGCATGGGCGTGACCGACTTCTGGGTGATCGGGCCCCGCTCCAGGCGCCAGTCGTCGGCGGTCTCGAACCGGCGTTCCAGCTCGTCCCAGATCTCCTCGTCGCCCCAGGCCCCGGCGTCGGTGCCGTCGGGCACCTGGAGGTAGAGGCGGGAGACGGCCGGTGAGCGCATGGAGAGCAGGGCGAAGCCGCGGTCGTGGCGGGCGTAGACGAGCTCGTCGTGGGAGGGCGGCACGTCGGCGAGGATGCCGAGCCACCCGAAGGGGTACGTCCGCTCGAAGACCCGGGTCAGTCCGGCGGGGATCGCCTTGCGGGCCACACCCCGGAAACCGTCACAGCCGACGACGTAGGAGCACTCCAGGACGTCCTCGCGGCCCTCGTGCCGGAAGCGGATCCGCGGGGCCTCGGTGCCGGCGTCCTCGACGGCCAGCGCCTCGGCCTCGAAGAGCAGGGGCCCGCCGTCGCGGAGCTGGAGGGCGATGAGGTCCTTGCAGACCTCGGTCTGGGCGTAGACCGTCACGGACCGCCCGCCGGTGAGGGCGGGGAAGTCCACGCGGTGGCGCCTGCGGTCGAAGCGGAGCTCGATGCCGTCGTGGCGCAGGCCCTCGCGGTCCATGCGCTCCCCGGCCCCGGCCGCCCGCAGCACGTCCGCCGTGCCCTGCTCCAGGATCCCGGCGCGCTGCCGCCGTTCCACGTAGGAGCGGTCGCGGCTCTCCAGCACGACCGAGTCGATGCCGGCGTTGTGGAGCAGCCGGGCGAGGAGAAGACCGGCGGGGCCCGCTCCGATGATGCCGACGGTGGTGCGCATCGGACGACCTCTTCTCATCCACGTCCACGTTCGTCAGGTGAAATTTCTTTCACCATGTGGGTGTGAGTCTCCGACGGCACGGCGCCGCTGTCAACGGGCACGCCGTGAACTCTTCAATGGACCACACAGGGATCGGAAGGTGCCCGGAGCCGGACTCGAACCGGCACGCCCGCGAAGGGGCAGCGAGGTTTAAGCTCGCCGTGTCTGCATTCCACCATCCGGGCAGGCCATGGGCTCCGCATCGAGGTTCCGAGACTATCCGGACGGGTCCCCCGAACAGCCGGAGCGTGGACCGATGTTGTCTTATTTTATTGACGTCTGAGGGTGCATCAGCACACGGAACACGCCATCCGCACTTGCCAATAGCCTTGCGTGCGGCGGTCGGCCGCGTATGCGGAATGACGGAATTTCACCGCCCGAACAAGGGCACTCCACCTGTTCTCGACACCCGGACGCATCCGTTCCCGACACCGGGGCCTCTCAGGGGTGTTCGTCATCCCCAGGTATGACACGGCCCCACGCGGTCAGCCTGCAGTCGGCCTTCGGAACCGGAACAACGGGTGACTACACGGCGGCGAGGGACCCGGACGATGGAACACGTCCTTCCCCCTCACAACCGTCCGACAGGAGAGTCATCCCGTGACCACCGCCCCCCTCACCGACCGGGCCACCGCAGCGGCCGCGCGCGCCACGGATCTGTCGAAGATCTACGGGCAGGGTGAGACCCAGGTGGTCGCCCTGGACCGCGTCTCCGTCGACTTCCGGCAGGCCGAGTTCACCGCGATCATGGGCCCGTCCGGCTCCGGCAAGTCCACCCTGATGCACTGCGTGGCCGGCCTGGACTCCTTCTCCTCCGGGTCGGTGCGCATCGGCGACACGGAGCTCGGCTCCCTGAAGGACAAGCAGCTGACCAAGCTGCGCCGGGACAAGATCGGCTTCATCTTCCAGGCGTTCAACCTGCTGCCGACCCTCACGGCCCTGGAGAACATCACCCTTCCCATGGACATCGCCGGGCGCAAGCCGGACAAGCAGTGGCTGGACTCCGTCATCCGCATGGTCGGCCTCGCGGACCGGCTCGGTCACCGGCCGTCCCAGCTGTCCGGCGGTCAGCAGCAGCGCGTCGCGGTGGCCCGGGCGCTGGCCTCCCGGCCCGAGATCATCTTCGGTGACGAGCCCACCGGAAACCTCGACTCGCGCTCGGGGGCCGAGGTGCTGGGCTTCCTGCGCAACTCCGTGCGGGAGATGGGCCAGACGGTGGTGATGGTGACGCACGACCCGGTGGCCGCCGCCTACGCGGACCGGGTGATCTTCCTGGCGGACGGCCGGATCGTCGACGAGATGCACGGGCCGACGGCCGACTCCGTACTCGACCGCATGAAGGCGTTCGACGCCAAGGGCCGCACCAGCTGATCCCCCGTCAGGACCGACAGGACTGAGAAGAAGAACCCATGTTCCGTACCGCCTTGCGCAATGTGCTCGCACACAAGGCCCGGCTCCTGATGACCGTACTCGCCGTGATGCTCGGCGTCGCGTTCGTCTCCGGCACGCTGGTCTTCGCCGACACCCTCTCCAACGCCTTCCGCAACCAGTCGGCGAAGAGCTACGACGACGTCGCCGTCTCCGTCTCCTCGTACGCCGACCCGGACAACCGCGAGGAGGAGCCCGGCCTGTCCGGCAAGGTCCTCGACAGGATCTCCGCCGTGGACGGCGTCGCGGGGGTGTACGGCCGGGTCGAGGGCTTCGCCGGGGTCGCCGACCCCGACGGGAAGCTGATCGGCGTCGGCTGGTCCAACAAGGGCTCCAACTTCGCCCCCGGCAAGGACGGCAAGGACGCCGCCTACACGTTCACCGACGGCTCCGGCCCGGTGAAGGACGATCAGATCGCCCTGGACGAGGAGTCCGCCGCCAAGGGCGAGTACAAGGTCGGCGACCGGGTGCGCGTCGCGACCAACGGCCCGGTGAAGGAGTACACCCTCAGCGGTGTGTTCACCACCGAGGACGGCGCCGTCAACGCCGGCGGCAGCCTCGTCCTCTTCGACACCGCCGTCGCCCAGCGGCAGTACCTGAAGCCGGGCTACTTCGAGAGCGTCACCGTCACCGCCGCCTCCGGCGCCGACGACGCGAGGATCCTGGACGCGGTCAAGCCGCTGCTGCCGGACACCGCCGAGGCACAGACCGGCCGGGCGCTCGCCGACGAGCAGGCCGAGCAGATCGAACAGGGCATGGGCAACCTCAAGCAGGTCCTGCTCGGCTTCGCGGGCATCGCGCTCTTCGTCGGCATCTTCCTGATCTCCAACACGTTCACGATGCTGGTCGCCCAGCGCACCAAGGAGATCGCCCTGATGCGCGCCGTCGGCGCGTCCCGCAAGCAGATCACCCGCTCGGTGCTCGCCGAGGCCGCGCTGGTGGGCCTGGTCGCCTCGGCCGTCGGCTTCGTACTCGGCATCGGCCTGGCCGTCGGACTCCGCTCCGGTATGGCCGCGTTCGACATGAAGATGCCGGACGGTCCGCTGGTCCTGTCCGCCACGCCGGTGCTGGCGGCGTTCGCGGTGGGCGTGCTGATCACGACGTTCGCCGCCTGGCTGCCCGGCCGCCGGGCCGCGAAGATCCCGCCGGTGGCGGCCATGAACAGCGTCCACGCGGTGGCCACCACCAAGTCGCTGGTGCTGCGCAACTCCATCGGTGCGGCCGTCACCGCCCTCGGTGCGGTGGGGATCGTGGCGGGCGCCTCGACCGGCGGCGACGACGGCCGCATGTACATCGGGGCCGGTGCCTTCTTCGCGCTGATCGGCGTGATCATCCTGATTCCGCTGCTGTCCCGGCCCGTGATCGCGCTCGTCCGTCCGCTGCTCGTCGGCCCCTTCGGGGTGGCCGGCAAGCTGGCAGGCCAGAACGCGGTCCGCAACCCGCGCCGCACCGGCGCCACCGCCTCGGCGCTGGCCATCGGACTGACGCTGGTGACCGGCCTGTCGGTACTCGGCATCACGGTCGGCACGGCCATCGACAAGATGACCACCGACAACATCAAGGCCGACTACATGGTCTCGATGGCCAACGGCGGTGACCTCGACCGGTCGGCCCTGACCGCGCTGGAGAACGCGAAGGGCGTGTCCGCGGTCTCGCCGCAGCAGGACGCCTACCTCCAGGTCAAGGACGACTACGTCTCCGCCTCCGCGGTCTCCCCGGGCGACATCCGGCGTGTGCTGAACGTCGACGTCGTCAGCGGCGACGCCGACTCACTCGCCGAGGGGCAGATCGCGGTCGCCGAGAAGACGGCCAGGAGCAAGGGCTGGAAGCCCGGGGACAGCATCCCCTTCACCTTCGCCGACGAGAAGAAGGCCACGCTGACGGTCGGCGCCGTCTACAAGGACAGTGAGTTCCTCTCCCCCGTCCTCGTCGACCGGAAGATCGTGGACCGCCACGAGACGAAGCCGTCCATCAGGCAGATCTTCGTGAAGGTCGACGGCGGCCAGTCCGCGGCGAACGAGAAGGTCCTCATCGACGCGCTGGGCGACAACCCCGCGATCACCGTCATGGACCGGCAGGACATCCGCAACGAGTTCGGCGGCGCCATCAACACCCTGCTGAACATCATGTACGGCCTGCTGGCGATGGCCCTGATCATCGCGGTGCTGGGCGTGGTCAACACCCTCGCGATGTCGGTGTTCGAACGGCAGCAGGAGATCGGCATGCTCCGCGCCATCGGCCTGGACCGGCGCCGGGTGAAGCGGATGGTCCGGCTGGAGGCCGTCGTCATCTCGGTGTTCGGCGCGGTGGTCGGCATCGGTCTCGGAGCGTTCCTCGGCTGGGCGATCGGCGAGACCTTCTCGGACCAGATCCCGGGGTACACGCTGGTCCTGCCCTGGGACCGGATCGGGATCTTCCTGGTGCTGGCCGGTCTGGTGGGCGTGCTGGCCGCGATGTGGCCGGCCCGCAACGCCGCGCGGCTGAACATGCTGAACGCGATCAAGGCGGAGTGACCTCGCCGCCTCGCGGCACGCCGAAGGGCCGGGCTCCCCGACACGGGGGACCCGGCCCTTCCGTTCGGGCCCGGCTCAGTCCTGGCCGGGCGTGCCCCAGGTGCGGGCCCGCAACGGCATCCCGGAGGCGCCCGAGTGGGGGCTGCGGACGGCCAGGACCTGGTTGACACCGATGCGGTTGCGTTCGAAGGCAACGGCGGAGGCCGCCATGTACAGGCGCCAGACGCGGGCACGTCCGGGAGAGGTCAGCCGCACGGCACGCTCCCAGTCGGCTTCCAGGCGGGACACCCACCGGCGCAGCGTGAGGGCGTAGTGCTCGCGGATCGCCTCGACGTCGCGCACCTCGAACCCGGCCCGCTCCAGCAGGGCGACGGTCGCGCCGATCGGCTGGAGTTCGCCGTCGGGGAAGACGTAGGAGTCGATGAAGGCGTCGACGCTGTACGTCGACTCGTCGCGCTGCGGGCGGCGGGCGATCTGGTGGTTCAGCAGCCGGCCGCCGGGCCTGAGCAGGTCGTACAGGTCGGCCGCGTACTCCAGGTAGCGGCCGGCGCCGACGTGTTCGGCCATGCCGATGGAGGAGATGGCGTCGTAGGGCCCGTCCCGGACGTCGCGGTAGTCCTGTACGCGGATCTCGACCTTGTCGGTGAGGCCCTCGTCGGCGACGCGCTTGCGGGCGTAGGCGGCCTGCTCCTGGGACAGCGTGACGCCGACGACGCTCACGCCGTGCTCGCGGGCGGCGTGGACGGCCATGGAGCCCCAGCCGCAGCCGACGTCCAGCAGCCGCCCGCCGGGTCTCAGGCCGAGCTTTCGGCAGACGAGTTCGAGCTTGTCCCGCTGGGCCTGTTCGAGGGTGCCGTCCGGGGTGGGCCAGTAGGCGCAGGAGTACACCATCGACGGACCGAGGACGATCTCGTAGAAGTCGTTGCCGACGTCGTAGTGGTGGCTGACGGCGCGGCGGTCGGTGCGCTTGGTGTGCAGGTGCCGGCGTGGACTGCGGGTCTCCTCGCGGGGCGGGGCGGGCGGCAGCGGCGGCCCGGCGAGCTTGACCAGACCCCGGACGGCGGCGCGGACCTCGGGGTCGCGCAGGGCCTGGACGAGGGTGCGGGCGTCCTCGCCGCGCTCCCAGATGAGACCGGCCAGCAGATCGAGGGTCGTGTAGAGGTCGCCCTCGATGTCGAGGTCCCCGGCCACCCAGGCGCGGGCCAGGCCCAGTTCGCCCGGCTTCCACAGCAGGCGGCGCAGCGCACGGCGGTTGCGTACGACCAGGGCCGGCGCACCCGGCGGGCCGGACTGCGAACCGTCCCAGGCGCGGATGCGCACCGGGAGCGGTGCTCCCAGCAACTGTGTGAAGAGGCCCTGCAGCCGCGGCGCGGCGTCTGCCATGGTGTACACCTCCGTGACAGGGAATCCCGGAATGTCCGACACCACGTAAACACCTGCCGGGCTTCGGCGCAGTCCCCGGCACGCGTCATGTCTGGGCAAAACAGCTGCTTCGCCCGCCCGGACGCGGCGCCCCGAGGTGCCGGAGGACAGCGCGGGAAGCCCGGCACGCGAGGGGAACTCCCGGCACGCCGAAGGGCCTCCCGCACCACGGATGGCGGGAGGCCCTTCGTCAGACGGACGACCGAACGGAGGTCAGGAGGCCTTGGCCTTCTCCTCGGTCTTCTCCTTCGGCGCGGCGGCGACCGGGGCCGGCTTGGCGGCCTCGTAGAACTCCTCGCGCGGCGTCTCGATGGCGCCGAGCGAGACGACCTCGCGCTTGAGGAACATGCCGAGGGTCCAGTCGGCGAAGACGCGGATCTTGCGGTTCCAGGTCGGCATCGCCAGACCGTGGTAGCCACGGTGCATGTACCAGGCGAGACGGCCCTTGAGCTTGATCTTCATCTTGCCCATGACGATCATCGCGACGCCCTTGTGGAGGCCGAGGCCGGCCACGGCGCCCTTGTTGGCGTGGCTGTACTCCTTCTGCGGGAAGCCCCGCATGCCGGAGACCACGTTGTCACCGAGGACCTTGGCCTGGCGCAGCGCGTGCTGGGCGTTCGGCGGGCACCAGGCGTTCTCGTTGCCCGCCTTGCGGCCGACGAGGTCCGGGACCTGGGCGTTGTCGCCGGCGGCCCAGATGTAGTCGGTGCCCTTGACCTGGAGGGTCGGCTCGCAGTCGACGTGACCGCGGGGGCCCAGCGGCAGGCCGTAGCGGGCCAGGGCCGGGTTGGGCTTGACGCCGGCGGTCCAGACGATGGTGTTGGAGTCGACCTCGAGGCCGTTCTTCAGCACCACGTGGCCGTCGACGCAGGAGTCCATGGAGGTGGACAGGTAGACCTCGACGCCGCGGCCCTCGAGGTGCTCCTTGCCGTACTTGCCGAGCTTGGGGCCGACCTCGGGGAGGATCTTGTCGGCGGCGTCGACCAGGATGAAGCGCATGTCCTCACGGGACACGTTCTTGTAGTACTGCGCCGCGTCGCGGGCCATGTCCTCGACCTCGCCGATGGTCTCGGCACCGGCGAACCCGCCGCCCACGAAGACGAAGGTGAGCGCCTTGCGGCGGATCTCCTCGTCGGTGGTGGAGTCGGCCTTGTCGAGCTGCTCGAGGACGTGGTTGCGCAGGCCGATGGCCTCCTCGACGCCCTTCATGCCGATGCCCTGCTCGGCGAGGCCGGGGATCGGGAAGGTGCGGGAGACCGCGCCGAGCGCGATCACCAGGTAGTCGAAGGGCAGCTCGTAGGCCTCGCCGACCAGCGGGGAGACCGTGGCGACCTTGCGGTCCTGGTCGATGGTGGTGACCCGGCCGGTCAGCACCTCCGCCTTGGGCAGCACGCGTCGCAGCGGGACGACGACGTGGCGCGGGGAGATGTTGCCGGCGGCGGCTTCGGGGAGGAAGGGCTGGTAGGTCATGTACGACCGGGGGTCGACGACCGTGACGGTCGCCTCGCCGTAGCGCATCTTCTTCTGGATGCGCCGAGCTGCGTACAGGCCTACGTACCCACCGCCTACTACGAGGATCCTGGGACGCTCCGTGGTGCTCATGCCATCGAGTATCCACCCGTCTCAGGGGGGTGGCTCGTGCGCCCCTTCACAAGCTTGGGTGGGGTGTGTGCTATCCTCCGCGGCCCGCGTGATCCACGTCATGGTGACAACCGGGCTCCTTTGTGCACCCCGAAGCGTTGTCAATGCCGCGTGAGCTGCCTCTCTGTGCCGCAGAAGGCTCCGTGAGGTCCTCCGCGAGCGCCGCCCGGAGTGCCTTACGGACGCCTCCATACCATGCTTCTGAACATGTTCAAAGGGCCGTTCAGCCCCCGGACGGGTCAACGGAGCCCTTCTCGTCGCCCGAGAGGGCCGAATTCCTTGTGAAGAACTTCACGAACTTTTCCGACGGGCTGTCGCCGGGGGGTCCGTCCGGACCCCCCGGGCCCGCTCATTCGTGATCCATGCCAGCTCAGAAGCGGGCTACGCTGCCGACCACGCGATGCCGTCGAGGATGTCGTGCTCGCTCACGACGACCTCCTGCGCGCCGATCCGCTCCATGATCGCCAGGAGGACGAGGGCGCCCGCCCCGATCACGTCGACCCGGCCCGGATGCATGGAGGGCACGGCCGCACGCTCGGCGTGCGTGGAACGCAGCAGCCACTCGGTGATCTCGCGGACCCGGTCGTAGGAGACGCGGGAGTGGTGGATGGCCTCCGAGTCGTACCCCGGCAGCCCCTGGGCGATCGCCGACACCGTCGTCACGGAGCCGGCCAGGCCGACCAGGGTGCGCGCCTCGCGCAGCGGGACCGTCTGCTCGGCGAGGTCCAGAGCGGCCTCGATGTCGGCCCGCATCGCCGCGATCCGCTCCTCGGACGGCGGGTCGCTCACCACGCCGTCCCGGACCAGGTGCCGCTCGGTCATGCGGACACAGCCGACGTCCACCGAGCGGGCCGCCCGGACGTGGTCGTCGCCCACGACGAACTCGGTCGAGCCGCCGCCGATGTCCACGACCAGGTAGGGCTTGGCCAGACGGTCGTCCCCGGCGAGCTCCTTGGTGGCGCCGGTGAAGGAGAACTCGGCCTCCTGGTCCCCGGTGATCACCTCGGGCTCCACGCCCAGGATGTCCAGCACGCCGCGCACGAACTCGTCCCGGTTCTCGGCGTCCCGGGACGCGGACGTCGCCACGAACCGCAGCCGCTCCGCGCCGTGCTCCTTGATGATCTCCGCGTACTCGCGGCAGGCCGCGAAGGTCCGCTGCAGCGCCTCGGGGGCGAGCCGGCCGGTGCGGTCGACGCCCTGCCCGAGCCGCACGACCGTCATCCGGCGGTCCAGGTCGGTCAGCTCGCCGGTTTCCGGGTCGGCGTCGGCGACCAGCAGCCGGATGGAGTTCGTGCCGCAGTCCACGGCGGCGACACGGGTCACTGGGCGTCCTCCTCGGCGGTCGTCACACAGGTGCCCTTGCGCCACCACTCCGGCAGCATCGCCAGCGCCTCGTCGCCCAGCGGGTTCACCCCCGGCCCCGCCGCCAGCGAGTGGGCCACCAGGACGTGCAGGCACTTCACCCGGTCCGGCATGCCGCCCGCGCTCGGGAAGTTCTTCAGCTCCTCGATCTCGTCACGGCGCCGGATGTAGTCCTCGTGCGCGGCACGGTAGGCCGCGGCCAGCTCCGGGTCCGAGCCGAGCCGCTCGGTCATCTCCTTCATCACGCCGTTGGCCTCCAGCGTGCCGATGGCCGAGTTCGCCTTCGGGCACGTCAGGTAGTACAGCGTGGGGAAGGGCGTACCGTCGGGCAGGCGGGGGGCCGTCTCGACGACGTCGGGCTGTCCGCACGGGCAGCGGTGCGCGATCGCGCGCAGACCGCGCGGGGGCCGACCGAGCTGCTGCTTGAAGGCCTCGACGTCGGCGTCGGTCGGCTCGGTGCGCGGGGTGGTCGGCGGGGGCGTTTCCATGACTGTCTTCAGGCTGTCTTTCTCTGGGTTCGGGTCACTGGCTGGGCTCGGGTCACCGGTCGGAGGCGTCGGCCTTGTCGACCCCGTCCCAGACGTTGGAGTACCAGGGGCGGTCGGCCGCCCCCAGGTCGGTGCGCGACTGCTTCGCCGCGTGCGGATCCACGACGATGAAGCCCGTCTCCCCCGGCATCACGTAGTGCAACCGCTGCCGGATCTGCTGCTCGGCGTACGCGTCGTCCTGCCAGCGCGCCTTCAGGTCGCGCAGCCGTTCGACGCGCTCACGGGCCTGCCGCTGCTCGCGCTGCAGGTCGTCGATCTCGGCGCGCTGCGAGACGTACTCCCGCATCGGGTAGGCCAGGGCCACGATCAGCGAGCACATCACCAGGGCGAGCAGCGCGGCCCGGCCGGTCAGCCGCGAGCGGCGGGCCTGCCGCCTGGTCTGGGAACGGTAGACCCGGGCCGCGGTCTGCTCGCCGAGCAACCGGATCCTGGTCGCGGTGGAGAACCGGTCCCGGTCCTTCACGGCCATCTGTCCGCCTCCCGCTCCACCGTCCTACGCGCGTACGTCCCCGGACACGGTACGGGACCGGGTCCGGGGACGTACGTACGACTGGCACGGCCGTGGCCGGGCCTTCGGTGATCAGCCCTTGAAGCGGGGGAACGCGCTGCGGCCGGCGTAGACCGCGGCGTCGTCGAGGATCTCCTCGATGCGCAGCAGCTGGTTGTACTTGGCGACGCGCTCGGAGCGGGCCGGGGCGCCGGTCTTGATCTGGCCGCAGTTGGTGGCGACGGCCAGGTCGGCGATGGTGACGTCCTCGGTCTCGCCGGAGCGGTGGGACATCATGCACTTGAAGCCGTTGCGCTGGGCCAGCTCGACGGCGTCCAGGGTCTCGGTGAGCGAACCGATCTGGTTCACCTTCACGAGCAGCGCGTTGGCCGCGCCCTCCTCGATGCCGCGGGCGAGGCGCTCGGGGTTGGTGACGAACAGGTCGTCGCCGACGAGCTGCACCTTGTCACCGAGCTTGGCGGTGATGGTCTTCCAGCCCTCCCAGTCGTCCTCGAACAGCGGGTCCTCGATGGAGACGAGCGGGTACGCGTCGACGAGCTCCGCGTAGTACTCGGTCATCTCGGCGGCGGAGCGGGTCTTGCCCTCGAAGGTGTAGGAGCCGTCCTTGTAGAACTCGGAGGCGGCGACGTCGAGGGCGAGGGCGATCTGCTCGCCGGGGGTGTAGCCGGCCTCCTTGATCGCCTCGAGGATGAGGTCGAGGGCCTCGCGGTTCGAGCCGAGGTTCGGGGCGAAGCCGCCCTCGTCGCCGAGGCCGGTGGCCAGGCCCTTGCTCTTCAGGACCTTCTTCAGCGTGTGGTAGACCTCGGCACCCCAGCGCAGGGCCTCGGAGAAGGACTCCGCGCCGATCGGGGCGATCATGAACTCCTGGATGTCCACGTTGGAGTCGGCGTGCGAGCCGCCGTTCAGGATGTTCATCATCGGCACCGGCAGCAGGTGCGCGTTGGGGCCGCCCAGGTAGCGGAACAGCGGCAGGTCGCTGGCCTCGGAGGCGGCGTGGGCGACGGCGAGCGAGACGCCGAGGATGGCGTTGGCGCCGAGGGAGCCCTTGTTGTCGGTGGCGTCCAGGTCGAACATCGCCTGGTCGATCAGGCGCTGCTCGGTGGCGTCATAGCCGACCAGCTCCGGGCCGATCTGCTCGATGACGGCGAGGACGGCCTTCTCCACGCCCTTGCCGAGGTAGCGGTTCGAGTCGCCGTCGCGGAGCTCGATGGCCTCGAAGGCGCCCGTGGAGGCGCCGGACGGGACGGCGGCACGACCGGTGCTGCCGTCGTCGAGGCCGACCTCGACCTCGACCGTGGGGTTGCCTCGGGAGTCCAGGATTTCCCGGGCTACGACGACGTCGATGGACGGCACGAGCATCTCCTTCTTGATGTGACGCGGTACGCGGGTCGCGTGGACCCGGCGAGGTGCGGGCCCGGTGGCTCGCGACATGAGCCTAACCGGCCCGGGGCGATCGGCCACCGGGTCGCCCACCCCATGGACAGAACCGAGAGTAAATTGTTTCCGAACGGAACAAAGCCCGTTGCGGAAAAAACCCCGCCCCGGTGCGTACGGGGGGTGACGCACCGGGGCGGGGAGCCTGTGGACCCTGGGACGGGTCCGGGCGGGCCGGGTCCCTCGCGGGCCCGTCGGCCGCTGCTTACTTCAGGTGCAGCTGCTGGCCCGGGTAGATGAGGTTGGCGTCCTCGACGATGTCCTTGTTCAGCTCGAACAGCTTCTCCCAGCCGCCCTTGACCTTCTTGTCCGCGGCGATCGAGCTGAGGGTGTCACCCTTGACGACCTTGTACTCGCCGTCGCCCTTCTTGACCTTCTTGCCGGTCGGGGTGGTGACGGTCTTCTTGGCCGCGGGGCGCTCGTCGGAGCGGGAGGCCGGCTGCTGCTGGGTCTCGCGGGACTCGGTGCTCTGCTGGCTCTGCTGCGAGGTGCTGCCGGAGTCGCTCGAGGAGCCGCCGCCGGTGTAGCCGGCGCTCGACAGGCCCTTGCCGCAGACCGGCCAGGCACCCTTGCCCTGGCTCGCCAGGACCTTCTCGGCGACCTGGATCTGCTGGTCCTTGCTGGCCTTGTCGGCGGTGGAGGCGTACTGGGTGCCGCCGTACGCGGCCCAGGTGGAGGCGGAGAACTGCAGACCGCCGTAGTAGCCGTTGCCGGTGTTGATGGACCAGTCGCCGCCGGACTCGCACTGGGCGACCGCGTCCCACTCGGAGGCGGTGGCGGCGGAGGCGTTGCCGGCCGCCATCAGCGGGGCGGCGATGGCGACCCCGGTGACGCCGGCGAGCGCGGCGGCACGGGTGGCCTTGGACGGACGACGGTGCTTGCCCTTGCCGGAAAACAGCATGGATGGATCCCCTCACCGACGCCTGCGAGGTGAGCTGTCGGGTTCGGGCCGGTTGAGTTGCCCGGCCGCGTCCCTCCCGGGACGCGGCTTCACCCCGAGCCCTTCCGGCACAACCTGCCGGTCGGGCACCTACCTTGGGTCCCCCGCTCCTGCCTACGGCGCTTGACGCGACGACTGTTCCCGTGCGGCCGCTGGCAGGATTCGGCGTTGCGGCAGCCGGGGCTCGCGGTGGCGAGCGGTCATGACCGTAGACACGCGATCGGCGGAATTTCAAAGACGATCAGGGCTTCTGAGATCTATCTCTCACGGGCCCCAAACAGGACATCAGCCGCGAATCGGGGCGCTAACTCGCACGGTTTCGGGGCGACTTCCGCCCCGGTTTCCGCACTGCCCGAACAGCTACTTCTCGTCCGCTTCGCCCTCGACCGTGAGCTTCTGGCCGGGGAGGATGAGGTCCGGATCGGTACCCACGGACTTCTCGTTGCCCTCGTAGAGCGCGTGCCATCCGCCGCTGACGTCAAGGGAGTCGGCGATGGACCAGAGGCTGTCGCCGACGCCCACGATGTAGGCGCCCTCGGAGGCGTCGCGGGAGCTGTCGTCACCGCGCGAGGCATGACGGCCCGTGGATTCACCCGTTCGGCCGTCCTCGGACCCCCGGCTTTCGTCGGCGCTGGGGCCGCGGTGACGGCCGGAGCCGGTGTCGGACAGCTCCGAGGAGTCGTCCGCCGACTGCGAGTTGCCGGACTTGTCACTCTTGGAATCGGCCGACGAGGAGCTGCCGGACTGCCGCCCCTTCGGCGAGTCGGTGGATTCGGGCGACTTGTCCGAATCGGCGCCTTCATCCCTTGAGGCCGATGACCCGTCAGGCGACGAAGGTGACGGGGAAGCACTCTCCGAAGGGGACGAACCGAGCGAGTCGAGCAAACCGGGCGAGTCCACCTCACCGGACGAGTCGGACGAGTCGGATGATCCCGATGATTCGGATGATTCCGATCCCTTGTCCTGCTCGAGGCCGGAGAGCAGGCCACAGGTGCGCCACGCGCCGACTCCCTGGTCGGCGAGAATTCTCTCGGCCACGGCTATCTGCTGGGAGCGGCTGGCCAGGTCGGCGCTCGCGGCGTAGTCGAGGCCGCCGTGGTTCTCCCAGTCCTCCTGGGACAACTGCAGGCCGCCGTAGTAGCCGTTGCCGCTGTTCTGGCTCCACGCGCCGCCGGTCTCGCAGTCCGCGACCCGGTCCCAGGTCGTGCCGTCGGCCGCGCTGGCGCCGGAGGCCCCGAGGAGGGGGATCGCGATGGCGGAGCCGGTCACTCCGGCCGCGACGAGGAGTGCCGGAGCCTGGCGGGGGCGACGGTGCCGACCGTTCCCGGAGAGCATACGGAGACCTTTCGCGTGACAGCAGTGACCGACGCGGCGCGATACCGGCCGCGTTGATGGGTGAACGTATCGGCAGACGATCACTTGTCACAAGTTCATGCCGCGCAGATCACGTGAAGATCACAGGTCTGATGTTTCGTCACGTTCAACCGGTGCTGTGGGTGCGAACTCCACCGGCAGCGTGCGCAGCCCCCGCATGATGAGGCCTCCGCGCCACCTGAGCTCGGCCGGATCCACGGCGAGCCGGAGGTCCGGGAGCCGGGTGAGCAGCGTGGCGAGCGCGGTCTGGCCCTCCAGGCGGGCCAGCGGGGCGCCGAGGCAGTAGTGGATGCCGTGGCCGTACCCGAGGTGCTGGTTGTCACGGCGGGAGAGGTCCAGGACGTCCGGATCGGCGAACCGCTCCGGGTCCCGGTCCGCGGCGGCCAGGACGACGAGGACGGGGTCGCCCTCCTCGATGCGCTGCCCGCCGAGGGTGAGGGACTGCGTGGCGAAGCGCCAGGTGGCGAGTTCGACGGGGCCGTCGTAGCGGAGGAGTTCCTCGACGCCGGTCTCCAGGAGGGCGCCCTCCCCCGCGGCCAGGGACGCCTGGAGCCGGGCACGCTGCCCGGGGTGGGTGAGCAGGGCGTAGGTGCCGTTGCCGATCAGGTTGACGGTCGTCTCGAAACCGGCGAACAGCAGGATGAAGGCCATGGCCGCCGCCTCGTTCTCGGTGAGGTGCTCGCCGTGGTCGGAGGCGCGGATCAGACCCGAGATGAGGTCCTCACCGGGGGCGGGTTCGGCCGGCAGTGCCTCGCGCTTGCGGTGGATGAGGTCGGCGAGGTAGCCGCGCATCTTCTTCACGGACCGCGCCACGCCGCCCCTGGGCCCGCCCTGGTGACGGATCATCATGCCCGCCCAGTCACGGAAGTCGTCCTGGTCCTCACGCGGGACGCCGAGCAGGTCGCAGATGGCGTAGATGGGGAGCGGGAAGGCGAACTCGTGGATCAGGTCGGCGGAGCCCTTCGCCGCGAAGCCGTCGATGAGGGTGTCGGTGAGCTCCTGCACCCGGGGCGCGAACTCGGCGACCCGGCGGGGCGTGAACGCCTTGGACACGAGCCGCCGCAGCCGGGTGTGGTCCGGCGGGTCGATGTTGAGCAGATGCGTCATCAGCTCCGCCTTGCGCTCCCCGGGGATCCCCGTCTTGCCCTTGGCGTGCGCCGGTTCGTCGTGATGCGCCGGGTTCTTGGAGAGCCGGGGGTCGGCGAGCGTCTGCTTGGCGTCGGCGTACCGCGTGACCAGCCAGGCCTCCACACCGCTCGGGAGCCGCGTCCTGTGGACGGGGCTGTGCTCGCGGAGCCAGGCGTAGGCGGGGTAGGGGTCGCTCGCGAACTCCCAGGTGAAGAGGTCGGGAGCGGGCGGGGGCGGGCTGGGCCTGTGCTGGTCGGTCACGCGTCGACCGTATCCGGCTTCCTGCGGTGCCCCTGCCCTGCGTCGGGGCTCGGCCGAGCGGGCCCCGGCACTCCCCGGGTCCGGCAGGCCCCGGGGCAGGGCGACGCCCGTCTCTGGCCCTGCCCCCCGGGTCCTAGCCCTCGGCCTGCCGGATCGCGTCGCGGTAGGCGCGGGCCGCCGCTCTGAGGGCCGCCTCCGGGTCGACGCCCTCCGACTCGGCACGGACCGCCAGGGCCAGCAGGTCGTAGCCGATGCCCTCGACGGGCGGGAGCGGTATGTCCAGGCCCGCGGTGCGCACGCGGGAGGCCAGCTTGGCGGCGAGGGCGAGGCCGGGCTGGCCGAGGGGGATGCCCTCGGTGATCGAGGTGCGCTGCTTCTCGACCGCCTTGGTACGCAGCCAGTGCTCCTTGACCTCCTCGGGGGTGGTGGCCGTCGCGTCGCCGAAGACATGCGGGTGGCGGTGGATCAGCTTGGCGACGATGCCGCCCGCCACGTCGTCGATGGAGAAGGGTTCCTCACCGTCCTCGGGGCGGCCCTCCTCGGCGATGCGGGCGTGGAAGACGACCTGGAGGAGGACGTCGCCGAGTTCCTCGCGCAGTTCGTCACGGTCGCCCTCCTCGATCGCCTCGACGAGCTCGTACGCCTCCTCGATGCCGTACTTGGCCAGGCCCTGGTGGGTCTGCCGGGAGGACCAGGGGCACTCGGCGCGGATGCGGTCCATGACCTGGACGAGGTCGAGGAGCCGGGCGCCGGGAAGGTCGTAGGAGGCCGGCAGCAGTTCCAGCTCGGGCATGGCGATGCGGCCGGTGCCGGCCAGGCGGGCCAGGCCGTCGGTCAGGGCCGGTTCCCCCTCGCCCGTCGCCACCACGACCACCGTGTGTCCGCCGGCGCAGGCGTCGACCAGCTCCTGCGCGCTCGGGGACGCCTCGACGACGTCGATCCCGGCCTCGCGCAGATACGGCAGCTGCGGGTGCGTGCCGTCCGCGCAGAGCACCCGGTCGGCCTCGTGCAGGGCCTGCCAGGCCGGCCAGGAGAGCAGGCCGGGGGCGACGCGGTGGCTGGTGGTGAGCAGGACGACGCGGCCGGGCGGGGCGGCCGCGTCGGGAGCGGTCCGCTCGGGGCCCGGGGTGGCTTCGGGGCTGTTGGCGTTCACGGTTCGAAGCTATCCCACGCCGCGGACGGCACCCTAAGTTGTCCACAGGGCCCGGGAGGGGCAGGGGACAGGGGGGCGGGGGCGGCCGGGGGTCAGGAACCGAGAAGGACAGGGGGCCGGGGCCGGGTTGCAGGGGCCGGGTTGCAGGGACCAGGCGGGGCCGTAAGGCCAGGATCCGGGAGGCCCGGACCTGGGGGTGCAAGGCCCCGGGGTGTGGAACCCCGGGGTGCAAGGCCCCGGGTGCGGGCCCAGGGGTGCAAGGCGGGGTGCGGGCCCCGGGGTGCGAGGCCCCGGGTGCGGGCGCGCCTCGGAGGGCCTCTGGTCGCCTACATCCCCTGCTGGGTCTGCGCCGCCGTGACGTCCCGGACCCACGGCGTCTTCGCGTCGGCGCGGCTGCTCTTCTGGACGTCCCAGGTGCCGTAGCGGGGGTTGAGGTCGACGTTCAGGTCGTTGGAGGCGTCGGAGAGGGCCTTCCAGAACTCGGGGCGGTCGGTGCCCGTGCCGAGCTTCTCGGCGAGCTTCTGGGCCTCCAGCTGCAGACGGAGGTTCTCGTCTAGGCGCTGCGGCGGGATGCCGTACTGCTGGAGCCAGGTCGTCTCCAGCCCCTTGGCGCCGCCGGCCTGCTGCTCCAGGCCGGAGCGCATCGCCTGGACCTCCTTGCGGGAGACGGTCACTCCGGCGTCCCGGGCGGCGCGGTGCAGCACCCGGTCCAGGACCATGGTGTGCAGGGTGTCGCGGGTGAGGGTGCCGGTCCGGGCGATGGCCTGCTGGTACTGGGCCTCGTCCGCTACGGCCGCCCGCTGGGCCGCGCGTACCTCGCCGACCCGCTCGTCCAGCTGGGAGACGGTGATCCGCTGGCCGCCGACCACGGCCGCCGCGCCGGGATGCGCGTCGTTCCCGCAGGCGGTGAGCAGGGGTGCCGCGGCGGCGATCGCGGCGGTGAGGACGAGCGCGGTGCGACGGCGGCGGTGCAAGGAGACCTCCTGAGGAGATTGTGCGACGGTGCACAAGGTCTTGCGGTGATCGATGGTAGGCAGTGACCAGCCTCTGGCCAACCCATTCGACCAACGATTCACCGGGACTTCCGGCACTGCCGCGCCTCCGCGCGGCCCGTCAGCCGCGGACCTGCCCCAGCCACTGCAGCGTCCGGCGGATCTCCGCGCCGAGCGGGTGCCCGGGGCCGTGGGTGCGCTCCACGTCGTGGAGCAGCCGGGCCAGGGTGTCGTGGGCGCCGCCGCGGTCGCCGAGGGCGAGCAGGAGGTGGCCGATCCGGCGGCGCACGTCGTGCGCCAGCTCCGGACCTCCGGCGGCGACGTACTGGTTCTCGTAGTAGGGCAGCACCGCGCGGTACTCGGCGAGCGCCGCGGCCGGGTCGCCCAGCTGTTCGAGGCATTGGGCGGCCTCGTAGCGGAACCGCAGGGCCTGGGGGTCGGCCTGGCCCGCCTCGGCGGCGCGTTCGTCGGCGAGACGGCGCAGCTCGGGCAGCGCGCGCCGGTACTGGCCGTCGTCCAGGAGCGTCGCCGCGTACTGCTTGCGCAGGGTGCGCACGACCGGGGAGTGCGCGCCGTGCTGTTCGACTGCGGCCGGCAGGATGCCCCCGAGGATGTCGACGGCCTGGGTGACGCGGCCCTCGCCGAGGAGCCGCTTGACCTCGTCGACGGCGCGGGCGATGTCCGTGTGCCCCGGGGTCTCGGTGACGGGCGGGGCGGACGCGGGCCGGGGCGCCGGGGTGCGCGCACGATCCGGCCAGGGGGCGTGCGGACGCAGGAACGGGCGGGTGGGGTCCAGGGCCGCTCCGGTGGGCGTCCCGCGCGACGGCAGGAGCAGCTCCAGGTGCTCGTAGACCTCCTGCGCGGAGGCCGGCCGGTGCTGCGGGTCCTTGGCGAGCAGACGCAGGACGAGGGCCTCCAGGGCCTCGGGCACCTCGGGCCGGACGCGGCGCACGGGCAGCGGGGGTTCGTACAGGTGCCGGTGCAGGACGCCGAGGGCCGTGGAGCCGGAGAAGGGCACGTCGCCGCTGAGCAGTTCGTGCAGGACCACACCGAGCGCGTACAGATCGGTGTACGGGCCGACCGCGCCGCCCATCGCCTGTTCGGGAGCCATGTAGGCGGGCGAGCCGATGGGTGTGCCGGTGTGGGTGAGGCGGGTGGTGTCCACGTCCATCACGGACGCGACGCCGAGGTCCAGGACGGTGACGGTGCCGTCCTGCTTCACCATCACATTGCGCGGCTTGAGGTCGCGGTGGACGATCGGCACGGCGTGCACGGCGCTCAGCACGGCGCACAGCTGCGCGGCGACCGCGACCGCCCACTGCCAGGGGTACGGAGTGCGCTCGGCGAGGTGGCCGGCGAGGTCGGCCCCGTCGATGTACTGCATGACGAGGAACAGCTCCTCGCCCTCACTGCCCGCGTCGTGCACGGTGACCAGGCCCGGGTGGTCGACCTGAGCGGTCACCCGGCACTCGCGCACGAAGCGGCGGCGCAGTTCCTCCGCGTCCTGGCCGGCCACCTTGTCGGGGCGCAGCAACTTCACCGCCACACGGCGGTCGAGCCGCTGGTCGTACGCCGTCCAGACCTGGCCCATGCCGCCCTGCCCAAGGACGGCGGACAGTTCGTAGCGGCCGGCGACGACTCGTCCTGCGGCCACGGTCACCTTCCGTCCTCGTGGTCGCCGTCCCGGTGGCCGTCATGGTGGCCGTCGTGGTGGCCGTCGCCCTCGTGCCGGCGCAGGTAGTCGCTGAGTTCGTCGAGTTCGGCGCGGACCTGGTCGATGCGGGCGGGGGCGGGCCGCTGGGGGGACGGGGGCGGCTGGATCGCGCCCGGGGCCGGGGGCGTGTCGTGCGCGGTGGGTGTGTGGTGCGCGGGGGGCACGGCGGGCTGCGGGACGGGGGTGGACGTCGGGGCGTAGGGCGGCGCGGGGTGCGGGTAGCCGTACGGGGTGTGGGTGACGGTCGCCGCGTTGGGCGGGGCGTAACCGGCGAATCCCCGCTGCTCGGCGTGGTGGCCGATGTCCACGACGAGGAAGTAGATGGCGGCGCCCGCCCCGAGCAGCAGGATCACGGCCAGCGCGATGTCGGTGCGGACGTCGTCCTCCGGAAGTGAGCCGACGACGGCGAAACAGGCGATGGACAGCGGCAGGCTGACCCAGGCCAGCACCCAGTCGAGGGCCCGGCCGCGCAGGACGGCCACGCGGAACAGCGGTACGCAGGCCAGCACGCCGCACGTGAGGAAACCGGCTGCGGCGAACAGCACGCGCAGGAAAATGACCGTTGCCGCGCTACGGGGAGGCGGCGCCGCGCCGTGGCCGTACATGACTGCTCCTGGACCGGTGTGACCGATGGGGACGGACGTGCGAGTGACAGACCCTGTTGCGGATCCGAGCGTATAGCCCGACACGGACAAGCGGTCACGGGTTGTACCGAACCGTTGTCATTATGATCACTTCGTGTGAACAGCCCGCCCCCGGCCCGGTCGTGGGACCTGGAGCGCGTCACGCCCTACAGGGGATGCCGCATCCACACGTTGGGCTCGACGTAGACCGCGTATCCGCGCTCCGTCTCACAGCGCACCGGCACCAGCGCGCCCGGCACTTCGATGTCGCCGTCGGTGTCGAAGGGAAGGCCGGTCCAGCGGCGCCAGTCCGCGAGCGGGGCGGCCACCGTCATCGACGCCGGAGCCACCGAGTCGACGGTGGCTCCGGCCCGGGCGTGGACACGCAGCCAGGGGTCCTGGGGCAGGCCGTCGGGGCGGACGCGGTGGGCGTACTCCTCCATGGGCGTGTGCGGTTCGAGGTGCTTGCCGCTGGGGCGGACCGGCGCGACGACTTCCCGGAAGCCGCGGGTCCGGGCGTTGTCGCGCATGGCCGAGAGCATCACCGTGGACAGGCCGCGGCCCTGGGCGTGCGGGGCGACGGAGACCGAGATCGCGCTGACCGTGTCGGGCCGGACTCCGCGCCGGAGGTCGGAGAACGCCCACACCAGGACCGCGTCCCAGCCGTTGGCCGGCAGTCGGCCACCGCGGTGCTCGGTGCCGAGGGCGAAGGGCACGCTGTAGGCGTTCGCCACGATCTCGCCCTGCTCGTCCTCGGCGAACAGCACGTACTCCGGGAGTTCGGCGGCGATCCGCGGGAAGTGGGCGGCGCCCACGAGGTCCTGGATCACGAACTCCGGCCAGCTGTCCGCCATTCCGACGACCCGCTCCAGCATGTCCGGGCGGTCGGCGAGGATCGATATCTTCGGCTGCATGTGATCACGGTAGGCACGGGCGCGGCCCCACGGAACCGAATTACCTGGTGGGCACGGGTCCGGCCGTCACCGACGGGCAGCCTGACCGGTGCTGGGCTCCCAAGGGCCAACCGGCCGCCGGACAAAGGTGCTGGGCTCCCAAGGGGCCAACCGGCCGCCGGGGGGGGCGATCACCCGCCGCACTGCTTCAGCATCATCTCCTTGTCCGGTGCCGTCACGGGCAGTTCGTACTTCAGGGACACCTGGGCGAAGCGCACCGAGTAGGCGCAGCGGATCCGCTTGTCCGGGGGCAGCCAGGACGCCGGGCCGGAGTCGCCCTTCGAGCCGTTGGTCGGCCCGTCCACCGGGACGAGGTTGAGCGGGTCGTTGGCGATGGACTCCCGCTTGTCCTTGCTCCAGCGGGAGGCGCCCATCTGCCAGTCGTACGAGAGCGGCATGACGTGGTCGATCTGGACTTCGATCGCATGGGACTTGGTCCACTCGATGACCTTCCCGGTGTAGGGGTCGTGCAGCGTCATGGACGTGACGACGCAGTCCGACCCCGCCCGGAACCGCAGGTCCTCCCCGTCTCGTTTCAGCAGGTCGTTCCGCGAGTCGCAGCCGTTGTGCGAGAACGGGACGTCACGCGGTGCCGAGTCCATCCAGGCGTAGCCGAACTTGTCCCGCTCATAACCCGTCCTGGGGCCGCGGCCCTTGGTCTCCACCTTCTCGATCAGGGCGCGCGCCTTCTCCTTGTCCACGGCGGACGTGACGGCCGCCAGCCCCGGCTCGGTGCCGTCCGGATTGTCCAGCGGGTTCACGGCCCGCCCGTCGCCCACGGACGCCGCACCGGAGCCGGAGGGCCCGCCGCCGTCCGCGGGCGGGACCAGGCCCTCGCAGCCGGCGAGTGCCGAACCGGTGAACACCATCGCGACAGCCAGTGCCGCCCCACCCCTCAGACGCGTCACCCTGCGCCCCTCCTCTGTCCGCCTGTTCCGCTCCGGCACGGGCTGCCGGTGCCCGGTTCCACGGTAGCGAGGAAGAAGTTCAGACCACATCGGACCTCGGGGCGCATACTTCACATCCCACGCGCATCGTCGATTCCGAGTCACCTCCGGGGGCCGCTTGCGCCCGGCCCGTCTGGACTTGACCCTGACACCGGCGTCAGGGTCCGACGATCCCCGCATGACCTCTCCGCCTCCACCCGCGCGCCCGCTTCCCCGTCAGAACCCGCGGACCGGGCGGCACAGTGCGCGGGCGACTGCGCGCGTCGTGCTCGTCACCGGTGCCGGCACCGGGATCGGCCGTGCCACCGCGCATGCCTTCGCCGGCGAGGGCGCACACGTCGTGGCGGTGGGCCGCCGCGCGGCGCCCCTCGCCGAGACCGCCGGCCATGCCCCGTCCCGCATCAGTCCGCTCGTCGCCGACATCACGGCCGCCGACGGCCCCGGGGCCGTCGTCCGTACGGCACTCGACCGGCACGGCCGTATCGATGTGCTGGTGAACAACGCCGGGATCGTCGACGCCCGTTCGCTGCGCACCTACACGCGCGAGACCGTCGAGCCCCTGCTCGCCACGAACCTCCTCGCTCCCGTCCTGCTCACCCAGGCCGCGCTCCCGGCGCTGGAGGAGAGCCGCGGCGTCATCGTGAACGTGACCACGTCGGTGGGGCAGCGCGGCTGGCCCGGCAACTCCCTGTACGGCGCCGGGAAGGCGGCCCTGGAGGTGCTGACCCGCAGTTGGGCCGTGGAGCTCGCGCCCCTCGGGATCCGGGTCGCCGCGGTGGCCCCGGGCGCGATCGACACGCCCATCGGCGAACACGCCGGGCACACTCCCGAGCAGCAGGCCGCGATCAGGGCGTGGCAGCTGCGCAACACGCCGCTCGGGCGGGTCGGCCGCCCCGAGGAGGTGGCGTGGGCGATCGCCCGGCTTGCCTCGCCGCGGGCCTCGTTCATCACCGGCGTGGTCCTTCCCGTGGACGGCGGTGCGGTCGTCACATGAGACTGACGCGCATGGCAGAACCTCGCAGGGCGGCACCTCGTACGCACAGGCCGGCAGCTCGCATGCGGATCGGCGAACTCGCCGAGGCGACCGGCACGTCACCTCGCGCCCTGCGCCACTACGAGCAGGCGGGCCTCATCGCCTCCGAACGGGCCGCGAACGGCTATCGCCTGTACGACGCCGGTGCCGCCGTGCGGGTCCGCAACATCCGGCAGCTGCTCGACGTGGGGCTGACGCTGGAGGACGCGAGGGTGTTCCTGCCGTGTCTGGACGGTGACGTCACGGCGGGGCCCGCCTCCGGGAAGGGTTTGCGGGTGGCCGCGGACCGTCTCGCGGTGCTGGAGGCCCGTATCGCGGCGCAGGCCTCGGTCCGCGACCGGCTCGCGGAAGCCTTGCGCCGGGCCGGCGGCGCACACCCGTACGACCGGTGACCTGACGGCGGCTCAGCGCAACCGGGGGCGCCGGTAATGCCCCCGACCCGCCGCCCCGGCGACCGGGTGGCGACGCCGTCCCGTCACCGGGCGCGCCGCCGCCCCGGCGTCACGACCCCAGTACCGACGTCAGGAACTCCCCCACCCACGCCAGCAGTTCCCGTCCGACGAGCGGCTTGCCGCCCACCTTCGCGGTCTTCGGGCGCGGCACCAGCACCTGGTGGACCGCCGGCTTGATGACCGCGCCGGGGTAGAGCCGCTTGAGCCGCAGCTCCTGCGACTCGCGCAACTCGACGGGGGCGAAGCGGATGTTGTTGCCCTGCAGCACGATCTCGCCGACTCCGCACGCGCGCGCGAACATCCGCAGACCGGCGACGAGCAGCAGGTTCTCCACCGGCTCGGGCAGCTTGCCGTAGCGGTCGACGAGTTCCTCGCGGACGGCCTTGATGTCCTCCTCCGAGTTGGCGGAGGCGATGGCCCGGTACGCCTGGAGGCGCAGGCGCTCGCCCGGCGCGTAGTCGTGCGGGACGTGCGCGTCGACGGGCAGCTCGATCTTCACCTCGAGCGGCGGCTCCTCCTCGATCTCACCGGTCTCCAGCTGGCGTCGGTAGTCCGCGACCGCCTCGCCGACCATCCGCACGTACAGGTCGAAACCGACGCCCGCGATGTGACCGGACTGCTCGCCGCCGAGGAGGTTGCCCGCGCCGCGGATCTCCAGGTCCTTCATCGCCACGTACATGCCGGCGCCCATCTCGGTGTGCTGGGCGATGGTCGCGAGCCGCTCGTGCGCGGTCTCCGTCAGCGGCTTCTCCGGCGGGTACAGGAAGTAGGCGTAGCCGCGCTCACGGCCGCGGCCCACCCGGCCGCGCAGCTGGTGGAGCTGGCTGAGCCCGAAGTTGTCACCGCGCTCCACGATCAGGGTGTTGGCGTTGGAGATGTCGATGCCGGACTCCACGATCGTCGTGGACACCAGCACGTCGAACCTCTTCTCCCAGAAGTCGACGACGACCTGCTCCAGCGCCTGTTCCGACATCTGGCCGTGGGCGGTGGCGATGCGCGCCTCGGGGACGATCTCGCGCAGCCGGGCCGCCGCGCGGTCGATCGACTCGACCCGGTTGTGGATGTAGAAGACCTGGCCCTCGCGCAGCAGCTCACGGCGGATCGCGGCGCCGATCTGCTTCTCCTCGTAGGGGCCGACGAAGGTGAGCACCGGGTGGCGCTCCTCCGGCGGGGTGGTGATCGTCGACATCTCGCGGATGCCGGTGACCGCCATCTCCAGGGTCCTGGGGATGGGCGTCGCGGACATCGTCAGTACGTCGACGTTCGCGCGGAGCTTCTTCAGCTGCTCCTTGTGCTCGACGCCGAAGCGCTGCTCCTCGTCGACGATGACCAGGCCCAGGTCCTTGAACTTCGTCTCGGACGAGAACAGGCGGTGCGTGCCGATGACGATGTCGACCGAGCCCTCGCGCAGGCCCTCCAGGACCGCCTTGGCCTCGGTGTCGGTCTGGAAGCGGGACAGCGCCTTCACGTTCACCGGGAACTGTGCGTAGCGCTCGCTGAACGTCCCGAAATGCTGCTGCACCAGCAGGGTGGTGGGCACCAGGACGGCCACCTGCTTGCCGTCCTGGACGGCCTTGAAGGCGGCGCGGACCGCGATCTCGGTCTTGCCGTAGCCGACGTCGCCGCAGATCAGGCGGTCCATCGGGACCGTCTTCTCCATGTCCTCCTTGACCTCGGCGATGGTGGTGAGCTGGTCGGGCGTCTCCGCGTAGGGGAAGGCGTCCTCCAGCTCGCGCTGCCAGGGGGTGTCCGCGCCGAAGGCGTGCCCGGGGGCGGCCATGCGCGCGCTGTACAGCCTGATGAGGTCGGCGGCGATCTCCTTGACGGCCTTCTTCGCGCGGGCCTTGGTCTTCGTCCAGTCGGCGCCGCCGAGACGGTGCAGGGTAGGGGCCTCGCCACCGACGTACTTGGTGATCTGCTCCAGCTGGTCGGTGGGGATGTAGAGGCGGTCGCCGGGCTGGCCGCGCTTGGCGGGGGCGTACTCGACGACCAGGTACTCGCGGGTGGCGCCCTGCACGGTGCGCTGCACCATCTCGATGTAGCGGCCCACGCCGTGCTGCTCGTGGACGATGTAGTCGCCCGGCTCCAGGGTGAGCGGGTCGATGGTCTTGCGGCGGCGGGCGGGCATGCGGGCGCCCTCGCGGCCGGACGCCTTCTGGCCCGACAGGTCCGTCTCGGTCAGGACGGCGAGCCCGAGGGCGGGGTCGACGAAGCCGTGGTCGATCGAGCCGCACGCCACGTGCACGACGGACGGGGAGATCTCGGCGAGGTCGGAGTCGAGGCGGGCCGCGATGCCCTCACCGCCCAGCACCTCGACCGTACGGGCCGCGGGGCCGTGCCCCTCGGTGACGAACACCGCGCGCCAGCCGTCGGCGAGCCAGCCCTTGGTGTCGGCGAGGGCCTTGGCGGTGTCGCCGCGGTAGGTCTCCGGGGCGTGCATGCCCAGCTTGAGGGTGTCCCCGGCGGCGTCGGCGCCGTAGCTCTCGGTGAGCTCCTCGTCCGCGGCGAACGGCGAGACCGACCACCACATCATGTCCAGCTCGCGGGCCCGGTCCCGGACGTCCGCGATGGACCACAGGGAGGCGGCGCCGACGTCGATGGGCGCCTCGCCGCCGCCGGCGGTGGCCGCCCAGGATGCCTGGAGGAACTCCTGCGAGGTGGCCACGAGGTCCGACGCGCGCGCGCGGACCCGCTCCGGGTCGCAGACGACGGCCATGGCGCCCTTGGGCAGCACGTCGAGCAGCAGTTCCATGTCGTCCACGAGGACCGGTGCGAGGGACTCCATGCCCTCGACGGCGATGCCCTCGGCGATCTTGCCGAGCAGTTCACCGAGCTCGGGGTGCTGTTCGGCCAGGGCGGCCGCGCGGGTACGGACGTCCTCGGTGAGCAGCAGCTCGCGGCAGGGCGGCGCCCACAGGCCGTGCTCGGCGACCTCGAGGGAGCGCTGGTCGGCGACCTTGAAGTAGCGGATCTCCTCGACGTCGTCGCCCCAGAACTCCACGCGCAGGGGGTGTTCCTCGGTGGGCGGGAACACGTCGAGGATGCCGCCGCGCACGGCGAACTCGCCGCGTTTCTCGACGAGCTCCACGCGCGCGTAGGCGGCTGCGGCGAGGGCTTCGACGATCTCGTTGAGGTCGGTGGTCTGCCCGGTTCTCAGGGAGACCGGCTCGAGGTCCCCGAGGCCCTTGACCTGCGGCTGGAGCACGGACCTGACGGGTGCGACGACGACGGAGACCGGGCCGGTCTCGGGGTCGTCGGGCCGCGGGTGGGACAGGCGGCGCAGCACGGCCAGGCGGCGGCCGACGGTGTCGCTGCGGGGGCTCAGCCGCTCGTGCGGGAGCGTCTCCCAGGACGGGTACTCCACGACCCCCTCGGGCGGCAGGAGGGAGCGCAGGGCGGCGGCCAGGTCCTCCGCCTCACGGCCCGTCGCCGTGACCGCCAGCACCGGGCGGCCGGTGTCCCGGGCCAGGGCGGCGACCGCGAAGGGCCGGGCGGCAGGGGGGCCGACCAGGTCGACGTGCATGCGGTTGCCGTCTGCGGCCGCCCTGATCGCTTCGGCGAGGGCGGCGTCCTTGACTACGGCGTCGAGCAGACCGTGCAGGCTCATTCGGGGCTTTTTCCGTCCAGGGAGGTGGGCAACACCACGGGCCCGACGCGCGCCGCGGGCCGGGGGGTCTCCAGCGTACGTCGCTGCGCGGCTCGGCGTCGGGGCCGGTGGATGACGCACCCGGCTGTGAGGTGATCGGCATGGCCGCAAGGCCCCCGGGGGCTCGGTCGGACAGCAAGCCGGGCTCGCGGGCCGTTGAAACGCCCGGCGCCGGGCAGCCCTGGACTGGACTCCCCGGCGCCGGGTTCCCCCGCAACCCCCGTGTGCGGTGGTTCTCGGTATGTGCCGCTACTCCGTCGCGATGGCGTTGAGGACGTTCATCCGGCCCGCCCGGAACGCCGGGACCAGGGCCGCGAACAGGCCCACGAACGCCGAGCCGATGAAGACCCCGATGATCGTCGGCCAGGGGATGTCCAGGACTCCCAGGCCCTCCAGGGCGAGCAGCTGCTGCGCGGTGGCGCCCCAGCCCATGCCCAGTCCGAGGCCCAGCAGGGCGCCGAAGAGGGCGATGACGACGGACTCCATGCGGATCATGCGGCGCAGCTGGCGGCGGGAGAGGCCGATCGCCCGCATCAGGCCGATCTCCCTGGTGCGCTCCACCACCGACAGGGCCAGGGTGTTCACCACACCGAGGATGGCGACGATGATCGCCAGGGCCAGCAGGCCGTAGATCATGTTGAGCAGCTGGCCGATCTGGTCCTTCAGGGCGTCCTTGTAGTCGGTCTGGTCGCGCACGACGTACTGCGGGTAGTCGTGCAGCGCCGACTTCAGGGACTTGTACGCGGCGTCCTGCTGCCCCTCCTTGGCGCTGGCGAAGACCAGCGAGTCCAGCGGCATCCTGTCGGCCGGGACGTACTTGGCCATCGTCGAGATGGACGTGTACATCGCGCCCGCGTCGATCACGACGTCGCTGCTGGTGATCGCCCGCACGGTCAGTTCGGCCGCGGAGCCGTCCTTGAAGGCGACCTTGATCTTGGACCCGAGGGTGATGCCGTGGTCCTCGGCGAACTTCTCGTGGACCGACATCGAGTCGGGTTTGTAAGCGTCGGGGAGCTTGCCGGCGACGGTCTCGGTGCGCAGGTCGGTCGCGTACGACGGGTCGGCCGCGGTGATCGACGTGTCCTTGAGCGTCTTGCCGTCGGGGGTGGTGAAGTCGGCCCTGCCCAGCTTGTACTCGGTGACCCGCTCGACGTCCGGCGCCGACTTGGCGGCCTTGACCGCCTGCGGGGTGATCAACTGGCCGCGGTCGTGCTGGATGATGAAGTCCGTGCCGACGGTCTTGTCGAGCTGGTCGGTGGCGGAGGCCACCATGGAGGAGCCGACCACGGACAGGCAGGCCACCAGGGCGAGGCCGATCATCAGGGCTGCGCCCGTCGCCCCGGTCCGGCGCGGGTTGCGCAGGGCGTTGCGCTCGGCCATGCGGCCCACGGGGCCGAACATGCGCAGCAGGACAGCGCCCAGGACGCGGACCACGGCGCCGGCGAGCAGCGGGCCGATGACGACGAAGCCGATCAGCGTCAGCACCACACCGAGGCCGAGCCACATCGAGCCCTCTTTGGCCTTGTCGGCCGCGGCCGCGAGGTACAGGGCGAAGCCGCCGGTGCCGGTGAGGACGGTGCCGATGGCGGCCCGGATCCAGCCGGCCTTGGCGTCCGAGGGGGCTCCCGCGTCGCGCAGGGCGGCCATCGGGGAGATCTTGCCGGCGCGCCGGGCCGGCAGGTAGGCGGCCAGGACGGTGACGACCACGCCGAGGACGAGGCCGACCACCGGGGTCGTCCAGGCCACGGTCAGGTCGTCGGTGGACAGTTCCATGCCCACCGTGCCCATGACCTTCATCAGGCCGACGGCGAGGCCGACGCCCGCGGCGACGCCGAGCACCGAGCCGACGACGCCGAGCAGCAGCGCCTCGGCCAGGACGGAGCGGTTGACCTGCTTGCGGGAGGAGCCGATGGCCCGCATCAGGCCGATCTCGCGGGTGCGCTGGGCGACCAGCATGGAGAAGGTGTTGATGATCAGGAAGATGCCGACCAGGAAGGCGACCCCGGCGAAGCCGAGCATCGCGTACTTCATGACGTTCATGAAGCTCGCGACATCCTTCTGGTTGGCGTCGGCGGTCTCCTTGGCCGTCTTCACCTGGAAGCCGGCGCCGAGTTCGGCTGTGACGTTCTTCTTCAGCTGTGCGTCGCTGACGCCGGCGGCCGCGGTGACGTTGACGTTGGTGTAGACGTCGTTCTCGCCGACCAGGGCCTGCTGGGCGGTCCTGGTGTCGAGGTAGAAGATCGCGGCGCCGGGGTTGGTGACGGTGAAGTCGGCGATGCCGGAGACCTTCGCCTCGTGCGTGCCGACCGCGCTGATCACGCCGATCTCGTCGCCGAGCTTCAGGTCGTGCTTGTCGGCGGTGTCGGCGTCGACCATGATCTGTTCGGGGCCCGTGGGCGCCACACCGGAGGTGATCTTCATGGTGCGGGCGTCGGTGTCGTTCCAGTTGCCCACGATGGTCGGGGCTCCGCTGGAGGGCGACAGGTTCTCCTTGTCGCCGTCGACGACGGTCACGGAGGTGGAGAACACCGTGCCCTCGGCCGACTTCACGCCCTGCGTCTTGCGGACCTCGCCCAGCACGGAGGCCGGCATGACCGGCGGCTTGCCGTTGTCGGCGGTGGTCTCACCGGTGTCGGAGGCGCCCTTGGCGCTCACTGTCACGTCGGAGGAGGTGGCCGCGAAGAGCTTGTCGAACGTGGTCGACATGGTGTCCGTGAAGACGAGCGTGCCGCAGACGAAGGCGACCGACAGCAGAACGGCGATCGCGGAGAGCGCCATCCGTCCCTTGTGCGCGAAGAAGTTGCGCATCGAGGTCTTCAGGACGGTCATGACGTGCGCCCCCGGGCGTCGAAGTCCTTCATGCGGTCGAGTACGGCGTCCGCGGTCGGCTTGTACATCTCGTCGACGATGCGGCCGTCGGCGAGGTACAGCACCCGGTCCGCGTAACTGGCCGCCACCGGGTCGTGGGTGACCATCACGATGGTCTGGCCCAGCTCGTCGACGGACCGGCGCAGGAAGCCCAGGACCTCGGCGCCGGCGCGGGAGTCGAGGTTTCCGGTCGGCTCGTCCCCGAAGATGATCTCGGGCCGGGCGGCGAGGGCCCGGGCCACGGCGACGCGCTGCTGCTGGCCACCGGACAGCTGGGTGGGCCGGTGCTTGAGGCGTTCGGCGAGTCCGACCGTCTCCACGACCCGTGCCAGCCACTGCTTGTCCGGCTTGCGGCCCGCGATGTCCATGGGCAGCGTGATGTTCTCGATCGCGTTCAGCGTCGGCAGCAGGTTGAACGCCTGGAAGATGAATCCGATCCGGTCCCGGCGCAGCTGCGTGAGCTTCTTGTCCTTCAGACCGGTGATCTCGGTGTCGTCCAGGTAGATCTGGCCGCCCGTCACGGTGTCGAGGCCGGCCAGGCAGTGCATGAGGGTGGACTTGCCGGACCCCGAAGGGCCCATGATCGCGGTGAACTGGCCACGTGCGATGTCCACGTCGACGTGATCGAGGGCGACGACACGGGTCTCACCGGACCCGTACGCCTTCACGACCTGCCGAGCCCGCGCGGCAACGGCCGTACGCCCTCCAGTACCCCCGTGCCTGGGAATGGTCACAGCCGAAGTCACGGTATGTCTCCTATATCGGTCGGCAGATGGTGAAGACGGTCGCCCGGTCGGCAGCCGCCGTGTGCGGTGCCGGATCAGCAATCCGTCCGACGTGTGTCAGTCTCCCGGCGGGGAGGGGTCCATCGCCCTGGTGTGCAGCGCAGTCTTTTCCTGTGGAAAACCCCACCCCCGCCGGTGTTCGCACCGCCCCCCGGCGGCGTAAAGCCAGGTTAAGGACGGCGCCCTGGCCGTCTCGTCCTCCGTCGGTACGAACCCTCCCCAGGTCGTAGTACGGAGGTACCCCTAGGGGCACTCCGCCGATGGGTGGAGACAGTCTCAGGGTTCGCTCCCCCCGGCGGCCGACTCAGGCTCCACCCTCCCGTCGCGTCAAGGTCAAGTGGCAAGCTGTCCGCGGCAGGTAGGTGCAAGGGGCAGGCATACGACGGGACCCGTGGCGCGGGCGCGGCCGGGGCCGGGGGGAGGCACCGGGGTGGGCAGTACCCGTTCCACGGCACGCGAGGCCGCACGTTCCGCCACGGCCGGCCGGCGCGGAGCCGTCGTCGCGGCACTGATGCTGTCGATGGCGCTGGCGGCGCTCGACGCGACCATCGTGTCGACCGCCGTTCCGCAGATCGTCGGGGACCTCGGCGGTTTCTCCGTCTTCTCCTGGCTGTTCTCCGGCTATCTGCTGACCGTGACCGTCACCCTGCCGGTGTACGGCAAGCTCTCCGACACCTTCGGCCGCAAACCGGTTCTCCTGACGGGCTCGGTGCTGTTCCTGCTCGGCTCGCTGCTGTGCGCGCTGGCCTGGAACATGGGGGCGCTCATCGCGTTCCGGGTCGTGCAGGGTCTGGGCGGCGGTGCGCTCCAGGGGACGGTGCAGACCCTCGCCGCGGACCTCTATCCGCTGAAGGACCGCCCCAGGATCCAGTCGAAGCTGTCGACGGTGTGGGCGGTGTCCGCGGTCGCCGGGCCGGGCCTCGGCGGAGTGCTCGCCGCGTATGCGGACTGGCGGTGGATCTTCCTGGTCAACCTGCCGATCGGCGCGGTCGCGTTGTGGCTGATCGTCCGTCACCTGCACGAGCCGGAGCGGGAGACCTCCGGGCACGCGCGCGTGGACTGGGCGGGCGCGCTCGCGGTGTTCGCCTGCGGCGGGGTGCTGCTCACGGCGCTGGTGCAGGGCGGGGTGGCGTGGCCGTGGCTGTCGGCGCCCTCCCTGGCGCTGTTCGGCGTGGGGCTCGCCCTGGTGGTGATCGTGGTGCTGGTGGAGCGCCGGGCGGCGGACCCGATCATCCCGGGCTGGGTGTGGCGGCGCCGTACGATCGCCGCGGTCAACCTGGCCCTGGGAGCGCTCGGCCTGCTGATGGTCGCACCGACGGTCTTCCTGCCCACGTACGCCCAGTCGGTGCTGGGGCTCGCGCCCGTGGCCGCCGGGTTCGTGCTGTCCGTCTGGACGTTGAGCTGGCCGGTGTCGGCGGCCCTGAGCCAGCACGTGTACCGCAGGATCGGTTTCCGCAACACGGCGATGCTGGGCATCGGCGCGGCCGCGCTGATCCTCTTCGCGTTCCCCTTCCTGCCCTACCCGGGGCAGGCGTGGCAGCCGACGCTGCTGATGCTGCTGCTCGGCGCCGCGCTGGGCCTGTTCCAGCTGCCGCTCATCATCGGAGTGCAGTCGACGGTGGGATGGGCGGAGCGCGGCACCACGACGGCGTCCGTGCTGTTCTGCCGCCAGACCGGCCAGACGGCCGGCGCGGCGGTGTTCGGCGCCGTCGCCAACGGGGTGCTGGCCGCGCGGCTCGGCGGCGCGGGGGACCTGGACTCGGTGACGCGGGCGCTCGACTCGGGCAGCGTGCCGGAGGCGACCCGGCGGGCCATCGCGGACGCGGTGCACTCGGTCTATCTGGGGGCGGCGTGCGCGGCGGCCCTGGCGTTCCTGGTGCTGCTGTTCCTCGCGCCCCGGAAATTCCCGGTGCTGCACGACTGAACATCCGTATCCTCGCGCCCATGGTCACTTTGGAGCCGCTGCGGGCGGAGCACGCGGAGGCGCTGCTGGCCTTCGAGCGGGAGAACCGGGCCTACTTCGCCCGCACGGTGCCGGACCGCGGGGACGCCTTCTTCACGGCGGCGGGGTTCGCCGCGCGCCTTCAGGCACTCCTCGACGAGCAGCACGCGCGCGTGTGCCGGTTCCACGTGGTCCTCGCGGAGGACGGTGAGCTGATCGGCCGCGTGAACCTGATGGACCTGGCGGACGGCAGCGCCGAACTCGGCTACCGCGTCGGCCGGCGGGCCGCCGGCCGGGGCGTGGCGACGGCAGCGGTCGCACAGGTGTGCCGACTGGCCGTCGCCGACTACGGCCTGACATCCCTGACCGCGGTCACGACCCTGGACAACACGGCGTCCATGAGGGTCCTGACCCGCAGCGGCTTCACCCGGGTGGAGAACACGACGGTGGACGGACAGCCGGGGGTCCGCTTCGAGCGCCGGCTGCTCGACGCCGCCCCCGACGGCCCCTAGGACCCAACCGGAGTGCCCGCGTCCGTGGCGTTGGTCCACCGCGCCCGATACGCCACGAGCTGCGGGAAGAACGAGTTAACGCGAGTAACACCCGAGGTCGGAAAGGTAAGCGCGTACCGACCGATCAGTTTGCCGAAACCCTCGCGCTGGACCCCTACTCCGAAGTAGCGTGCGTGGCTCCCGCCCCCCACCTCCCTGCGGCCCGCCGCACCGGAAACCACCCTCGCAAGGAGCACCGGGATGTCCTACGACCCGTCCCCGCCCCACCCGTTCCGACCACCCGATCCGCCCGCGCCCTACGACCCGTACACGTACGACACCTACCCCTGGGCACCGCAGGAGGCGTCCGAACCGGCAGGGCGGCGCCCCCAGCGGCACGCCGCACTGGGGCACCACAGCGACCTGCGGGTCCTGCGCAGCGCCTACCGCTGGCAGCGGCGCGTGGCCACACTCACGGCCCTCGGCTACTTCGTCCTCTTCCTGATCCTGTCGGCGTTCGCGCCGTCGTTCATGACGAGCAGCGTCACCGACGGCCTGCCCACCGGACTGCTCCTCGCGCTCGTCCAGGTGCCCGTGACCTGGCTGGCGATCGCCCTGTACGAGCAGACGGCCCGCCGCCGCGTCGACCCGATCGCGGACCGGATCCGCAGGCTGGCCGAGCTGGACGCGAAGCGGGAGGGCACCCCGTGACCACCGATTTCAGCGGCAACGCCCAGACGATGTCCCTGGTCGGCTTCTCCGCCGTCGCCACGGTCACGCTGTTGCTGTGCGTGATGACGGGCCCGGACCGGGACGACCTGGACGAGTTCTACACCGGCTACAGCTCCCTGTCGCCCATGCGCAACGGCCTCGCCATCGCCGGTGACTACATCTCCGCCGCGACCGTCCTCGGCACCGGCGGCGTCATCGCACTGTTCGGCTACGACGGTGTCGTACTGGCGCTGAGCACGGCGCTGTCGCTGATGCTCATGATGTTCCTGCTGGCCGAACCGCTGCGCAACGCGGGCCGGTTCACCATGGGCGACGCGCTGACCCGCCGGATGCCGGGACGTGCCGTGCGCATCGCGGCCTGCGCGGTGACCCTGGCGGCGCTGCTTCCGCTGATGCTGGTGCAGTTGGCGGGGACGGGGCAGCTGATGGCGTTCATCCTCGGCTTCTCCGGCGAGTCCCTGCAGACCGGCTGCATCATCGGCGTGGGCGTGCTGATGATCAGTTACGCGGCGATCGGCGGGATGAAGGGCACCGCCCTCATCCAGATCCTGAAGATCGTGATGCTGCTCGGCTCCGGCATGGTGGTCGCGGTGCTGATCCTTAACCGCTTCGACTGGGACCCGGGGGCGCTGTTCGGCGCGGCCGCCCGGAACAGCGGCGTGGGCTCGGCGTTCCTCTCCTCGGGCCTGCAGTTCTCCGGCGGCCCCAGCCCCGACCTGGACATGATCACCGCACAGCTGACGGTGGTCCTCGGCGGTGGCGTCCTGCCGCACGTCACCATGCGCATGTACACGGCCTCCAGCGCCCGGCAGGTGCGCCGCTCGATGTCCTGGGCGGTGTCGGGCGTGGCCCTGTTCGTGCTCGTCATCACGGTCGTCGGCTTCGGAGCGACCGCGCTGGTGGGGCGGGAACTGATCGCGCAGGTCGACCCGCAGGGCAACACGGCGTACCTGCTGGGCTCGCAGGCGGCGTTCGGCGCGGACGTGTCGTCGGCGGAGACGTTCCTTTTCACGACCGTCACGACAGCGGTCTTCCTCACCCTGCTCGCCTCCGTCGCCGGCATGATCCTGGCCTGCGCCAACTCCCTGGCACACGACGTGTTCGCGGCCCGGGTGCAGGAGATGTCTCCGCGCCGTGAGATGACCGTGGCGCGGCTGTCGGCCCTCGCCGTGGGTCTCCCCGCGGTGCTCCTGGCCACCCAGGTCCAGCACCGCAGCCTGCAACCGCTGGTGACGCTGTCCTTCTGCCTGGGCGCCTCGGCCATCGCGCCCGCGCTGGTCTACAGCCTGTTCTGGCGCCGCTACACGCGAACGGGCCTGCTCAGCACCCTCATCGGCGGCTCCCTGGCCGTCCTGCTGCTGATGCCGGGCACCAACCTGGTCTCCGGCTCCCCGGTCTCGGCCTTCCCCGAGGCCGACTTCAACTGGTTCCCGTTCACCACCACGGGCCTGCTCTCCATACCCCTGGGCTTCGCCTGCGGCTGGCTGGGCACGATCGCCTCCGGCCGGCGGAAGTCGGAGGAACAACGCCACCAGTACGAGGCGGTGGAGAGCTGGATCCTGGCGGGAGCGGCCCGCAGGGACCACTGACACGGACGGCACGGCGGCCACCACGGCCCGCCGTGCCACCGGCCGAACCGGCGCCCCGGACCGGGCAGCGCCTCCGTCGTCGGCGATGGTGGCGGTGGAGAATCAAGGTGACGGCCAAGTGACGGCCGACGGTCCGCCGAGGCACGCGCCCAGTCGCCGCGTCGGTGAGGACGGACAGCTGCGGCGTCACTCCGCCGCCACCCGGCCCGCCCAAGCCGTCAGGCTGTGGTGGACGTGGTCGATATGGGCCAGGGCGTCGTCGCGTTGCACGGCGTGTTCGCGCAGGAGCCGGTCGGTCTCCTCCTCGACGGTCTGCACGTGTTCACGGGCCCCGGCGACCAGTTCCGCCGCATGGGCCCGGGCCTCCTCCTCCAGGTCGCGGGCGGAGTCCTCCGCGTCGGCGAAGGCCTGCTCGGCCTCGGCCAGCGCGTCCCGGGCGCCCGACACCGCCTCCTCGTGGCGCGCGTCGAGCTCCGCCACCCGGGCGGCCTCCTCCCGTTCCGTCCGAGCCCACCGCTCGGCGCGCTCCCTGTCCTGCTCGGCCAGCATCCCGGAGGTGCGGTGCCGCATCTCCCGCAGCGCGGCCACGGCCTCCCCCCGCTCCTCCTGCGCCTCGCGACGGGCCGCGTCCCGGATCTCGTCGGCCTCGGCAGTGGCGGCGAGCAGCCGCTGCCGGGCCCGTTCCTCGGCGTCCGTGCGCAAGGCATCGGCATGCTCTCGGGCGGACTCGTGCACCCCGGCCGCGGACGCCCGCACCCCGTCGGCGAGTTGCCGCGCCTCCCGGCACGCCCCCTCCCGTACGGCAGCGGCCTCCTCCTCACCGAGTGCGAAGAGCCGCAGTGCCCGTTCCCCGAGGCACTCGTAGTGCTGCGGGGCCAGCCGGGCCACGGCCTCGCGCAGCCGCCCCAGTTCCTCGTCCATCTGCCGGGCCAGCACCGTCAGCCGGGCCGCCCTCTCCCAGGCCGCGTCCCGGTCCGCGGAGAGGGTCTCGGCGTACTGGTCGACCTGCTCGGGACGGTAGCCGCGTCCCCGCACGGCCGTGAAACCGTGCGGGGACACCGTCGCGCCGCTCATCCGGACCCCTCTCCACCACAGAACGTGAAGTCGCGCTAGAAACGGGATGATTTCGCGCACATCTTGGTGGATCCGACGGAAGTGTTCGTAACACGACACTCCGCACACGGGTCACGGGCCCCTGGCGGGGCCGTACGCCGGTCAGCCCCAGCTGGTGCCCGCGGGCTCCTGGATGGTCGTGTTGATGCGGTTGAACATGTTGGTGACCGCGACGGTGAGGATCAGCGCGGAGAGCTCCTTCTCGTCGAAGTGGTCGGCCACCTCGTCCCACAGCGCGTCCGGCACCGACTCCCCCGAGAGGTCGGACAGCCTCGTCATCGCCTCGGTCAGCTTCAGCGCGGCGCGCTCGGCGTCCGAGAAGAAGGGCGCGTGCCGCCAGGCCGCGACGGCCGCGATGCGCTCCTCACTCGCCCCGCCCTTGCGGAGGTTGGCGACGTGACCGTGCACGCACGCCCCGCAGCCGTTGATCTGGCTGGCGCGCAGCCCGACGATCTCCGCCACGTCCTGCGCCAGGCCGCCCTCCCCGATCGCCTGGAAGAGGGTGCCGATGCCCTTCATCGCGCCGGAAAGGACAAACGCCGGGTTCGTCATCCGTGCCTGCATGATCTCTGCCTCCTGGGTCCGCGGTGCGTCGCTGTCACTGCACTGACGGAACGGCGGGGAGAGATGTGACAGCCCGGCGCGAGGATTTCTCACCGCGGGCACGAAAGAGCCGGGCCCCGTCGCTCGCGCGACCGGACCCGGCTCCTTGCGGCGCATCGGCGGCACCGCCTCAGCGGCGACGCCTCACAGCAGCCCGTCCCACATCTGCTCCAGCAGGACCGACCACCAGCTCTCCGGCGACCCCAGCGCCGCCGGGTCGAGCGCGGCGAGCTGCGCCTGGAAGTCGACGGTCCAGCGGCCCGCCTGCTCCTGGTTCAGCCCGAACCGCAGCCGCCACATCCGCCCCAGCAGGGCGAGGCAGCGTGCGAACTCCGGCAGCCCGGTGTTCACGAACTGCGGCGGCACCGGCGCCCCGCCCGGCCCGGCCTCCACCGGCACGGCCACGATGTTCGCCGTGCCGTACTGCACGCAGATCGCCCTGCCGAAGTCACTGCCCATCACCAGATAGGAACCCGCGTCCGAGGCCGGCTGCACACCGCGCTCGGCCGCCAGCTCCGCCAGCGTCGGAACGGGCCGCCCCGGCTGGGCCTGCGCCCAGAAGAACGGGCCCATGTCCATCGGCAGTCCTGCCGCCACCAGCGTGTGCGCCACGATCGGCGGCACACCCTGCCGCGACACCGCGGCCTGCTCGAACCGGAACACCCCCGGCCCGAACGCGGCCCCCAGCTCCTGCCCGATGGCCTCCGGCGGGATCGGCGGCGCCATCTGCACCGGCGGCAGCGGAGCGCGCACCGGCGCCGGACGCGCCGGGCCGTCCGCCACCTGGTGCAACTCGCCCTGGTGGGCCAGCAGCTGCTGCATGCCCTGCTGCCGGCTCGCGTGGTCCGTACCGTACGGCGCGATGCTCGCGATCCGCGCCTGCGGCCACTGCTCCCGGATCATCCGCGCGCAGTACGCACCCGGCAGCTCGCACGACTCCAGCTCGGTGTGCAGCTCCAGCACCTGGTCCGGCGGCACGTTCATGGCCCGCAGCTCGTGGAAGATCTGCCACTCCGGGTGCGGCGTGCCCGGCGCCGAACGCCGGATCAGCTGCTGCTCGGAACCGTCCTGCGCGCGGTAGCGCAACACGGCCTGGTAGCCGGGACCGACGGTCGGCTGCCCGGTGGGCTGCTGCGGATACCCGTACGCGGGAGGCTGCCCGGGACCGGGCGGCGGCATCGCATTGGGGGGCACGGCACCCGGCGGCACACCGGGAGGCACCGCTCCCGGCATCCCGGGCGGCATCGGCTGCGCACCGGGCGTGCCAGGGGTGCCCGGTGCAGCACCCGGGGCGGCGGGTGGTGCGCCGGGGGCCTGCGGCGGCGGAGGCACGCCGGGGCCGCCCGCCGGGGGCGCGGCCAGCACGGTCTCCGCGTGGTGCACGGGCCCAGGACCGCCGGGAGCACCCGGCGCACCAGGAACACCCGGGGCACCCGGAGGCCGCGGACCGCCCGGCGCGTTGGGAGCACCCGGGCTCGGCGCACCCTGGGGGGCACCGGGCGCACCGGGAGGACCCGGCGGCTGCGGGGCACCCGGGCCCATGCGCCCGGGGTCGGCAAACATCGTGGCGGCGTGATGGACACCGCCGGGCGGCGTACCGCCCGGGGCACCCGGAGGCTGCGGCGCGCCCGGCGGACCGGGCGGATTGGGCGCACCCGGAGTACCGGGAGCACCCGGGCCCGCCTGCGGAGCACCCGGAGTGCCCGGAGCCCCCGGCGGCGGCGCGCCCGCTCCCGTGCCCGACGGGTCCCCGGCCCCGCCCGGACCGTCCGGCCCGAGCGCCGACACCATCTGCGTGGGCACGTACCCGCCCGCGGGAGTACCCGGCGCCCCGGGCCCCGACGGCGGCGGCGTACCGCCCCGCTGAGCACCGGGCGTCCCCGGGGCACCCGGAGGAGGCGGCGTGGAGGGGCCCGTCCCGCGGCGCCCGGGCGGCGGAGCCGCCTTGCTGGTCGCGGCGTCGGCGATGTCCCCGGCGCTGTGAGCGGCCCCCGGCCCGGCGGGCTGCGGCGCGGCGGCCGACGGCGTACTGCCCGGCGGCTGCGGATACCCGTACGGCTGCCCCCCGGACGCGGGCGGCGGCGTACTGCCCTGCGCCTGCGGATACCCGTACGGCTGCCCCCCGGGCGCCGGAGGCGGCGTACTGCCCTGCGGCACACCAGCGGGCGGCGTCCCGGGCACGGGCGGAGCGCCCGCCGGACCGGCCGGACTCCCCTGACCGGGGCCACCGGGCGCGGGCACCGGCGCCGGGCCCTGCGCGTTCGGGTCGTCCAACGCCGGCGACAGCGCCGTCGGCGGCAGCTGGCTGCCGCCCGACATCAGCGTCGTCTTGGCCTCGGGCATCGCCGAGGGCGGCGGAGTGTCGCCGTCGTCCCCGCTCAGCGGCGGCGCGAAGACCGTCGCCGGCAGCGGCACGGAACGGTCCTCGCCCGCGTCCGCGGTGGTGTCCGTACCGGCCCAGGGCGTCGCCCCCTCCGGCGCACCCGGCGCGGCCGGAGACCCGGACGCACCCGCGTCGGCCCCGGAGTCACCCCCGGCCGCCGGCCACGACGCACCACTGCCCGGCTCCGCGGGCACTCCCTGCGCGGGAGCCGCGGACGCACCACTGCCCGGCTCCGCGGGCGCCCCCGGTGCGGGAGCCGCCCCGCCACCGGCCGAGGCCCCGACCGCCGAAGGGGAACCAGCACCGGCAGCAGGGCCGGAGGAAGCAGCCCGCTCCTCGGCACCCGCACCCCGCCGGTCCGGAATCCCCAGCTTGTCCGCCGCGTCCTGCAACCACTCCGGCGGAGTCAGCAGGAACGACGTCTGGTTCAGATCCACCCGCGCGGCGGGCGCCGCCGCCGGCTCGTCCACCGCGTCCGGACGGCCGTACTCCTCCTCGTACCGGCGAATCACCTCGCCCACCGGCAAGCCGGGCCACAGCGTCGCCTCGCCGCTGTCCCGCGCGATCACCAGCCGCTGCGCGCCACCGTCCGACCGCGGCCCGTCCGCCCGGTCCTCGGCCCACACCACGAACCCGAGATCGAACTCCCGCACCCGCACCTCACGATGCTGGTACGACGGCACATCCCCGTTGATCCACTCTTCCGCGCGCTCCTGCGCCTGCGCGAAGGTCACCATCGCCGACCTCACTCCCCCACGGCCGAGGACGACACCGCACCCACCGGCACCACACGCGCGAACCCGCCGTCCACCATCAGGTTCGCCACCGTCTCCAACTCCGGCGGATTGCCCGCCAACCGCGACAGGAACACGTCGAAGTCGTCGCCGCACGGCAGCAGCAACCGCTCCACCCGCTCCGCCGGCGGCACCGAGGGATCCACGTCCCGCGCGTCGTCGTACGCGCAGAACCACACCGAGCCGATCCGCTCGCCCTTCACCTTCACGGCCAGCAACCCGCCCTGGACGAACGCGATCCCCAGATAGTCCTTGGTCAGATGGTCACGCAGACACTTGTTGACGTAGACGAGGTCGTTGACCGCCGCCTCGTCCCGCACCGTGAAGAACGGCTGATCGACCAGCAGCCCCAGCTCCGCGTCCAGCGCGGCACCCACCGGCGCGCAACCGCCCGCCGCCTTCAGGAACGACCGGTACGCACCCGGCAGCCGGTAGCCGAGGTCCTCCTCGACACCCTGCACCTGCGACTCGGTGACCGCGACCCCCGACTTCGGCAACCCGAAGTGCGCCGGACGCGTCTCCTGCAGCGGCCGCGTGCCCCGCTTCGCATGGTCCACGCCCGACGTCGCCACACCCCCGTGATGCCGCAGCAGCGCCTTCACCTCGACCGGGACCAGCTCCAGCCGCCGCGTACCGACCACGTGGTGCCACGTCCAGCCGTGCGGCGTCGCCACCGCCGGCACCGTGTCCCACAACTCGTGCCCCGACGACGACAGCGCCGTGTTCGCCGACACGTAGTCCGTCAGCCGCAACTCGTCGACACCGAAACCCTCCGGCGGCTCCGCGATCTCCGCGGCCGCCCGGGCGTACGCCGAGAAGTCGGGGTAACCATGCTCGTCGACCCGTACCCCTCTCGGGTGACGGGCCGCCCGCACCGGATCCGGGAAATGCACGACCTGCCCGGCGTAGGCCGCGTTCGGCGGCGCGGCTTGCTGCCCGAGCCGACCTGTCGTCATGGCGGTTGCCCCCTGCGGCACTCTGTACGACCCGTATTGGCCACCCTTGGCGCACTACGAACCGTATCGACTGTCACGTCTGTTTCGACTTCACTGCACTTCACCGCACGCGCCGACCCGAAGGATCCCCCTCCGGTTCACGGCATCGATCTCCGAACGGATCACCGCATCGCCCGCGGTGCCGACAGCCTATGCGGTGCGACGACACCGGTCACCGGCACCGGTCGGCGCCCCCTCCGCCTCCGTGACCAGCCGTCACCCCACCGTGACGACACAACCCGCTACGGGCGTGTCGCCGCGCCCCAGCTTCCGCACCAGCCACGGCATTTGGCAGTCTGTGACCCCGGGGGGATGCACGGAGGGGAAGACGATCATGAACGCGACGCAGACGGGACCACACACCGGCAGGTCCGCCGACCCACGAAACGGCGACCCCCGAGGCGGCAGCCGCGACACCGGCCCCGCAGCCGGCCACCCGCACGGCGACCCGCGCATCGGCGACCCCCGCGGCAGGGACCCGCACCACGCCGACCCCCGCAACGGCGACCCCCGCATCGGCTGGAGCACCACCGAAACCGCCCACGCCCCCACCCTGCTGCACCGCCGCGACGGCATCCTCCCCACCATCGCCGCCGCCCTCTCCGTCCGCGGCACCACCCTCACCGGCACCGCCGCCCGCGGCGACACACCCCCCGCCCTGCACCCCCTCGTCCAGGACTTCCTCGACACCCTCCCCAGCGCCCAGCGCGACCGCTGCACGGGCCGCTGCGCCGAAACGATCCTCATCTCCCGGCACATCGCCGCCGCGGACACCGCACGCAGCAAACGCGCCGCACGCAAACCCATGACCAACGGCGAAGCGCGCAAAGCCCTCAAGCAGGCCAAACTCACCACCCGACGCATCCGCGAGGACGGCGACCCCCTCCACGGCAGCTTCGCCACCCCCTGCCGCGCCTGCACCGCGCTCAGCGCCCACTTCGGCGTCCGGATAGTCGACCCGGCGTCCCAGAACACCTGACGCCCCCACCCCCACCACCACACCGCACAGCCGAACACCCGGCGTGCGCCCGCGCGCACCCGCCACCACCCATGACCTCGACGAGACGAAGGGCAGATGCACACCGACCGCACCTCAACCACCCGCTTCGCCGTACCCGTCGACGCCGCCCTGCGCGCCGCCGGCTGGCAACCCGGACGCTGGGACATCAAACAAGCCGAGATCTGGGCCGACGCCCTGCGCGACCACACCTCCCCCGCGGGACACCGCCACACCGTCTTCCCCGCAGCCGTCGAGGCCTGGGCCGAATTCGGCGGACTCCACATCACACCCACGGGCCCCGGCCGCCAGGTCGCCCCCGCCACCCTCCACCTCGACCCGCTGCACGGCCTCCACATGGCCCGCACCCTCGGCGACCTCGGCCGCGCCCTCGGCACAGACGTCTGCCCCCTCGGCGCCGAGACCGACAGCCAGGCCCTCCTCGCCATCGACACCGACGGCCGCGTCTACACCCTCGACCACACCGGCGACTGGTACCTCGGCCACGACATCGACCAGGCCCTCGCCACCCTCATCGCCGGCACCGCCCCCCACCGCCTCACCGCCGGCTGACCACCGGCCGGCGACACCCGACCACCGGCCGGGGTCGGCGGTCGGTCTGCGGTCGGTCGAAGTTCGGTCCGCGGTCGATCGGCGCTCGGTCGGCGGTCGGTCTGCGGTCGGTCGAAGTTCGGTCCGCGGTCGATCGGCGCTCGGTCCGCGGTCGGTCCGCAGTCGGCGGCCCCGCCCGAACGGGCTACGACGCCGGTATCACCGCCGACACCCGGAAACCCCCCGCATCCGTCGGCCCCGACACGAACACCCCGCCCAGCGCCGACACCCGCTCCCTCATCCCCACCAGCCCGTTCCCCCCGGACGGCAACCGCGCCGACGACGCCGCCTCCTCAGGCGGCTCGTTCTCCACCTGCATCGCGATCTCCGACACCCGATGCGCCAGCCGCACATACGTCTTCGCCCCGGCCGCGTGCTTGTGGACGTTCGTCAACGCCTCCTGCACCACCCGATACGCCGTCTGCTCCACCAACGGCGCATACGACCGCACGTCCCCCTCCACCGACAACGCCACCACCATCCCCGCCGCAGCCGACTGCCCCACCAGCTCCTCGATCTCCGCCAGGCACGGCCCCTCGTCATCCGCCGCCCGCGAAGCAGCCGCAGCAGCAGCCACCCCCACAGCCGCCAACGGCACCGACGCAGATGCCGACGCAGATGCCGATACCGATGCCGACACCGGGGCAGACGGCTCACGCGGCGGGCCGTCCCCACCACTGCGCAGCACCCCGAGCATCTCCCGCAGCTCCGTCAGCGCCTGCCGCCCCATGTCCCCCACCAACGCGGCATTCCTGACGGCCTTCTCCGGATCCTTCCGAGCCACCGCCTGCAACGCCGCGGCATGCACCACCATCAGGCTCACCCGATGCGCGACCACATCGTGCATCTCCCGGGCGATCCGCGTCCGCTCCTCGTTCCGGGCCCACTCGGCCCGCTCCTCAGCCCGCTCCGCCAGCAACTGGAGCTCCCGCTCCAGACTGTCCGCCCGCTCCCGCAGACTCTCCATCAACCGCCGCCGCGCCCCCACGTACAGCCCCAGCAGCACCGGCGGCGCCGTGAAGCCCAGCGACATCGTGATCGCCGCGAAGGGCACGAACCAGTCCCCGATGTCCAGATCCCCCCGCGACATGTCCTGCCGCGTCTTCACGAACGTCACGATCAGCGTCCCCACCAGCGACATCCCCGCCAGCGAACCGATGATCCGCCGGGGCAGCTCGGCCGCGGCCAGCGTGTACAGGCCCACGATGCCCATCAGGAAGCCCATCTCGGCGGGCGTGATGGCGATCGACACCAGCACCACGGCGATCGGCCACCGCCGCCGCACGAGCAGCACGGAACCGGCCAGCAACCCGAAGAGGACCCCCACGGCCACCGGGATCCCCGCGTCCCCGGCGAACGGGATCCCCTCCAGCGCGCACTCCAGCGCGGACACCACGGCCAGGCTCACATCGAGCACGGCGCTGCGCCGCCTGGCCCACCACCACGGCCCTCCCCGGGCCGTCACATGGTCTTCCCCCGTCGCGGTCATGCCTCCCAGCCTACGGGCGGCTCCCGCCGGTTTTCCGTCGCATTTCCCGGACTGGCCTACACCACACTCCGTGACCGTTCGGCCGCGATACCACCCGATATCCCTCGAACTGCTGAATCGCACACCGTTCGACCCCGGAGGCCTCCATTCCGCCCGGACGGTATGCGTATGACACATGCACCGGGCAAGTACGCCGACTTCGAGGGGCTGCGGGAGAGGGCGGTGGCGCTACGACGCCAAGGCCTCAGCCTCCGCCAGATCCGCGACGAGCTGAGGATCTACAACAACGACATCCTCAATCGACTGGTGAAGGGAGAACCACCACCGGCCTGGACGAAGCGTCCGAACGCAAAGGACGACCTGAGGGAGAGGGCGAGGGAACTACGGCTCCAGGGCTGGACATACGACCAGATCGAAGTGGAGCTGGGGTGTTCGAGGAGTTCGGTGTCGCTTTGGGTACGAGATCTGCCGAAGCCTGAACCCAAATACACGCGGGAGCAGCAGCTGGCCCTGATGCAAGCGGGCCTCGTCCGTCTCCGCGCCACTCAGGACGAAGAGCGCGAGCGCGTCAAGGAGGCCGCCTCGCAGGAGGTCGGGCAACTTACGGATCGAGAGCTGTTCCTCACAGGCGTCGCCCTGTACTGGGCCGAAGGCGCCAAGAGCAAGCCGTACGACCGGCGCGAGCGGGTCGTGTTCGTCAACAGTGACCCTGGAGTGATCCAGGTCTACCTCGCCTGGCTCGACCTTCTCGGGGTGGACCGGGAGCGGCTGCGATTCCGGGTACTCATCCATGAATCAGCAGATGTGGACGCCGCCCACCGTCACTGGGCGGACGTCGCGGGCGTCGACACATCTGTCTTCGCCAAGCCGACGCTCAAGAAGCACAACCCCAAGACCGTCCGCAAGAACACCGGCGACGATTACCACGGCTGCCTGGTCGTCACCGTGGCCCGAGGTGCCGAGTTGTACAACCGCATCGAGGGCTGGTGGAGCGGCATCGTGGCCCATGCTGAAGCACGTCTCCGGTAAGGTCTGAGGCGCTGTCCCCCGTGGTGTAACTGGCAGCACACTGGTTTTTGGTACCAGCAGGACAAGGTTCGAATCCTTGCGGGGGAGCCAACGGCGCACCAAGCCTCGGTTCGGGTCCTGACTGGGAAGACCTCGGTCAGGACCCGCACCCATGCCCCCCACAAAACCCCCCGGTATCCTGCGGATGTCACCCCACCCCATCCACAGCCGAAGGGCATCCCGTGAGCGCCAACCGCCCGGCAGCCGTCGTCGTTCTCGCAGCGGGTGAGGGCACCCGTATGAAGTCGGCCACACCCAAGGTCCTGCACGAGCTCTGCGGCCGCAGTCTCGTGGGGCACGTCCTCGCCTCCGCCGGCGAACTGCAGCCCGAGCATCTGGTCGTCGTGGTCGGCCACGCCCGTGAGAAGGTCACCGCCCATCTCGGTGAGATCGCCCCGGACGTCCGCACCGCCGTGCAGGCGGAGCAGAACGGCACCGGGCACGCCGTGCGGATGGGCCTGGAGGAGCTGGGCGGGTCCGTGGACGGGACCGTCGTGGTCGTGTGCGGGGACACGCCCCTGCTGACCGGGGCGACCCTGCGGGCTCTCGCCGGGACGCACTCCGCCGACGGCAACGCGGTCACCGTGCTGACCGCCGAGGTGCCGGACGCGACGGGGTACGGGCGGATCGTCCGTGACGATGCAACGGGGGCCGTCACGGCCATCGTCGAGCACAAGGACGCCACGGACGCCCAGCGGTCGATCCGTGAGATCAACTCGGGTGTGTTCGCGTTCGACGGTCAGCTGCTGGCGGACGCGCTGAAGAAGGTGCGGACGGACAACAGCCAGGGCGAGGAGTACCTGACGGATGTGCTCGGGATCCTGCGTGAGGCGGGGCACCGGGTGGGGGCGTCGGTGGCCGGCGACCACCGTGAGATCGCCGGGATCAACAACCGTGTGCAGCTGTCGGAGGCGCGGCGGATCCTGAACGACCGGTTGCTGACCGAGGCGATGCTTGCGGGTGTGACCGTGGTCGATCCGGCCACGACCTGGGTCGACGTCACCGTGACCTTCGAGCAGGACGTCGTCGTGCACCCGGGGACGCAGTTGCACGGCACGACGCATCTGGCCACGGGTGCGGAGGTCGGGCCGAACTCGCGGCTGACCGACACCCGGGTGGGCGCGGGTGCGCGGGTGGACAACACCGTGGCGGCGGGTGCCGAGGTGGGCGCGGAGGCGACGGTGGGTCCGTTCGCGTATCTGCGGCCGGGGACGCGGCTGGGTGCGAAGGGCAAGATCGGGACGTACGTGGAGACGAAGAACGCGTCGATCGGTGAGGGGACGAAGGTGCCTCACCTGTCGTACGTGGGGGACGCGACGATCGGTGACCAGACGAACATCGGTGCCGCGAGCGTCTTCGTGAACTACGACGGGCAGGAGAAGCACCACACCACCATCGGTTCGCATTGCCGTACGGGCTCGGACAACATGTTTGTGGCGCCTGTCACGGTGGGGGACGGTGCGTACACCGCTGCGGGGTCTGTGATCACGAAGGATGTGCCGGCGGGTTCGCTGGCCGTGGCCCGTGGTCAGCAGCGGAATATCGAGGGTTGGGTGGCTCGTAAGCGTCCGGGGAGCGCGGCCGCGAAGGCGGCGGAGGCGGCTTCCCGGGAGTCGGCCGGCGAGGGCTGACCGGAAACCGATGCCTCAAACACGGCGTACGGTGATAAGTGCACAACCCGCACCCCCACCAGCTGAGACGGCCTCCGGCAAGTCGGCTGCGAGGTCTCTCGCCACCCAGCTGCGACACCTCTGAGGAGACAGTGCTGTGACCGGGATCAAGACGACCGGCGAGAAGAAGTTGATGTTCTTCTCCGGCCGCGCCCACCCCGAGCTTGCCGAGGAGGTCGCCCAGCAGTTGGGTGTCGGGGTTGTCCCGACGAAGGCCTTCGACTTCGCGAACGGCGAGATCTATGTGCGTTATCAGGAGTCGGCGCGTGGTGCCGACTGCTTCCTGATCCAGAGCCACACGGCTCCGATCAACAAGTGGATCATGGAGCAGCTGATCATGATCGACGCGCTGAAGCGTGCGTCGGCCCGCTCCATCACGGTCATCGTGCCGTTCTACGGTTACGCGCGGCAGGACAAGAAGCACCGTGGACGTGAACCGATTTCGGCGCGTCTGATCGCGGACATGATGAAGACCGCGGGTGCGGACCGGATCCTGACCGTGGATCTGCACACGGACCAGATCCAGGGCTTCTTCGACGGTCCGGTGGACCACCTGTTCGCGCTGCCGCTGCTGGCGGACTACGTGGGCCGGAAGGTGGACCGGGAGAAGCTGACGGTGGTGTCTCCGGACGCGGGCCGTGTGCGGGTGGCCGACCGTTGGTGCGACCGTCTGGGTGCGCCGCTGGCGATCGTGCACAAGCGGCGTGACAAGGACGTCGCGAACCAGGTCACCGTCCACGAGGTCGTGGGTGAGGTGGAGGGTCGCGTGTGTGTCCTGGTGGACGACATGATCGACACCGGTGGGACGATCTGTGCCGCGGCGGACGCGCTGTTCGCGCACGGTGCGGAGGACGTGATCGTGACGGCGACGCACGGTGTGCTGTCGGGTCCGGCCGCGGACCGGCTGAAGAACTCGCGGGTGAGTGAGTTCGTGTTCACGAACACGCTGCCGACGCCGTCGGAGCTGAGCGGTGATCTGGACAAGATCTCGGTGCTGTCGATCGCGCCGACGATCGCGAGTGCGGTGCGTGAGGTGTTCGAGGACGGTTCGGTGACGAGCCTGTTCGACGAGCAGTAGGCCCCGGCGTGGTGCCGGCGTAGATCCTTTTGGGTGCGGCCTCCCTGTCCGAGTAGACTGCTGCAGTTGCTCGGCGAGGGAGGCCGTTCCCGTTGTTCTTCGGGATGCGGCTGTCCGTTATCGACGCGCTCTTCGTAGCAGGCCGTTCGTGGCCGGGTGACCACGTCCGTTTTTCTGACTATGAGGAGTGATCATGTCCGAGGTGAAGATCGCCGCCGAGACGCGCACCGAGTTCGGCAAGGGTGCCGCGCGCCGTATCCGTCGTGAGGACAAGGTTCCCGGCGTGCTGTACGGGCACGGTTCGGACCCGCTGCACCTGACCCTGCCGGGTCACGCGCTGCTGATGGCGCTGCGTACGCCGAACGTCCTGATCGCGCTGGACATCGACGGCAAGACGAACGAGCTGGCGATCCCGAAGTCGGTGCAGCGTGACCCGCTGAAGGGCTTCCTGGAGCACGTGGACCTGCTGCTGGTGAAGCGCGGCGAGAAGGTCACCGTCGAGGTCCCGGTGCAGACCGAGGGTGAGCTGGCCCCGGGTGGTTACCTGCTGGAGCACGTGCTGAACGCGCTGCCGGTGGAGGCCGAGGCCACGCACATTCCGGAGTCGGTGACGGTGTCCGTCGAGGGTCTCGAGGCCGGTGCCTCGATCCTCGCGAAGGACATCACGCTGCCCAAGGGCACCACGCTGGCCGTCGAGGAGGACGCTGTCGTCCTCCAGGTGCTGGCCGCGCAGGCCGAGGAGGCCCCGGAGGGCGAGGAGGCCGCTGAGGAAGAGGCCGCCGAGGCCTGATCCTCTGCGTCGTCGTTTCGTCGGCCGCTGTTCCCGTGCGGGGCAGCGGCCGACGCGTATGAAGGAGACATGGACGTGACGACCGATGCGGCCGCTCCGTGGCTGATCGTGGGGCTGGGCAATCCGGGGCCGGAGTATGCGGGGAACCGGCACAACGTGGGTTTCATGGTGGCCGATCTGCTGGCGGACCGGGTCGGGGGGAGGTTCAAGCGGGCCGGGCGGGCGCAGGCGCAGGTCGTGGAGGGCCGGATCGGGCCGCCGGGGCCGTTGAACCGGCGGGTGGTTCTGGCGAAGCCGATGTCGTACATGAACCTGTCGGGCGGGCCGGTGAACGCGCTGCGGGATTTCTACAAGGTGCCGGTGGGTCATGTGGTGGCGGTGCATGACGAGTTGGACATCGACTACGGGGTGCTGCGGCTGAAGCTGGGTGGCGGGGACAACGGGCACAACGGGCTGAAGTCGATGACGAAGGCGTTCGGTGCGGAGTATCACCGGGTGCGGTTCGGGATCGGGCGGCCGCCGGGCCGGATGCCGGTGGCGGATTTCGTGCTGAAGGATTTCTCGTCGTCGGAGCGCAAGGAGCTGGACTACTTCGTGGACCGGGCGGCGGATGCGGTGGAGTGTCTGGTGATCGAGGGGCTGGAGCGGGCGCAAAGCACGTACAACTCCTGACTTGTCACCCGTCGAGGTTGACGGGCCGTTCAGGCATGGCCAATGATCCCGGCCATGCCTGCCATTGCCGCCTCTTCGTCCCAGGCTTCGACTGCCGTGCTGCGGTTCGGGCGGTTCGCGGCGATGGGTTCGGTCGTGGTGCTGATCCTGATCGCGGGTGTGTGGGCGTCGTGGGGTACGGCGCAGCACGTGATGCTGACGAAGGGCCGGGAGCAGGGCACGGTCGATGTGTCGCGGTGTGGGTCCGAGGTGTGCTGGGGCCGGTACACGCCGTTGTCGGCGGGTTCGCAGCCGCGGGCGCGGGTGGTGCTGGAGAAGTCGGTCGCGGTGGAGCGCGGCCGGACGTACACGGTGGTCGTGAAGCCCGGTGGTGACGGCGCGGTGCGTTCGGGTCCGGCGGGTGTGCTGTACGCGTGGGTTCCGCTCGGTGGTGCGTTGTTGCTGGCGTCGGTCGTGGTGGCGGGTGGTCTGTTGCGGTCGCGGCTCGCGTGGGTGATGGGGTTGTCGGGGGTGGCTTTGCTGACGGCGGCTTTCGTCGCCGTGTGAGATGTGGGGCCGCCGTTTCCCGTGTGTTTCCCGTGTGCCGGTGCGAGTGTTGTGTGTTCGTGATTGACGTGTGGCCGGGCGAGGCCGGAAGCTGAGCCGCCCCCTCCACATGTTCCTGTCACTTCTCGAAGACGGACTGCCTGTGATGCGATCCCTCTCCCGTTTCGGCGCTGTCTGCGCTGCCGCTTCCTCGGTTCTCCTGTTCGCTCCGGCCGCCCACGCCACTCCCCCCGGCGACAACGGCACGGTGAAGATCCATGACGCCTCGACGGGTGAGGAGCTGCGGCGCAATGAGCCGCATGTGTGCGCCTTCTACCTGGATGCCTTCGGTTTCGACGGGGGGCAGAAGGTCGACTGGCACATCGACGCGATCCCTCCGAGTGAGAACAAGGGGGAGAGGGTGGAGTCCGGTGCGCTGGTGCTGGACGCCGAGGGTCACGGCCGGACCGGGGATCTGACGCTGCCCGACGGGCATTACAAGCTGTTCTGGACGTTCGAGGGTGAGAAGGGGTCCGCCAAGCACAAGGTGTTCTGGTCGGACTGCGAGGACGAGCAGGAGCCGGGTGGTTCGACGCCGTCGGGTTCGGCGTCGGCATCGCCGTCGTCGGGTGCGTCCGGTGAGCCGTCGGGTGAGCCGGGTGGGTCGGCGTCGCCGAGTGCGTCGGCCGGCGGTGGGGTGCCTGCTTCTTCGGCGCCGTCCTCGTCGCCGTCGGCGCAGGGTGGTGGCGACGGTGATCTCGCCGAGACGGGCAACGGGGCGCCGGTGGGTGTGCTGTCCGGTGTGGCGGCGGCCCTGGTGGCGTGTGGCGGGTTCCTGGTGGTGCGGCGCCGGAGGGCCGGCCGCGGCTGATCCGGACGGCACTGTGCCCCCGAGCCTGTACGGGCTCGGGGGCACAGTGGTGTCCGGGGCGGTTCAGCCGGTGTTGCGCAGGCCGGCTGCCACGCCGTTGACGGTGAGGAGGAGGGCGCGGGCGAGGAGCGGGTCGGGCTGCTCGCCGGCTTCGGCGGCGTCGCGCTGCCTCTTGAGGAGGGCGACCTGGAGGTAGGAGATGGGGTCGAGGTAGGCGTCGCGGATGGCGAAGGTCTGCTTCAGGACGGGCGCGGCGTCGAGGAGTTCCTCTTCACCGGTGACGCGCAGCACCTCACGCACGGTCAGTTCGTGTTCGGTCTTGATGGTGTCGAAGACGTGCTTGAGCTCGTCGGGGACGAGGCTGTCGACGTAGTGCTGGGCGATCCGCAGATCGGTCTTGGCCAGGGTCATCTCGACGTTGGAGATGAAGTTGCGGAAGAAGTGCCACTGTCCGTACATCTCGTCGAGGACGGTGTCGAGGCCGGCTTCGCGCAGGGCCTTGAGGCCGGAGCCGACGCCGAACCAGCCGGGGACGATCTGCCGGGACTGGGTCCAGCCGAACACCCAGGGGATGGCGCGCAGGCCGTCGAGCGATACGCCGGAACCGGGGCGGCGGGAGGGCCGGGAGCCCAGGTGCAGGTCGGCGAGCTGGTCCACCGGAGTCGACGCGAGGAAGTACGTCGGCAGGTCGGGGTCCTCGACGAGGCGTCGGTAGGCGGCGTGGGCGGCGTCGGAGGCGACGTCCATCGCGGCGTCCCAGCGGGCGAGGGCCTCGGTGGACTGGCGGGGCGCGGTGTGCAGGGCGGAGGCCTGGAGGGTGGCCGCGACGGTGAGTTCGAGGTTCTCCCGGGCCAGGGAGGGGATGAGGTACTTGTCGGAGATGACCTCGCCCTGCTCGGTCACCTTGATCTCGCCCTCCAGGGTGCCCCAGGGCTGGGCGAGGATGGCGTCGTGGGTGGGGCCGCCGCCGCGGCCGACGGTGCCGCCGCGGCCGTGGAAGAGGCGCAGGCGGACGCCGTAGCGGTGGGCGACGTCGCGCAGCCGGCGCTGGGCGCGGTGGATCTCCCACTGGCTGGTGGTGATGCCGCCGAACTTGGAGGAGTCGGAGTAGCCGAGCATGACCTCCTGGACGTCGCCCCGCAGCGCGACGAGGCGCCGGTAGGACGGGTCGGAGAGCATGTCCTCGAGGATGGTGTCGGCGGCCTTGAGCTCGTCGGTGGTTTCGAGCAGCGGCACGATGCCGATCTTGGCCCAGCCGGCGTGCAGGTCGATGAGGCCGGCTTCGCGGGCGAGGACGGCGGCGGCGAAGACGTCGTCGGCGCCCTGGCACATGGAGATGATGTAGGACTCGATGACCTCGGGTCCGAAGACCTCCAGGGCGCGCTTGACGGTGCCGAAGACGCCGAGGGTCTTCTCGCCGGGGGCGTCGACGGGTGCCGGGGTGGGGGCGAGGGGCCTGCGGGAGCGGAGCTCCTTGGCGAGGAGCTTGGCGCGGTAGTCGCGGGGCATGTCGGCGTAGCGCCAGGATTCCTCGCCGAGCCGGTCGAAGAGCTGGCCGAGGGCGTGGTGGTGGGCGTCGGCGTGTTCGCGGACGTCCATGGTGGCGAGCTGGAGACCGAAGGCGGCGAGGGTGCGGATGGTGCGGGCGAGGCGGCCGTCGGCGAAGAGTCCGCCGCGGTGCTCGCGCAGGGAGTTCTGGATGATCCGCAGGTCGGCGAGGAGTTCGCCGGTGCCGAGGTAGTCGTGGCCGTCGCGGTGGGCGGTGCCCTTGGCGAGGCGCTTCTTGGTGTTCTCCAGCTTCTGCCGGATGCAGGTGGCCTTGAGCCGGTAGGGCTCTTCGGCGTTGAGGCGCTTGTAGCGGGGGCTGATCTCGGGGAGGTTCTCCAGGTCGGCCTGGAGGGAGGTCAGCAGTTCCTCGGTGGCGCCGGCGTAGCGGATGGAGTTGGAGAGGAAGCCGCGGAGTTCGTCGATGGTCTCCAGGGCGTCGTTGATGCCGTGCTCGTGCTGGAGGATCAGGACGTCCCAGGTCACCTGGGGGGTGACGTTGGGGTTGCCGTCGCGGTCGCCGCCGATCCAGGTGCCGAAGGTGAGGGGGCGGGTGTCGTCGGGAAGCTTGACCCCGGCGCGTTCCAGTTCGGCGGTGAGGTCCTCCAGGACGTCGCCGACGGCGCCCGCGTGCAGCTCGTCGAGGTAGTAGATGGCGTTGCGGGCCTCGTCGGCGGGCTCGGGGCGCACCACGCGCAGTTCGTCGGTCTGCCAGACGAGGTCGATGTTCTCGGCCAGGCGGGTGTCCAGGCGGCGCCGGTCGGATTCGATGACCGGGGTCTCCAGGAGCGCGGCGACGCGCCGGAGCTTGTTGAGGACGGAGCGGCGGGCGGCCTCGGTGGGGTGGGCCGTGAAGACGGGGCGGACGTTGAGGTTGCGGACCGTCTCGCGCAGGTGCTCGGGGTCGGCGTCCTTGAGCCGGTCGGCCGTACGGGCGAGGAGTCCGCCCTCGGCGGCGCGGCGGGCGCGCAGCTCGCGGCCGCGGTGGACCTGCTCGGTGACGTTGGCCAGGTGGAAGTAGGTGGAGAAGGCGCGGACCAGCTTGGCCGCGGTGTCGAGTTCGGTGCCGCGCAGCAGCTCGGCGGCGGCCTCGCCGTCCTCGCGGGTGAGGCGGCGGACCTTTTCGACGAGTTCCAGCAGTTCGGGGCCTTCTTGGCGGACGAGGGTCTCGCCGAGGAGGTCACCCAGCCGGCGGATGTCGGCTCGCAGCTCGCTGCTCGTCGTCGTGGTCTGGTCGTCGGCACTGCTCACAGGTGCGGCTCCTTGCAGTGTTGAAGCTCGTCTGGGAGGGGAACCCGGACGGCGTCTCGCGCGGCGGGGCGCCGCATACGGTCCGGACATCCGGGAAGAAATCAGAGCGGACCGCGCTGTCCGACCGACTCAAGGATAGGTGTCGGCAAGGACGCGCAGGCTCGCGGGCTCTTGCCGCCGGGCGACGCACTGCCATACTTACGATGCCGTAGGTTACGGACCCGTAGGAAGTACGTGACGGTTCTCGTGCCCCGGCTACCCCTTCTCCCTCCACATACCCCCCAGGGGACGCGTATGACCAGTAGTTCCGATGTGATCGAGGACGCTCCCGAGGCGCCCGGTCAGGCCACCGAAGTCGCCCCGGCGACGCTGGGCGGCGAGCAGAAGCGGTCCATCGAGCAGATCGCCCTCCTCCTCTTCATCATCGTCCCGTTCCTCGCTCTGCTGGCGGCGGTGCCGCTCGCCTGGGGCTGGGGAGTGAGCTGGCTGGACCTCGGTCTGCTGGTCTTCTTCTACTACCTCGGGTGCCACGGCATCACGATCGGCTTCCACCGTCACTTCACCCATGGGTCCTTCAAGGCCAGGCGGCCGTTGAAGATCGCGCTGGCGATCGCGGGTTCCATGGCGGTCGAGGGGCCGCTGGTGCGCTGGGTGGCCGACCACCGCAAGCACCACAAGTTCTCCGACGCGGAGGGCGACCCGCACTCGCCGTGGCGTTTCGGTGAGACGCTCCCGGCCCTGATGAAGGGCCTGTGGTGGGCACACATCGCATGGATGTTCGACGAGGAGCAGACGTCGCAGGAGAAGTACGCGCCCGACCTGATCAAGGACAGGACGCTGCGTAACATCTCCCGCCAGTTCGTCCTGTGGACGGTGGTGTCGCTGGCGCTGCCGCCGCTGATCGGCGGTCTGGTGACGATGTCCTGGTGGGGCGCGTTCACCGGCTTCTTCTGGGGTTCGCTCGTCCGGGTGGCCCTGCTGCACCATGTGACGTGGTCGATCAACTCGATCTGCCACGCGGTCGGCAAGCGCCCGTTCAAGTCGCGTGACCGTTCGGGCAACGTGTGGTGGCTGGCGGTGCTGTCGTGCGGTGAGTCGTGGCACAACCTGCACCACGCCGACCCGACGTCGGCCCGGCACGGCGTGATGCGCGGCCAGCTGGATTCGTCCGCCCGGCTGATCCGCTGGTTCGAGATGGCGGGCTGGGCGTACGACGTGAGGTGGCCGTCACGCTCGCGTATCGATTCGCGCCGTAACACCGGGGAAGGCGGCTCCCCGCGCGGGAAGGAGCCCGTCGAGGCGGCATGATGGTCGCTGTGGCGACCGACTCGAGCAGCACCCCCAGCAATGACAAGCCGCGGCGAGCGCGCCGCACCCGGATGACCGGTGCCGAGCGCCGTCAGCAACTGCTGGAGATCGGTCGCACGCTCTTCGCGGCGAAGGGCTTCGAGGGCACGTCGGTGGAGGAGATCGCGGCGAAGGCCGGGGTGTCCAAGCCGGTGGTGTACGAGCACTTCGGCGGCAAGGAAGGGCTGTACGCGGTCGTCGTGGACCGTGAGATGCGGCGCCTGCTGGACATGGTGACCAGTTCGCTCACGGCCGGTCACCCGCGCGAACTGTGCGAACAGGCCGCGTTCGCGCTGCTGGACTACATCGAGGAGTACACGGACGGGTTCCGCATCCTGGTCCGTGACTCGCCCATCCCCCAGTCGACGGGTTCCTTCGCCTCGTTGATCTCCGACATCGCCACCCAGGTGGAGGACATCCTGGGCCGCGAGTTCAAGAGCCGCGGCTTCGACCCGAAGCTGGCCCCGCTGTACGCGCAGGCCCTGGTCGGCATGGTCGCTCTGACCGGCCAGTGGTGGCTGGACGTGCGCCGGCCGAAGAAGGCCGAGGTGGCCGCGCACCTGGTGAACCTGGCGTGGCACGGCCTGGACGGGATAGAGGCCAAGCCGCACTTGATAGGACGCCGCAAGGCCTAGTGCCTTCGCCACACGCCCTGACGCGTGACTCCAGGCGGTCGCCGAACGCGTCCTGCGTGTGGAACCGCCGGCGCCCCGGCAGGGGGCGGCCGCTCCCGGCTGCCGGGCGGGGCTGCGAGCGGGGCGTGGTCGAGGGCGGTGATCATCAGCTCTCCTTCCGGGCCACGGCGAACACCCGGCGGAACGGGAACGGCGTGCCGTGCGTACCGGCCGGGTAGGCCTCGCGCAGGGCCGCCCGGTACTCGGCGACGAAGGCCTCCCGCTGCTCCGGCTCGTCGGCGAGGGCGGTGAGCACGGGCCGCAGTCCGGTCCCCTTCACCCAGTCGAGCACCGGGTCCTCGCCCTGGAGCAGGTGGATGTACGTCGTCTCCCACACGTCGGCCGCGCAGCCGAGGGAGGTCAGCCGCTCCAGGTAGGTCTCGGGGGTGCCGACGGCGTCGGCGTGGCGCAGGATGCCGGCGAGCCGGGTGCGCCAGCGCGGTGCATTTGCGAGTTCACGCATGAGCCGGTGGCTGGGAGCGTCGAAGTTGCCCGGCACCTGGAAGGCGAGGGTGCCTCCCGGGTTCAGTCCGGCCACCCAGCCGGCGAACCGTTCGGCGTGCCCGGGCACCCATTGCAGCGTGGCGTTGCTGACGATGAGGTCGTACGGCTCGTCCGGCGTCCAGGTCCGTACGTCGGCGTGCTCGAAGTCGAGACACCCTCCGCCCGGAGTCGGCCCCTGGTGGTCGACGTGGGCCTTGTCGAGCATCTCGGGCGAGTTGTCGTAGCCGGTGATCAGTGCGGTGGGCCAGCGGGTGGCGAGCAGCGTGGTGACGTTGCCCGGGCCGCAGCCGAGGTCGGCGATGCGGGGACGGCCGTCGGGCGACCGGACGGGCAGGTCGGGGACGCGGGCGAGGAGGTCGGTGAAGGGGCGGGCGCGGTGGCCGGCGTGACGGAGGTACTGGCCGGGGTCCCAGGTGGGCGCGGCTGCGGGCATGGTTCCTCCTGGTGTCCTGATGTGTCCCGGTGGTGACCGTGCGGGGGCGCACACCCAGCGTGACGCCAGGAGTATCTCGATGTCAAGAAACTGGATGTCAAGAGACTCTACGTCGACACAACCACTACACTGATCGTCATGGAGGACGAGGTCGATCGGCTGGTCGCGGCGTGGCGCCGGGAGCGCCCGGACCTCGACGTGGAACCGCTCGAGGTGCTCAGCCGCGTGAGCAGGCTGGCCCGGCATCTGGACCGGGCGCGGCGGCTGGCGTTCTCGGAGCACAACCTGGAGCCGTGGGAGTTCGACGTCCTGACGGCCCTGCGCAGGGCGGGTACGCCGTACCAGCTCTCGCCGGGACAGCTCCTCACCCAGACCCTGGTCACCTCGGGCACGATGACGAACCGCATCGACCGTCTGGCGAAGAAGGGCCTGGTGGAGCGCCTCCCCGACCCCAGCGACCGCCGGGGGGTCCTGGTGCGGCTGACGGTCGAAGGCCGGGACCGCGCGGACCAGGCCCTGGCGGGTCTGCTGGACCAGGAGCGCGCGATCCTCGCGGAGCTCTCCCGAGCCCAGCGCGGTGAGCTGGCGGGGCTGCTACGCCAGCTGACCGCCCCGTTCGACAACATCCCCGGCTAGGTCCACCGGCCCGACCCCGGCCCGCCGTGCGAGGGCGACGGCGGCGAGGGTGGAATGCACGCCGAGCTTGCCGAGGACGTTCTGCATGTGGGTCCGTACGGTGTGCGGCGACAGGAACAGGCGCTCGGCGACGGCCTTGCGCCCCAGTCCCGCCACCATGCACCGCAGCACTTCCCGCTCACGCGGAGTGAGGGACTCGACGAGCCGCTCACTCTCGGTGCGGTGCTTGCGGGCTGCGGTGAGCTCCCGCAGCACACCCGTCAGCAGGGCGGGCGGCAGATGGGTCTCCTCCCGCAGCACGCCCCGGATGACCGTGAGCAGCCGGGACAGCGAGCAGTCCTTGGCGACCCAGCCGGAGGCGCCGGCCTGCAGGGCGAGGGCCGCCCGCCGCGGGTCGTCCTTCTCGGCGAGCACGACGATCCGTACGTTCGGCTGCGCGGAGCGCACACCCGTGACGAGGGAGATCCCGTCGACGAGCCCGTCCTCGTTGCCCTCCTGCACGGGGACGGCCGGGCGGGTGCCCGGTACCTTGCCGCCCAGATCGGCGTCCACGAGCAGCACGTCGAACCGCCGCCCCTCGGCGACCGCCCGCTCCAGGCTGCGCAGCGCGGCCGGACCACTGCCGGCCGCGGAGACGTCGACATCGGGCTCGGCGGCGAGGGCCGCCGCGAGTGACTCGGCGAAGATGCGATGGTCGTCGACGACCAGGACTCGGATGCGAACCACGTAACCCCCTTCCCCAGTGCTCCTGAAGAGCAGGGGATACCCCAACGTCGGGGGTTGACACCGCACGGGTACGACGCCGGGGTGTCAGGGTCCGCTGCGTTGCGTCGTCCGTCCTTGCCGCAGCGGCCTGTTCGGGTCGCCGCAGCCGCACGGCCGCCGCCGTGCAGTACCGCCACCCCCACCCCGGGCGTCGTACCCCGGCTGTCTCGCCCCCTGATCGGCACCGGCCCCCACCGGTGCTGTTCATCAGGGTACGGACGGGGGCCCGGAGCGGAAGGTTATTTGCAGAACTGACTGTCCGACGCGTTTATGGTGTGCCGCATGTTCCGTCTTGAGACAGAAGTCGACAAGGACCGACGTGATCTGCTCCGCACCCGCCTGCGGGACACGAACACCGCCGCCTCTCCGATCCTGCGCGCCCTGCGCGGGACACCGGACGAAAGGGACAGGCCCTTGCATGTGTGGGCTGTGAACGACGGAACCGACGACCTCGCGGGCGGTCTGGTCGGGCACACCTGGGCGACCTGGCTCCACGTGACCTACCTCTGGGTCGACGAACGCCATCGCGGCAGGGGCCTGGGCGCACGGCTCCTCGCGGAGGCGGAACACATCGCGTCCACGTCCCGCGGCTGCCGGTCGTCCCGCCTGGAAACCTGGGACTTCCAGGCCCCGCGGTTCTACGAGAAGCAGGGGTACGAGGTCGTGTGCGTGGTGCCGGACTATCCGCCGGGGATCACGGAGTACTCGCTGGTGAAGAGGCTGGGGTAGCGGGGGGCGAGTTGCGGGGCCGGTTGCGGGCGCGAACCCCTCGGTGACGCCCGGGCGTCACTCACCGATAGCGTTGGTTCGCTTGAGTTATCCCCCCACATGATCAACGGGAGACACAGTGAACCGCCCCGCTCGGCTCGTGACAGCCGCGCTCACCGCAACCGCGGCCCTGCTGCTGACCGCCTGTGGCTCGGGGGGAGGTGACGGTTCGTCATCGTCCGACAAGATCGCCGGTGCGGGTTCGGGCGACACGGCCTCTGCTTCGCCTTCGGCTTCGGCGTCCGCCGACGGGATCGATCGGCCCGACGTCAAGCTGCCTTCGGACATGAAGATGGTGTTCGAGGGCCGGCAGACCGGCGACGCCGTCAAGGACGCGATCCTGGCGGACAACGAACGCACTGTCAGCACCGTGTGGCAGGCCATGGCATACGGCGACCTGAAGAACTCGGGCATGGCCTTCTACTACACGGACAACGCGCTGGTCGGCATCTACCAGTATGCGAAGGGGGCCATCGACAAGAAGACCAGCTGGGCCGGCACGCTGCGCTACTTCGACCGCCGGGTGACGGTGTTCGACAAGAAGTCCGCGGCATTGACGTACTGCGTCGACGAGAGCAAAGCAGACCTCAAGGATCGCGAGACGAACAAGCTGCAGGGCACCAAGACCACGCCCAACAGTTACGTCTTCTACAACCTCGGCCTGAAGAAGAACAAGGAAGGCGTCTGGCAGACCTGGGACCTCACCGAGGACCGGGGGTCGCAGAAGTGCCAGCCCTGACGCGGCGCCTGGGGCTGGCGGCCCTGACCGTGACGCTGACCGGACTCGGGACGTTTCCGGCTACGGCTGGAGGGTTCGACACTGTCGGTTCCCAGCAGAAGAAGACATCCGGGGACTCCTCAGGCCCGGCCCTTGAATCCCGAGTCAGCATCACGGTCAAGGGCACCAAGGCGAAGGGCAGCGGTCCGATCACCTCCACCGCCGTGGACTGGGAGCCGCCCGCCTGCTGGTATGAGCCGTACTGGAAGGCCAAGGATTTCAAGACCTTCAACGAGGCCAAGTGGTCGATGTACGAGTCTGCCGGAGGCTCGCCCGAAGGCATCGCCGACGTCCAGGCCCGCTACAAGAAGGGCCACCCGTACAAGGACTTCAACGTCGCCAAGAACGACGAGGGCATGTGGTGGGTGGCGGTGAAGAACCCGGAGATGAAGGACGACCCGGCGGCCAAGTCCTGCACGCGTGACCCCTTCTGGGTCGACAACGGCAAGAACCCCGGTGTCCCTCAGGCCATCGACACCGAGACCCTCGCCGGGCTCGCCCACCAGCGGACCGTCGTGCCGCCGACGAAGATCTCCCTCGCTCCGGAGGCCAGGTCGACGGTGAACGCGCCCACGTGGGTCTGGCTGGACAAGGGCGCCTTCAAACTCGTCTCGGTCACGGCGAGTCTGCCCGGCACGGGACTGTGGGCGACCACCACGGCCAAGCCGGTCAGCTTGCACCTGAATCCGGGAACAGCGGACGCGGAGACCCTTCCGGCGTCCGGTGAGTGCCTGATCAACGACGACGGCTCCATCGGAGAGCCGTACGCCCGGGGCAAGGCGGAGCTGACGCCACCGTGCGGGGTACGGTACCTGCGCTCCTCGGGAGACGACACCTACGGCCTTGAGGCGACGCTCACCTGGGAGATCACCTGGGAGGGCGCGGGCGGCACCGGCGGTGACCTGCCCAACGGCACGTTCGCCACCACCACCGAGGTGCCGGTCCAGGAGATCCAGTCCGTCAACCGCTGACAAGGTGACGGCAGCGGTGCTCTCCCCCCGGGGGGGGGGGGAGGGCGCCGTCGGTGTCGGGGGTCAGGGGAGGCGGTGGGCTCCTGGGGAGGGGACTGCTTCGAAGACGCGGGGTGTGGTGAAGCCGGCCGATGCGAAAGCCTCTGTCACCGCCTTGGTGACGGTGTCCACGTCCGCCTCCTCCGCGAGGACGATCGCCGAACCGCCGAAGCCGCCGCCCGTCATGCGGGCGCCCAGCGCGCCGTTGGCCAGGGCCGTGTCGACGACCAGGTCCAGTTCGGGGCAGGAGATGCGGAAGTCGTCGCGGAGGGAGGCGTGGCCCTCGACGAGGACCGGGCCGATCGCGCGGGTCTCGCCCGACTCCAGGAGGGAGACGACCCGTTCGACGCGTTCGTTCTCGGTGACGATGTGGCGGACCAGCCGGCGGACCTCCTCCTCGTCGCCGAGGCGGGCCAGGGCCGCGTCCAGGTCCGCGTAGGGCACGTCCCGCAGCGCATCGACGCCCAGCAGGGCCGCGCCCTTCTCGCAGCCGGCCCGGCGCTTGCCGTACTCGCCCTCGCTGTGGGAGTGCTTGACCTGCGTGTCCACGACCAGCAGGCGCATGCCCTCGGCCGCCAGGTCGAAGGGGATCTGCTTCTGGGAGAGGTCGCGCGTGTCGAGGAACAGCGCGTGGCCGGTCTCGCAGCAGGCCGACGCCGTCTGGTCCATGATGCCGACGGGGGCACCGACGTAGACGTTCTCCGCGCGCTGGCACAGGCGGGCCAGTTGCCAGCCCTTCAGGCCCAGTTCGTACAGGTCGTCGAGGGCCAGCGCGACCACGACCTCCAGCGCCGCCGACGACGACAGGCCCGCGCCGGAGGGGACCGTCGAGGCGAGGTGGATGTCGGCGCCGGTGACCGGGTGACCGGCCTCGCGCAGCGCCCACACCACACCCGACGGGTACGCCGTCCAGTTCCGGTCGGCCTCCGGCACGAGCTCGTCGATGCGCAGCTCGACGGCCCCGCCCCCGACGTCCGCCGAGTGCAGGCGCAGCACGCCGTCCGTGCGCCGGGAGACGGCTGCCACGGCGGTGTGCGGCAGCGCGAAGGGCATCACGAAGCCGTCGTTGTAGTCGGTGTGCTCACCGATGAGGTTGACGCGGCCCGGGGCCGCCCAGACACCCTCGGGGGCGGCTCCGTAGAGCTCCTCGAACCCGTCCCGCACCTGCTGTGCGCCCACTACTGCTCCCTTGCGATGTTCTGCGCGAAGTCCCACGCGTCCGCGACGATTCCCGCGAGGTCCGCGCGGGAGGGGTTCCAGCCCAGCTTCTCGCGGGCGGTGTCGGCCGAGGCCACCAGGACCGCCGGGTCGCCGCCCCGGCGCGGGGCCACGACCTCGGGGATCGGGTGGCCGGTGACCCGGCGGACCGTCTCGATGACCTCGCGGACCGAGAAGCCGTTGCCGTTGCCGAGGTTGCAGATCAGGTGCTCGCCGGGGGTGGCGGACGTCAGGGCCAGCAGGTGGGCCTCGGCCAGGTCCGCGACGTGGATGTAGTCGCGCACGCAGGTGCCGTCCGGCGTCGGGTAGTCGTCGCCGAAGACCGAGATCGCCTCGCGCCTGCCCTGCGCCACCTGGAGGACCAGCGGGATCAGGTGGGACTCGGGGTCGTGGCGTTCGCCGTGGGCGCCGTACGCGCCCGCCACGTTGAAGTAGCGCAGGGAGACCGCGCCCAGGCCGTGCGCCCCGGCCTCGCCCGTGATCATGTGGTCGACCGCGAGCTTGGAGGCGCCGTAGGGGTTGGTCGGGGACGTGGGCGCCGACTCGACGATCGGGACCTGCTCGGGCTCGCCGTACGTCGCCGCCGTCGAGGAGAAGACCAGCTTGCGCACGCCCGCCTCGCGCATCGCGGCCAGCAGCGCCATGGTGCCGCCGACGTTGTTGTCCCAGTACTTCTCCGGCTTCACGACCGACTCGCCGACCTGCGAGAACGCGGCGAAGTGCAGCACGCCGTCGAAGGAGGAGTCCAGCCATTTCGCGGCGTCGCGGATGTCGCCCTCGACGAACGACGCGCCCGCCGGGACGCCCTCACGGAAGCCCGTGGAGAGGTTGTCGAGGACCACGACCTCGTGACCGGCTTCCAGCAGGTGCTGGGCGACCACGCTGCCGACGTATCCCGCGCCGCCCGTCACCAGGTACTTCCCGCTCATGAACTCGCTACCTCTCGCAGTCGCTCGGCCGCGCGCTCCGGCGGCACGTCGTTGATGAACACGTTCATGCCGGACTCGGAACCCGCGAGAAACTTCAGTTTGCCGGAAGTGCGGCGGATGGTGAAAAGCTCGAGGTGCAGCGCGAAGTCCTCGCGCACGACGCCGTCGAACTCCTCCAGGGAGCCGAACGGGGCCTGGTGCCAGGCCGCGATGTAGGGCGTGGGAGGTTCACTCTCCCCGAAGATCCGGTCGAAGCGCCTCAAGAGTTCCAGATAGACCTTGGGGAATTCTGTGCGCGCGTCCTCGTCGAGGCCGAGCAGGTCGGGCACGCGGCGCTTGGGGTAGAGGTGCACCTCGTAGGGCCAGTGGGCCGCGTACGGCACGAAGGCCGCCCAGTGCTCCCCCTCCAGGACGAGCCGCTCGCCCGCGAGTTCGCGCTCCAGGACGGCGTCGAAGAGGTTCTCGCCGCCGGTCATCTCCTTGTGGGTCGCGGCCGAGCGGAGCATCAGCGCGGTGCGGGGGGTGGTGAAGGGGTAGGCGTAGATCTGGCCGTGCGGATGTCCGAGGGTCACGCCGATCTCGGCGCCCCGGTTCTCGAAGCAGAACACCTGCGCGACGGACGGGAGGTGGGACAGTTCCGAGGTGCGGTCCGTCCAGGCGTCCAGCACCAGGCGGGCCTGTTCCTCGGTGAGGTCGGCGAAGGAGGCGTTGTGGTCGGAGGTGAAGCAGACGACCTCGCAGCGGCCCGAGTCGCCGGCGAGCGAGGGGAAGCGGTTCTCGAAGACGACGACGTCGTAGGACGAGTCGGGGATCTCGCTCAGCCGCTCGCCCTCGGAGGGGCACAGAGGGCACTTGTCGGCCGGCGGGTGGTAGGTGCGGCCCTGGCGGTGGGAGGCGATGGCAACGGAGTCGCCGAGGAGGGGGTCACGGCGGATCTCGGACGTGGTGACGGTGCGGTCCAGCGGCCGGCGGTCGGTCGCGTCCCGCACGCTGTCGTCACGCAGGTCGTAGTAGATGAGCTCGCGACCGTCGGCCAGCCGGGTCGAGGTCTTCTTCACGCCGGACTCCTTGTCCTTCAAACAGAACCCAACATATCAAAACGCAACCCACCACAGACGTCAACATCACAATCAAACAAAGTGCATCACCAAACGGGTTCAATTGCTGAACGCGGAGAAGAAGATCCCGCGAGGTATCGGTTCGCGCAACGAAGCGAGGGCTCATGCAAACCCCCACATATCTGTCGGCCGAGCTACGACTCCCCACCAACTGGCTCGACTACACGATCCTCGGCATCTACTTCCTCGTCGTCCTCGGCATCGGTTTCGCCGCCCGCCGCTCGGTGAAGACCAGTCTCGACTTCTTCCTCTCCGGACGCTCGCTGCCCGCCTGGGTCACCGGTCTCGCGTTCATCGCGGCCAACCTGGGGGCCACGGAGATCCTGGGCATGGCCGCCAACAGCGCCCAGTACGGCGTCTACACCACGCACTGGTACTGGATCGGCGCCATCCCGGCCATGGTCTTCCTCGGCCTGGTGATGATGCCCTTCTACTACGGCTCGAAGGTGCGCTCGGTCCCCGAGTTCCTGCTGATGCGCTTCGACCGGGCGGCGCACCTGCTCAGCTCGGTCCTCTTCGCCTTCGCCGCGATCCTCATCGCGGGCGTCAACCTCTACGCCCTGGCCATCGTCGTGGAGGCGCTGCTGGGCTGGCCGGAGTGGGTCGCCATCGTCGTCGCCGGCTTCTTCGTCCTGGCGTACATCACCCTGGGCGGCCTCTCCTCGGCGATCTACAACGAGGTCCTCCAGTTCTTCGTGATCCTGGCGGCGCTCATCCCCATCACCTTCCTCGGGCTGAAGAAGGTCGGCGGCTGGGACGGGCTGTCCGACTCCCTCACGAAGAGCCACGGCGCCGACTTCATGACGTCCTGGGGCGGTACGGGCATCGGCAGCGACAACCCCCTCGGCGCGAACTGGCTGACGATCGTCCTGGGCCTCGGCTTCGTCCTCTCCTTCGGCTACTGGACGACGAACTTCGCCGAGGTGCAGCGCGCGCTGTCCGCGAAGAACCTCTCCGCCGCCCAGCGCACCCCCCTGATCGCCGCGTTCCCGAAGATCTTCATCGTGTTCCTGGTGATGATCCCGGGCCTGGTCGCCGCCGTGCTGGTCCCGAAGATCGGCACGTCCGGCTCCGACCTCCAGTACAACGACGCCATCCCCTACCTGATGGAGCAGCTGCTGCCCAACGGCGTGCTGGGCATCGCCGTCACCGGTCTGCTGGCGGCGTTCATGGCGGGCATGGCGGCCAACGTGTCGTCGTTCAACACCGTGTTCACCACGGACATCTGGGCGAAGTACGTCGTGAGGGGCCGCGAGGACGAGTACTACGTCCGCTTCGGCCGCCTCATCACCGCGATCGGCGTCCTGGCCTCCATCGGCACGGCGTTCCTCGCCCGCTCGTTCTCCAACATCATGGCCTACCTGCAGACCCTCTTCTCCTTCTTCAACGTGCCGATGTTCGTGGTCTTCATCATCGGCATGTTCTGGAAGCGGGCGTCCATGAAGTCCGGGTTCTGGGGGCTGATCGCGGGCACCACCGCCGCGATGGTCAACTACTTCGTCCTCTACAAGCAGGACATCGTCGACATCCCCTCCGACCAGGGGGCCAACTTCGTCTCGGCGATCGCCGGCTTCGTCGCGGGCGCGGTGGTGATGGTGGCGGTGTCGCTGTTCACGGCACCCAAGCCGGCCGAGGAGTTGCAGGGGCTGGTCTACGGCACGCGTTCGCCCGGCATGGCCGAGCCGCCCGCGCCCGGGGACGAGGCCTGGTACCGCAAGCCGGCACTGCTGGGCTGGGGTGCGATCGTCCTGGCCGCGGCCTGCTACATCCCGTTCTCGTTCTGACCGAACCCCGACCGAGGAGTGTGATCGCACATGTCCGAGTTCTACTCCGAGAAGGACCTGCAGCGGGAAGTCACCGAACTGCAGGGCAAGTCGGCGACCGCTGCGCGGCTGTTCGACATCCGGCGGATCATCGGCGGGCTGTTCGTGGTCTACGGCGTGATCGTCACGATCGCGGGGTTCACGGCGTCCGACGCGGACATCGACAAGGCCGAGGGAGTGAACATCAACCTGTGGACCGGGTTGGGGATGCTGCTGCTGGGCGTGTTCTTCCTGGTCTGGCTGAAGCTGAGGCCTGCGGCTCCGGCGCCGCCGGGAGTCGAACCGGAGGACGACGAGCGGGTGGAGTGAGACGGGGTGTCCGGTGCGCTGCGTTGTTGCTGAGGCCGGGTGGGTCCGCAGCCCGGCGTAGCGGGGTGCCGCTGCGCCCACCCGTGCCGCCACTGGCGGCACGCATGCCCGCAGCTCGGGCGAGGCGAGCCACGATGCACGCGCACCCGCGTACGGCGAGAAGGGGACGTGTCGTGGGGTGTCCGCCCACAGCGGTTGGCGCGTCAACGAACAGTCGGTCGGACGCAAGTCGATCGCGCCGTTCCGAGGACGGGCACCCCCCCGACGCGGCCCCGACCCACCACGCGGCGATAGCGGCGGCGCCCCGGCTCACGGTTCCCGCTGCACCGGTCCCGCGCGGTCCAGCAAGCCCGTTCGGGCCGCCAGGGCCGCTGCTTCCAGGCGGGAGCCGACGCCCAGTTTCATCAGGACCCGCTGGACGTGCGTGCGTGCCGTCGACGGTGCGATGCCCATGCCGGCCGCGATCAGGCGCGTGTCCTCGCCGTCGGCGACCCGGACCAGGACCTCCACCTCGCGGGGCGTGAGCATCTGGAGCAACCGCTGGCCCTCGTCGTCCGGTTGGGCCGCGGGGTTGAGCAACTCACCGAACGCGCCCTGCAGCAGCTGCGGCGCCACCGCCGCCTCCCCCGCCCGCGCCTTCATGATCGCCCGCTCGACACCCTCTATGCGCTCGTCGTGCCGGACATAGCCGGACGCCCCCGCCGCGAACGCCGCCGCGATGCCCCGAGGGCTCGGCACCGGCCCCAGCACCAGCACCGCCACCTGCGGCCGCTCCCGTTTGATCCGCACCACCGGGTCGAAGACCCCCGGCTCGGCCGGCGCCGCCGTCCCCAGCAGGCACACCTCCGGCGCCCGTGTGATCACCAGCTCCGCCGCGCCCGCGGCCGGCGCCGCCGCGGCCAGCACCCGGTGCCCCCGCAGCTTCAGCGCCGAAGCCAGTGCCTCGGCCAGCAAACGGTGGTCGTCGACCACCATGAGCCGCACTCCCATCGAGTAACCCCCCAGTCACCCCAGCCCCCCATGGAAGCCCCCCGGCTCCCCCGCCTTCATGCCCCCGGAAGCTACACGCTTGTTCGACGTTGCGCTCCCCCTACCGGCGAGAATCGCCCCGGATCGCCGAAATTCCCAGCAATCCAGGTTGACGGCGCCAAACAGCTGTGGCCCCGCCCCTGAACAGGGACGGGGCCACATCGGCCACCAGTCGATCAATAACCGGTCAGTACCCGGTCAGAGCCCGGTCGGAGCGATCAGTCCGTACCGAAGCCGACCGCGAGATACTCCTTCTCCCGCACCGTCGACCGCTTGCTCGCGTACACCTTCGACATGTAAAGGTGCCCGTCGGCGTACAGGAACTCGGAGTACTCCGGCGACATGCTGGTCTCCACGTCGCGGACCGAGTCCGTCGCGGGGTTCTGCAGCAGCGTCGTCTCCTTGAAGCTGCCCCCGGCGATGCTCACGACCTGTCCGCCCTTGTCGTAGGGAGGACGCTTGTACGCGATCAGGTTGCCGCCGTCCATGCGCAGCGGCGAGATCGTGTAGCCGTCGCCCGCGTCGGCCCGCTGCCCGGTCTGCTTGCCGGTGGCGAGGTCGAAGGCGACGATCTCGTTGGTCTGGCTGTACTTGCCGGTGCCGTCGTGCTCCTCGGTGGGCAGGTACAGCCGGTCGTTGCCGACGGCCAGCAGGGTGCACGCCTCGACGCGGGTGATGCCCTCGCAGCGGGCCGCGAACTGCTCGCCCGGCGCGGAGATGCGCGTGCGCAGCTTGCCGGTCTTGCTGTCGATGGAGAAGAAGTCGGAGATGCCGCTGCCGTCGCCCGCGGAGTCGCCGACGTCGGCGGCCACGACCAGCGGGTTGGTGGACACGATGCTCGCGTACTCGATGCCCTCGGTCATCTTGTACTCCGAGACCACCTTCCCGGACTTCGGGTCGATGGTCTGGATGTGCAGCTGCCGCTGGTCGTACGGGCCGCACTTGCGCACCGCGACGAGTTTGTCGCCGCCGCCGTAACCGGCGTCATAGCAGGAGTCGGCCGGCTTCGGGCTCCACAGTTGCTTGCCGGAGACGTCGAAGGCGGCGCCGCCGCTGGTGCTGCCGACGGCGACGGTCTTCCCACTGAGGGTGATGTTGTCGAAGTTGACCAGCTGGTCACCGCTCTTGACCGTCTTGGTCCACAGCCTCTTGCCCGCGTCGAGGTCGATGAGGGCGATCTGGCTGCACCCGTGCGACGGGTCGGCCTTGGTGGGCATGGCCGGCTGGTAGAGGATCGCCGTCAGGTTGTCGTCGGTGACGTGACGGCTGGCCTGGCAGACCGGGCCGGCCAGCGGCAGCTTCCACAACTCGCTGCCTTTGTCGCGGTCGTAGCCGACGATCCGGGCGATGCCGCTCTTGACGTACGCCTTGTCGGTGAGCCACGAGCCGGAGACGACGACCGTGCTGTCGTTCTTCACCTCGGGCGCCGGGACCTGGAAGAGGACCTTGGCGCTGGGGTCGGACGGCGCCTTCTCCTTGCCGGAGTCGGTGCCGCCGTTGCCGTCGTCCGTGCCGCCGGTGCCGCCGCTCTGGCCGGCGGTGTCGTTCTGCCTGCCCTCGTCCTTGCCGGACGAGGCGTACCAGACGCCGCCGCCGATGATCAGGGCGATCGCCAGGACCGCGGCGACGATGATCAGCAGCTGCACGTTGCGCTTCTTGCCGCCGCCCGGCTGTCCGGCCTGCGGCTGCGGCACGGTCTGCTGCGGATAGCCGTAGCCGGGCTGCTGCCCGTAACCGGGCTGGCCATAGGGCGCCTGCGGCTGCCCGTACGGTCCCGGTTGCTGGCCCGGGTAGCCGTAGCCGGGCGGGGCCTGCGGAGGCTGGGGCGCCGGAGCACCCTGCGGATACCCGTAACCCTGCGGAGGCTGGGGCGCAGGGGCACCCTGCGGATAGCCGTAACCCTGCGGAGGCTGGGGCGGGTTCTGCGGCGCGGACGGCGGAGGCGTCTGCGGCGCGGACGGCGTCTGGGGGTAGCCGTACCCCGGCTCCGGGGCCTTGCCGAGGTTCGGCCCGGACGCGGGCGGCCGGCCCTGCGGCGCAGTCTGCGGCGGGGTCTGCGGCTGCTGGTCCTGGGGCGGCTGCTCCGGGGGCGGGCCGAAGCCGCCCCCCTGCGGGGGCTGCTGAGGGGGCGGGGGCGGCGGCTGGGTCATGACGTGGGCACCTCGGGGGAGGGGACGGGCGACGAACGGAGTGCGGAAGGAGGAGGAGTCACTTGCCGTAGGCGAGCATCAACTTCTCCTTCGTGTCGTCGTTCCCGCTCAGCCGGGTCGTCGAGATGTAGAAGCGCCCGTCGACCCAGTCGATGTCCTTGGAGAAGAAGCTGTCCTCGACGTCCGCGGCGCCCTCCGGGTTCTGCAGCAGCTTGGACGGCTTGTGGCTGCCGCCGCCGGTCGGGATGGACACGATCTGCCCGCCCGCGTCGTACGACGGCTGCACGTAGGCGATGAGCTTGCCGCCCTCGGTCTTCACCGGCAGCATCGACTCGTCGGAGGGGGACTTCACGCGCCACTTCTCCTTGCCGTTCGCGAGGTCGATCGCGACGATCTCGTTGGCGCCGGTGGTGGCCTTGGTCGGCAGGTAGAGCGTGCTGTCGTCGGCGGCCACGCCTTCGCAGCCCGTGAGGTCGCGCTCCAGGATGGCCCAGCCGCACTCGGGGGCGAAGTCCTCGTCGAAGCCGACCTGCGAGCGGAACTTGCCGCCGGAGGTGAAGGTGGAGATGTTCCAGGCCTTCTTGTCCTCGTTGGTGCTGTACACGACCAGGGGGCTGACCGAGTAGGTGCGCGCGACCCGCCATCCCTTGTCGAACGGCTGGGTCCACCTGGCCTTGCCGGTCTTCGGGTCGAGCTCCTGGACCTCGTCGTGTTCCTTGTCGCTGCCGGCGCCGCAGGAAGAGACGGCGATCAGCTTCTCGCCGCCGGCGAACGCGGCGGGGAAGCAGGCGTTGCCGTACTTCTTCTTGTCGAAGAGCTTGTCGCCGTTGGTGACGTCGTAGGCCGTGCCGGACTGGGAGCGGCCCACCATCAGGGTCTTGCCCGTGATGGACAGTTCGACGGAGAGCGTGGAGTCGAACAGGGCGCCGTCGGCGACCTGTTCCTTCCAGCCCTTCTCGCCGGTGGCGAGGTCGATCTCCTGGAGCTGGTTGCACTTGGCGCGGTCGCTCGAGCCGCTCATGTACGCCACGACGATCTTGTCGTCGGAGGTCTTCTGCGGGGTCGTCGCGCAGATCTTCTGCGGGAAGGTGATCGCGTCCCAGGTGGGCTTGCCGTCACCGACGTTGTAGGCGAAGAGCTGCTTGTAGGCGGCCTTCACGGCGGTTTTGCCCGTGATCCACATGCCGTCGGCGTCGGCGCCGGAACCGGGCGCGTCGGGCGCCTCCTTGTACCAGAGGACCTTGGCCTCGCCGGCCTGGCGGCCCGCGTTGAGGTCCTCCGGGTCCTCGCCGCCGTCGCCGCTGCCGTCACCGGGGTTGACCGGTGCGGAGGAGCCGGGCTTGGCGTCGTCGGTCTTCTGGGCGACCGGCTTCTTCTTACCCTTGCCGTCGTCACCGCCGGTGACGGCCCACACGGTTCCGCCGACCACGAGCAGCGCGGCGACCGCGGCACCGATGATCATCGCGGGCTTGCCCTTGAAGGGGTTGCTCGAACCGCCTCCGGGCGGGGTTCCGGGCGCGCCGGGGTACTGCGGCTGCTGCGGGTAGCCGTAGCCGGGCTGGCCGTACGGGCCGGGCTGCTGCGGCTGACCGTAGGGGCCTGGGTGGTACGGGCCCGGCTGCTGCGGCTGACCGTAGGGACCGGGCTGCTGCGGGTAGCCGTAGCCGGGCTGCGGCGGGCCCTGCGGGGGCGGCGGCGTCTGGGGCGGGCCCTGGGGCGGTGGCGGAGTCTGCGGCGCCCCGTAACCACCGCCCTGCGGCGGCTGGTTCTGCGGTGCTCCGAAGCCACCGTGCGGTGGCTGACTGGGCGGCTGAGTCATCAGCGGCTCCCCCGTTCGATCACTGATTTTTAGCCACACCCTGAAATGCCCATGGGGCTCAGAGATGCTTCATAAAGTTCTAAGACGGCTCTTTCTATCACTCCGTTCCCACAGCGGAGCGGGCCGCCTCACCCCCTGTTCCCAAGGGAGAACCGGCCCGTGATGCCGCCGTTATGCGTCTTCACGCACCCTTCACGCGTCCTCGGCGAGTTCCAGCCAGCGCATCTCCAGTTCCTCGCGCTGACCGGCCAACTCCCGCAGCTCCGCATCCAGTTCGGCTACTTTCGCGAAGTCCGTGGCGTTTTCGGCGATTTGGGCGTGGAGCTTGGTCTCCTTCTCGGAGACCTTGTCGAGCTGCCGCTCGATCTTCTGGAGCTCCTTCTTGGCGGCGCGCTGGTCGGCCGCGCTCTTCTCCGGGGCGGCGGACTGCTGCGATGCGCCGGCGGAGGCCGAGGCGGCCGCGGCCTCCTCCATGCGCTGGCGTCGCTCCAGGTACTCGTCGATGCCGCGCGGCAGCATGCGCAGCGCGCCGTCACCGAGCAGCGCGAAGACGCGGTCGGTGGTGCGTTCGATGAAGAACCGGTCGTGGGAGATGACGATCATCGAGCCGGGCCAGCCGTCGAGGACGTCCTCCAGCTGCGTCAGCGTCTCGATGTCGAGGTCGTTGGTGGGCTCGTCGAGGAAGAGGACGTTGGGCTCGTCCATGAGCAGGCGCAGCAGCTGGAGCCTGCGGCGCTCACCGCCGGACAGGTCGCCGACGGGCGTCCACTGCTTCTCCTTGGTGAAGCCGAACGTCTCGCACAGCTGCCCGGCGGTCATCTCCCGCCCCTTGCCGAGGTCGACGCGCTCGCGCACCTGCTGCACGGCCTCCAGCACACGCGTGTTCGGGTCGAGTTCGGCGACCTCCTGGGAGAGGTAGGCGAGCTTGACGGTCTTGCCGACCCGGACGCGCCCGCCCGCCGGCTGCGCCTCGCCGTCGGTCCTGGCCGCCTGCGCCATGGCCCGCAGCAGCGACGTCTTGCCGGCGCCGTTGACGCCGACCAGACCGATGCGGTCGCCGGGACCGAGCTGCCAGGTGACGTGCTTGAGCAGGACCTTGGGGCCGGCCTGGACGGTGATGTCCTCCAGGTCGAACACCGTCTTGCCCAGCCGGGTCGACGCGAACTTCATCAGCTCGCTGCTGTCCCGGGGCGGCGGTACGTCCGCGATGAGCTCGTTGGCGGCCTCGACGCGGAAGCGGGGCTTGGAGGTGCGGGCGGGCGCGCCACGGCGCAGCCATGCCAGCTCCTTGCGGACGAGGTTCTGCCGCTTGGCCTCCTCGGTGGCGGCGATGCGCTCGCGCTCGGCCCGGGCGAAGACGTAGTCGGAGTAGCCGCCCTCGTACTCGTAGACCGCGCCGCGCTGGACGTCCCACATGCGCGTGCACACCTGGTCGAGGAACCACCGGTCGTGGGTGACGCAGACGAGGGCCGACCTGCGCTTCTGCAGGTGGCCGGCCAGCCAGGCGATGCCCTCGACGTCGAGGTGGTTGGTGGGCTCGTCCAGGACGAGCAGGTCCTGCTCCTCGATGAGCAGCTTGGCCAGCGCGATCCGGCGCCGCTCACCGCCGGACAGCGGGCCGATGACGGTGTCCAGGCCCTTGGGGAAGCCCGGCAGGTCGAGCCCGCCGAACAGGCCGGTGAGCACGTCCCTGACCTTGGCGTCGCCGGCCCACTCGTGGTCGGCCATGTCGCCGATGACCTCGTGCCGGACGGTGGCCTCGGGGTCGAGGGAGTCGTGCTGGGTGAGCACGCCGAGGCGGAGCCCGCCGGAATGCGTGACCCGGCCGCTGTCGGCGCTCTCCTGCTTGGCGAGCATCCGGATGAGCGTGGTCTTGCCGTCGCCGTTGCGGCCCACGACACCGACGCGGTCCCCTTCGGAGACGCCGAGGGAGACGCCGTCGAGCAGGGCGCGGGTGCCGTACACCTTGCTGACGTTCTCGACATTGACCAGGTTGACGGCCATTACTCTCCTGCCAAGGGGGATGGATCGACCCTCCAGGGTAGTCGCGCGCGGGGGTGCTCCGGCCGGGCGGTTCACCCGTCGGCCGCCGCCTCCCGGCGGCGCTGGTAGCGCCACACGTCCATCAGCCGCTCGTCGAAGGGCAGCTCCGGATCGACGGGGCCGATCCGCTGCTCGGCCTCCACGCAGCGCGGGTCGTCGCGCACGGCCAGGCCGGATACGGCGCCGACGCGGATCGCCTGCCGTTCGTCATGGGTGAGCGCGACCAGCGCGTCCCCCGCCTCGGGCTCGCCGCCCCGGTGGTGGGCGAGCCAGTGACACACCGCCTCGCGGACGCCGGGGTCCTCGTCATGGACCAGGGTGAGCACGCTGGTGAGGCTCTCGGGGCGGTGCACGGTCTGCGGCACCAGGGCGCGCACCCGCGGGTCCGGGTGAGTGAGGTACGACAGCCCGACCGCCTCGATCTCGGGGGAGCTGTCGTGGGTCATCGCGTGCAGGAGGACCGCCAGCACCTGCGGGTCCTCCTCCTGTTCCGCCCAGGGCACGAGCTCCCGGCCCCGGTCCCAGAACGGCTGGGCGCCCTTGGTGACGTCTCCGAGGATCAGGGACAGCAGGAGGTCGGCGGCGAGCAGGCGGTGCAGCCGGTCGGGGTGGTTGAGCAGGTCCCGGCTCCACTGCCAGGTCTCCTCGTCGGTTCGCCGGCCGAGCGTGAACACCACGTCGCACCACACGACGTGGTCCCGGTCGGGGTGCGCGAGGGCTCGGGCGACGAGTTCGTCGAAGGGGGTGCGGATGCCGTACAGGGCCTCCATGGACGTCAGGACGGCCCGGTGCTCGTCGCGCACGGTCATGGGGCCGAGCGTGAGCTGCTCGCACCACCAGCCGATCTCGTCGTCCTCGACCCGGGTCCGCTCGACGGGCCCGGTGAGGCCGGTGAGGCGGCGCAGTTCGGCCTCGGCGCCCGCCTCGGTCCAGCGCCGGGCCCTGGCCAGCAGGTCGGCGCGCGCCGGTGCCGGGAGCGGGATCCGGCTGGTGGCGAGCGCATGGGTCAGCAGGTGCGACCCGCCCTCCACCGCGCGCGTCAGCGGGGTGCTGCCGTCGGGCAGCGGGCGCAGGGGGTCGGCACCGCCGCCGAGCAGCGCCTCGGCGACCGGTGTGTCGTAGGCGGCCACGGCGAGGCACAGGACCGGCAGGCCCTCCGCGAGGGTATCGGGGTCGGCCCCGTCGTCCAGCAGGGCCCGGACCTCGTCCGGGTCTCCGCGCCGCACGGCCTCGACCAGTCGCTCCACGCCTGCGCTCCCCCTCGTCGACGACCGGGGGAGCCTAGACAACGGTCGGCTGCCGGGGCACCTGATTAACCGGCGGCGGCCACCGTCGCCCCCGGGGCCGGGCCCGACGCCGTGCGCACCGTCCGGCACGTTCCCGACGTCAGCAGGGCCTGCGCCACCGCGGCCGCCGCCTCCGGGCCCCGGACCAGGAAGGCGGTGGTCGGGCCGGAGCCCGAGACGAGTGCGGTGAGGGCACCGGCGGCCCGGCCCGCGGCGAGGGTGCCGGCCAGTTCCGGGAAGAGGGAGAGGGCGGCGGGCTCGAGGTCGTTGGAGACGGCGGCGGCGAGCGCGTCCGGATCGCCCTTGGCGAGGGCGGCGAGGAGTTCCCCGGAGGCGACGGGCTCGGGGATGTCCGTGCCCTCGCCGAGCCGGTCGAACTCGCGGAACACCGCCGGGGTGGACAGGCCCCGCCCGGCCATCGCGAACACCCAGTGGAAGGTGCCGCCGACCTCCAGGGGCGTCAGCTGCTCGCCCCGCCCGATACCGAGGGCGGCCCCGCCGACCAGGCTGAACGGCACGTCGCTGCCCAGCTCCGCGCAGATGTCGAGCAGTTCGTCCCGGGAGGCGCCGGTCCCCCACAGGGCGTCGCAGGCCACCAGGGCTCCGGCACCGTCCGCGCTGCCGCCGGCCATGCCACCGGCTACGGGGATGTCCTTGGCGATGTGGATGTGGACGCCGGGGCTGCGTCCGTACCGTGCGGCGAGCGCCTCGGCGGCCCGCGCTGCCAGGTTCGTGCGGTCCAGGGGGACCTGGTCGGCGTCCGGGCCGTCGCAGGTGACGCGCAGCTCGTCGGCGGGGGTGACGGTGATCTCGTCGTAGAGGCCGACCGCGAGGAAGACGTTGGCGAGGTCGTGGTAGCCGTCGGGGCGGGCGGCGCCGACCCCCAGCTGGACGTTGACCTTGGCCGGGACGCGGACCGTGACGCTCACGCGGTCTCCTTCTCCTGGTGCCGGTTCGCCTTGTGCTCGGCGATCCGCGCGAACTCCTCCACGGTCAGCGACTCGCCCCGGGCCTGCGGCGAGACCCCGGCGGCGAGCAGGGCCTCCTCGGCGGCGGCGGCCGATCCGGCCCAGCCGGCCAGCGCGGCCCGCAGCGTCTTGCGGCGCTGGGCGAACGCCGCGTCGACGACGGCGAACACCTCCCGCTTCGAAGCCGCCGTCTTCAGCGGCTCGCCCCGGCGGACCAGGGAGACCAGACCGCTGTCGACGTTGGGCGCGGGCCAGAACACGTTCCGCCCGATGGCACCGGCCCGCTTGACCTCGGCGTACCAGTTGGCCTTGACCGAGGGGACGCCGTAGACCTTCGAGCCGGGCGGGGCGGCGAGCCGGTCGGCGACCTCCGCCTGGACCATGACGAGGGTGCGTTCGATGGTCGGGAAGGTGTCCAGCATGTGCAGCAGCACCGGGACGGCCACGTTGTAGGGCAGGTTGGCGACCAGCGCGGTCGGGGCGGGCCCCGGCAGCTCGGTGACGTGCATGGCGTCCGAGTGGACCAGGGCGAACCGGTCGGCGCGCTCCGGCATGCGGGCCGTGACGGTCGCGGGCAGCGCGCCGGCGAGCACGTCGTCGATCTCCACCGCCGTGACCCGGTCGGCGGCCTCCAGCAGCGCGAGGGTGAGCGACCCGAGTCCCGGGCCGACCTCGACGACCACGTCGTCGGGGCGGACCTGTGCGGTGCGGACGATACGGCGGACGGTGTTCGCGTCGATCACGAAGTTCTGTCCGCGTTGCTTGGTCGGGCGTACGCCGAGGGCTGCCGCGAGTTCGCGGACGTCGGCGGGGCCCAGGAGGGCGTCGGGGGTGGGGCTGCTGGTCACGGGGACAAGGGTACGGGGGGGTTCCGGAGCCGGGGTCCGCTACCCGTGCAGCCGTTCCCCGCAGTGCGGCCACGGGCTGGTGCCCCGGCGCACGTAGAGCTTCTTCGCCCGGTACGTCTGCTCCGCCGCCGGGGCGTCCTGGGGGCGGCCACGGCCCCCGAGGGACTGCCAGGTACGGGTGTCGAACTGGTAGAGGCCGCCGTAGGTGCCCGAGGAGTCGACGGCGTCGGGCCGTCCGCCGGACTCGCAGGCCGCGAGTCCCTGCCAGTCGAGGTGGTCGGCGCCCCGCACGGACGACGGGCGCGGCTTGGTGCCGACCTTCACGATCTGCGGGCGCGGCTCGCGCACCACCTCGGACCCGATCAGGCGCGGCTTCTGGCGGACGCCGTTGACCGTGCGCAGGGAGAAGGTGACCCGGCGCAGGCCCGGCTCGCCCGCCCGCTCCACCACCTCGGTGCCGCGGAACAGGGCAGGGTCCTCCGCCCACCGCACCTGGAACGGGATCTGCTCCTCACGGACCTCCTCGCCGCCGGTGATGCGCAGCACCGTGACGGTCTGCCCGTCGCGCGGGAAGCTGCCCTGCGGGACCGAGGTGGTGTCCTGGCCGCGCAGGGTATTCCCGGCCTCCTCGACGGCCTCCCGAACGGTCGCCGCGTTGGTGCGTACCGTGCGGGCGCGGCCGTCCGCCATGATCGTGACCGTGCGCTCGGTCCGCACGTCCAGCGCGAGCCCTTCGCGTCCGATGTGCCGCGAGCGCGAGGTGGACACGTACGCGCCCTCCTGGCGTACGCCGAGCTGCCGCAGCGCTCTCTCCACCGTGTGGGCGGTCGTCCACACCTCACGCCGGTGTCCGTCGAGGGTGAGCCGCACGGGACGGGCGTAGTGCACGGCGATCTCGTCGCCGCTGCTGATCCGCGTGCCGGGGCCGGGCGCGACCAGGTCGTGGGGGCCGATCTCGACGTCCTCCTCCGCCAGCAGCTCGGTGACGTCGTCGGCGAAGGTGTGCAGGGTGCGGGCCTCGCCGTCGACGTTGAGCTCGATCGCCTTGTCCTCGGCGACGAACGCCGTGGTGCCGCCGGCCAGGAAGGCGACGACGAGGGCCTGCGGGAGCAGCCGTCGCACGGGACCGTCCGGGCGCTCGGCGTAGCGCGCCTTGCGTCGGCGTGCGGACCTGCGGTGCGAGCCGTTGCGCGCCGCGGCACGCGACCCGGCGCGCACGCCCGGGCCGGGCTCGGGGTGCCCCACGGGCCGGGCGGCGGGGGCGGACCCGCCGTGCGGGGCGCCCTGCCGGGGCAGTGCGGGCAGGGTCGGCGCCTCGTAGGCGGGCCGGTAGGTGTCCTCGCGGGCGCCGGGGGGTGCGGGCGTGCCGTGGGCGAGGGTCTCGGCGCTGTGCAGATCCGCCGGCGACACGCCGAGCCCGCCGTACACCGGGTCGGCGGCGCGGGCGGGGTTGTAGGCCCTGTACGCCTGATACGCCTCGTACGCCGTCTCGTACGTCTCGCATGCTTTGTTCGGCTCGTACGTCTCGTGACGCTCGTACGGCTCGTACGGCTCGTACGGCACGTACGGCACGTACGGCACCGTGGCGTACGGCTCGTACGTCTCGTACGTCTCGTACCGGGAGTTGCTCACGCCGACGCGCTCCAGGGGCCGGAGGGGGTCCAGAGGGGTCCGGATCGGGCCCCCAGAACCTAGCGGAGCGGTCGTCACTCTCCAAAGCGACGCGACTACGCACAGTCGTACGGTGAGGATGGGCGGTTGGCGACCGGGCGGGTCAGTAGCCGAACGCGCGTGCCGTGTTGGCGCCGAGGGCCGTGGCCAGTGTGTCCTCGTCGACGCCGCGCACCTCGGCCATGGCCCGCACCGTGATCGGCACGAGGTAGGGGGCGTTGGGCCGCCCGCGGTAGGGAGCGGGGGTGAGGAAGGGCGCGTCCGTCTCGACGAGGAGGAGTTCCGGCGGGGCCACCGCCACGGCGTCCCGCAGGTTCTGGGCGTTCTTGAAGGTGACGTTGCCGGCGAAGGACATGAAGTAGCCGGCGCTCGCGCAGATCCCGGCCATCTCGGCGTCGCCCGAGTAGCAGTGGAAGACGGTCCGCTCGGGGGCGCCCTCCTCCTTCAGCACCCGCAGGACGTCGGCGTGGGCCTCGCGGTCGTGGATGACCAGGGCCTTTCCGTGCCGCTTGGCGATCTCGATGTGGGCGCGGAAGGACCGCTCCTGCGCCTCCTTGCCCTCGGGCCCGGTGCGGAAGTAGTCGAGGCCGGTCTCGCCGACGCCCTTGACCTGGGGCAACGCGGCGAGCCGGTCGATCTCGGCGAGTGCCTCGTCCAGGGCGGCCGGCCCGCCGGGTTCGCGGGAGCCCTGCCGCGACCACCCGTCGGGGTCGCCGTGCACGATGCGGGGTGCCTCGTTCGGATGCAGGGCGACCGTCGCGTGGACGGCGTCGTGCGCGGCCGCCGTCTCCGCGGCCCACCGCGAGCCCTTCAGGTCGCAGCCGACCTGAACGACCGTCGCCACCCCGACCGACGCCGCCTTCGCCAGCGCCTCCTCGACCGTGCCGGACTGCATGTCCAGGTGGGTGTGGGAGTCGGCGACCGGCACCCGCAGGGGCTCCGGAAGGGGCGGGGCCGCGTTCTTGTCCTGGCGGCCGGAGGCGTTCGAAGGCATGCCCCGATCCTACGAAAGGGGTACGCCCTCCCCGGTGGGGGAGGACCGGGGAGGGCGTCGACAAGGGAATCCGGACGGGTCAGCTCGCCTTGCGCTGGAAGGGGTGCAGCAGATCGGACAGGTGCCAGTGGTGGGATTCGCCCTGCTGCCGGCCGGCCGTCGTCCCGGCCTCGGCGTCCGCGGTGGGCGCCTCCACGGGCCCGGCGGGCGGCGGCAGCCGCCGGGGCCGGTGGGCCGCGTCGCGCGCCGAGGCGACCCGCCCGGGCCGCATGATCCGCACGACGTGGCTGTCGCAGTTGTGGCACTCGGGCTTGCTCAGCGGGGAGGGCACCACCTTGCCGTTCGCGACGTAGAGGACGAACTCGTGCCCCGCGGCGTCCCTGTGGTGCTCTATCTCGTACGACTGCTCCCAGCCGTGCCCGCACCGCATGCAGGCGAAGGAGTAGGACTCGTTGACGACTGCGGTCGCACCGGCGCGGAGCCCGGTCTGCCCTGCGATCTCACTCATGCCAGCTCCTGTTGGTCCGCTGTGACGTGGGGACGATTCCGTCCCCGCAACCCAGTGGACTCCTCGGGCGGACCGATGGCAGCCGACCTGTCGACTATTGGCCCCGATTTGGGCGTCCCTTGCCCCTGCACCCCTTCTGCTTTGCTCAGGCATGGGGCGCACGCTCAAACGACATGCGCCCTGCTCAGAGGGTGTTCAGCACCCTGGGGGAGCGCCCCGGAAGGGGCGCGGGGAACTGCGCGATCAACCCCCACAACCCGCGCCCCGCAAACCACCCCGAGCCCCACCCCGAACCCGGCTAGGGAGTGGCATTCTTCGCAGCGACCACGGCATCGAAAACGACCCTCTTCGGCACCCCGGCCTCCACCGCCACCGCGGCGATCGCCTCCTTGCGCCGCTCCCCGGCCTCCTCCCGCACCCGGACCCGCCGCACCAGTTCCTCCGGGCCGACCTCCTCGGGGCCCTTGTCCGGCGCCCCCTCCACCACGACGGTGATCTCCCCGCGCACGCCCTCCGCGGCCCACGCGGCCAGCTCCCCGAGCCCGCCCCGCCGGACCTCCTCGTACGTCTTGGTCAGCTCCCGGCACACCGCCGCCCGCCGCTCGGCCCCGAACACCTCGGCCATGGCCGACAGCGTGTCGTCGAGCCGGTGGGGGGCCTCGAAGTAGACAAGCGTCCGCCGCTCGTCGGCGACCTCCCGCAGTCGCCCGAGCCGCTCCCCCGCCTTGCGCGGCAGGAACCCCTCGAAGCAGAACCGGTCGACGGGCAGCCCGGACAGCGCGAGCGCGGTGAGCACCGCGGACGGTCCGGGCACGGCGGTGACCCGCACGTCCCGCTCGACCGCTGCGGCGACCAGCCGGTACCCCGGGTCGGACACCGACGGCATGCCCGCGTCCGTGACGAGCAGCACCCGCGCCCCGCCCACCAGTTCCTCCACCAGTTCCGGTGTCCGGGCGGACTCGTTGCCCTCGAAGTACGACACCACCCGGCCCTTCGGCGTGACGCCGAGCGCCTGGGTCAGCCGGCGCAGCCGCCGCGTGTCCTCGGCGGCGACGACGTCGGCTCCGGCCAGTTCCTCGGCGAGCCGGGGCGGGGCGTCCGCGATGTCGCCGATGGGGGTGCCTGCGAGTACGAGGGTTCCGATCACTCCCCCATCCTCCCAGGGGCGGCGGGTCGGGACTCCTCCCAGGGGCGGACGATGCGGACGCATACGGCCATGCACGGGACTCACACAGAACGGTTCCCTACGATGGCGCGGTGACCAGTACCGCATCCTCCACGGACACCCGCCAGGGCCGGACGCCGCTCGACCAGCGGCCGTCCTGGCAGCAGCGGCTGCGCCGCTTCGGCTACCAGGGGCAGCCCGGAAGCGACGCCCGCGACGTCCGTGACCGCCTGGTGCCGCCGTACACCGAGCCCTCGCCGCGCCTGTGGGCGGCGCTCGGCGTCCCGCACACGCTCGCGGTCCGGCTGGTGCGCTGGTCGGGCTGGATCGGGCCGCTGCTCGTGACCCTGCTGGCGGGCGTGCTGCGGTTCTGGAACCTGGGCAGCCCCAGGGCGGTGATATTCGACGAGACGTACTACGCGAAGGACGCGTGGGCGCTGGTCCACCGCGGGTTCGAGCTCAACTGGGACAAGAACGCCAACGACCTGATCCTGTCGTCGGGCGGCCATGTCACGCTGCCGTCGGACGCGGCGTACGTCGTGCACCCGCCGGTGGGCAAGTACGTCATCGGGCTCGGCGAGTTGATGTTCGGGTTCGAACCCTTCGGCTGGCGGTTCATGACCGCGCTGCTCGGCACGCTCTCCGTGCTGCTGCTGTGCCGGATCGGCCGCCGCCTGTTCCGCTCCACCTTCCTGGGGTGTCTCGCGGGCGCGCTGATGGCGGTGGACGGGCTGCACTTCGTGATGAGCCGCACCGCGCTGCTCGACGGTGTGCTGATGTTCTTCGTGCTGGCCGCGTTCGGCTGTCTGCTGGTGGACCGGGACCGGGCCCGGGCGCGGCTCGCCGCCGCGCTGCCGCTGGACGAGGACGGCCGGGCCCGGCCCGACCGGCACACGGCCGAGACGGCCAGGCTGGGATGGCGCCCCTGGCGCTGGGCGGCGGGCCTGATGCTGGGCCTGGCCATCGGCACGAAGTGGAACGGCCTCTACATCCTGGCCGCGTTCGGCCTGATGGCGGTGTTGTGGGACGTCGGCTCGCGACGGGTCGCCGGTGCGCGGCACCCGTACTCGGCGGTCCTCAAGCGGGACACGGGACTGGCGTTCCTCGCCACGGTCCCGGTCGCCCTGGTCACCTACCTGCTGTCCTGGACCGGCTGGATCCTCTCCGCGACGAACGGCTCCGGCGGCTACTACCGCAACTGGGCCGCGACCGGCGGCAAGGGCGGCGGCTGGTCGTTCCTGCCGGACTGGCTGCGCAGCCTGTGGCACTACGAGCACCAGGTGTACGAGTTCCACGTCGGTCTGTCGTCGCCGCACACGTACCAGTCCAACCCGTGGAGCTGGCTCGTCCTGGGCCGCCCGGTGTCGTACTTCTACGAGTCCCCGGCCCCCGGCAAGGACGGCTGCCCCGCCGACGCGGGCGAGAAGTGCGCCCGCGAGGTCCTCGCGCTCGGCACGCCGCTGCTGTGGTGGGTCGCCTGCTTCGCGGTCCTCTACGTCCTGTGGCGCTGGTTCTTCCGCCGCGACTGGCGCGCCGGTGCCATCGCCTGCGCCATCGCGGCGGGTTATCTGCCCTGGTTCATGTACCAGGAGCGGACGATCTTCTTCTTCTACGCCGTCGTCTTCCTGCCGTTCCTGTGCCTGGCGGTGGCGATGCTGCTCGGCGCGATCATCGGCCCGCCCCGCTCCTCCGACACCCGCCGCGTCGCGGGCGCCACGGCAGCAGGCGTCCTGGTCCTCCTGATCACCTGGAACTTCATCTACTTCTGGCCGCTGTACACGGGCCAGGCCATCCCGATCGACGACTGGCGGTCGCGGATGTGGCTGGACACGTGGGTCTGATCGGTGTTCGGTCAAAAATCGAAACGCCCGCCCCGCCGGTAACCGCTTACGCATAGAGTGCTCCCGGGATCGAGCTTTCTGAACGCGTTCAAAGGAGCGCGGAAGGCTCAACGGGGAGGGCCCGATGGGCAAGGGGGTCAAGGCTGCCGTCATAGGCGGCGTGTTCGCGGTGATGGTGGGTGGGGCCGGATACGGCGCCTTCAACATCGTGAGCGCGCTGAGCGGTGACGGGGGCGGCACGGACGGGGTCGCCGCGCAGAAGCGGACGGGTCCGCCCGGCAAGGACGAGGTCGAGGAGACCACGGCCGATTTCTTCGAGGCCTGGCAGACGGGCGCGTCCGCGAAGGCCGCCTCGTACACCAACAACGACGCGGCCGCCGAGCGGCTGCTCTCCGCCTTCGCCGACGACGCGCACATCACCGGCGTGAAGATCACGCCGGGATCGGCGAAGGGCACGACCGTGCCGTACACGGTGAAGGCGAAGGTGGCCTACGACGGGAAGTCCGCGGCGCTGAGCTATCGCAGCGAGCTGAAGGTCGTGCGCGGACTGACCACCGGACGGGCGCTGGTGGACTGGCAGCCGTCCGTGGTGCACCCCGAACTGCGCAAGGACGACACCCTCGTCACCGGGCAGTCGGCCACCCCGCCCATCGAGGCCGTGGGCCGCGACGGCTCGGAGCTGACGAAGGGGAAGTACCCCTCACTCGGCCCGGTCCTGGACGCCCTGCGCGACAAGTACGGCGAGGAGGCCGGCGGCACCCCCGGGATCGAGCTGGTCGTCCGGCACGAGGGCGACGGCGCCCCCGACACCCCGCTGCTCACCCTCGCCAAGGGCAAGCCCGGCAAGCTCACCACCACGATCAGCCCGAGCGCGCAGGCGGCGGCCGAGAAGGCGGTCAAGCGGTTCGCCCAGTCGTCGGTGGTGGCCGTCAAGCCCAGCACCGGCGAGGTCCTGGCCGTGGCCAACAACCGCACGGACGGCTTCAACGCGGCCTTCGAGGGCCAAGCGGCGCCCGGCTCCACCATGAAGATCATCACCGCCGCGATGCTCATCGACAACGGCGTGACCTCGATGAACGGCCCGGCCCCCTGCCCCGACACCGCGGTGTGGCAGAGCCAGACCTTCAAGAACCTCACGAACATGAAGCCCAACGAGAACGCCACCCTCGCCCACAGCTTCATGCGGTCCTGCAACACCGCCTTCATCAAGCTCATCGACGAGAAGCCGCTCACGGACGCCTCGCTGACCCGGGAGGCCGAGGACCGCTTCGGGCTGGGGCGGGACGACTGGAAGACCGGCGTCGTCTCCTTCGACGGCAGCGTGCCCGCGGTCGACGGGCCGGATCGGGCGGCGGGCGCCATCGGGCAGGGGCAGGTCCAGATGAGCCCGCTGAACATGGCCTCGGTCACGGCGACCGCCATCACCGGCGCCTTCCGCCAGCCCTATCTGGTCTCACCGAAGCTCGACGGCCGGGAGCTGGCGCGGGCCGAGGGACTGCGGTCGAGCACCGCCGCCCAGCTCAAGCAGATGATGCGGCTCACGGCCACGCAGGGCACCGCCGCCCAGGCCATGGCCGACCTCGGCGGGGGCATCGGCGCCAAGACCGGTTCCGCCGAGGTCGACGGCAACGCCAAGTCCAACAGCTGGTTCACCGGCTTCCGGAACGACATCGCGGCGGCGGCGATGACAGAGGAGGGCGGCCACGGCGGCGACGCGGCCGGGCCGATTGTCGCAGCCGTGCTACGAACAGGTGGCTGATCTCACCTCCGGGAGACGGGACTCTAGGGTGGTGGCCGTCGTTGGGACAGGGGACAGCTGAGGGCGACGGGGACCCTGGGGATTCGCGGAGGAAAGAACAGCAGTGGGCAACAGAAGGCGCGTCGCCGAGCGACGGAAGACGAGTCCCGCCGTGATCGGCGGGGTGATCGCCGTGGTCGTCGCGGGCGGTGGAGCCGGTGCCTACGCGCTGTTCGGCGGCGGTGCCGCCGCCGACGACGGGACCCGCGCGGCGGACGACAAGCCCAAGGTCAAGACCGGCCCGCTGTCGGCGACCGAGGTCACCGAGACGGCGCAGGCCTTCCTCACCGCCTGGCAGTCGGGCAAGGCCGCCCGGGCCGCCGCGGTCACCGACGACCCGGCGGCGGCCAAGTCCCTGCTCACCGGCTACACCAAGGACGCCCACATCAAGGACGTCGCCCTCACCGCGGGCACGCCCGAGGGCGACAAGGTCCCGTTCCGCGCTCGGGCCACGGTGTCGTACGAGGACGCCGAGAAACCGCTGACGTACAGCAGCGCCCTGACCGTGGTGCGCCGTCAGAGCGACGGAAAACCGCTGGTCGACTGGCACTCCGCCGTCGTCCACCCGGATCTGAAGGACGGCGACACCCTGGTCACCGGCGAAGCGGGCACGCCCCCGGTCAAGGCCCTCGACCGGGACGGCGGCGAACTCACCGCGAAGAAGTACGCCTCCCTCGGCCCGGTCCTGGACGGGCTGCGGGAGAAGTACGGCAAGAAGGCCGGCGGCAAGGCCGGCATCGAGCTGCGGGTCGTGCGCGGCAAGGCCGCCAAGGCGAAGGACCTGTCCGACAAGACCCTGGTGGAGCTGAGCGAGGGCACGCCCGGCACAGTGAAGACCACGCTGGACCCGGCCCTGCAGGAAGCGGCCGAGCAGCAGGTCGCGAAGAAGGCCCGGTCGTCGGTGGTCCTGCTGCGGGTGTCGACCGGCGAGATCCTGGCCGCGGCCAACGCCTCCCCCGGCTTCAACACCGCCTTCCAGGGCTCCCTGGCCCCCGGCTCCACGATGAAGGTCATCACCTCGTCGCTGCTGCTGGAGAAGGGCCTGGCCGCGGCGGACAAGAAGCACCCGTGCCCGAAGTACTTCACGTACGGCCACTGGAAGTTCCAGAACGACGACAAGTTCGAGATCAAGAACGGCACCTTCAAGGCGAGCTTCGCCCGGTCCTGCAACACGGCCTTCATCAGCCAGGCCCCGAAGCTGAAGGACGACGACCTGACGAAGGAGGCCCAGCAGGTGTTCGGCCTGGGGCTGAACAACTGGGCCATCGGCGTGCCGTCCTTCGACGGCGCGGTGCCGGTGCAGTCGGCGGCCCAGATGGGCGCCTCGCTGATCGGGCAGGGCGGGGTCCGTATGAACCCGCTGAACATGGCGTCGGTGTCGGCGACGGTCAAGTCCGGCACCTTCCACCAGCCCTACCTGGTCTCGCCGGACGTGGACGGACGCAAGCTGGCGAAGGCCTCGCGCACCCTGCCGGCGGGCACCCTGTCGCAGCTGCGGGAGCTGATGTCGTACACGGCCGCGTACGGCACGGCCGCCGAGGCGATGGCCGGGGTCGGCGGCGACGCCGGTGCGAAGACCGGGTCCGCCGAGGTCGACGGGCAGAAGAAGCCGAACGGCTGGTTCACGGCCTACCGGGGCGACCTGGCCGCCGCGGGCGTGGTCCAGCAGGGCGGGCACGGCGGCTCGACGGCCGGTCCGATCGTGGCGGCACTGCTGAAGGCGGGCAGCTGAAACAGGGGCCGGGACATGTGGGTCCGGAGTGACCGTGACCGGCTGATCGGTGATCGGTGATCGGCCACAACCTCGTGGACCGCCTCGGGCTCACCCGTCCGAGACCGTGGCCGCCGGCGGCCGAGACCGCGGGCAGGCGCGGGGCTCAGTGGGTGACGGGCTCCGCGGCGGCCATGTACGTCCGCCGCAGGAACCGCAACAGCGCCTGCCGCTCGAACTGCACCACCGACACGCCCTGCGCGGAGTGGAACTCCACGACGACCTGCACCCGGCCGCACGGCCACACCCGCACCTCGCCGCTCCCGGCGGGGGCCCGCAGCCCCTCCTCCAGCAGCTCGCGGCCGAAGGTCCACTCGCCTCCCCCGGCCCCGGGCAGCTCCATGCGCACCTTGCGGGGGTCGTGGTCGGGGTCGTAGCGCAGTCTGACCGGAACCGCCTCCAGCTCGTCGACGAGCGGGACGGCCGCGTCCGAGACGATGTGGGCTCGCGCGTACTGATCGACTACGGACATCGGACTGCCCCTTCACCGTGCGCAATCCGAGTGGAAACTCTGCGTCCACTCCCTCTCCAATGTCGCATATTTTCCGGATTGCGCCTGCCGAGGCGCATATATCACGGGTGAGATAAAACGAGCTTCACGCTCTTGCAAACCGTTCGCATCAAGCCACATCATCAAGGGGTGCATGTACCTGACGGATTCATCAACGCGCCCACCTCCGCCGCCACCGGCGTGATCGCCGCGGGCGCCGTCGCCGTGAGCCTGCGCGGCGCGCGTCGCGAACTCGACGAGCGCACGGCGCCGCTGGCCGGACTCGTCGCGGCGTTCATCTTCGCCGTGCAAATGCTGAACTTCCCCGTCGCCGCGGGCACCAGCGGGCATCTGCTCGGCGGGGCGCTGGCGGCGATACTCGTCGGCCCCTGCACGGGGGTCCTGTGCGTCTCCGTCGTCCTGCTGATGCAGGGCATCCTCTTCGCGGACGGCGGTCTGACCGCCCTGGGCGTCAACATCACCAACATGGCGATCGTCACCACGGTCGTCGCCTACGCCCTCTTCCGGGGCCTGGTGAAGGTGCTGCCGCGCACCCGCCGGTCGGTCACCGTGGCGTCCTTCGTCGCCGCTCTGGTCTCCGTCCCGGCCGCCGCACTGACCTTCACCCTGATGTACGCGATCGGCGGCACCACCGACGTCTCGATCGGCAAGGTCGCCACCGCCATGGTCGGCGTGCACGTCCTGATCGGCATCGGTGAGGCCGTGATCACCGCGCTGACCGTCGGCGCGGTCATCGCGGTGCGCCCCGACCTGGTGTACGGGGCGCGCGGTCTAACGCAGAAGCTCAAGCTGCGCGTGAACGGCGAGCTGGTCGACGCGCCCGACGCGCGGCCTGAGCCCGCTCCCGTGGCCGCCCGGACCTCGCACCGCTCGGTGTGGGCGGCGGGCCTGGTCACCTCGCTCGTGCTGGCCGGCTTCGTCAGCTTCTACGCCTCGGCGAACCCCGACGGCCTGGAGAAGGTCGCCACCGACCACGGCATCGACAAGAAGGCCGAGGAGCACTCGGCGGCCGACTCCCCGCTCGCCGACTACGGCGTCAAGGACGTCGACGACGCCCGCCTGTCCGGGGGGCTGGCGGGCGTCATCGGCGTGGGCGTCACGGTCGCCGCGGGCACCGGCGTCTTCTGGGCGGTGCGCCGCCGCCGCACGGACGACACCTCCCCTTCGGAGACGTCGAGCACGACGAGCACGACGAGCGTCTGACATGGGAGCAGGGCACGCGCACAAGCTGTACCGGCACGGGCACTCGCCCGTGCACGGCCTGCCGCCGCACACCAAGCTCGCGGCCGTGTTCGCCTTCGTGGTGGTCGTGGTGTCGACACCACGCGAGGCGATGTGGGCGTTCGCGCTGTACGCCCTACTGCTGGGGGCCGTCGCGTACGCCGCGCGCGTGCCCGCCGGCTTCCTGCTCAGGCGGCTGCTGATCGAAGTGCCGTTCGTCGCGTTCGCGGTGCTCATGCCGTTCGTGGCGGAGGGCGAGCGGGTCGAGGTCCTCGGCCTGTCCCTGAGCGTGAACGGCCTGTGGGGCGCCTGGAACGTGCTCGCCAAGGGCACGCTCGGCGTCGCGGCCTCGGTGCTGCTGGCCGCCACGACCGAGCTGCGCGAACTGCTGCTCGGCCTTCAGCGCCTCAAGCTCCCGCCGCTCCTCGTGCAGATCGCGTCCTTCATGATCCGCTACGGCGACGTCATCACCGACGAGATGCGGCGGATGCGGATCGCCCGGGAGTCACGCGGCTTCGAGGCGAAGGGCGTGAAGCACTGGGGCGTGCTCGCCAAGTCGGCGGGCGCCCTGTTCATCCGCTCCTACGAGCGCGGCGAGCGCGTGCACCTGGCCATGGTCAGCCGCGGGTACGCCGGCTCGATGCCCGTCATCGACGAGGTGACCGCGTCCCGGGCGCAGTGGTCGTACGCCCTCGCCCTCCCCTGCGCCGCGCTGCTCGTCTGTCTGCTGGGATGGACCTTGTGACTGCTTCTCTCGAGGTCTCGGGCCTCGCCTTCGCCTACCCCGACGGACACCAGGCCCTCTTCGGCGTCGACTTCTCGGTCGCGCGCGGCGAGCGGGTCGCCCTGCTCGGCCCGAACGGTGCCGGCAAGACGACCCTGGTGCTGCACCTCAACGGCATCCTGACCGGCGGCACCGGCACGGTGACGGTGGCCGGACTGCCCGTGGACAGGCGGAACATGGCCGAGGTCCGGCGCCGGGTCGGCATCGTCTTCCAGGACCCGGACGACCAGCTCTTCATGCCGACGGTCCGCGAGGACGTGGCGTTCGGGCCGGCGGCGGCCGGGCTCAAGGGGCCCGGGCTCGAGGAGCGCGTGGACCGGGCGCTGGAGCGGGTCGGCATGGCGGAGTTCAAGGACCGCCCGCCGCACCACCTGTCGTTCGGGCAGCGCCGCCGGGTGGCCGTGGCGACCGTGCTGGCGATGGAGCCGGAGATCCTCGTCCTGGACGAGCCGTCGTCCAACCTCGACCCGGCCTCCCGCCGGGAACTGGCGGACATCCTGCGCTCCCTGGATGTGACCGTGCTGATGGTCACGCACGACCTCCCGTACGCCCTGGAGCTGTGCCCGCGTGCCCTGGTCCTCAGCGACGGGGTGATCGCGGCCGACGGGCCGACGGGCGAGTTGCTCTCGGACGAGGGGCTGATGCGGGCCCACCGCCTGGAGCTGCCGTTCGGTTTCGATCCGCGTTCCGTTCCGGCGGCCGGGGCCCGTCCGTGACAATGGGCGCGTGACGAACGAGGAGAGCGACGGATCGCTGCTGCTGGACGAGCAGCTGTGCTTCGCGCTGTATGCCGCGCAGCGCGCGGTGACGGCGGCGTACCGCCCACTCCTCGACGAGCTGGGCCTCACCTACCCGCAGTACCTGGTCCTGCTGGTCCTCTGGGAGCGCGGCGAGACCACGGTCAAGCACCTGGCCGCGGCCCTGCGCCTGGACTACGGCACGGTCTCACCGCTGCTGAAGCGGCTGGAGGCGGCCGGTCTGGTCCGGCGTGAGCGGTCGGCGCGCGACGAGCGGTCGGTCCTGGTGGCCGTGACCGGGCGCGGGGAGGAACTCCGGGAACGGGCGGCGCGGGTGCCCGGCGCACTGCTCACGGTCACGGGCTTCGACGGGACGGAGGCCGGGCGGCTGCGCGCGGAGCTGTGGCGGCTGGCCGAGCGGGCGGAGTCGGCGGCGGACCGGGCCCACTGAGGGTTACCCCCGGTTGCATACCCCCTGGTACGACAGGTCGGTTACCGGCCAGTACCTTGTGCACGATGCTTTTGTGCGCACTTGGTTCCGGGGGAGGACAGCATGACCGACGGCCCCGACGTCGACACCCGCCCGACGAAGATCATGTACGTGGCGGAGGCCACCGCCCACGGCGGCCGTGAGGGCTATGTGACCAGCCAGGACGGTCAGCTCGACCTCAAGGTCGCGATGCCCCCGCAGCTCGGCGGCGACGGCAACGGCACCAACCCGGAACAGCTCTTCGCGGCCGGCTACAGCGCCTGTTTCCACAACGCACTGATCCTCGTCGGCAACCGCGAGGGCTACGACCTGACCGGTTCCACGGTCGCCGCGAAGGTCGGCATCGGCCCGAACCGGCAGCGCGGCTACGGTCTCGCGGTCGCGCTCAGCGTCTCGCTGCCGGTCGTGGACGCGGAGCTGGCGACCCGGCTGGTGGACGCGGCCCACGAGGTGTGCCCGTACTCGAACGCGACCCGCGGGAACATCGAGGTGACCATCCTGCTTGGCTAGGGGGGACCACGAGCACAGCGGCGAGACGAGGAGTACGGGCGTGGACGTTCACGGCACAGTGGCCGGGGGCTTCGAGCCGGTGAGGGACGCGTTCGTACGGAACTTCGAGACACTCGGGGACCGGGGCGCGGCGGTCGCCGTCTACCGGGACGGGCAGAAGGTCGTCGACCTGTGGGGCGGCACCAAGGACGTCGACGGCACGGCTCCCTGGGAGCGCGGCACCGCCCAGGTCGTGCGCTCGGCGACCAAGGGTGTCGCCGCGGCCGTCCTCCTGCTGCTGCACCAGCGCGGGCAACTGGACCTGGACGCGCCGGTGGGGCACTACTGGCCCGAGTTCAAGGCGCGGGGCAAGGAACGGGTGCTGGTCCGGCACGTGCTGAACCACCGCGCCGGGCTGCCGGTGCTCGACCGGCCGCTCACCCCGCAGGAGGCGCTCGACCCGCTGCGGGGCCCGGAGGCGGTCGCCGCGCAGGCCCCGGCCTGGGAGCCCGGCACCGACCACGGCTACCACGCGCTCACCTACGGCTGGCTGGTCGACGAACTGGTGCGGCGCGTGACCGGGCAGAACACCGGCCAGTGGCTCGCATCGCAGGTCACCGGCCCGCTGGGGCTGGACCTGTGGCTCGGCCTGCCGGAGTCGGAGGCCGGCCGGGCCGGTCACGTGGGCCGCGTCGAAGGGGCCGAGCCGACCGGGGGGCTGCGGGCCCGCCCGAAGCGCTCGGTCACCGAGGCCTACGAGGATCCCGCCTCCCTCACCCGCCGGGCGTTCGCCGCGATCTCCCCGTTCCCCGACCAGAACGACCCCGCCTACCGGGCCGCCGCCCTCCCCGCGACGAACGCCACGGCGACGGCGGACGGGCTGGCCCGCTTCTACGCGACGCTGATCGGCGACACGGCCCACGCCGGGCGCCTCTTCCCACGCCTGTTCGCCCCCGAGACGGTGGAACTGGCCCGGGCCGAGGAGTCGGCGGGCCCGGACCGGGTCCTGGTGGTCGGCACCCGCTTCGGCCTCGGCTACATGCTGCACGGCAGCGCCTCGCCGTTGCTCACCCCGGGTTCCTTCGGCCACCCCGGCCGCGGGGGCGCCCTCGGGTTCGCCGACCCGGAGAACGGGATCGCCTTCGGCTACGTCACCAACGGCTTCCGCAAGACGGTGACGGCGGACCCGCGGGCGCAGGGGCTGGTGCGGGCGGTGCGGGGAGTGCTGGACCTCTGAGACCGGCTAGACGTGGATGGGGTGGGAGGTCCGGCCGGACGCCTGGTCGATCTCATCGTGGGCCTTGGTCAGCAACGCCATGGCGAGTTCGTTGAGCGCTCGGGCCCCGGCGATCTCCTCCCCGACCCGCGGCTGATTCGCATCGGTCCGGTGCCGGCTGGCGTGCCCGTGCGCCCGTACCTCGCTGCCGTCGGGAAGCCGGACCATCGCAGCCGCCTTCGTGTGCTGGTCGTCCTCCGTGAACTCCATCTCGACGTGCCACCCCACGGTGGTGTGCATCATGACGATCACCTCCGGAACGCTTAGTTCCAGGGTGCTCCTCCCACCGGCCGGACGCACCCGCCTGGCGGGCCCCTATCCGGTGTGCAGCATCAGCCCGATCCCGACGACCAGCAGCCCCGCCGCCGCGATCCTCGGCGCCCCGAACCGCTCCTTGAAGAACACCGCCCCGATCGCCGCGCCCACGATGATCGACGACTCGCGCAGCGCCGCGATGGGCGCGAGCTCGGCCCTGGTCTGGGCCCACAGGACGAGGGCGTAGGCGGCGACGGACAGCGCGGCGCCGATCAGCCCGATCCCGGCGAAGGGCCGCAGGAGCGCGACGGTCTCCCCACGCCGGCGCCAGACGACGTACGCGGGGATGACCACCCCCTGCACCGCCATCAGCCAGGCGATGTACCCGAGGGAGGACCCGGAGGCGCGCACGCCCAGTCCGTCGACGACGGTGTAGACCGCGATGGTCAGCCCGGTCGCCAGGGCCGCCCCGATCGCCGCCCAGTCGGGCCGCCGCCCGCGCAGCCCCCACAGGGCGACGCCGGTGAGCCCCGCGCAGGACACGGCGATCCCGGCCGCGGCCCACCCGTCGGGCACCTCGTGTGCGAAGAGGGCGGCGAGCAGGGTCACGACCAGCGGCGCGGTGCCCCGGGCGATGGGGTAGGCCTGCCCGAAGTCGCCCAGCCGGAAGGACGTCATCAGCAGGGCGTAGTAGGCGATGTGGACGGCGGCGGAGCCCAGCAGGTAGGGCCACGCCCCGGCCGCCGGGAACGCCACGAAGGGCGCCATGGCCAGCCCGATGACCAGGCCGCCGCCGGAGATCAGCGCGAATCCGGCGGTCTTGTCGGTGATCTTGTGGGCGATGGCGTTCCAGCTGGCGTGGGTGACGGCGGCGAGCAGGACGGCTGCGGTGACCAGCGGGGTCACGAGGTGCGCTCGCGCACGTCCACCAGCGTGGCGTCGGCGTGGGCGACGAGGTCCCGGGGGGCCAGCGGGAACACGGTGTAGGGCGTACCAGCGGCGGCCCAGACGACGTCGTGCTCCAGCAGGGAGCGGTCGGCGAGCACGCGGGTCCGGGTCCTGTGCCCGAAGGGCGGCACGCCCCCGATGGCGTACCCGGTGGTCTCCCGGACCACGTCCACCTTGGCCCGGGTGACCTTGTCGGCGCCGAGCTCCTTGCGGACGAGTTCGAGGTCGACCCGGGAGGCGCCGTCCATCAGCACGAGCACGGGAACGCCTCCCCCAGGCTCTCGGCTTCGCTCGAGCAGGGGGGACCCCCATGCGGCGAAGATCAGCGACTTGCAGATCTGGCTCAGCTCGCACCCGACGGCGGCCGCGGCCTCGGTGGCGGTACGGGTGGCGTCGGGGAAGCGGCGGACCTGCGGTACGAGGTGTCCGAGCCCGAGCTCGCGCAGGGCCTCGGCGAATCGGGGGTGGGCTCCGGAGCCCTCGGCGTCAGTGGCGGCTGTCGTCGTCATGAAGGCACCGTAACGGTGCGTGTATCAGCCACGCGAGTGGGTTCCGGCCAGGCCCGGGGACAGGGGGCCGGAAGACCGGGAGACGAGAAGACCGACACAGGAAACGGGAGACCGGAGACGGGAAACGGGAGACCGGAGACGGGAAACGGGAGACGGGAAACGGGAGACCGGAGACGGGAGACGGGAGACGGGAGGCATGGACACAGGAAGACCGATGCGGGAAGACCGGCGAGGGTCCCCGTCCCCACGGAGCCCTCACCGGCCGGTACTCGCGGCGCCCCCCTCAGGCGCGGACCAGCTCCCTGTTCTCGTCGCCGCGGTCGGTGCGGGTGCGCAGGCCCTCACCCTCCACGTCGACGTTGGGCAGCGCGCGGTCGAGCCACCTGGGGAGCCACCAGGCCCTGCGGCCGAGGAGGGCCAGGACGGCCGGGACGACGGCCATGCGGACGATGAACGCGTCGAAGAACACCGCGATCGCGAGCCCGAAGCCGATCATCTTGACCATCGACTCGGACGAGCCGATGAAGCCCGCGAAGACGGCCATCATGATGACCGCGGCGGCGGTGACGACCCGGGCGCCGTGCCGGAACCCGGTGACGACGGCCTGGGCCGGCTTCTCACCGTGGACGTAGGCCTCCCGCATCCGGGTCACGAGGAACACCTCGTAGTCCATCGCCAGGCCGAAGACCACGCCGACCATGAAGATCGGCATCATCGACATGACCGGCCCGGTCTGCTCGACTCCCATGAGGTCCGACAGCCAGCCCCACTGGAAGACCGCGACGACCGCGCCGAGGGCGGCCATCACCGACAGCAGGAAGCCGAGGGCCGCCTTCAGCGGGACCAGGATCGAGCGGAAGACCACGATCAGCAGCAGGAAGGCCAGGCCGACGACCAACACGAGGTACGGCACCAGCGCGTCGTTGAGCTTCTCGCTGACGTCGATGTTCATCGCGGTACTGCCGGTGACCAGGACGTTCGCGTCGGTGTCCGCCTTGATGTCCGCGCCCGCGTCCCGGATGCCGTGCACCAGGTTCTCCGTCGTGACGGAGGACGGCTTGGAGCCCGGGATCACGGTGATGGTGGCGGTGTCACCGACCTTGTTGGGCTGCGCGGGCGTGATCGTGACGACGTCCTTCAGGCCCTTGATCTCGTCGCCGGTCTCGGCGAAGACGGCCTTCGGGTCGTCGCTGTCCTTCGCGTCGACGACGACCATCAGCGGGCCGTTGAAGCCGGGGCCGAAGCCCTCGGACAGCAGGTCGTAGGCACGGCGCTGGGTGGTGGAGGTGGGCTGGGAGCCGTCGTCGGGCAGGCCCAGTTCGAGGGAGGTCGCCGGGACGGCCGCCGCGCCGAGGCCGATGACGCCGAGCAGCAGGACCGCGACGGGGCGGCGCACGACGAAGCTCGCCCAGCGGGTGCCGAGGTTCGGCTTCTGCGGCGTGGCGGGCTTCTTCGCACGGCCGAGGAGCTTGCCCTTCTCCCCCATCGGCTTCACCTTGCGGCCCGCGTGTCCGAGCAGGGCGGGGACCATCGTCAGGGCGATCAGCACCGCGATGGCCACGGTGCCCGCCGCCGCGACACCCATCTTCGTCAGCATCGGGATGTTGACCACGGACAGGCCGACCAGCGCGATCACCACGGTCAGACCGGCGAAGACCACCGCGGAGCCCGCCGTGCCGACGGCCCGGCCGGCCGCCTCCTCGCGCTCGCGGCCCTCGGCCAGCTCGGCGCGGTAGCGGGAGACGATGAACAGCGCGTAGTCGATGCCGACGGCCAGGCCGATCATCATCGCGAGGGTGGAGGTGGTGGTGCCCAGGTCCAGCGCACTGGCGAGGCCAGTGATCGCGGAGACTCCGATGCCGACGCCGATGAGCGCCGTCAGCAGCGGCAGCCCGGCCGCGACCAGCGAGCCGAAGGTGATGACGAGGACCACCGCGGCGACCGCGATGCCGATGACCTCGCTGGAGCCGGTGTGCGGGACGGCCTGGAGCGCGTCACCGCCGATCTCGACGGTCAGCCCGGCCTTGCGCGCGTCCTGCGCGCTGTTCTCCAGGGCGTCCTTGGCGGCGTCGTCCAGCTCCATGCCGGAGACCTTGTACGACACCTGCGCGTAGGCGATCGTGCCGTCCTTGCTGACGGCCTTCGCCCGGTACGGGTCGGTGACGCGGACGACCTCGGAGCCGTCGGACAGCTCCTTCACGGTGTCCTGGACCGTCGCCCTGTTGCCGGGGTCGGTCATCTTCTCGCCGTCGGGCGCCTTGAAGACGACGCGTGCGGTGGCACCGTCGGCGCTGGTGCCGGGGAAACGCTGCTCCAGCAGGTCGAAGGCCTTCTGGGCCTCGGTGCCGGGGATGGAGAACGAGCTGTTGCCCGCGGCGGGGGCACTGGCCGCGCCGACGCCGGCGAGGGTCAGCAGCGCGACCCATATCAGGGCGACGAGGTGTCGCCGCCGGAACGAGAGCCGGCCGAGTTTGTACAGGAAAGTGGCCACGAGGGCGTACTCCCGGTCAGTCGTGGGGTCTTCAGGGCAGGGGTGATCAGCCCGACGACGTGAGCGGAGACGTCAGGTAGGGGTTGGGCGAGGGGGACTACTCGGTGGGCACGCCGAGGGCGGGGAGGACCACGGCGTCGATGTACGAGATGAGGAACCGTTGTGTCGGAGGCCGGTCGTCGATCAGCGTGCGCGTCGCGAACGCGCCGATGAGCATGTGGACGACGTAGTCCAGCGCCGGACAGTCGGCACGGACCTCGCCTCTGTCGACGGCCCGCTGCACCACCCGGTGGAACTCCGCCATCTCGGGCTCCACGAGGAGTTCCTTGAACGCCTGGAGCAGGTCCGGGTTGGCGTGCACCGCCATGAACAGGCCCCGCATCAGCGCGGCGTTCTGCTGCATGGTGCAGTCGTCCTCACGGGAGGTGAGGGCGTGCAGGTCGCCCCGCAGGGACCCGGTGTCGATGTCGGCGATGTTGCCCGGCTTGTTGTGCCGGATCGCCTTCGCGACCAGCTCCGGCTTGCCGCCCCACTGGCGGTAGAGCGTGGCCTTGCTGGACCGGGTGCGGGCGGCCACGGCGTCCATGGTGAGGGCGTCGTAGCCGACTTCGCGGAGCAGGTCGAGCACGGCCGCGTAGAGCTCGGCCTCACGCTCGGGGGTGATCCGGCTGCGACGCGCGGCGACGGCCTCGGTCACCCCTCTCACCTTCCTGCTTCCGAACGACACGGTTTCGTACGTCACGAATGTAGCGCACCCTCCAAGAAAACGAAACCGTTTCGTACGTGTCGCGCGTCACGGCCGGGCATCCGTCCTGAGTTGCCCGGGTACGTCCCCCGGCAAAGCATGAGGGCGTGACCTATCTGCGTCTGCCGCACCTCCATGACGACCTGCTGTGCTTCGTGGCCGAGGACGACCTCTGGCTGGCCCCGCTCGACGCCCCCGGCCGGGCCTGGCGGCTCACGGTCGACCGCACCAAGCTGGGCCACCCCCGCTTCTCGCCCGACGGCCGCCACCTCGCGTACACGAGCTGGCGCAGCCTGGTGCCCGAGGTCCACGCCGTCCCGGTGGACGGCGGACCGGGCCGCCAGGTGAGCCACTGGGGCAGCGCCGACACCCGGGTCTGCGGCTGGACCCCGGACGGCGAGATCCTGGCCGTGGCCTCGCACGGCGAGCCCTTCTCCTACTTCACCTGGGCCTACAAGGTCGCCCCCGGCGGCGGCCCGGGCCGCAAACTGCCCTGGGGGCCGGTCTCCGACATCCAGGTCGCCGACATCGACGGGGAGCGCAAGTCCCTCCTCCTCACCGGCACCCCACCCCACGAACCGGCCTCCTGGAAGCGCTACCGCGGCGGCGCCACGGGCCGCCTCTGGCTGCACGGCGAACGGCTGCTGGAGGGCCTCGGCGGCCATCTGCACTCCCCCATGTTCGTCGGCGGCCGCATCGCGTTCCTCTCCGACCACGAGGGCGTCGCCAACCTCTACTCCTGCGCCCACGACGGCTCCGGGCTGCGCCGGCACACCGACCACGACGCCTTCTACGCCCGGCACGCCGCCAGCGACGGCACCCGCGTGGTGTACCAGTGCGCGGGCGACCTGTGGATCGTCGACGACCTGTCCCCGCGCTCCGAGCCGCGCCGGCTCGACGTACGGCTGAGCGGGCCGCGGGCGGGGCGACGCCCGTACCAGGTGGCGGCGTCCCGGCACGTCGACGGGCTCTCCGTCGACGAGACCGGGCGGGCCAGTGCCGTCGTCGTGCGCGGCAGCCTGTACTGGCTGACCCACCGGGACGGCCCGGCCCGCACCCTCACCGACACCCCCGGCGTCCGGGTGCGGCTGCCGGAGATGCTCGGCGGCAGCGGACGGGTGGCCTACGTGACCGACGCCGAGGGCGAGGACGCGATCGAGATCGCCTCACTGCCCCGGGCGAGCGGCGAACGGGCGCCCCGCCGCCTGGCCCCGGGCGGCCTGGGCCGCGTGCACGAGCTGGTCTCGGACCCGGAGGGCGAGCGGCTCGCGGTCGCCTCGCACGACGGCCGGCTGCTCCTGCTCGACGTCACGGAGGACTCCGGCGGCGAGGTCACCGAGCTGATCCGGTCGATCAACGGACCCGTGCGCGATCTCGCGTTCTCACCGGACGGTGCGTGGCTCACCTGGTCCCACCCGGGCATCGGGCGGACGCTGCGGCAGATCAAGCTGGCCCGGCTCGCCGACCGGCTGGTCGTGGACGTCACAGGTGGCCGCTTCGAGGACGAGAACCCGGTCTTCACACGCGACGGCCGCTACCTCGCCTTCCTGTCCTGGCGGGGCTTCGACCCCGTCTACGACGTGCACACCGGAGACCTGTCCTTCCCGCTGGGCTGCCGCCCCTACCTCGTGCCGCTGTCCTCCGCGACGCCCTCCCCGTTCGCGGTGAACCCGGAGGGCCGCCCGGCCGCCGGGGGCCTGGACCCGGTCGAGGACGACGGCAACGGGGACGGCGGGGCCGTGACCGTCGAGGCCGAAGGGCTGGAGAGCCGCGTCACGCCGTTCCCGGTGGCCGCCTCCAAGTACTCGGCGCTGCGCCCGGTCGCGGGCGGCGGACTGGTGTGGCTGCGCTGGCCGATCTCGGGCGCCCTCGGCGAGACGTTCGCCAACCCCGACGACACCAGCGGCCGGCCGACGCTGGAGCACTTCGGCATCACCAAGGCCCGGAAGACCGAACTCGCCCAGCACCTCGACTGGTTCGCGGTCAGCGGCGACGGCAGCCGACTGGTGATCGTCGACGAGGGCGAGCTGCGGGCGGTCCCGGCCGACGAGCAGGGCGACAGCGACTCCACCGTCTGGATCGACGCACGCCGCATCCTGCACACGGTCGACCCGGCGGCGGAGTGGCGGCAGGCCTACGAGGAGGCCGGGCGGCTCATCCGGGCCCACTTCTGGGAACCGGGCATGTGCGGCATCGACTGGGACGGGGTGCTGGACCAGTACCGCCCGCTGGTCGAACGGGTCGCCTCCCCCGACGAGTTCGCCGACCTGCTGCGCGAGGTCCTCGGCGAACTCGGCACCTCCCACGCCTACGTCACCGCCGCCCGGCGCAACGAGGGACCTCCCCACTACCAGCGCCGGCAGGGCCTGCTGGGCGCCAACTTCGTTCGCAGGGAAGGCGGCTGGACGGTCAGGCGGATCCTGCTCGGCGACTCCTCCGACTCCAAGGCCCGCTCCCCGCTGGCCGGTACGGGCATCCGCGAAGGCGCGGTCCTCACCCATGTCGACGGCCGCCCGGTGGACCCGGACGCGGGCCCGTATCCGCTGCTGGCCGGCGCGGGCGGCACCACGGTGGAACTGACCTTCGCACCGCCCGGGGACACGACGGGCGGCGGGGGCCCGGCCCGGCGGGTCGCTGTCGTCCCGCTGGTCGACGAGCGCCCGCTGCGCTACCAGGACTGGGTCGCCAAACGCCGTGCGGTCGTACGCGAGTTGAGCGGCGGGCGCTGCGGCTACCTGCACATCCCGGACATGGGCGGTTCGGGCTGGGCCCAGTTCAACCGCGACCTGCGCATGGAGGTGTCCCGCCCGGCGCTGATCGTGGACGTGCGCGGCAACGCGGGCGGTCACATCAGCGAACTCGTCGTCGAGACGCTGAGCAGGACCATCCTCGGCTGGGACCTGACCCGTGACGCCCAGCCGGTGTCGTACGCCTCGAACGCGCCGCGGGGCCCGGTCGTGGCCCTGGCGGACGAGGCGACCTCCTCCGACGGAGACATGATCACCGCCGCGTTCAAGCTGCTGAAGCTGGGCCCGGTCGTGGGGCAGCGCACCTGGGGCGGTGTGGTCGGCATGACCGGCCGCCACGAACTGGGCGACGGCACGGTGATCACGGTGCCGATGAACGCGGCCTGGTTCGACGCCTACGGCTGGTCGGTGGAGAACAAGGGTGTCGCCCCGGACATCGACGTCCTGCGCACCCCGCTGGACTGGGCCGAGGGGCGGCACGCCCAGCTGTCCGACGCGGTGGAGCTGGCGCTCGGGCTGCTGGAGACCAACCCGCCCGCCACACCGCCGACCTACAGCGACGTACCGGACCGCTCCCGTCCGAAGCTGCCGCCCAGGGCGTGAACGCCCCTGCGGCACAAGGGGAAAGGGGCACCCCGCGCAGGGGAGCCCCTTTCCTCGGGCGCGCAACGTCAGGCGTCGTAGTCCTGGTCGAAGCGGTCCTCCTGGTCACGCTCACGCTCACGGTCGCGCTGCGGCTCGGAGCGCTCGCGGTCGCGCTGCGGGTGCGACGGGTCCATGTCCTCGTCGCGCCGGCGACCGCGGCCCTGCACCTGCTCGCGAGCCTGGTCCGCCTTCTGGCGAGCCTGGTTCTGCCACTGCTCGGACTTCTCCTGGAACTGGTCCTTCATACCCATGTGGGTTCACTCCCGTTGGGGGTGAGGGGATCTGGCCCGATCAGATTCACACGGGCCGTGACGCTGCGCATGTCGATCACTTACGGAGCGTAGCCCGCCGCTGTTCGTCGGCGGCCCCACCGGCCCCGACCAGGCCCGTGCGCATGCCCGTCAGCCGGTCCGCGAACCGCCGCATCTCGCGCTGGCCCACCGTCCCGATGACCGCGGGCAGATAACCCCGCACCCCCTGCATGCCGCGCAGCCACCACTGCCCGTACACGTGGCTCGACCGGCGTTCGATCCCCTCCACGAGCCGGTCCACGGCCGGCCCCAGCGGGTACGTCTTGTTGGACGGCCAGGGCAGCCGCTGCCTCAACTCCCGCATGACGTCGTCCTGGTCGGCCCCGCGCACCATGTCCGTGTCGGTCCACGACAGGTATCCCACGCCCACCTTCACACCCCGGTGCCCGACTTCGGCCCGCAGGCTGTGCGCGTACGCCTCCACGCCCGACTTGGACGCGCAGTACGCGGTCATCATCGGCGCCGGGGTGATCGCGGCGAGGGACGCGATCTGCAGCAGATAGCCCCGGTTGCGCAGCAGCGACGGCAGGAACGCCCGGCCGGTCACCGCCGAGCCGATCAGGTTGACCTCGATCACCCGCCGCCAGGACTCCGGGTCGGAATCGACGAAGGGCCCGCCGGTGGCGACACCGGCGTTGGCGACGACGATGTCGACCCGGCCGAAGCGCTCCTCGACCTCGCCGGCCACGCGGACCATCGCCTCGTGATCGGTGACGTCGGCGTGCCAGTGGTCGCTGTCGCTGTGCAGCCGCGCGGAGACCTGCTTGAGCGCGTCCGGCTCCAGGCCGACCAGCGCCACCTTCACCCCGCGGGCGGAGAGCTTGCGGGCCAGCAACTCCCCGACCCCGCGCGCCGCGCCGGTCACGACGGCGACCTTGCCTTCGAGGCTCACCCTGCTCATGCGCTCTCCTCGGATACGACCTGGATGTGTGCGTGGACGAGTTCCCTGATGGTGCCGCTGACCAGGTCGGGCGCCTCGACGGGCGTCATGTGGCCGATGCCGGGCAGCTCGACGATCCCGGTGCACCGCGGCAGCGCGGCGGCCAGGGCCCGGGCGTGCACCGGCGGTGTCAGCCGGTCCGCCGTGCCGCCGATCACGGCCGTGGGCACGTCCAGCTCCCGCACGCCGTGGTCGAGGTCCAGCAGGTCCAGCACCTGCGACCAGGCGTGGCGGACCTTGCGGGGGCAGGCGTGCACGATCCGGGCGCACGCCTCGATCATGTGCGGGGCCGAACCCGGGCCCATCGTGCCGTACTTGAGGATCCGGCGGGCCAGCGGTGTGACCGGCCCGAGCGGAGCGCGGGAGCCGAGGATCCGCCGGGTCACCCAGGTCCGCACTCTCCCGGCCCGCATCGGCACGACGGTGGAGGCCGCGACCAGCTGCGAACTGCCCGTGCTGCACAGCAGGACGGCGGCCGCGTGCGCCCGGAAGGCGGCTCTCCCCGAGGCCGCCATCACGGTCATCCCGCCCATGGAGTGCCCGGCGATCACGGCCTGTTCGCCCGGCGCGAGGGTGGCCGTGAGAACGGCTTCCAGGTCGTCGGCGAGCGCGTCGGCGCTGCACGCGGGGCTCGCGGGGCTGCGCCCGTGGCCGCGCTGGTCGTAGGCGATGACCCGGTGATCGGCGCAGAGGTCCCGCAACTGGGCCGCCCAGAAGGCGGTGGAGCAGGTCCAGCCGTGGGCGAGGACGACGGCGGGCGCGCCCTGCGGCCCGTGCACCTCGACGTGCAGGCGGGCGCCGTCGGCGGAGACCGCGGTCAATTCACGCACCGGGGCGGGCGGGGCGTACGGGCCGGAGTCGGCGTGCAGGAGACGGCTCACGCGTCCGCCTCCGCCTTCTGTGCCGGGGCTGCCTTCGTCGCCGCTGGCGCCCGCAGCACGTCGTACTCACCGAGGTCCACCCGCCGGGTCGCCCGCCGGAACTCCCCGGTGGTACCGGGCCAGATGGTGGTGTTGCGGCCGCTCGCGTCGAGGTACCAGCTGGTGCAGCCACCGGTGTTCCACACGGTGCGCCGCATGCGTTCCTGCACCTGCTGGTTCCAGGTGCGCACGGCGTCCGGGCGGGCGTCCAGGGCGACCCGGCCCCCGAGGACGTCGAGCTGGCGGACGTAGTCGGCGAGGTAGTTCAGCTGGGACTCGATCATCAAGATCATCGACGAGTTCCCGAGGCCGGTGTTGGGTCCGATGATCGTCATCCAGTTGGGGAAGCCGGCCGCCGAGGCGCCGCGCAGGGCCTCCATGCCGCCCTTCCACGTCTCGGCGAGGGTCCGCCCTTCGGCGCCCACCACCCGCTCGGCGATGGGCATGTCGGTGACGTGGAAGCCGGTGCCGAAGACGATCGCGTCGACTTCGGCCGCACTGCCGTCGGCGGCGACGAGGGTCGAGCCGCGGACCTCGGTCAGCCCGCTCGCGACGACGTCCACATTCGGCTGGGCGAGCGCCGGGTAGTAGTCGCTGGACAGGAGGATCCGCTTGCAGCCGATGCGGTAGTCCGGGGTGAGCTTCGCCCGCAGGGCCGGATCCTTGATGGCGCGGGCCATGTTGCGCCGGGCCAGGTCCTCGATGAACCCGAGCTGCCCCGGATGCTTGGTGAACGCCTGGACCTGCAACTCCCGGATGCCCCACAGCAGTCCGCGCCGAAGCTGCGAGGTGAAGGGCAGCTGCCGGTGCAGCCACCGCTCGGCGCCGCTGATGTTCCGGTCGACGCGGGGCATGACCCAGGGCGCGGTGCGCTGGAACAGGGTGAGCCGCGAGACGTCGGGCTGGATCGCCGGCACGATCTGCGCGGCCGAGGCACCGGTGCCCACCATCGCCACGCGCTTGCCGCGCAGGTCGTAGTCGTGGTCCCAGCGGGCCGAGTGGAACACCTTGCCCGGGAAGGACTCCAGCCCGGGGATGTCGGGCACCTTCGGGTCGGACAGCGGACCCGTGGCCGACACCACCAGGTCCGCCGACAGGTTCCCGCTGCTGGTCTCGATGTCCCAGCACAGCCGCTCGCCGTTCCAGGTCATCCGCTTCACCTCCGAGTCGAAGCGGATGTGCGGCCGCAGCCGGAACACGTCCGTCACGTGCTCCAGATAGGCGCGGATGTGCTCCTGCCCCGAGAAGGTGCGCGGCCAGTCGGGGTGGGGTGCGAAGGAGAAGGAGTAGAGGTGCGACGGCACGTCGCATCGGCATCCCGGGTAGCTGTTGTCCCGCCAGGTACCGCCGACACTGCCCGCCCGCTCCAGGACGACGAAGTCGGTGACACCCTCACGGCGCAGCCGCACGGCCGCCCCCAGCCCGCCGAAACCGGACCCGACCACCGCGACCCGCACATGCTCGTGTTCACGCTCGCCCACGCCGACACCTCCACACACCACGAGAACCGTGCCAGTGAACACTGGCGCAATGGGAGCGTAGGGCAGCGGCGTACTGATGGGTAGGGGGCGGGACAAGGAAGTTACCCGCAGTACGCCTTAAGGTGCCCAGGTGGCCGAGAAGCGTGAATACCGCATGGAAGAGCTGGCCCGCCTCGCCGGGATCACGGTGCGCACCCTGCGCTTCTACCGCGAACGCAAACTGATCCCCCCGCCCCGCCGCGAGGGCCGCATCGCCTGGTACGATGACCACCACCTGGCCCGGCTGCGCACGATCACGGCCCTGCTGGAACGCGGCCACACCCTCAACGGCATCGCGGAACTGGCCGAGGCGTTCGACCACGGCCGGGACGTCGGCGACCTGCTCGGCGTCGGCGGCCCCACCGAGGAGGAGCCGGTCCACCTCACCCCCGAGGAACTCGCCGACCACTTCGCGGGCGAGGCCACTCCGGAGAACCTCGCCGCCGCCATGGAACTCGGCTACCTCGGCACCGACGGCGAGGAGATCGTCCACATCAGCCGCCGCCTGCTCGACGTCTCGTCGGCCCTCGTCCACGAGGGCATCCCCCTCGCGGAGGTCCTCCAGGCCGCCGCCCAGGTCCGCACCCACGCCGACGCCCTGGCCGACCTCTTCACCGACCTGGTCACCCGCCACGCCACCCCCCAGGACCTCCCCCGCCTGCGCCCGCTGGCCCGAAGCGTGGTGGAGGCAGAACTGTCACTGGCACTGGACCGGAGAATGCGAAGGCCCTAGCGGGCGGGTCCTAGCGGTCGTAGACGACGGTCACGGGGGCGTGGTCGGACCACCGCTCGGCGTGCGTGGCGGCCCGCTCCACGAACCCCTTCACCGCGCGCTGGGCGAGCCCCGGGGTGGCCCCGTGGTAGTCGATCCTCCACCCCGTGTCGTTATCGAAGGCCCGCCCCCGGTACGACCACCACGAGTACGGTCCCTCGGTGTCCGGGTGCAGGGTGCGGACGACGTCGACGTAGCCGCCGTCGGCCGGGTCGAAGACCCCTCCCAGCCATTCCCGCTCCTCCGGCAGGAAGCCGGAGCTCTTCTGGTTGCCGCGCCAGTTCTTCAGGTCGGCCCGCTGGTGGGCGATGTTCCAGTCGCCGCAGACGAGCACCTCGCGGCCCTCGGCCGCGGCACGCTCCCGCAGCCCCTTCAGATAGGCGAGGAACTCGCCCATGAAGCGTTCCTTCTCGTCCTGGCGCTCGGTGCCGACCTCGCCGGAGGGCAGGTAGAGGGACGCGACGGTGACTCCGGGCAGGTCGATCTCCACGTACCGCCCGCTGCCGTCGAACTCCTCCGAGCCGAACCCGATCCGCACCCGGTCGGGCTCGCGGCGGCTGTACAGGGACACCCCGGCCCGCCCCTTGGCGGCGGCCGGCGCGTGCACCACGTGCCACCCCTCGGGCGCGCGGACGTGCTCCGGCAGCTGCTCCGGCTCGGCCCGCACCTCCTGGAGGCACAGCACATCGGCTTCCGTCCCCGCGAGCCACTCCACGAAGCCCTTCTTCGCGGCGGCACGCAGCCCGTTCACATTCACAGAGGTCACTGTCAGCAAAGCACTCTCCTCGACATCACAGGCGACCCCATCGGCAGGACCCGTTGTCGGAGGTCACAGTGAGCACCCCGGCACGATACCGGCACGCTGGACGAGGTCCAGTTCCGGATCGAATACGGTAGCGGCCATGCACATACGCCGGGTCTCCTTCGACCACCCCGACGCCGTGAAGCTGAACGACCAGGTCCAGGCCGAGTACGCGGTCCGCTACGGCGACGACGGCGACGCCACGCCCATGGCCGTCGCGGACTTCGAGCCGCCGAACGGCGTCTACCTGATCGCGTACGACGAGTACGGCACCCCCGTCGCCTCGGGCGGCTGGCGCGCCCAGGACGCCAACGGCGAGGGCAACCTCGACGGCGACGCCGAGCTCAAGCGCATGTACGTGGTCGACGGCATGCGTGGCCGGGGCTTGGCCCGCCGCATCCTGGCCGCCCTGGAGGAGGACGCCCGCTCGGCCGGCCGCGTCCGCATGGTCCTGGAGACCGGCACCAAGCAGCCGGAGGCCATCGCCCTGTACACGTCCAGCGGCTACGAGCCGTGCGCCAAGTTCGGCTACTACCGCTGCCACGAGGCGAGCCGCTGCTTCGCCAAGGACCTGCGGCCGGCCGGCTGACGGCCACTCAGCGACGGGTCCGGCTGTGGCCCGTGTCACGCGGCGCGGGCCGCCGCCCGTCGCCCACCGTCCGGGGCCTGAACACACGTCAGAGCCCGGTCGGTTTCCCGACCGGGCTCTGAGCTGCGTGGACCTGAGGGGATTTGAACCCCTGGCCCCCTCGATGCGAACGAGGTGCGCTACCGGACTGCGCCACAGGCCCTTGCAACGAGTGAAACTCTAGCACCCCGATCGGCCTGCTTGGAAATCCGTTCCCCAGGGGCGGTCACCTGCGGCTTCGCGGCGCTACTCGTTGGCCGCCCGGGGGCGCCCCCCGTCCTCGTACTGGTCGAAAAGCGGCGTGCGGCCGCGCTCCCGGGCCCGCCGGGCGGAGGCGGCGCGGCGGGCGTCGGTACGCCCGTCGTCCTCGCCGTCGCCGGTGTCCGGGGCGGGCGGGTGCGGCTCCGCCGGGTGGTCGCCGGAGTCGCTCTCCGCCTCCGGGGTCACGGTGCTCGACCGGGCCGAGCTCCAGGTGTCGGGGGCGCCGAGGTCCACGTCGCTGGTGGCCCGCGGGGCGACCGGGGCCGTCACGTACGTCGGCAGCGGCACCGGCACCGGATCCCAGCTGTCGCCGCCCTGCCCGGGCCGCCGCTGGCGCTCGCGCTGCTGGTCGACCCACTCCGCGTGGTCGGTCTGCTCGACGAGGGCGCGCCGGTCCGCCGCGAGGGCCGACAGACCGGGGTCGGCGACCGGCTCGGATCCCTCCTCCGGCTCGTCGCTCTCCTCTTCGGCCAGGGCACGCCGACGGGGCTGGCGCTGCCGCTCGCGCAGGCGCTGGGCCGCCGCCTCGGCCGTGCGGCGGTCCATCTGGTAGGCGAAGCGGCGGCGCTCCTGGGAGCGCAGATAGGCGATGTAGACGCTGAGCATGATCGCGGGCACGCCGGGGGCCCACAGGAACGCGAGCCCTCCGACGGCTGCGACGATCGCGCCGAGAGTGAAGGCGAGGAACAGCATGATGGTGGTGCGCCGACGGCGCGCGAGCACCTTCGAGCGCCGGGCTCGTGCTGCGGCCGCCCGGTCCGCCTGCGCCGAGGCGCTGCGGCGGGCGGCGGGCACCCGTTCCCGGGGGCGCCCGGAGCGCGCCGCGGCGGGTGCGGGCGTCTGCGGGGTCTGAGGTTCGGGGTTCGGCGTGCGGGCCGGCTGCCCCGGGGCGGAAGACGGTACGGGTGCCTGGGTCTGCGGACGGGTCTTGGACACGGCGAAGGCCCGGACGTCCACCGAGTCGGTGACGGCATCCGGGTCGTCGGCGTCCTGCTCCCCCTCGTCGGCGGAGCGCGCCCGCAGGTCCTTGGCGTACCGGCGCTCCATTCCCGCCCGTCCGGACAGCAGCCGGATGGCGGTGCTGAAGCGTTCCGTCGGACGGGCCTCGTTCAGCTCGTCCTGCCTACGGAGCCACATCGGCACCAAGTAGGCGGCCCAGGCCCCGACAATGACTGCGTAGATGAGGCCGCTGCTGCTCACGTCTCACACCGTAGAGGGGTTTGTGTGAGGCCATCTGCCAATTGAGCCGGTGTGTCGCACGATCTGGCTGATATTTCGAACTTTTTTTGCGACCGATGCGATCAGCAGACCACCCGGGCCGGGAATTCATTGCCCCGAGACGGTCACCGCTCGATCAATTTCGAACATGCATTCAATTTCCGGGGTGCTGTCGCATTCCCGGATTACTCCGCGATCGCGACCGGTGCCAGCGCCTCAGCAGCCCGTCCGGGACTTCCTCGGCCGTGAGGGCGAAGACGAGATGGTCGCGCCATGCTCCGTCGATGTGGAGATAGCGCGGCCGCAGCCCCTCCTCGCGGAATCCGAGTTTCTCCACGACCCGGCGGCTGGGCCCGTTCTCCGGTCGAATGCAGACCTCGATGCGGTGCAGCCCGACGGTGCGGAAACAGTGGTCCACGACGAGCGCCACCGACGTCGGCATCACCCCGCGCCCGGCCACCGACTCATCGACCCAGTACCCGACGTGCCCCGAGCACATCGAGCCCCAGGTGATCCCGGCGACCGTCAACTGCCCGACCAGCCGCCCCTGGTACTCGATGACGAAGGGCAGCATCCGGCCCGCGTTCGCCTCCGCCCTCAGATGGCGGACCATCTGGCGGTAGGTCGGGCGTTGCGTCACCGGCCCGCCCGGCGTGGGCGGCGGGATCGTCGCCTCCCAGGGGCGCAGCCAGTCGCGGTTGCGCCGGTTGACCTCGCGCCAGGCCCGCTGGTCGCGCAGCTTTATGGGCCTGAGGACGATGTCGCCGTCCACCAGTTCCACGGGCCAGGATGGGCTGTTCAGCTCGCACCCCCACTGCCGGGTCTGGGGTGGTCGCCGCCCCGGAGCTGTTCGACGGCGTGGATCAGCAGCGGCTCCAGGACGGCGAGGCCGTCCTTCACCCCGCCGCTGGAGCCGGGCAGATTGACGATCAGCGTGCGGCCCGCCACTCCGGCCAGGCCCCGGGAGAGCGCCGCGGTCGGCACCTTCTCCCGGCCGTACGCCCGGATGGCCTCGGCGATGCCCGGCACCTCGTGGCCGATCACGCGGCGGGTCGCCTCGGGGGTGCGGTCGGTGGGCGAGATGCCCGTGCCTCCGGTGGTGACGATGACGTCGTAGCCGGCGTCGACACCGGCGCGCAGCGCGGCCTCCACCGGGTCGCCGTCGGGGACGACCTGCGGGCCGTCGACCTCGAAGCCGAAGCCCTTCAGGCCGTCGGAGACCATCGGGCCGCCCTTGTCCTCGTAGATCCCGGCGGCGGCCCGGTTCGAGGCCGTGACGACGAGAGCGCGATAGGTCATGAGCGGCTCCAGTCGCCCGACTTGCCGCCCGTCTTCTCCTCAACCCGTACGTCCGTGATGACCGCTCCCTTGTCGACCGCCTTGACCATGTCGATCACGGTGAGCGCGGCGACGGAGACCGCGGTGAGGGCCTCCATCTCGACGCCCGTGCGGTCCGTCGTCTTCACGGTGGCCAGGATCTCCACGGCGTCGTCCGCGACCGACAGGTCCAGTTTCACACCGGACACCGACAACGGGTGGCAGAGCGGGATCAGGTCGGGGGTGCGTTTGGCGCCCATGATCCCGGCGATCCGCGCGGTCGCGAGGGCGTCGCCCTTGGGGACGCCCTCGCCGCGCAGCAGCTCGATCACACGGGGCGAGACGAGGACCCGCCCGCTGGCCCGTGCGGTGCGCGAGGTCACGTCCTTCTCCGACACGTCGACCATGCGGGCGGCGCCCGCCTCGTCGATGTGCGTCAGCCGGTCCGGCGTACGGCCGTCGTGCGGGGATGGGTCCTGCGTGCTCATGCTGTGTGGCGCTCCCGGTCCGGGCCCGGCGCGGTGCGGCGCACGGGCCTGTTGTGCGCGACACGGTACCCCCAACCAGCGGCTATCGGCCGAGCAGGACCACTTCGACCTCGGTACCGGGCTCGACGGAGACGGTGTCCTCGGGGACGGCGATCAGGGCGTCCGCGTGGGCGAGGGCCGCGACCAGGTGGGACCCGGCGCCGCCGACCGGCGTGACCTTGCCGTCGGCGTAGGTGCCGCGCAGGAACTGCCGGCGGCCCTTGGGGCTGGTCAGCGCCTTGTCGGCGGACAGCGTCGCCCGGGTCGTCGGACGGTGGACGTCCTCGAGTCCCATGAGGGTGCGGATCGCGGGGCGGACGAACAGCTCGAAGGAGACGTACGACGACACCGGGTTGCCGGGCAGGGCCAGCAGCGGGGTGTGGTCGGGGCCGATGGAGCCGAAGCCCTGGGGCTTGCCGGGCTGCATGGCGAGCTTGCGGAACTCGATGCCGCTGCCCGCCTCGTCCTCGTCCGCGACGTGGGACAGGGCCTCCTTGACCACGTCGTACGCACCGACGCTCACGCCGCCGGTGGTGACCATCAGGTCGGCGCGGACCAGTTGGTCCTCGATGGTGGAGCGCAGGGTCTCGGCGTCGTCGGCGACGGCGCCCACGCGGTAGGCGATGGCGCCGGCGTCGCGGGCTGCGGCGGTGAGGGCGAAGCTGTTGGAGTCGTAGATCTGACCGGTGCCCAGTTCGGTGTCGGGCTGGACGAGTTCGCTGCCGGTGGAGAGGACCACCACCCGCGGGCGCGGGCGTACGCGGACCGTGCCGCGGCCGATCGCGGCGAGCAGGGAGATCTGGGGCGGGCCGAGGACGGTGCCGGCCGCCAGGGCGCGGTCGCCGGCCTTCACGTCACTGCCCTTCGCGCGCACATGCGCGCGGGCCTCGGCCGGGCGGTACACCAGGACGTGCCCGGTGGCGCCCTCGGGGGCGAGGCTGCGGGCGCGCATGCCGTGGACCGGGCCCTCGCCGAGGCCGCCGTCGGTCCATTCGACGGGCACGACCGTCTCGGCGCCGGGCGGCAGCGGGGCGCCGGTCATGATGCGGGCGGCCTGGCCGGGCCCCACGTGGAGCAGTTCGGCCCGGCCCGCGGCGACGTCCCCGACGACCTCCAGGGCCGCCGGGAACTCCTGGCTCGCGCCCGCGACGTCCGCGACCCGTACCGCGTAGCCGTCCATCGAGCTGTTGTCGAAGGGCGGCAGGGACACCGGCACCGTGATGTCCTCGACGAGGACGCAGCCCTGGGCGTCGAGCAGATGCAGCTCGATGGGTTCCAGGGGCCGGACGGTGGCGAGGATGTCCTCCAGGTGCTCGTCCACCGACCAGAGGTGGTCGGGGCCGCTGTGGTCCTGGCCGGTGACGTGGGGCGCGGCGCTGCTCAACGTGCTACATCTCCTCGGCTACGTAACTGCGAAGCCAGGTCCGGAAGTCCGGGCCCAGGTCTTCACGTTCGCATGCGAGTCGGACAATGGCACGCAGGTAGTCCCCGCGGTCGCCGGTGTCATAGCGGCGGCCCTTGAAGACGACGCCGTGCACGGGGCCGCCGATCTTCTCGTCCTCGGCGAGCTGCTGGAGGGCGTCGGTGAGCTGGATCTCGCCGCCGCGGCCCGGCTCGGTCCGGCGCAGTATCTCGAAGATGTGCGGGTCGAGGACGTAACGGCCGATGATGGCGTAGTTGGACGGGGCGTCGGCCGGGTCGGGCTTCTCGACGAGGCCGCTGACCTGGACGACGTCGCTGTCCTCGGTGGTCTCCACGGCCGCGCAGCCGTAGAGGTGGATCTGCTCCGGGGCGACCTCCATGAGCGCGATGACGCTGCCGCCGCGCTGCTCCTGGACCTCGACCATGCGCTGCAGCAGCGGGTCGCGGGGGTCGATGAGGTCGTCGCCGAGGAGGACCGCGAAGGGCTCGTCGCCCACGTGCGGGGCGGCGCACAGGACGGCGTGACCGAGGCCCTTGGGGTCACCCTGGCGGACGTAGTGCATGGTCGCGAGGTCGCTGGACTCCTGCACCTTGGCCAGACGGTCGGCGTCGCCCTTCTTCTGGAGAGCCGACTCCAGCTCGTAGTTGCGGTCGAAGTGGTCCTCGAGGGGGCGCTTGTTGCGGCCCGTCACCATGAGGACGTCGTCGAGACCCGCCGCGACGGCCTCCTCGACCACGTACTGGATCGCGGGCTTGTCGACGACCGGCAGCATTTCCTTGGGAGTGGCTTTGGTGGCCGGCAGAAACCGGGTGCCGAGGCCTGCTGCGGGAATGACAGCCTTGCTGATCCGAGGGTGCTGAGTCATGTGCGCCACCCTATCCGGTGCCTTTGCATGGAATCTGCGGCTCCGGTTCATAGACGCTCATATGAGCGTATTGCCATAGTTCGGGAGCAACCAATGAGGCCAATCGCACGTCCGGGCGAGCCTGACAAGCGGAGTTTGCGACGCGAGTTCCTCGCGGTGAGGAGCAGGTTGACGGCGGATGACCTGCGGGAAACGTCGGCCGCGCTGGCCGGGCGAGCGCTGGAGCTGCCCGAGTTGGCGGGTGCCGGCACGGTCGCGGCGTATGTCTCCGTAGGGAGTGAACCCGGCACCCTCGCGCTCCTGGACGCCCTGCGCGCCCGGGGCGTGCGCGTGCTGCTTCCGGCGCTGCTGCCCGACAACGACCTCGACTGGGGCGCGTACGAGGGAGAGGAGTCGCTCGCCCGGATCCGGCACGGCGGCCGGATGGCCCTCTTCGAGCCCGCCGGCGAGCGCCTCGGGCCGGACGCCGTGACCACCGCCGACGCCGTGCTGCTGCCGGGGCTCGCGGTGGACGCGCGCGGGATGCGGCTCGGCCGGGGCGGCGGCTCGTACGACCGGGTCCTGGCACGGCTCGAGCGGGCGGGCACGCGTCCGGCCCTGGTGGTGCTGCTGTACGACTCCGAGGTCGTCGGGCACGTCCCGGAGGAGCCGCACGACCGGCCGGTGCACGCGGTGGTGACCCCGTCCGGCGTACGGCGGTTCCGCCAGGAGCCCTGACGGGCCCGGTGCTGCGGGCCCCGGTCGCGGATACGGCAGCGGCCCTCCACGCGTGCGTGGAGGGCCGCTCGTCCTACGGGCGCCGGTGGCTCACGGTTTGAGCACCAGCTTGTCGGCCGTGCCCTTCTCGACCGCCTGGTCGGAGAAGGCCCACGGCAGCAGTTCGCCGTCGGCCCACTTGTCGGTCTGGTCGACGTAGTGCGCGCTGTAGGCGTGCCCCGAGGCACCGGTGAGGTTGATCCACTTCGACTTGTCGAGGTCGCCGAGGTTCACCACCATCCGCATGGACGGCACCCACACCACCCCGTAGCCGCCGGCCGCGTTCCAGCCGGTCGCGTTGACCGTGGCCTCGCCGCCGCCGAGCTCCCACGGGCCGCGGTTGAGGGCGTACTGGATGAAACCGGGACCCGCGGTGCCGAGGGTCTGGTTCTTCAGGAACAGCCGGTGCAGCCGGCCCCAGCTCCAGGAGTCGATGTCCTTGCCGAGCTTGGCGGTCAGCTCCCAGCGGGCGTCGATCAGGGCCCGCTTGAGCAGCTGGTCGCGGTTGACGGCGCCGGGACGGCTGTTGCTCACCTTGGGCGTCTTCCACCAGTCGCTGTCCGGCTGGTTCATGAGCCCCCGCACCACCTCGAACCAGCGGTCACCGCCGTCCGGCTGCGCCCGGTCGGGGTCGCGCTGGCCGCACTCGCGGACCTTCTCGGCCTCGTCGGCCGGGCCCGTGGTGTTGACCGGCTCGACCCACAGGCACTGCCCCTTGGGCCGCAGCTCCTTGGGCAGCTTGTTGCCGAAGGCGAGCTTGAGGACGTTGCGCCAGACCGCGTTGAAGTAGGCCGCCGCCGCGGAGTCGGCGTCCTGGGTGTAGTCCCAGCCTTCCAGGAGCTTCTGCGCCTCGCGGACGTCCTTGTTCTCCGGGTCGATCTTCAGCAGCGTGGGCACCAGCAGCCGCGCGACCTCGCTGCTGTTGTCCAGCTGCATCTGGCGCATGTCGTCCGTGGAGATCTTGCCGCCGTCCTTGATCTTCGACTGGATCAGGTCGGTGATCCGCTGGCTGCGCGCGCCGTAGCCCCAGTCCGCGGTGAGCGTGTACGGGTACTTGTCCGGGTCGATCACGGCCTGGTTGGCGGTGACGATGTAACCGCGCTCCGGGTCGTACTCGTAGGGCAGCGCGTCCTGCGGGAGGTAACCGGTCCAGCGGTACGCCGGGTCCCAGCCGGGCGCCGGGACGGAGCCGTCGTCCTTCTTCGCGCGCGTGGGGATCCTCCCCGGCAGCGTGTAACCGATGTGGTTCTCGTTGTCGGCGTAGATCAGGTTCTGCGAGGGCACCTCGAACTGCGAGGCCGCCTTGCGGAAGTCGGTCCAGTTCTTCGCCTTGTCCATGGCGAAGACGGCGTCCATGGTGGTGCCGGGCTGCAGTGCGGTCCAGCGCAGCGCGACGCCGTAGCCGTCGCCCCGGTCGGGCGCGGCGGTGTCGACGGCGGCCTTCTTGCCGACCTTCACGAGCTCCTCGTCGCGGTCGGACAGGAGGGGGCCGTTGTTGGTCTCACGCACGACGATCTTCTTGGGGGAGCCCCCGGCGACCTTGATGGTCTCCTCGCGCGTCGTGAATGGCTTGATCTTGCCGTCGTAGAGGTAACCGTCGCCGGTGATCTTCTCCAGGTAGAGGTCCGTGACGTCCACGCCGGAGTTGGTCATGCCCCACGCGATGTCCTGGTTGTGACCGATTATCACGCCCGGCATGCCGGCGAACGTGTAGCCGCTCACGTCGTACTGGCACGCGCTGGAGACGCTGCGGCAGTGCAGGCCCATCTGGTACCAGACGGACGGCAGGGAGGGCGACAGGTGCGGGTCGTTGGCCAGCAGCGGCTTGCCGGTGATGGTGTACTTCCCGCCGACGACCCAGGAGTTGGAGCCGATGCCGTCGCCGTTGACGCCGACGGCCGGCGGGAGGTCGTCGAGGACCCGCGTCAGGCCGCCGAGCTGACTGTCCAGGCCCGAGGTGCCCGAGGCGGCGCCGCCCGCGCCGGAGGCCGTTCCGCCCGTGCCGGAGCCGGTGCCGCCCGTGCCGGAGGCGCCGGACGCCGTGCCCGTGGAGGCGCCGCCGGTGCCGTTCGCCCCGGAGGCGCCGGACGTGCCGGAGGTGCCGCCCTGTTCGAACGCCTCGGTCAGTTCGTTGTACTGGCCCTCCTGCACGATCGCCTTGTTCCGGCTGTACGGGTACTTCGGGTACAGGTCGGCGATCTGCTTCGGGCCCAGGCGGCTGGTCAGCAGGGCGCGGTCGATCTCGTCCTGCATGTTGCCGCGCAGGTCCCAGGCCATCGCCTTCAGCCAGGAGATCGAGTCGACCGGGGTCCACGCCTGTGGCCTGTAGTCGTTGGTGAAGCCCAACGCGGCGTACTCCAGCGAGATGTCCTCGCCGTCCTTGCCCTGGAGGTAGGAGTTGACGCCCTTGGCGTAGGCCTGGAGGTACTTCTTCGTGGCGGCCGACAGCTTGGTGTCGTACTCCCGCTTCGCGACCCGGTCCCAGCCGAGGGTGCGCAGGAACTCGTCGTTGTCGACCTGGCTCTTGCCGAACATCTCCGAGAGCCGGCCGGAGGCCATGTGGCGGCGGACGTCCATCTCGTAGAAGCGGTCCTGCGCCTGGACGTAGCCCTGCGCCATGAACAGGTCCGCGTCGGAAGAGGCGTAGATCTGCGGGATTCCGTAGTTGTCGCGTTTGACCTCGACGGGGCCGGAGAGGCCCTTCAGCGTCAGGGTGCCCTTGGTCTGCGGGAAGGAGGCCCGGACCGTACTGATGGACCAGTACGACCCGTACGCCACACCCCCGATGAGGGCCAGCACCAGGACGAGCACGATAAGTCGGGCTTTGCGCCCCTTTCTCCTGCCGGACTTGCCGGGCTGCTGACCCGTGGAGGCGGTGGTGTCGGTGGGCATCGCTGTCCTTGCTGTCCTAACGCGAGCGGCAGGTTCGGCTGTGCTTTTAACTGAGCGCTGGAGCAACGATAGGCGCAGGACCCTGCGCGCCTTGACGCGGAGTCGGGAACCGGCACGGACTGACGTTCGATCCCGCCCCCGCAAGCGTCAAGAAATCGTCAAGAGTTAGGTAAGGTAACGAAGTAGTTGGCGCACTGCGCCACAGCTTCATGTGCGATGTACGTGAGCCCACGCGCGCGTGCGTGCGGGCCAGGGAAGGATTCGGCCGCTGACTGTTCACCACCTCAACCAGCTCCTGCTCGTCTGCTCGCTCGTCCTGCTCGTCGCCGTCGCAGCGGTACGGATCTCCTCGCGCAGCGGGCTCCCCAGCCTGCTCGTGTACCTGGGGATAGGCGTTGCCATGGGCCAGGACGGCGTGGGCGACATCCATTTCGACAACGCCGAGCTGACCCAGGTCATCGGATACGCGGCCCTGGTCGTGATCCTCGCCGAGGGCGGTCTGGGTACGAAGTGGAAGGAGATCAAGCCGGCCCTGCCGGCCGCCACGGCACTGGCGCTGGCCGGTGTCGCGGTGAGCGTCGGGGTCACGGCGTCGGCCGCGCACTATCTGATCGGGCTGGAGTGGCGGCAGGCGCTCATCATCGGGGCGGTCGTCTCCTCGACGGACGCGGCGGCCGTGTTCTCGGTGCTGCGCAAGATCCCCCTGCCGGCGCGCGTGACGGGCACGCTGGAGGCGGAGTCCGGCTTCAACGACGCTCCGGTGGTCATCCTCGTGGTGTCCCTGTCCACGGCGGGTCCGGTCGAGCACTGGTACACGCTGCTGGGCGTGATCATGCTGGAGCTGGCCATCGGCGCGGCCATCGGGCTCGCGGTGGGATGGCTGGGCTCCTGGGGCCTGCGGCACGTGGCGCTGCCCGCGTCCGGCCTCTACCCGATCGCCGTGATGGCGATCGCCGTGGTGGCGTACGCGGCCGGCGCGCTGGCGCACGGCAGCGGCTTCCTCGCGGTGTACCTCGCCGCGATGGTGATGGGCAACGCGCGGCTGCCGCACTGGCCGGCCACGCGCGGGTTCGCCGACGGGCTCGGCTGGCTGGCCCAGATCGGCATGTTCGTCCTGCTGGGCCTGCTGGTCACCCCGCACGAGCTCGGCGACGACATCGTGCCCGCGCTGGTCATCGGACTGGTCCTGACCATGGTGGCGCGACCGCTGAGCGTGGTGCTGTGCCTGTCGCCGTTCCGGGTGTCCTGGCAGGAACAGACGCTGATGTCCTGGGCGGGACTGCGCGGAGCCGTGCCCATCATCCTGGCGACGATCCCCATGGTGCAGGGCGTCGACGCCAGCCGCCGGATCTTCAACATCGTCTTCGTGCTGGTCGTGGTCTACACCCTGGTCCAGGGCCCGACGCTGCCCTGGCTCGGCCGCAAGCTGCGCCTCGGTGACGGTTCGGAGGCGGCCGACCTCGGCATCGAGTCGGCGCCCCTGGAGCGGCTGCGCGGGCATCTGCTGTCCGTGGCGATCCCCGGCGAATCGAGGATGCACGGCGTGGAGGTGGCCGAGTTGCGACTGCCGCACGGCGCCGCCGTGACGCTCATCGTGCGCGGCGGCGAGTCCTTCGTTCCGCTGCCGACGACGATTCTGCAGCGGGGGGACGAGCTCCTCGTGGTCGCCACGGACCCCGTCCGGGACGCCACCGAGAGCCGGCTGCGGGCCGTGGGGCACGGCGGCAAGCTGGCCGGCTGGCTCGGGACGGGCGGGGCGAACGCCTGAGGGCCTCGGGTGGGGGCGTTTTGCACCCTTTGTGATTCACAGGGCGGCAGCCCCATGGTGCTCACTTTCACAGGTTCACCCCGCCTTGATCCCTGTACGATGAAGGCGTTACCCAGATCGAACCAACTCTGCCTGACGCAGAGCTGGCGCGACCGTATGGCGGTCGGGACACCCCTCCTCACCGGGCCCGGCATCTACCGCAGTTCCGCGCAAGAGGACAGCTCTCGGCGCCGCCCGCTACGGGGGCCGCGCTACCAGGCGGCAGAAAGGCACGGGCCGTGGCGTCCACGGTCACCTCGAAGGCGTCGGAGAACCCGACCGCTTCCGCCCGCCCGGGATACGGCCGGCTGCTGCGCACCCGCGGCGCCTGGACGTTCCTGCTCCCCGGCTTCGCGGCACGTCAGCCGTTCGCGATGCTGACCATCTCCATCGTGCTGCTGGTGCAGCACACCACCGGCTCCTACGGGGCGGCGGGCGCCGCCGCGGCCGTCACCGGTGTCTCCATGGCCCTGTTCGCGCCCTACAGCGGCCGCCTCGCCGACCGCTACGGGCAGCGCGCCGTACTGATCCCGGGAGTGCTGCTGCACGCGGTCGCCGGGCTGACACTCACGGCGCTCGCCCTGCTGGACGCACCCCTGTGGGCGGTCTTCGCGGCGGCCGTGCCGACCGGCGCCTCGGTGCCGCAGGTCGGCCCCATGGTGCGGGCCCGCTGGGGCGTCAAGCTCAAGGACTCGCCGCTGATGACCACCGCGGCCGCCTTCGAGTCCGTCACGGACGAGTTGACCTTCGTGGTCGGCCCGCTGCTGGCCACCGCCTTGTGCACGGCCGTCGACCCGGCCGCCGGACTCGTCACCGAGGCCTCGCTGACCCTGATCGGCGGCCTGCTGTTCGCCGCGCAGAAGAGCACCCAGCCCTCCGTCGCCGGCGGCGGGCACGCGCGCGTGGAGCACGCTTCGGCCCTGCGCGTCCCCGGCGTGCGCGTGCTGATCGTGACCTTCCTGGGCATCGGCACCGTCTTCGGCGGCATGCAGGTCTCCCTGGCCGCGTTCACCGAGTCGATCGGCGAGCCGGGCCTGAACGGCGTCCTCTACGGCGTCTTCGCCGCGGGCAACATGCTCTCCGGCGTGGTCTGCGGTGCGATCGCCTGGAAGGTGGCCCCGCAGCGGCGCCTGGTGGTCGGCTACACGGCGCTCGCCCTCACCGCCTCCGGCCTGTGGGCCGCCCACTCGGTGCCGGTCCTGGCCGGCCTCGGCCTGCTGGTCGGCATGTGCATCGCACCCGCCCTGATCACCGGTTACACCCTGGTCGAGGGTCTGGTCCCGGCCGGTGCCCGCACCGAGGCCTTCACCTGGCTGACCGGAGCGGTGGCGCTGGGCCAGGCCGCCGCCGTCACGGTCGCGGGACAGCTGGAGGACCGCTTCTGGTCGGGCGCCGGATTCCTGGTGCCGATGGGCGGCACGGTGCTGGCCCTGGCGACCCTCCTGGCCCTGCGTTCCCGGCTGGTGGCGCGGGGCAACGGCCGGACGGTCGCACGTGGCGTGGGTCACCGCGTGCCGGTGGCAGTGGACTGAGCGGCCGGAATACGTCACTATGGATCGTCGTTAGCACTCATCGAGTGAGAGTGCCAGGAGGAAGACAGTGCCCACCTACCAGTACCAGTGCACCGAGTGCGGCGAGGGCCTCGAGGCGGTGCAGAAGTTCACCGACGACGCCCTGACCGAGTGCCCCAGCTGCCAGGGCCGCCTGAAGAAGGTGTTCTCGGCGGTCGGCATTGTCTTCAAGGGCTCCGGCTTCTACCGGAACGACAGCCGCGGCTCCTCGTCGAGCAGCTCCCCGGCGGCGAAGTCGTCGAGCACCTCGTCGTCCTCGAGCTCGTCGTCCTCCGACTCCGGCTCGTCGAGCTCGTCGTCGAGCACCGGCAGCTCCTCTTCCAGCAGCACCACCGCCGCCTGAGGCCTTTTCTTACGGGACCCTGTCGCCCTGGGGCGACGGGGTCCTCGGCGTTTCCGCGTGCGGTTAGGGTGCGGGCATGGCGAACAAGGCGAACGTGACGGACCAGGCAGGCGCCGCGATCGGTGTCATCGGCGGCTCGGGGTTCTACTCCTTCCTCGACGACGTGACCGAGATCCAGATCGACACCCCGTACGGACCGCCCAGCGACTCCCTCTTCCTCGGTGACGTCGCCGGCCGCCGGGTCGCCTTCCTGCCGCGGCACGGACGGGGACACCATCTGCCGCCGCACCGGATCAACTACCGCGCCAACCTGTGGGCGCTGCGCTCGGTCGGCGTGCGCCAGGTCCTCGCCCCCTGCGCCGTGGGCGGCCTGCGTCCCGAGTACGGGCCGGGCACGCTGCTCGTCCCGGACCAGCTGGTCGACCGCACGAAGTCCCGCGTGGGCACCTACTTCGACGGGCTGCCGCTGCCGGACGGCTCGGTGCCGAACGTGGTGCACGTGTCGCTGGCCGACCCCTACTGCCCCACCGGGCGGGCCGCAGCGCTCAAGGCGGCGCGCGGCCGGGACTGGGAGCCGGTGGACGGCGGCACGCTGGTCGTCGTCGAGGGGCCGCGGTTCTCGACCCGTGCGGAATCGTTGTGGCACCAGGCGCAGGGCTGGTCGGTCGTGGGCATGACCGGCCATCCCGAGGCGGCGCTCGCCCGTGAGCTGGAGCTCTGCTACACGTCCCTGACCCTGGTCACCGACCTCGACGCGGGCGCCGAGACGGGTGAGGGGGTCTCGCACGACGAGGTGCTCCGGGTGTTCGCGGCGAATGTGGAGCGGCTGCGGGGGGTGCTGTTCGATGCGGTGGCGGCGCTGCCCGCGACCGGGGAGCGGGACTGTCTGTGTGTGAGTGCGCTGGGCGGGATGGATCCGGGGTTCGTGCTGCCGTAGGCGGGCATTGACCTGCTCAGGCGATGACGTAGGCGGGCATTGACCTGCTCAGGCGATGACGTAGGCGGGCATTGACCTACTCAGGCGATGACGTAGGCGGGCATTGACCTGCTCAGGCGATGACGTAGGCGGGCATTGGCGTGCGCGCCCGGAAGTTGCCGTTCGGGTGAGGGAGTTGTCCACAGGTCGGCGGTGGGTCCACAGGCCGGAGTGGGCGGCGGCGCGAAGCCTCATCGTGGGGAGCGCAAGCCGGTCCCTCGTCGCAGGTGGTGGTCTCCGTGCCCTTCGCTCGTTCCTCGGCCCTGTCCGCTTCTCCCTCTTCTCCTTCTTCTCCCTCTTCTCCCCAGGCTCCCTCCTGGTCGCTCGCCTCGGGCCCGCCAGGGGCGGAGGTGCCCGGGACCCGTGAGGTGCCGTGGTTCGATCCGGTGCGGGTGCGAGGCGGCCACCGCTCCGGCCGGCTCGTCCGGCACCGGCGGCGGACCGTCGCCGTCGGACTCGCGGTCACCGCGACCGCACTCGTGGCGGCGGTACCGCGCGATACCGAGGGAGCCCGCGGTCATCCCCGGGCCCGGCCCCCCGCGCACACGGCGTCGCTGTCCGGGCAGCGCTCCGCGCATCCGCCTCAGGCCGCCGGGGCGGTGACGGCCCCGGTCCGGATCTCCGATGCGGCCATCGTGCGGCTGCTGCGGCCCGGGGACCGGGTCGACGTCATCGCCGCCGAGGGGGCGGTGCCGGCTGGCGCTGCCGAGGTGGTGGCACGCGGCGCCCGGGTGACGAAGGTGCCGGAGCCCGTGGAGGAGGCGGGCGGGAGCGGGGCGCTGGTCGTGCTGTCGGTGCCGCGGGCCACCGCCGCGCGGCTGGCCGGTGCGGGGGCCACCGGGCGATTGGCGGTGACCTTGTGGTGACCCCGGAGGGGCCCGGGTTCCCGGTTCGGCCCGGGCTTGACGTAGGTTGCGGAGCGTTTTATTCCACAAGCTGCTCGTGTGAGGAGACGCCCCGAGGTGAGCGAGAAGAAGGAGCCGACCATCCTGCAAGGCTTCAAGGCCTTCCTGATGCGCGGGAACGTCGTCGATCTGGCAGTGGCGGTGGTGATCGGTGCCGCCTTCACCAACATCGTCAACGCCGTGGTGAAGGGCATCATCAACCCGGTCGTCGGGGCCATCGGGACCAAGAACCTCGACCACTACAGCTCGTGCCTGAGCTCGAGCTGCGAGGGCGAGAAGGGCATCCAGATCTACTGGGGTTCCGTGCTGGGCGCCACGCTGAGCTTCGTCATCACCGCGGCGGTCGTCTACTTCCTGATGGTCCTGCCCATGGCGAAGTACCTGGCCCGGCAGGAAGCGCGCCGGAAGGAGAAGGAAGGCACGCAGGAGATCATCGAGGTGACCGAGCTGGAGGTCCTGAAGGAGATCCGGGACGCCCTGGTCGCCCAGCGCGGTTCGGGGCACGACCGGCAGTAGGGGCGCTTCGAGCAGCGGCCGGGGCGGCCCGGAAGCCGGTGCGGGCGGCCGCCCGGCTGTTTCCGAGGTGGCGGGGCGGCTTCGCGTCTCAGATGTGGTGCGGCGGCTTCTCGTCCAGGAAGCGCTTGAGGTCCGCCGCGCTGCCGCCGGCGTCGGTGCGCTCGCCCCAGCCGCGGTCGGTGTCGTCGGAGGACTGCTGGTCGAGCGGGTCGTCGAAGACCAGCGCGGGCTTCGGCTCACGCGGCTCGGGGCCGGGGACGGTACTCATGCAACCAGGGTACGTTCGCGGAGAAATTCCCCGTGCCTTCTGCTCTGCTGGGACGCATGACGTCCAGCCCCGCTTCCCCGCCCGTCCCCTCCGGCGCGCCCGGCGGCCGGGGGCCGCTGCGCAGGCTCCGGGCCCGTGGCCGTGACGAGGCGCACCGCACCGCCTCGCCGCTGGAGCTCTTCTTCGACCTGTGCTTCGTCGTGGCCGTCGCCCAGGCGGGCAGCGAGCTGGTGCACTCCGTCGCCGAGGGCCACGCGGGACAGGGGATCCTCGACTACGCCATGGTGTTCTTCGCCCTGTGGTGGGCGTGGATGAACTTCACCTGGTTCGCCTCGGCGTACGACAACGACGACGTGCTCTACCGGGTGGTCACCCTGGTGCAGATCGCGGGTGTGCTGGTCCTCGCGGCGGGGGTCTCGCAGGCGTTCGAGGAGCACGAGTACCTCGTGGTCTGGCTGGGGTACGCGATCATGCGGGTGGCCATGGCGTCACAGTGGCTGCGGGCGGCCCGCGCCGGTCAGGGCCCGGAGCGCACCACGGCCCAGCGCTACGCCGGCGGCGTCCTGGCGTGCCAGGTCGGCTGGCTGGGGCTGCTGTTCCTGCCCGAGGGGGCGCGGCCCTGGTGGTTCCTGGTGATGGCCCTGCTGGAGATGTGCGTGCCGCCGCTCGCGGAGAGGGGCCACTCCACGTCCTGGCATCCCCGCCACATCGCGGAGCGGTACGGGCTGTTCACCATCATCGTGCTCGGCGAGACGATCGCGGCTGCCACGGTCGCGGTGAAGTCCGGCATCGACGAGAACGACGCGCTGGGCGAGCTCCTCCCCATCGCGGCGGGCGGACTGCTGGTCATCTTCGCCGCCTGGTGGATCTACTTCGTGGTGCCCATCCACGGCCATCTGCGCTCCAACCGCCAGGCGTTTCTCTGGGGCTACGGCCACTACCTGGTGTTCGCCTCCGCGGCGGCGATCGGGGCCGGGCTGGAGGTGGCGGTGGAGGAGACGGTCGGCAAGGCACACATCTCCACGCTGGCGGCGTCGGCGGCCGTCACCCTGCCGACGGCCCTGTACCTGCTCACGGTGTGGGCCCTGCACTCGCGCCACTTCAAGCGGGGCATCACCCAGCAGCTGGTGCTGCCGACGACGGCGCTGCTGGTGATCTGCTGCACGTTCCTGGGTCACTGGGCGGTGTTCGCGGCGGGGGTGGTCTGCGCGCTGTCGGTGGTGGCCGGCGAGACCCTGGCGGCACGACTGGCCGCCGGCGAGCGGGGTCCGACGACGCGCACCGGGTGAGCGCGCCGAAGGGCCGGCCCCGCCGACCGGCTCACGGCCGGGCGGGCCCGCGCGGGTGCCGCACCGGCTCGGTGCGTCCGCAGGGCCCGGCCGCTGGACGAGACTGGGGTCTCATGACAGTTGACGCTCTGACGGACGTCTCCGGCCTGCGGGTCGGGCACGCGACACGCACCGGCGGCGGTTGGCTCACCGGCACCACGGTCGTACTCGCCCCGGAGGGCGGGGCGGTGGCCGCCGTGGACGTGCGGGGTGGCGGGCCCGGCACCAAGGAGACGGACGCGCTGGACCCCCGCAACGTGGTGCGCACGGTCGAGGCGGTCGTGCTGACCGGTGGCAGCGCCTACGGGCTCGACGCGGCTTCGGGGGTGATGGCGTGGCTGGAGGAGCGGGGGCGTGGGATCCGGGTCGGGGCGGATCCGGCGCACGTGGTGCCGGTGGTGCCCGCCGCGTGCGTTTTCGACCTGGGGCGGGGTGGTGACTTCCGGGCCCGGCCCGACGCCGGCACCGGCCGGGCCGCCATCGAGGCGGCCGCGGCGAGTGAGGTCGGCGCCCAGGTGCCCCAGGGGTGCGTGGGCGCGGGCACCGGAGCCGTGGTCGGGGTGGTGAAGGGCGGTGTCGGCAGCGCGAGCACGGTACTCGGCTCGGGGATCACGGTGGCCGCGCTCGTGGTGGCCAACGCGGCGGGATCGACGGTGGATCCGGAAACGGGGGTGTTGTACGGGGAGTTGTTCCAGGGGCGGGTGGAGTACCCGGAGGCGGAGGTCCACGAGGCCGCGCAGCGGCGTCTCGCCGAGACGGCCGCGAGGAGCACGACACCGCCGCTGAACACCACGCTCGCGGTGGTCGCCACGGACGCGGATCTGTCCAAGGCGCAGGCGCAGAAGCTGGCCGGCACGGCGCACGACGGCATCGCGCGTGCGGTGCGTCCGGTGCATCTCCTCAACGACGGGGACACGGTGTTCACGCTGGCGACCGGCGGCCGAGCCCTGGACACCGCGAACCCGCTCGCCCTGAACGAGATCCTGGCGGCGGGCGCGGACGTGGTGACGCGCGCGATCGTACGGGCCGTGCGGGCCGCGGAGCCGGTCGACGGCCCGGGCGGGGTGTGGCCGTCGTACGGGGAGTTGTATCCGGGCCGCTGAACAGGCGCGCGGGGCGCAGCGGATGCACGGCGGGCCCGTCTTTTGTCGCGGTTCTGTCACGTGACGGCCTTCATGGGGAACGGACGGAACCCGACCGGCTCCCCGGCCCCTCTACTCCCACGTACCGGAGCGGATCACGCAACATCACACGAACTGGGAGCAGCCCGTGACAACGCCGAACATTTCAGCGCGGCGCACTCTGGGGGCCTGTGCCGCCCTGATGGTCGGCGCCCTGACGCTCACCGCATGCGGTGGCAGCGCCAACGCCGAGGACGACGGGAAGGGCGGCAAGGGCGGCGGCAAGACGTCCGTGGCGAGGATCGCCATCTCGGCGAAGGACGGTTCGACCGGCGCGTCCATCAACAAGACGGGCGTGAAGGTCAGCGACGGGAAGCTGACCGACGTGAAGATGACGGTGGCGGGCAGCGGGCAGGCCGTCGAGGGCTCGATCTCCGGTGACGGCAAGGTGTGGAAGCCGAAGGAGCAGCTGGAGCGCGGGACCAAGTACCGGATATCGGCGACCGCCAAGGACGCGGACGGCCGGACGGCCGCGGCCAACTCGATCTTCACGACGGTGTCGTCGTCGAACAGCTTCATCGGGACGTACACGCCCGACAACGGCACGACGGTCGGTGTGGGCATGCCGGTGTCGTTCACCTTCGACAAGGCCATCACCGACCGCAAGGCCGTGCAGTCGCACATCAAGGTGACGTCCAGCAGCGGGCAGCAGGTCGTGGGGCACTGGTTCAACGGGCAGCGGCTCGACTTCCGGCCGGAGGAGTACTGGAAGGCCGGCTCCAAGGTCACGATGAACATCGACCTGGACGGGGTAGAGGGCGCGGACGGCGTCTACGGCGTGCAGAAGAAGACGGTCACCTTCACCGTGGGCCGTTCGCAGGTCTCCACGGTCGACGTCAACACCCAGACGATGACGGTCGTCCGGGACGGCAAGACCGTCAAGACGGTCCCGATCTCGGCGGGCAGCCCGGAGCACACCACCTACAACGGGCAGATGGTGATCTCCGAGAAGTTCGTCCAGACCCGGATGAACAGCCGCACGGTCGGGCTGGGCGGTGAGTACGACATCCCGGACGTGCCGCACGCGATGCGTCTGACGACGTCGGGCACGTTCATCCACGGCAACTACTGGTACAACAAGGGCAACCCGCCCTTCGGCCGCCAGGGCACCAGCCACGGCTGCGTGGGCCTCGCCGACGTCCAGGGCGCGGGGGGCAGCACGTCCGCCAAGTGGTTCTACGACAACTCCCTCATCGGGGACGTGGTGATCGTGAAGAACTCCCCGGACAAGACGGTGGCTCCGGACAACGGGCTGAACGGCTGGAACATGGCCTGGAGCCAGTGGACCGCGGACAGCGCTTCCTGACCGGTTCGACGCCTCTTCGAACAAGCGCCCCAGCTGGGGTTTTTGACGGGCCGTTCGGGCCGCGCGGGAACTTTTCGCGCGGCCCGGGCGTTTTCCCGGACGTACGTTTTCTCGGTTCCCGGACATGATGTCCGATCGAGGGGCTACGGTATGCACCCACAAGGTGACATGCAGCAACGCCGGGAGAAACCTTGAGCGTTCCGTACGAGACGGCGCCGTACGAACCCCACGACTCGCCCGTGACTCCGGAGGAGCACCTCGCGCGACTCCTCGGCCGCGCCCTGAACTCCTTCGAGCTACCGGACGAGGCGATCAGGCGTCTTGACTGCGCGCTGGCGCACGACGGTTCGCTGCACTCCGCGCACCACAGCGCGGGCCTGCACCGGGAGACGTACCGGCACACGTGGCTGCTGGCCGACGGTTCGGCGCTCACCCTCTGGGAGCTCGTCCACAACACCGCACCGGGCAGCGAACCGCAGCACGAGGTGTACGCGGACGAGGAGGAGCTGCGTGCCGCCACCGCGCGGCTGCCGCTGCCGCCGGACACGCCCGACTTCGAACTGCCGGTGACGGTGCAGCTGTCCCCGGTCCCGGCGCCCCGGCACGCGTACGCCGCGGAGGATTCGGCGGACCACGCGCGCAGGTTACTGCGCCGGGCGGAGAACGTGGACCGGCCGGGCGCGGAGACCGCGGCCCTGCTCGCCACGGCGTCCGGGCACCAGATCACGCAGGCCTTCGGCCGCCCGTGCCGTGCGGGCCGGGCGCAGCTGGGTTTCTCACTCTACGAGCACGCGTTCCTGCTGCGCGACGGTGACGAGATCTCCCTCTGGGAGGTCGAGCACACGGCGACGCCGGACGGCCGGCACATGTGTGAGGTGTACGCCAGCGAGGACGCGGCACGCGAGGCGATGGAGCGGCGGGCGGCGCAGCTGTCCTGAGCGCCGTCCCTCGGCCTGCCCCCGATCGGGCAGGCCTCAGGCGCGTCTGCCGCCGAACCGGCGCACCAGATCGGCGAAGGCGTCTCTCTCCTCGGCGGTCAGCTCCACTGACTCCGACCGGGAGCCCGTCTGCCGCTGCTGCGGGAGGGCGGGGAGAGGGTGGCCTTCGGGCCATCGGGAGACGTGCTCGGGCATGCGCCCCAGTAGACACCACTGCCCGGGACCTTGGTCCCGGGCCGTGATTTTCGTGATCTATCTCGCAGGTGGCATGAACGGTTCACACACCCCGAATGGGGCGAACCGCAGGGCGTTTCAGGCCGCGACGGGCTGCTTCGTCCCGGCCGTGCGGACCTCGCCGTCCGCGCCGGAGGCCGTCGCGGTGCCGGGGGCCGGCTTGCGCATGCCCTTCAGGACGACGACCAGAGCCGTCGTGACGCAGACGCCCACGGCGATGGCGACCAGGTAGAGCAACGGGTTGCCGATCAGCGGGACCACGAAGATGCCGCCGTGCGGGGCGCGCAGGGTGGCGCCGAAGGCCATCGACAGCGCGCCGGTGACCGCGCCGCCCGCCATGGAGGCGGGGATGACGCGCAGCGGGTCGGCCGCCGCGAAGGGGATCGCGCCCTCGGAGATGAAGGAGGCGCCCAGCACCCAGGCGGCCTTGCCGTTCTCGCGCTCGGTCTGGGTGAAGAGCTTGCCGCGCACGGTCGTGGCCAGGGCCATGGCCAGTGGCGGGACCATACCCGCCGCCATCACCGCGGCCATGATCTTCATCGCCGAGTCGCTGGGGCTGCTTACCGCGATACCGGCCGTGGCGAAGGTGTAGGCGACCTTGTTGACGGGGCCGCCGAGGTCGAAGCACATCATCAGGCCGAGGAGGGTGCCGAGCAGGATGGCGTTGCTGCCGGACAGGCCGTTCAGCCAGTCGGTCATGCCCTTCTGGGCCTCGGCGATGGGCTTGCCGATGACGACGAACATCAGGAACCCGACGATCGCCGAGGAGATCAGCGGGATCACCACCACGGGCATGATGCCGCGCAGCGCCGCAGGGACGTTCACCTTCTGGATCGTCATCACGACGCCACCGGCGATCAGACCGGCCGCCAGGCCGCCGAGGAAGCCTGCGTTGATGTTGAACGCGATCATGCCGCCGACGAAGCCGGGCACGATGCCGGGCCGGTCGGCCATGCCGTAGGCGATGTAGCCGGCCAGGACCGGGACGAGGAAGCCGAAGGCGACACCGCCGATCTGGAAGAGCAGGGCCGCCCAGCTGTCGGCCTGCGTCCACACGAAGTGGTCCATCACCGACGGGGCCTTGTCGACCTTGTAGCCGCCGAGCGCGAAGCCGAGGGCGATGAGCAGACCGCCGGCGGCGACGAACGGCACCATGTAACTGACGCCGGACATCAGCCACTTGCGCAGCTTGGTGCCGTAGCCCTCGCCGGACTCGCCCGCGCGCTCCACGGGAGTGGCCGGGGCGGATCCGGAGCTGACCTCGCCGCGTGCGGCCTTCCCACGGACCTCCGTGATGAGTTCGGCGGCGCGGTTGATGCCCGCCTTCACCCCGACGTCGACGGTGGGCTTGCCTGCGAACCGCTCCTTCTCCCGTACGGGCACGTCATGGGCGAAGATCACGGCGTCCGCCGCCGCGATGACCTGCGGGTCCAGGCGGGTGAATCCGGCCGATCCCTGGGGCTCGACGGTGAGTTCGACGCCCGCCTCGCGGCCGGCGTTCTCCAGCGACTCGGCCGCCATGTAGGTGTGGGCGATGCCGGTGGGGCAGGAGGTGACGGCGACGATGCGGAACGGCCTCTCCTCACCGCCGGATTCAGCGGTGCCGCCCGCTTCGGCTGTGCTGCCGGATTCAGCGGTGCCGCCCGCTTCGGCTGTGCCGCCGGATTCAGCGGTGACCGTGGCGGCGGCGGGAGAGGCCGCTCCCGCCGACGCCACGGGGTCTTCGGCACCCGCGGGTGCGGGTGTGTCCGGCTCGTCGCCGCGGATCAGGGCCGCCGCGGCCGGCGCGTCGCCCACCGCGCGCAGGGCGTCGGTGAACTCGCTGTTCATCAACTGCCGGGCCAGCGAGGACAGGATCGTCAGATGGGCGTCGTCCGCACCGGCCGGAGCGGCGATCAGGAAGATCAGGTCGGCGGGGCCGTCGGCGGCGCCGAAGTCGATGCCCTCGGCGCTGCGGCCGAAGGCGAGCGTCGGCTCGGTGACGTGCTCGCTGCGGCAGTGCGGGATGCCGATGCCGCCGTCGAGGCCGGTGGGCATCTGGGCCTCGCGGGCCGCCACGTCGGCGAGGAAGCCGTCCAGGTCGGTCACCCGGCCCAGGGCCACCATGCGCTCGGCGAGCGCACGGGCCGCCGCTTCCTTGGTGTCGGCGGTCAGGCCGAGGTCGACCAGTTCCGCCGTGATCATGTCGCTCATCGCGGGCTCCTTAGCACGCGTATCGCCCGGTGGGAGGGGTGGGCGGGGAGGGGGACGGGGGTGCGGTGGGGGGTGACGGGGATGGCGGCGGGGCCCTTGAGTAACGGGGAGAGGGCCCGCCGCTCGCGCGTGGGTGCGCGCTGCTCGTCGTACGTCATGACACCGGCTCCTTCAGCACACGGTCCGCCGGCACCTCGGCCGTGACCGTCACCGCCGCCGGGTCCAGGTCGCCCGGCGTCGGCATCACGCTGCCGGGCAGCTGAACGGCCGCAGCGCCGTGCGCGACCGCGGAGGCCAGGGCCTCGGGGCCGTTGCCGCCGGCGATCAGGAAACCGGCGAGGGAGGAGTCACCGGCACCCACGTTGCTGCGGACCGCGGCCACCCGGGCGCTGCCGAACCAGGCGCCCTCGTGGGAGACGAACAGCTGCCCGTCGGCGCCGAGGCTGGCGAGGACGGCCCGGGCGCCCATCTCGCGCAGTTCCTCGGCGGCCTTGACGGCGTCGCCGACGGTGGCGAGGGGGCGGCCGACGGCCTCGGAGAGCTCCTCGGCGTTGGGCTTGACCACATCCGGCCGCTCGCGCAGGGCCGCGAGCAGCGCGGGCCCGGAGGTGTCCAGGGCGATCCGGGCCCCGGCGGCGTGCGCGCGGGCGACCAGCTCGGCGTACCAGGAGGGGGCGAGTCCGCGGGGGAGGCTGCCGCAGCAGGCGATCCAGGAGGCGTCGCGGGACTGCTGCCGCACGGTCTCCAGGAGCAGTTCGCGCTCGGTGCCGGACAGTTCGGGGCCCGGCGCGTTGATCTTCGTCAGGACGCCGTCGGACTCGGCGAGGGCGATGTTGGAGCGGGTGGCCCCGGCCACCGGGACGGGCGCGACCTCGATGCCCTGCTGGTCGAGCAGGTCGGCGACGAGTGCGCCCGGGGCGCCGCCCAGGGGCAGGACCGCCACCGTGCGCTGTCCGGCCGCGGCAACGGCGCGCGAGACGTTCACGCCCTTGCCGCCCGGGTCCATCCGCTCGCCGGTGGCGCGGATGACCTCGCCGCGGTCGAGGGACGGCACCTCGTAGGTGCGGTCCAGGGACGGGTTGGGGGTGACGGTGAGGATCATGCGCGCACTACTTCCGTGCCGCCGCGCTCGATCGCGACGGCGTCCTCGGGGCTCAGCCCGCTGTCGGTGATCAGCAGGTCGACATCGCTCAGGTCGCCGAAGCGGGCGAAGTGCTCCTGGCCGTGCTTGGAGGAGTCGGCGAGCAGCACCACCCGGCGGGCGGCGGCCACGGCCGCGCGCTTCACGGCGGCCTCGGCGAGGTCGGGGGTGGTCAGGCCGTGTTCGGCGGAGAAGCCGTTGGCGGCCACGAACAGCACGTCGGCACGGATCTCGCCGTATGCCCGCAGCGCCCAGGCGTCCACGGCGGCGCGCGTGCGGTGCCGTACACGTCCCCCGACGAGGTGGAGCTGGATGCCGGGGTGGTCGGCGAGGCGGGCCGCGATCGGGAGGCTGTGCGTGACGACGGTGAGGGAGGCCTCCAGGGGGAGGGCGGCGGCCATCCGGGCCACCGTCGTCCCGGCGTCGAGGATCACCGTGCCCTCGGTCGGCAGTTCCGCGAGGGCCGCCTTGGCGATGCCGTCCTTCTCGTCGGCGGCGGTCGTCTCGCGCTCGGCGAGGTCCGGCTCGAAGTCGAGGCGGCCGGCCGGGATGGCTCCGCCGTGCACCCGGCGGACCAGACCGGCGCGGTCGAGGGCCTTCAGGTCCCGGCGGATCGTCTCCGCCGTCACCTGGAACTCCTCGGCCAGTGATACGACGTCCACTCGGCCGCCGTCACGGGCAAGCCGGAGGATTTCCTGCTGCCGCTCCGGTGCGTACATGTCCGTTCGCCTCCGCCTCATGCCCGAACGTGTGGTTTCAGCGGGAGGCTACGCCGAGATTTCCGCAAAGTAAACAGGTTCGGACCCAATCGGGCATGACCAGAAAGCGAGACCGGGACCTGGGAGCAGGCGCAGGAGTAGGAGTGGCAGCGGCAGCGGCAGCGGGATAAGGGAGCGGGACGCGGGAGTGGGTGTGGGGCCCGGGAGCGGGACGCGGGAACGGGAGCGACAACGCGAACGGGCCCGGCACCGAGGTGCCGGGCCCGTTTCCTGCGGTCAGACCAGCACCGCCTCCTTCTCCCCCACCGGCTCCTGTCCGCCCTCCACGTGCTGCGCGGGCCGCTTCGGCAGCGCGAACATCAGCAGGAAGATGGCGCCCATCACCGCGGCGACCCAGCCGAGCGCGTTCTGGAAGGCGTCCGCGAAGGCCGGACCGATCTGCTCGGGCCGCAGGTGGTCGGAGATCGAACCGAAGAACACCACCGACACCAGCCCGAGGCCCAGCGCGTTGCCCATCTGCTGCACCGTGTTGATCAGACCCGAGGCCGAACCGGCGTGCTCGCGCGGCACCTCCGAGAGGATCGCGTCGGTCAGCGGCGCGACGATCAGGCCCATGCCGGCACCCATCACGACGAGCGGGAGTGCCATCTGCCAGGGAGACAGGTCCAGTCCGTAGTGCCCGGACTCCCAGATGTAGAGCAGCACCCCGAGGGCCATCACCAGCGCGCCCGTCTGCAGCACCTTGCGGCCGAAGCGCGGGACCAGCTTCTGTACCGAGATCCCGGCGGCCACCGACACCGCGATCGAGAACGGCACGCCGGTCAGCCCGGCCTTCAGCGGGCTCCAGCCCAGCCCGACCTGCATGTACAGCGTCCACACCAGGAAGAACACCCCGAGTGCGACACCGAAGACGGTCTGCACGGCGATCCCGGCCGCGAAGCTCTTGACCCTGAACAGCGACAGCTCCACCAGCGGTGACCCGTCCCGCGCGGTCTTGCGCTTCTCATACGCCACCAGCGCCGCGAGGACGACGAGCGAGCCGGCCATCGAGACGTATCCCCACACCGGCCAGCCCAGCTCACGGCCGCGGGTGAGCGGGTAGATCAGCATGAGCAGGCCCAGCGTCACCAGCGCGACGCCCACCAGGTCCAGTTTCAGAGCGCGCGGCGCCTTGGACTCGGTGATGAAGCGGCTGCCGAGGATCAGTCCGGCGACGCCGACCGGCAGGTTGATCAGGAAGATCGACCGCCACTCCCAGCCGAACAGGTTCCACTCGGTCAGCAGCGCGCCGAGCAGCGGACCGGACACGGCCCCGAGGCCGACGACCGCGCCGAACAGCCCGAACACCTTGCCACGCTCGTGCGCCGGGAAGGTGGCGTGCACGATCGACAGCACCTGCGGCACCATCAGCGCCGCCATGCCTCCCTGGAGGAACCGCGAGGCGACCAGCATCTCCGGGTTCACCGCGAGGCCGCACAGCGCGGAGGCGACCGTGAACCCGCCGATGCCGACGAGGAAGATCCGCTTGCGGCCGTGGATGTCGCCGAGCCGCCCGCCGGTGATCAGACCGGCGGCGAAAGCGAGGGCGTAACCGGCGGTGATCCACTGGATCTGGCTGAAGGACGCGCCCGCCTCCCGCTGGATCGACGGGATGGCGATGTTGACGATCGTCACGTCGACGAGGTCCATGAAGGCCGCGGTCATCACGATCGCGAGAGCGAACCAGCGCCGGCGGTCGGTCCCGCCGCCCGCCGTGCCGGGGGTGGTGTCGGTGGAGTTCATGCTTCGAAGTTAGACCCCTATTAGGTCAGATCATGTCCTAGTGGTGCGGCATCCTCATCGGTATGACGACGGACACCCCGGCCCGGCTGCTGACGCTCCTCTCCCTCCTCCAGACGCCCCGCGAATGGCCCGGCGGCGAGCTCTCCGAGCGGCTGGGGGTGTCCCGCCGTACGGTGCGGCGGGACATCGACCGGCTGCGCGAACTCGGCTACCCCGTGCAGGCGACCAAGGGAGCCGACGGCGGCTACCGGCTGGTCGCCGGCAAGGCCATGCCGCCGCTGGTGCTCGACGACGAGGAGGCCGTGGCCATCGCGGTCGGGCTGCGCGCCGGGGCGGGGCACGCGGTGGAGGGCCTGGACGAGGCGTCAGTGCGGGCGCTGGCCAAGCTGGAGCAGGTCCTGCCGGGCCGGCTGCGCCACCGCGTGACCACTCTCCAGGCCGCGACCACGCCACTGACCAGCGGGGACGGGCCGAGCATCGCGCCCGAGACCCTGACCGTCATGGCCTCCACGGTGGCCGGGCACGAACGGCTGCGCTTCGCCTACCGGGCCGCCGACGGCACCGAGACGCGGCGCCTGACGGAGCCGTACCGGCTGGTGTCGACGGGCCGCCGCTGGTACCTGGTGGCGTACGACATCGACCGGGACGACTGGCGGACGTTCCGCGTCGACCGGGTCAACGAGCCGTTCGCCACCGGAGCGAGGTTCGTGCCGCGCGAACTGCCGACGGGGAACGCGGCGGAGTTCCTGCGGCGCTCGATGCAACGGCAGTACCAGACCTACGACTTCGACGTCACGTTCGCCGCACCGGCCGACTACGTCGCCGCCCGGGTGCCCGACTGGCTGGGCAGGCCCGAGCCGCTGGACGAGGGCAGCTGCCGGCTGCGGGGGTCCGCCGGGGACGCGGTGCAGTGGGTGGCGTTCCGGCTGGCGATGCTGGAGTGCGACTTCGTGGTGCATCGGCCGGAGCAACTCGTCACTGCGGTGCGGGAGTTGGGGGCACGGTTGAGCAGGGCGGCCGGGGCCCCGGACACGGGCGGGGCGTGAGCCGTGGCGTCACCGCCCCAGGGCTGTGGCGTCACCGTCCCCAGCGCCGTGGCGCCATCGCCTCAGCGCCGTCACGTCACCGCGCCCCCAGCGCCGAGGCGTCACCTTCCCCAGGGGAAGTCCCGCAGGGCCGCGAGATTGCGCAGGGCGAGTTCCACCGGGCCGTCGGGCCCCTCGACAGGCCCGTCCCCCGCCGCCCAGGCCTCCAGGGCGGCCCGTACGGCGGCACTGGCCACGGCGGCGGCGAAGCGCAGCTCGGGGGTGAGCGCGAGCGGCTCACCGGCCACGGCAACGTTGTCGCCACCGCCCAGAGGCCCGGCGACCGCCCCGGCCGCAGCCCCGGCAACCGCCCCGGTCGCCGCCTCTGCCGCCGCTCCTGCAACCGTCCCGCTCACCGCCCCTGCCGCCGCCCCGGTCAACCCCGGCGCACCGGCACGTGTCACCCGTTCCGCCAGCACCTCCCCCAGGCGCCGCTCGGACGCCTGGCACACCTCCGCCCACACCCGGTGCAGGGACGGGGTCGCCTCGGCCAGGCGCAGGAGCGTGCGGACCCACTCCCAGGAGGACGCCGAGACGGCGACGCCCGGGGTGAGGGTGTGCCGCACCCCTTCCTCCAGTGCCCGCAGCACACCGGCGTCGGGGGGAGCGGTGCGCACCGCCTCCACCCAGCGCTCGGCACCGGTCGCGTAGAGCGGGGCGACGGCCTCCTCCTTGGTGGCGAAGTACCGGTAGAAGGTGCGCGGGGCGATACCGGCGGCCTGGGCGATGTCCTCCGCGCGGGTGGCGCGCAGACCGTGCCGTACGAAGAGACCGGCTGCCGCCCGGGCGATCTCCCTACGTGTTTCTGCCTTCCGCCGCTCGGTCAGCGAGGACGGAGGCGGGGGCGGGGTGGTGCTGCTCACGCCCGGCAGGCTATGCCCATGTGACACAATCTGCCATCTGGCGGGCCACCCCGTGGTTCAGGTACGGGGTGGCCCGCCCTCCAGACGGACGAGAACCGGGCCCCGGCGTCCGGGGGGGGAGGGACGCCGAAGCCCGGTCTCGGGGAAAGTCCCGGCGCCGGGGGGAGTGCGACGGGACGTGGCTTGTCGGGGGACCCAGGGGGTGTGGTCCCGGATCCGAACTGGTGGACCCAGAAGTCTTGTTCCCTGAGTCCGCGGATTGAAGCGGCGTTACATCGCCATGTTTGCGCGGTCTTTCGCCACCCGGCGTACGCGGTGTCCACCGGGCGCACACAGCCCGTCGCCCACTGGCCGTGGGGACGCGTCGTGCACCGGGACGCTCACCGGGTTCACCGACGCCCGCCGGCACCGGGTTCACCGGCGCCGGGGGCGCGGGGTCGAGGGTTACGCCGCCGCGTCGAAGCCGGTGCTGCGGGCCAGCTTCTTCAGCTCCAGCAGCGCGTGCTTCTCGATCTGCCGGATGCGTTCGCGGGTCAGGCCGTGCTCCTTGCCGACCTCGGTCAGCGTGCGCTCCCGGCCGTCCTCGATGCCGTAGCGCATCTTGATGATCGACGCCGTGCGCTGGTCGAGCCGGCCGATCAGGTCGTCCAGCTCCTCGCTGCGCAGCAGCGTGAGCACCGACTGCTCGGGCGACACCGCCGACGTGTCCTCCAGGAGGTCACCGAACTGGGTCTCGCCCTCGTCGTCCACCGACATGTTCAGCGAGACCGGGTCGCGGGCCCAGTCCAAGACGTCGGTGACGCGCTCGGGCGTCGAGCCGAGCTCGGCGGCGATCTCGGTGGGCTCCGGGTCCCGGCCGTGCTCGCGGTTGAACTCGCGCTGCACACGGCGGATCCGGCCGAGCTCCTCCACGAGGTGGACGGGCAGGCGGATCGTGCGGGACTGGTCGGCTATGGACCGGGTGATGGCCTGGCGGATCCACCACGTGGCGTACGTGGAGAACTTGAAGCCCTTGCGGTAGTCGAACTTCTCGACCGCGCGCACCAGGCCGGCGTTGCCCTCCTGGATCAGGTCCAGCAGCGGCAGGCCGCTGCGGGGGTAGCGGCGGGCGACGGCGACGACCAGACGGAGGTTGGAGCGGATGAAGACGTCCTTCGCGCGCTCGCTCTCCTCGACCAGGGCCCGCAGCTCCTCGGGCGAGGCCCCGGCCTTGTTCTCCTCCAGGCCGTCGAGGATCTGCTGGGCGAACACACCCGCTTCGATGATCTGCGACAGCTCGACCTCCTTGGCGGCGTCGAGCAGCGGCGTACGCGCGATCTCGTCGAGGTACATGCCGACCAGGTCGCGGTCGGCGATCTCGCCGCCATGGGCGCGAACACTGCTTGCCGCGTCGACCGTCTCGCCGGTGGCGGACTGACGACGGGCGACGGCACGGGTTGCCATGCGAGCTCCCTTGCGATGGTGAGGTCAGCGGGTGGTCCTTCGGACGCTGGACTCCGTCTTCCGGGACTCTCCGGACTCTCCTCGGGTGCCCTGCATCCGATGGAAACAACGACTGGAATCAGGACAGAATTCCCAACCAGGCCCCCGATTTTTCTGATCATGCAGTATCCTGCCCGGCCACATGAGGAGGCCCGATGCCGTCACAGTCCACAGAGGTGCAGGTCAGGCCGGGGGTCGAGGATGACCTCGAGGCCCTCACGGCCCTCTACAACCACTATGTGGGTGAGACGGCGATCACATTCGATACCGCGATCTTCACTCCGGAGGAGCGCCGCCCTTGGCTGCTCTCCCACCCTGAAGACGGGCCGCACCGTCTGATGGTTGCCACGGAGCAGGAGACACAGCAGATCCTGGGCTACTCCACTTCCAGCCCTTTCCGTGTGAAGCCCGCTTATGCAACCTCTGTGGAAACGACCGTGTACGTCGCCCCGGGCGCCGGCGGACGAGGCGTCGGCTCGCTCCTCTACACGGCCCTCTTCGAGGCCCTGTCCGGTGAGGATCTGCACCGCGCCTACGCGGGCATCGCACTGCCGAACGAGGCGTCGGCCCGGCTGCACGAGCGCTTCGGATTCCGGCACGTGGGCACGTACCGGGAGGTCGGCCGCAAGTTCGGGCGGTACTGGGACGTGGCCTGGTACGAGAAGCCGCTGTAGGAGCGGCCCCCCGCGGGCGCGAGCGCCCGGGCCCGCCTCAGCCGAACTGGACCGACCGCTTCGCCAGCCCCATCCAGAACCCGTCGATCACGGAATTCTGCGCGTCCAGCTCACCGGTGGCGTCGGCCGCCCCCATGGTCACGAACAGCGGGGCGAAGTGCTCGGTGCGCGGGTGGGCGAGCTGCCCCGCGGGCGACTTGCGGGTGAAGTCCAGCAGCGCGTCCACGTCACGTGCCTCCAGCGCCCGCCGGCCCCAGTCGTCGAACTCGGCCGACCAGGCGGGGATGCCGCCCTGCCGGAGCGCGGCCAGGTTGTGGGTGAAGAAGCCGGAGCCGACGATGAGCACGCCCTCGTCCCGCAGGGGCGCGAGCCTGCGGCCGATCTCCATGAGCCGGACCGGGTCGAGCGTCGGCATGGACACCTGGAGAACAGGGAGGTCGGCCTCCGGATACATCTCGACCAGCGGGACGTACGCGCCGTGGTCGAGGCCGCGGTCGGGGACGTCCTGGACTGGGATGCCGGGGGCGCGCAGCAGTTTGCGTACGGACTCCGCGAGCTCCGGTGCGCCGGGGGCGGCGTACTTCACCCGGTAGTAGTGCTCCGGGAAGCCCCAGAAGTCGTAGACGAGCGGGACGGTCTCGGTCGCACCGAGGGCGAGCGGGGCCTCCTCCCAGTGGGCGGAGACGATCAGGACGGCCTTGGGTCGCGGCAGACCGGCGGACCAAGCGGCCAGCTCACCGGGCCAGACCGGGTCGTCGGCCAGGGGCGGCGCTCCGTGGCTGAGGTACAGAGCGGGCATGCGCTCCCGGGTGGCGGCGGACATGCTGCGGCTCCTTCCGAAACGTGGTTCCCTGACAAAACTGTACGGGCCATTTGTTTAAAGTTCAAGGAGGGGCCACGTAGAGTGGAACACATGAAGGCACCCGCATCCGCACCGACAACCGGCTCACCCGCCCGCCCCCAGGAGCCGCGCTGGCTCACCGACGAGGAGCAGCGCGTCTGGCGCTGGTTCATGGAGGGCGCCACCCTCCTCGACGACCATCTCGACCGTCAGCTCCAGCGCGACGCGGGCATGCCGCACGTCTATTACGGCCTTCTGGTCAAGCTCGCCGAAGCGCCGCGGCGCAGGCTGCGCATGACCGAGCTGGCGATGCTGGCGAAGATCACCCGCTCCCGTCTCTCGCACGCCATCGCGCGCCTGGAGAAGAACGGCTGGGTACGCCGGGAGGACTGCCCCGACGACAAGCGGGGCCAGTTCGCCGTCCTCACGGACGAGGGCCTGCACGTGCTGCGGCAGACGGCGCCCGGACACGTGGAGGCCGTACGGCAGGCCGTCTTCGACCGGCTGTCGGCGGAACAGCAGAAGTCCCTCGGCGAGATCATGCGGATCATCGCCGAGGGACTTCAGCCGGCCGAAGCGGGTGCGGACCTGCCCTGGCTCCGCTGAGTCGAAGCGGGGCCAGGGCAGGTCCTGGATTCCGTAGGTGCGGGGCGTCCCCTTCCTCGTGCCTACGGATGGCCCGAAGGGGTGCGGTGCACGGCCGTCAGTGGGCGACGACCGGGATCTGCGCCTCGTCCACCGCGTCCTCGCCGGAGGACGCCACCGCCGTACCGCCCGGGCGGCCGGCGTTGACGAACGTCAGGGCGATCGCGGCGGCCACCACGAGGATGCCGACGGCGAACCAGATGGCGCTGGTGTAGCCCTCCACCATGGCCTCCAGCTGGACCAGCTGCTGCTGGGACCGGCTGGTCGCCCCGGCGATGTGGTCGGCGACGTAGGCCGTGGTCGCGGAGGCGGCGATGGTGTTCAGCAGGGCCGTGCCGATCGCGCCGCCCACCTGCTGCGAGGTGTTGACCATCGCGGAGGCGACACCGGCGTCCCGCGGCTCGACGCCCTGGGTGGCCATCGACATGGCCGGCATGAACGCCGTACCCATGCCGAGACCGAGCAGCAGCATCGCGGGCAGCAGCAGAGCGGCGTACGAGGAGCCGATCTCCAGCTGGGTCAGCAGCAGCATGCCGAGCGCGGCGACCAGGAAGCCCGGGCCCATCAGCAGGCGCGGCGCGACCCGGGTCATCAGGCGGGTGCCGATCTGCGTGGAGCCCGTGATCATGCCCGCGATCATCGGCAGGAAGGCGAACCCGGTCTTGACCGGCGAGTAGCCCTTCACGATCTGCAGGTAGTAGGTCAGGAAGAGGAACAGGCCGAACATCGCGATGATCGCGAGACCGAGGGAGAGGTAGATCCCGCCCCGGTTGCGCTCGGTGACCACGCGCAGCGGCAGCAGCGGCGCCTTGACCTTCGACTCGACGACCACGAAGGACAGCAGCAGCACGGCCGAGGCGATGAACATGCCGATGGTGAGGGAGTCGTCCCAGCCGTTCGACTCGGCGCGCGTGAAGCCGTAGACCAGGGCGACCAGGCCCAGGGTGGACAGGATCACGCCGGGGATGTCGAGCGGGGAGCGGTTGCGGCCGCCCTCCGGCTCACGGATGACGAAGTAGGCGCCGGCCGCGGCGACGATGGCGAACGGGATGTTCACGAAGAATGTCCAGCGCCAGTCCAGGTACTCGGTGAGGAAGCCGCCCAGGATCAGGCCGACGGCGCCGCCGCCACCGGCGATCGCGCCGTAGATGCCGAACGCCTTGGCGCGCTCCTTGGCGTCGGTGAACATCACCGCGAGCAGGGAGAGCGCGGCGGGCGCGAGCAGCGCTCCGAAGGCTCCCTGGAGGGCGCGGGCGCCGAACATCATCGCCTCGTTGGTGGCCGCACCGCCGAGCGCGGAGGCCGCGGCGAAACCGCCGAGCCCGAGGACGAACGCCCGCTTGCGGCCCCACAGGTCGGCTATCCGGCCGCCGAACAGGAGCAGACCGCCGAAGGCGAGCGCGTAGGCGGTGACGACCCACTGCCGGTTGCCGTCGGAGATGCCGAGGTCCTGCTGGGCGGAGGGCAGGGCGATGTTCACGATGGTGGCGTCCAGGACGACCATCAGCTGGGCCAGGGCGATGAAGACGAGCGCTTTCCAGCGGTTGGCGTCCGGTTCTCTGACCGGTGTGCCGAGAGTCTTCGAGGCTGTTTCAGACATGGGGATACCCACTTCGGGACTTCGTGACTTCGTGACGGAAGAAGATGACGAAAGGTGAAAGGTGACGGCTCGTCCACGGGGACGGCCGCAGGGACTGTGGTGCTGGGGCTGTCGTTCAGGGTTCAGACGGGTGGGGCGGTCTGAACTCATCGGGCCGGGGCGACCGGACGGATCCGATCGGCCGGGACGGGTCGGTCAGGGCCGGCGCAGATCCTCCAGGGTCACGGCCGTACCCGGCAGGACGGAGCGGGCGGGAGCCCGCAGCCCGTCCAGGAACAGCTGAAGGTGGCGGTGGACGAAGCGGTCGGCCAGGACGCAGTCCGTGCCGGCCGGGGGCCGGCTGAGCTGGGCCACGGCGATCATGACGTCCCCCACGTCCACGTCGGACCGGAGCTGTCCGGCCGACCTGGCGCGGTCCATGACCTCCGCGATGAGCCGCTCGACTCGTTCACGAGCGGCCTCCAGATCCGGGTGGTGCTGGTCGAACGTGCTGGAGACCATCGGGCACAGCGCGCTGATCCGCTCGTCGGCGGCGGCGTGCACGAAGCGCTCCAGCGCCTCGAACGCGTCGCCGGTCTCCGTGAGCGCGGCCTCGGCGGCCGCGGCCGTGCGGTCCATGACCGAGCAGACGACCTCGCGGACGAGCGCGTCGCGGTCCGGGAAGTTGCGGTACACCGTGGCATTGCCGACGCCGGCCCGGCGGGCGATCTCGTCGAGCGGCACCTCGGGGCCGTGCTCGACGAACATCTCCCGGGCGGCGGTGACGATCCGCTCCCGGTTGCGCAGGGCGTCGGCGCGGGGCCGGGGCACCTTGCGCGCTTCGGGGCTGGCGGTCTGCACGGCGTACTCCTGGTGGTGGAAAGTGGCTGGTGCTCCGATCCGGGGAGCGGTTCCCCGTTTCGGTCGGACACATGGCTAAACGGGGAGTGGGTCCCCGGTATTTCCCGCTCCCGAGGAAATTCTTTGTGACCTGACTCACAAGCAGCTTCGGGTCTGGCCCGCGAGCCGACCGCGCACCACCCCGCCCGCTACTGACGGGAAACCCACGATCGGTCTCCTCCAGCGCGCGTCCCCCCTGTCCGGCGACGCAGGGTGATCGGAAGGGTGCAGCCGGAGACGGGAGGCTGCCGTGGCGCGGGAGGTCCCTTGCAGGTCCCTTGCATACAGCCGCAGCCCCGTCGCCCCCGCCCGGACGGCACGGGGCCGCCCCGCGGCCGGATATCCGGACGGCGCCTGACCGCTCTGGCCTGTGTGACCGCCCTGACCTTCACGGTCAGCACCTCGGCCGGCACAGGCGGGCTCACGCCGGGCACCAGTACCGCGGGAGCAGGCCCGATCGTCCTCTCCCACACCCCCGCGCACGGCCCTTGCATGATCCGCGGCGCACGCGGGGTCCAGATGTCCGAGGGCATCCCGACCCCCACCGGCTACTCCCGCTCCACCGGCACCGTCCGCGCCCTCACCCTGATGATCGACTTCTCGGACGCCCCCGGTGAGGGCGACGCCCGGGACCGTTTCCGCGAGTTCTTCCCGCAGACCCGCAAGTGGTTCCGCACCAGCTCCTACGGCCGCCTCGACTACCGCCCCGAAACCCCCATCCGTGGCTGGCTGCGGATGCCGAAGTCCTTCCGGGAGTACGGCATAGAGCGCGGGGCGCCGTTCGAGCCCGGCTACCGCACCCTGGTCCAGGACCTCGTCGCCGCGGCCGACCCGGAGGTGGACTTCCGCGCGTACGACCTGCTGAACGTGCTGGTGAGCCCCAACGCCGGCCCCTCCGCCCTGGACACGGTCCTGTCCGTCACCTTCGCCGGCAACCCGGACGCCCCGCTCGCCGACGGCGTACCCGTGGCCAACGCCTCGTTCGTCTACTCCCGCCAGGACGACGGCTCCGGCTCCTACGACCGCACCGGCTACCGCGTCCTCCCCCACGAGAACGGCCATGTCTTCGGCCTGCCCGACCTGTACACCGCGGAGGGCGGGGGCGCGGTCGGCCACTGGGACATCATGAGCGAGGACTGGGGCGCCAACAACGACTTCCTCGGCTGGCACAAGTGGAAGCTGGGCTGGCTCGACGCCGCCCAGGTCCACTGCGCGTCGTCCCCCGGCACCACGGAGTACACCCTGACGCCCCTGGCGGAAGCCGGTGGTCCCAAGCTCGTCTTCGTCCCCCTGGACGGCGGGACCGGCTACGCCGTCGAACTGCGCACCCGCGCCGGCAACGACGAGGCGGTGTGCCGCCCGGGCGTCCTGATCTACAAGGTCGACGCGGCGGTTGACACGGGCATGGGCCCGGTCACCGTCACCGACTCCCGCCGCAACAGCGGCGGCTGCACCCGCGCACCGAACGTCCACGCGGAACTGTCCGACGCGCCTTTCACCCCCGGGGAGACGTTCCGCGACGCGGGCCGGGGGGTCACGATCGAGGTGGTGGGCGTGGGGGCGGGGGTCGGGGTGGCTGGGGCGGGCGTGGAAGGGGGGTACCGGGTGCGGGTCACACGGGACTAGGACCAAGCGCCGCCCTGGCCTCCGGGCCACCCGGTGTGCGGCGTCCCATCCACCTGGCCACCCGGCCACCCGGCCACTTTGCATCCGGCCTCCTATCCACCTGGCCACCCGGTTATCTGTCCACCTGGCACCGATCTCGGATCTCTCGGTTGACTCGGTTGACTCGGTTGACTCGGATTACGGTGGGCCTGCCGCGACCGTCGCGAGCGCCGTACCGGAGAGCCGATGCCAGCGAAGCCCATGCCCGAGCCCCAGGAGGGCGCCGCCTCGCCGGCCGACGAGATGGGGCAGAGGGACGTCCCAAGGCACGTCCCGGAGCACGTCCTGAAGGACGTCCCGAAGGACGTCCCGAAGGACGTCCCCGCGGAGGCGGTCACCCCTCTCATCCGCGGCATCGCGGTACTGCGGGAACTCACGGAGGCGAACGGCGCACTGAGCCTGAGCGGCCTGGAACGGGCCACCGGCCTCGCCCGCTCCACCGTCGACCGCATCACCGCCACCCTCGCCCGCATGGGCTACGTCCGCTTCGACGGCCGGGACGTCCACCTGTCCCCCCGCCTGATGGAACTGGGCAACGCCTACCTGTCCGCCCTGCGCCTGCCCGCCCTGCTCGCACCGCACGCGGACGCGCTCGCCGATGAACTGGACGAGTCGGTCTCGCTCGCGGTCGCGGACCTCGACGGCATCCGCTTCATCCACCAGGCGACCCGCCGCCGCGCGATGTCCCTCAGCTTCCGCATCGGCGACCTGCTCCCCGCCGAACGCACCGCACCCGGCCCGCTGTTCGCGACGGAGTGGACGGACACGGACTGGCAGCGCTGGCGGCAGCGCAGGGCGGCGGACCCGAGGGACCTGTTCTTCACGGCCGTACCGCCACGCACGTACGGGGCGGACGAGCGGGACGCCGAGACGTTCGTACGCCGCGCGCACGAGGCCTCGGCGAACGGCTGGTCCCTGGACGACCAGCTGATCGAGCCGGGTCTGGTGGCGGTCTCGGTACCGGTCCGGGCCCCTGGCACGGACGGCGCGGACGGCAGGGACGGCAGGATCGCGTGCGTGGCGAGCGTGGTCAGCCACACGAGCCGCCACAGCGCGCGGCACCTGCGCACGACGCTGCTCCCGCGGCTGCGGTCCGCGGTGCGGGCCATGGAACGCGAACTCCGGGCCGCCCCGCCCCCCGAGCCCGGCCCGCCCCCTTCGGACCTGGCGCGCTGGACGGGCACGTCCAAGCAGCAACTGGGCCGCGAGTTCGTGGAGTCCCTGGCGCGTGGCCTGACGGTCGTCACGGCGTTCGGCGAGGACAGGCCGGAGCAGACCCTCACGGAGGTGGCCCGGGCGACGGGCCTGGCCAGGGCGACGGCCCGGCGCGCTCTGATCACCTACGAGCACCTGGGCCTGGTGGCCGCGACGGGCCGCACCTTCGCCCTGACCCCCCGGATCCTCTCCCTCGGCTTCCCATCCCTGTCCCGTACGACCCTCCCCGAGATCGCCCAGCCCCACCTGGCCGACCTGACGTCCCGCATCCACGAATCGACGTCACTGGCCGTGCTGTCGGAGTCGGGCGAGGAGATCCAGTACACGGCCCGGGTGGCGACGGCCCGGGTGATGAGCGTGAACATCACGGTGGGCACGCGGCTGCCGGCGTATGCGACGGCACTCGGCAGGGTCCTGCTGGCGGACGCGCCCACGCCGCTGCCGGGGCCTGAGAACCTGCGTGCTCTGACCCCCCACACGATCACGGACGAGCAGCGGTTGGAGCGGACCCTGGCCACGGTCCGCTCGCAGGGCTACGCCTTGGTGGACGAGGAGTTGGAAGAGGGACTCCGCTCCCTGGCGGTCCCGATCCGCGACCGGTCGGGCCGGGTGGTGGCCGCCCTGAACACGGCGATGCACGTGAGCCGCCGCACGCCGGCGGAGTGCGTGACGGACCTCCTCCCGGAACTGACGACGACAGCCACCCGCATCCAAACAGACCTCCACACAGCGTCCCGCTTCACCCGGGTCCCGACGACCTGACCCACCCGCCCTCTCCCCGACGCCCACCGGAAAGGGCCTCTCGGACTCCGCCCCCTCCCGTCCCACACACCCACCCACCCCGCATCCCTGACCTGACCCCCACACCCGCCCGACCCACATCCGGTACGCTGACGCCTGTGGTCCTCCCAGACCACGGGCACGTCGCTGCTTGCGTCCACTGCCACTGCCTTCGTAGCTCAGGGGATAGAGCACCGCTCTCCTAAAGCGGGTGTCGCAGGTTCGAATCCTGCCGGGGGCACAGCACAGTCCGTGCAGGTCACGGGCCAGATCACGAGACTGGCCCCCAGGATGATCCTGGGGGCCAGTACACATTTCGTACATGATCCACAAGTCGTCAGAGTTGCATGATTGACGCTCTCAGCCTTGTCAGTGCGGCAGAGCGACCGGCGTCCAGCGCGTCGGCGACCTCGTCCAGACGGTCCGGGAACAGGTGCCCGTACACGTCGAGCGTCATCGCCGCCGACTTGTGCCCGAGCATGGTCTGCACGACCTTCACGTCTGCTCCCGCGCTGATGGCGAGCGACGCGGCCGTGTGCCGCAGCTTGTGCGGGGTGAGGTCGAGGTCGTCCAGGCCGGCCGCCTTCACAGCCTTGTCCCAGTCGCGGCGTCTGAAGTTCGGGTACCGCATCGGCCCGCCCTCCGGTGCCGTGAACACGAGTCCGTCCCGCGGCTTGCCTGCGACCAGGGGCCGCAGCTCCTCGGCGAACGACCGCGGGAGCGGCACGGACCGCTTCTCGTGGTTCTTCACCGGGCCTAGCTCGAGGTGTCCGTCGATGTCGGAGTACGCCTGCAGGATGCGGATGCGCCTGTCTGCCAGCTGCACGCGGCCCGCCTTGATGGCGATGGCCTCACCCCACCGGATGCCGGTATAGCCGAGCGTCCTCACGAACGTCTGGTAGCGGCCTGCCTGCTCGGCGAGCGCTTCCAGCTGGTCGTGGGTCAGGTAAACGTGGTCGTCCTGGTCATCGTTGCGCGGCAGGTCATGTTCGTGGCACGGACTGGCCGCGATCCGGTGCGTCTTCACCGCGTGCTTCATCACGCTGCTGAGCACGTAGTACGTCTTCCTGACGCGGTCCGGCCCCAGCTTCGCGCCCCGTTTGCCCGGCGCCTCGCACAACTCGGTAACCCACTCGTTGACGTCCGCCCACTGCACCGCGCGCACCTGCCAGTCACCCCACTTCGGGATCACGTACAGGTCGAGCAGCTCCCGATAGTCGTCCTTCGTCCGGCGGCCCTGCTTCCGAAGCGAGCCGTGCCACTCGTCGGCGACCAGACGCACTGCCGCTTTTCCCGACTGAGGGTCACGGTATGAGCCCTTGCTCAGCTTCGCTGTGAGGGCGTGCACCTCTGCTTCGGCCTGCGGCAGCCTCGCGAAGGTCTTCGCCTTGCCCTTGCCGTCTGGGGCGTACCACCGCACCCGCCACCGGCCCGGAGGCTGCCGCTTGCTGCCGGCCTTCTTCGCCGCCTGCCACTTCTCCACAGATTCCCGGTAGTCCGCGTGGGTCTCGCGGTCCTCAATCCACACGCGGGCCATCGCCGCCCCCTTCCATCGACGGGCCGAACATGAGCCTCAGCAAGTCGTCCGGGTCGAGTTCCTTGCCGGTCTGCTCGCGGTACCGGTCCTTCAGGCCCTGCATCGCAGCTTGCGCCTCGGCCGTGGGCTGCGCCTTTACCGTGCTGCGCATCTTCACGGCGTAACCGACATGATCCTGCAGCCACTGCGGCATGCCGTACAGGCGGTGTTCTGCCAGCTGCGTCCGCTCGTGCTCGGGCGTGGTCCGCAGCGGCAGCCGGCCGATGCCCCACTCCCACGCCCTAAGCGCGTCGACCGTCCCCCCACCCGTGATCTCTACAGAGGTCTCGGCCGTGGGGGTGAGAGGCAGCAGTAGTGAGACGGGCGAGACTCCGAAGATCGCGGCGAACGCGACTAGGTCGTCAGCCGTCACGACCCTGTCCCCCTTCTCCATGCGAGTGATGCCGGAGGGGGAGACGGGGCGCCCCTTGCGTTCCATCTCTGCAGCTAGCTGGCGCGTGCTGTACCCGCGCACCTTGCGAAGTCGGGCCAGGTTGTCGGCCACGGTCATTCCGGTGGGACCTACCTCGACTGCACGCCGGCCGTACTGCTGATCGCTCATGTCGGCAAGCCTATGCGGCAGCAAGCCTCTTGCGTATCGACTGTTTTGGGCTACCATCGCGTTCATGTGCATCACCATAGATGCGCTCGCGTCTAACGTGCAACGGTATGAGCTAAGGAGACGCAATGCCGAACACCGGGAAGCCCGTGGACGACCTCCTGCCCCCGGCTCAGGTGTGCGAGCAGTACCCGGTCTTCAGCACAACGCAGGCTCTCGCCGACCTGCGTTGGCGCGGGCAAGGCCCCGAGTACATCAAGACCGCCGAGGGGCGCGCCGGCCGCGTCTTCTACAGGCGATCTGCCATCGAGCGGTGGCTGGACGAGCACACCGTGCGGACTGGAGGTCAGCGCGCAGCATGACCACGAACGCAGAAACGCCCCGGGGGCTGACCGGGGCGTTTCAGGAAGACTCCGCGGCGGGCGGTAAGTCCGCTGTCACCGTACCGCAGGGCGACCCGCAGCGTGTAGCGGGCCGGCTCGACACGTACCGGTCCCGGTCCCGGAAGTGGCACCGGCAGGTCAAGGTCGAGAAGTGCCCTGGCTGTGGGCACCCCCACCTTCACCGAGCACCCCTCCCCCTCGTCCGCTCCGTCCTCAAGACCGCGCCCTGCGGAGCCGTCTACGTCGTGCAGCTGCGCGTCCCGGCGGTGACGACATGAGCGCATGGACCCGAGCACGCGAGCAGGCCCGCCAGGCTGCCTGGCGGTCCGGCTACGACAACGCCCAGCGGGCCGCAGCGCAGGGCCTGGCCGTGTTCCCCACCCGGAACAAGCTCCCGGCGATCCGGTCGCCCCACGACCGGGGGCACAACTGCAAGGGACAGTGCGGGCAGCCCGGACACGGCGTGTACGACGCCACCACCGACGCGGCCAATGTCCGTCGTCTGTTCCTGCTGGCCCCGCACGCGGACGGCTACGGCATCGCCTGCAGCGGGCGCATGATCGGCCTGGACCTCGACAGGAAGAACGGAGTCGACGGGGTTGCCACGCTCAACCGACTCGCCCGTGAGCACGGGTTCGACGTCCCACAGACCGTGACGATCTGCACCCCGTCCGGTGGCTTCCATCTGTGGCTGACGGTTCCGGAGGGCGTGACCGTGCCGAACTCGGTCGGCCGTCTCGGTCCCGGCATCGACGTCCGCGGGACGGGCGGTTACGTCGTCGGCCCCGGCTCGACCGGCCGGAACGGGGAGTACACCTTTCACCCCAAGCTGGGGTACGTCGACCCTCAGCCGGTACCTGAGGCGCTGCTGCGCCTGATGCTGCCTCCGCCCCCCGTCGTCCGCCCCCAGCGTCGCGTGATCCCCACGTCCGGCGATGCCGCGGGGCGGGCCCTCGAGGGCCTGGTGCGGGTCGTCCTCGACGCCCCCGCCAACACGCGTAACAGCCGCTTGTACTGGGCCGCCTGCAAGGGGTGGGCGCACGTGGCAGACGGACATCTCGCGGCCGGCGACGTCGAGTCTGAGCTGATCTCGGCGGCTACCCGCGTCGGTCTCAGTGAGGCCGAAGCGCGGCGCACGGTCGCCTCCGCCAACCGCACCGTAGGGGCGACCTGATGAACGACGAACTTGAGTACCCGCCCCCGACCAACCCGATGGCCGTGGCGCGGCAGCTGGCCCCGGCCTGGCGGGACGAGCACGGGCTTCTGACCCGCCGCTACTGGCGTGGCACGTGGATGCGCTGGGAGGGCTCGTACTGGCGTGAGATGGACGACCAGGAGGTGAGGGCCAGCCTCTACAAGAAGTTGGAGCACGCCGAGTACGTCGCTGGCCTCGACAAGCACGGCCAGCCGCTCATCAAGCCGTGGTCCCCTACGAAGCGGAAGATCTCCGATCTGATGGAGGCGATCTCAGCTGTCACCCATCTCCGGCCGTCCGTCGACGCCCCCGAATGGATCTCCCGAGACGGGTTGAGTCGGGACTCTGGCAATTCCAATACGCACGGAGATGACAGCCCGATCGTGGCGTGCACGAACGGACTCCTGCGGGTCCATGACCGCGAACTGCTACCGCTCACCCCAGGGTTCTTCAACCTCGTGTCCGTGCCGTTCGACTACGTGCCGGAGGCGACAGCACCCACCTGGGAGAAGTTCCTCGCCGGTATCTGGCCCGACAGTCCCGAGTCCATCGCGGCCCTGCAGGAGTGGTTCGGCTACGTCCTGTCCGGCCGCACCGACCAGCAGAAGATCCTGCTCGTCGTCGGCCCCACCCGGTCCGGCAAGGGCACCATCGCCCGCATCCTGACCAACCTGGTCGGCAAAGGGAACATGGCAGGCCCCACCCTCGCCGGCCTGGCCACCAACTTCGGTCTGTCGCCTCTGCTGGGGAAGTCCCTCGCCGTCATCTCCGACGCCCGGCTTGCGGGCAAGGACGGGCACCAGGTCGTCGAGCGGCTGCTCACCATCTCCGGTGAGGACACCATCGACGTTGACCGGAAGTTCCGCGACCCGTGGACGGGCAAGATGCCCACCCGGCTGATGATCCTGTCCAACGAGCTGCCGAACTTCGGCGACGCCTCCGGGGTCATCGCTCGTCGCTTCATCGTCCTGAACATGACCGTGAGCTGGCTCGGCAAGGAAGACACCGACCTCACCGACAAGCTGGCCGGGGAGATGCCCGGCATCCTCAACTGGGCACTCGACGGGCTCGCCCGCCTGGAGAAGAACGGCCACATCACGGAGCCGCCCGGATCCGCGGACGCCGTGACGACGATGCAGGACACCGCGTCGCCGACGTCCGCGTTCGTCCGGGAGTGCTGCGACAAGGGGCCCACCTGTGAGGTCACCGTCGACGAACTCTGGGACGCCTGGAAGGACTGGGCCGACGACCAGGGGGTGCGGCACGGGACGAAGGCCATGTTCGGCCGCAACCTTCAGTCAGTCGTTCCCCAGGTGAAGCGGACCCGCCCCCGGGACGAGACCGGCAAGCAGATTCCGACCTACTCCGGACTCACGCTGAAAAGTACAGCCCGCAATGGCGTGAGTCCCGACTCAACCCGTCTCAGCGACTCAGAGACGGGCGTGAGACGGGCTGAGACGGGACTCAGCCCATTGTGGCCCCAGCATTCGCAAGCCTCCGTCTGCACCGGATGCAAGGAACCGTTCGAGCCCTACGCACCCGACCAGACCGCCCATCCCGGATGTGAAGCCGCGTGACCCGGGTCCGCTACCGCTGTGCCGTCTGCGACCGGCCGTTGAAGGCCGGCCGCGGGCGGCCCTGCAGCCGAGACTGCGGCGCCCGCCTATGCCGCGCCGCCCACATCCCCCGGTGCTCCGACGTCCACGGCGGGCAATGCCCGCACCTCGAACTCCCCGAAGGGAACTGACCATGACCAAGGCAACCCCCGACAGCATCCGTGCCGAGCGCGACCGTGCCCTCGCCCGCATCCGCAGCCGGCGCGACCTCACCCAGCAGGCCCGGCAGGTGTCCATCGCCCGCGCCCACCAGGACGCCGAACGGAAGATGGCCGCCCTGCTCGAAGAGAACAAGGCCAGCTACCAGCGGCAGCGCGACTTCCTCGAGCGGAAGCTGTTCGGCGGCGACGACTCCACCGGCGCAGGCGCCATGAGCGCAAGGGACGCGAGGGAGAAGGCCGCCGCCATCACCGACCCCCGCGAAGCACAGGCCGCATTCCAGCGGGCGCAGCGCGCCGGTGACACCGACATGGTCAAGGCCCTCGCCGCCCACGCCGCCGAACAGGCCGGCGTCACCCTCCTCGGCCAGGCATGGCAGCCCATCGTCGCCGCCTACGCCGAGTCCTCGCCCGGCAAGGCCGACACCTACAAGCAGCTCACCGAACTGCACGAGCCTGACACCGGAAGCGACTGGAGCTACGCGCTCGACACGCCCACCGAACTCGGCAGGCTCAGCGCCGGACAGGTCATGCAGCTGGCAGGCGCCGACCTCGAGGTGCACGGCAACGACGCAGCCTGACCCATGAGACCCGACGTCAACGGCACCGTGCAGCTGCCATCTTCACGGCTGACATGGACCGATGGTGAGCGAGCAGTCCATTCCTCCAGGGGCGACTGCAAGCGACTCACCAGCGTCGCGCGGTCCGGTCGGTCCTACCTCGGGGCCGAGGCCGCCAGCCGGCCGGACCGCACCCCTACCCCCACCCCCCACCGGGGGGCAGGGGCAAGGGCAGAGACAAGACAAAGATCAAAAGACAAAAGATCAAAACGAAGTTCGAAAGATCAATCAACGAAACGAATTGATCAAAGGAACTCGAAAGCAACATCAACAACAGCATCAAGGCGAGCGAGACGACACCGAGCACGGACGCCGACACCGCACCCCGGAGACGCGATCAAGCAGCCGATCAAGGCGCTACGCGATCAAGCCTCTGACCTGGGGAAATGCCCCTGACCTGCGGTTATGCGGATCGGGACCGTATTGACGCCCTGTCTGGGCCCGCCTCTGGGCCTTTGGATCATGAACTAGGGAGGTGGCCATGGCAGGCCGCGGAGTACCGCCGAAGGACCCCCGGCGCCGTGCCGGGCACCGTAAGGATCAGCACGCTCAGACCGTGCTCCGCCATGAAAAGGCGGAGCCGCCGGACCTCCCGCGGCTCCCGCGGGATGCCGAGTGGCCTCAGCCCACCCTCGACTGGTGGGAGATGTGGAAGGCGTCCCCTCAGGCTGAGCACTTCTCGTCGTCGGACTGGTCGTTCCTGGTCGACACGGCCCTGATTCACGCCCGCCTGTGGGCCGGTGAGATGTCGGCCGGCCCCGAGTTGCGGCTGAGGGTGGCGAAGTTCGGCGCCACCCCGGAGGACCGAGCCAGGTTGCGCATGCAGTTCGCGCAGGCCGACGAGGCCGACAGCAAGCGGCCCACCGGGGCGTCGTCCTCGGAGCGCTTCGCGGACCTGAAGGTGATCGAGGGGGGTGGCACGGATGCCGTGGCGGGGGCCTAGGTACCCGGGGGAGCTGCCGACGCTCGGGCACTACGTCATCGACTGGATGCGCGAGTTCCTGGCGACACCGGACCGTGCCGACTACGAGCCGTTCCAGGTGACCCGCGAGCAGGCGCATTTCGTCCTGCAGCTGTACGCCATCGACCCGCGGACCGGGCAGCGCCGGTACCGCCGTGCCTGCCTGTCTCGCCCGAAGGGGTGGGGGAAGTCTCCATTTCTGGCCGCACTCACCTGTGCGGAGGCTCTGGCCGATGTGGTCCCGGACGGGTACGACGCCAACGGCGAACCGGTGGGCCGGCCGTGGGCCGATGTACGTACTCCTTGGCTGCAACTTGCAGCCGTGTCCGAGGATCAGACCAGGAACGCTTGGGCGCCCCTGCTGGAGATGCTCCGCGAGGGTCCGGTGCTGGACGCGTACCGGGGCGTCGAGCCGCTGGACACGTTCGTGAACCTGCCCTCCGGGCGCATCGAGTTCGTGACGTCGTCGGCACCGTCGAGGGAGGGCAACCGGCCCATCTGGTGTGTGCTCGACCAAACCGAGGAGTGGCGCCCGTCGAACGGCGGTGTGCGCCTGGCGGCGACGCTGCGCCGGAACCTGGGCAAGACCGGGGGGACGTCGGTGGAGTCGCCGAACGCCTACGTGCCCGGTGAGGGTTCCGTCGCGGAGGACACCGCGGAGTACTGGAAGCGGATACGGGAAGGTCGGGCGAAAGATGAGGGTCTGCTGTACGACCACCGGGAGGCGCCGGCCGAGACGGACATGGGCGACCGCGAGTCTCTGCTGAGCGGTCTTGCGCACGCCTACGGGGACTCGGCTGATGTGAACGGCGGTTGGGTGCGGCTGGAGCGGATCGCCGCCGAGGTGTGGGACCCGGCGACGCACCCGCAGGACGCGCGCCGCTTCTACCTGGGGCAGGTTACGCACGCCGCGGACGGGTGGATCTCTCAGCCGGAGTGGTCGGCGGTCACGGCCGCGGACAAGGTCGTCGGCCCGAACGAGCCGATCGTGCTCGGGTTCGACGGGTCCCGGCGCCGCTCCCACGCCGTGACGGACGCGACGGCCCTGGTGGGCTGCCGTGTCTCGGACGGGCACGTGTTCCTGCTGGGCTGCTGGGAGCAGCCGGACGGCCCGGAGGGGATGAACTGGCAGGTGCCCACGGTCGAGGTGCTGGCCGCGGTGGAGGACGCGTTCCGCTCGTACAAGGTGGTCGGTATGTACGCGGACCCTGCCAAGTGGGAGTCTCACGTCGCCAGCTGGGAGGCGAAGTATGGGCGCCGGCTGAAGGTGAAGGCGACCATGCAGCACCCCATCGAGTGGTGGATGACGGGTGGCCGATCGAATCTGATCGTGCGGGCGCTGGAGGCGTTCCGCTCGTCGGTTGCCGACTCGGAGATGACGCACGACGGGTCGAGCGTCCTGGCCCGCCACATCCTCAACGCCCGGCGCCGCTCGTCCCGGTCCGGTATCCAGATCATGAAGGAGCATCCGGAGTCGCCCCGCAAGATTGACGCGGCCGTGGCCGCGGTCCTCGCCTGGCAGTGCCGCGTCGACGCCATGGCTAAGGGACTCGGCAAGGACAAGAGCAGCCGCGGGACGCCCGGCAAAGGCCGCGTCATCGTTCTGCGGTGACGCCCCCAGAAACGCGAAAAGGCCCCCGTCCGTGGGTTCGGACGGGGGCCTTCTGTGCCCCTCTACGGGCACTACTTCGCAGGTGGGAGCCCTCTACCGGGCCCGCTACCGGGGTAGCGGGCCCCCTCTACATCAGGCGCCTTCGGTGATCTCGCCGGAAGGGCTGTTCGTAGCGGGGTCCGTAGTGGGGGCGGCCTCTACCCGCCGTGCGGCCAGCAGCAGTTCGGCAGGCACGGCGGCCTCGAGGTCGGAGCGCCGGTAGCCGGCGAGGTTCTTCCCGCCCACCTTCACCTGCTTCGTGGTGCGGTCGACGCCAGCGGCCTCGAGCTCGGCGGCCAGGCGCTCGGCGTCCCAGTCGCCGTAACGGTCTTCGTCGACGTTCACGAGCCGGTCGAGCAGGTCGACGGTGTGCATGCGGTCGGCGTGCCGCATGACGTCGAGGCAGTCGGACAGGACGGGGGCGATGGTGACGCCGGCCTGGTCGGCTGCCGCGGTGACGTCCCCGACTGCGTCGCCGGTCAGCTGGTTGTGCTTGACGCGCAGGGTACGGCCGCGCTGGCACAGCTCGGCGAATCCGGGCCCGTCGAGGAAGTCGGCCCGCACCGTGACGAACGAGGCCGGGCCTGTGACCAGCACGCCCGTGCCCTTGTGCTCCTCGGACAGGACCGACGCGTCCGCGCCCTGGGCGGCCTTGCCCTTGCCGAGCACCATGTCGCTGGACGTCTGGTCGACGACCTGCGTCGAGTACCGAAGGGTGATGATCTCCCGCAACTTCGTCGGCACGCTGTCGGCGTCGGGCCGCTGGGAGGCGAAGTTGGAGATGAACCCGGCTGCCGGGCCGCGCCGTGCGATGCGGCACAGGTCGTTGATGACCTGGTCGCGGTCGTCCTTCTCCATCGCCGTGAAGTACTCCTGCAGCTCGTCGATCGTCACGAAGATGACCGGCACGTTGTACTTCTCGACGATCGTCGGCGTCAGCTTGCCCTCGGGGCACACCGATACCGGGAGGCCGCGCAGCAGGACGAAGCGGCGCTCCATCTCCGCCAGCAGCTCCTTCAGCATGGCCTTCAGCGCCTCGACGGCGTCGTCCTCGGCGCCCATCACGAGCCGGTGCGCGACGGCCTTCATCGGCATCCAGTCGGCGCCGCCCTTGCCGTCGGCGACGTAGTGCCTGACGAAAGGGTCGAGCAGGCCGGCCGCGGTCATGAGGCGCTGCGTGAACGTCTTGCCGCGGCGGGGGAGGCCGCCGAAGAACAGCGACTGCCACATGACGGGCACGGTGATGCGGTTGCCGCGGGCGTCCTGCCCGAACGGGATCGGGTCCCACACGGAGAACGTCTCGGCCTTGACCAGCGGCGACGGGTTCGGCGTGCCGAGGTAGGGGTCGTCGTCGGCAACCCACATCGACACCCGTCCGGCGTTGCCGCCGGCCGCCGCGCGGACGCGGGAGGCGATGACCTGGATCTCGTCGACGCCGAGCTCGGCGGCGATCGCCGTGCGCTTCGCCAGCACGTCAGCAGCGGTCTTCCCGCCGCCCTTGGGCAGGTCGAAGATGACTGCCCAGCCGCGCCCGTCTCGTACCGGGCCCATCACGCAGGTGACCTTGGGTCCGTCGTCGTCGCCCTTGCCCTGCTTGAGCAGGCCCGCGGCCCGGAGCGCGTCGTTGAGCTGCTGGGCGGTCATGTCGACCCGCAGAGGCGGGGTCGGGTTGTCGAGCAGCTGCACGTCGTCCCCGCGGCCCAAGTAGGCCAGCGGCACCATCGTGGCGGCGGCCATCCCGGCCTGCAGCAGCGGCGGGGCCAGGTACCAGCCAACGGCGGCGGCGGTGACGGCGGTTGCGGCGGCACCCCACCTCCAGCGGCGGGTGATGGTTCGCTGGCGGTGCGCGAGGGCGTACCGGGCGGCCGTCTCGACGTCCTCGGGCTTGACCTTGACCTGGGCGCGCAGGGCCTTGACCGGGGCGGTCTGGTCGTGGGCGGTCAGCGTGGGCCACAGGCCGCGCACCGCACGCCACAGGCCCTTTGTGGCCAGCCACGCCATGCGGAACGCGTACTTGGGGATGCGCAGGGAGTGGTAGCGGGTGTGCCACAGGCACAGACGGCCGAGGGCCGCCGTGTTGGCCTTCAGGGAGGCCACGGAGCGGGCCCAGGGCGGGAGGATCGGCACGTCCGGCACGGTCAGCCAGTCGGCAAGGGGGTTGTCCGGGCGGTCGACCGCCTCGACGCCCTGGGCGTCCTCGACAGCGGGCAGTTCCGGCTGCTCGGGTGCGAACTTGAGCAGGCTCACCTGCGGCTTGTCGTGCCCGTTGATTGCGGGTCGGGGCAGGGTGTCCGTCATGATGTGATCTCCGGTTGCTCGTGAGGGCGGCTGGAAGGCCCGGGGCGGCCGGCGAGCCTGGCAGCATGACGGCCGCCCCGGGGTGTAGCTACTTGCCGTGCTTGCGGCGGCGGGCCTGGTCCTCGATCCGCTCGACCTTGCGCTGCAGGTCGCGGATGTCGACGTCCATGCCGGCCACGCCGCGCTTCGCCATCCGGGCCACCAGGCCGGCCAGGCGGGCCTTCTCCCCGAACGTGAAGTCGCTCGGGCTCAGGTCATCGGCCATGGTCACTTTCCCTTCTGGAAGTCGGCCCACATGTCCCGCAGGACCAGGACGACGATGGCGGCGACGCCGCCGAGGATGGCCAGCGCCAGCGACGCGAACGCCAGGCCGACGGATCCGACGCACACCGCGCAGGCGATGCCGATCCACTCGCCCGAGCTCCGTCGCGGCTTGTGGTGGTCGTGCTGGCAGGTCTGCGCCGGCGCCTGTGCCTGCTGCTGGGTGGCCAGCTTCGCCAGCTCCATCGCCATCGCGGCCAGCTGCACGGCGGACGTGTTCGTCTGCGCCTCGATGAGGGCCTTCTCCGCCTTGTCGAGTGCGTCGCTCACGGCGTGCCCCCGCCCTGCCCGGTGAGGGACTTCTCCCGGTCGTACAGGGCGTCGATGGTCTCCCACGACCCGGTCAGGCCACGGGCGTTCATCTCGGCGCGCATGGCCTCCCGGAACTTGCGCTTTGAGGGCGGCGGGTTCGTCGCGTACAGCTGCACGGCGAGCAGCGCCACCGCCTGGTCGTTGGCGGCCTTCGCCTCCTGTGCCGAGGGTGTGCCGCCAGGGGTGCGGATAGTCTCCGCACCCCCCGTGCCAAGTGCGGGAACACCTTCCGGCACACCCCCCGACAGAAGGGCCTCAAGCTCCCTGTCGGAGATCAGGCCGGGCAGCTCCTCGACCGCCTCCGGCAGGGGGTGCCGGTCGATCACTTCGGCGTACTTCTCGTAGGCGTCGTGCGTGACGGTGACCGCCTCCGCCTCCGCCTGGCGGGCGCCCTTCACGATGTCGGCCGCCGCCGTGGTCTCGTCGGCCCGTGCCGCGGCGACGGCCCGGGACACGGCGATACGGTCACGGGTCGCAGCACGGGTCCGGTCGATGGCGGCCTGCGCCCGGGGGCTGATCCGTGTGCGGTCCCGGTCGATCGCCATCACCAAAGTGACCTTCGCCAGGACGGGGATCAGGGCGCCGACCGCGGCGGCCAGGACGTCACCGGCGAGCAGCCCGTGAACGGCCAGCACGGCGACGGTCAGCGGCAGGAACGTCCAGCCGATCGCCTTCGGCAGGCGGGCGCTCGAGCCCTGCCGGCGGTGCGCGGTCTCCTGCGCCAGGGCGTACAGCCAGACGGCGTCATAGAGGACGGCGACGCTGTACGCGAACGCGGGGTGAGCCTGCGCGGTGAGGGTGTCGCCGATCGCGGCCACCGCCCACACGACAGCGACGGCGGTCAGTGCAGCGGGCAGCGCCCACGGCGCCGCCTTCTTGAGAGTGCTCATTCTCCGAACTCCTTCGGTGCCGCGACGCGAGCGACGCGATGTGCGGCCAGGCAGACGCCCTCACGGTCACGCCGCTCATTCGCGAGCAGCAACGCAGCCATCAGGGCAGGGACAGACGGGGTCGGCCGGGCCGACCGGCACACCGCACGCAAGGCGGCATGCTCGGTCGGCCGGCGAACGGGCCACTTCGCGGTCACCGGTCGCCCTCAGCGAGCGACTCGGACTCGGCGCACTTGCGGCAGTTGGGCGGGCAGGCGTCCGCTTCCGGGCCGGTGATCCAGCGCACGGCGAGGACCCCGAGTGCGAGGACCGCGAACAGGGCGACGAGCCGCTGGTCGTTGGCCACGAACTGCGCCCACACCTCTGCCGCCAGCAGCGGCAGGACCAGGACGTACATCAGGGCGCGGCTCACCGCTCGCCCCCTTCCAGCAGCTGCAGGCGCTCGATGAACTGGTGGAGGGGGCCGACCGCCAGGGCGACCAGGGCGTCGGTGAACTCGGCCAGCTGGGCGGAGGTGACGTCGTGGTAGTCCTCGGAGAACTCGACCGTGGCCTTGGCGGTGGTGTCCGTGCGGGAGAACGGCCGCTGCACGAGCGTGAGCGTCGTCAGCTTCTGCTCTCCGCAGCAGGGCGTCGGCACCGTCAGCACCACATCCTCCGACCGGTGCTCGATGTCCTCGCGGTACCCCTCGGCCGGGTGGTCCCCGGCGCACCAGAACGGCTCGATCATGTGGACGTCGCCGTGATCCCCGGTGTGCACGGTCACCGTGCGGGGCGTGCTCACTGGCGCTCACCCCGCGCGGCTTCGATCGCGGCGAGCAGGGCGCGCACGCGGCAGTCCAGGGCGAACGCCGCGGACCGCATGTCGTCGTCGGAGTGGATGTTCAGGCCGGCGGTCTCGTCGAGGATCTGCCGGGTGACGGCGATCTCGACGTCGAGGTGCGCGGGCTCCGAGATCGCCCGGGCCGGGTCGTGCAGCGGCGTGTAGCTCACGCTCACCACCCCCGGACGCGCATGGCGCGGCGGCGGGAGCAGGCCTTACGGGGCAGCTTCGGCAGGGCCGGCGTCTCCTCGACCCGGGTCAGGTCCACCGACTCGATGACCAGGTACCTGCTGCGGTCGACGTTCGCGTTGCGGCGCGGCATCAGACGGCCTCCCCACGAACCCGGCTGTCGTCCGGCAGCGTCTCGGCGAGCCGGCGAACGTCCTCGGCGAACGCCGCCATCTGGTCGGCCAGCGCGAGCGCGGCCGTCCGGTCGTAGGTCTCCACCTCGTAGTCGAGGTCGACCGCCAGCTGCGTCTGCGGCTCGTGCGATCCGGGCCACTGCGACAGGTACACCTCGACGGGCACCCGCGGGCCGCTGCTCGGGGTGAAGGACATCGCCCGGCGCTCGCCCTCGTGGTTCACGTCCTCGAGGAACACGCTCTTCTCGGCGACGTGGTCGACGACGCACCACGTGGGGCAGGGGAGGTGGACGATGATGCCCTCGTCGGTCGACCGGCCGATACGGGCCGGGACGAGCCGGTAACCCGGCTTCAGGGCGCCGGGAACGGTCTTAGCCGTCGGCTGAGAAGGGATGCCGGCGAGAGCGGCAACGTGCTGGCTGATGGCAGACTGAGCCATAGCGGTCTCCTGTTGCGTCAGGTGATCCGTCAGGCCCCTTCACGGTGTTGACGCACCGGGTTGGGGCCGCTTCGTTTTCGAAGCGATGACATCACCTTAGACCCGGGTGCGTCTAACGTGCAACACCCTCGGCAAGGGTTCCCGTACACATGCCGTACACATCAGAATCCGACTCGGCTCGATACCATCCGATACCCAACGATGAGAAACGCGCAGGTCAGAGGCCTGCTGGTCGCCGATCGCTGGTCACACCCGCCTCAGTAACGGACTCCTAAAGCGGGTGTCGCAGGTTCGAATCCTGCCGGGGGCACCAGCCAAAAGGCCCCGGACCGATCATGGTCCGGGGCCTTTGACATCTACTTCTGACATCAACGCGGGCGGTCACGCGCGGATGAGGCGTCTCCTGAGCAGGCGGTCCATGTGGCTCATGGCTTCGCGCTGGGTGTCCTGGACGACGTGCGTGTAGACGTCCATGGTGATGCTGATCTGGGAGTGACCGAGGATCTCCATCACGACTCGGGGCGCGACTCCGGCCGCCGTGAGCAACGTGGCCGTCCCGTGGCGAGCGTCGTGCAGTCGGATGACACGGAGGCCAGCGGACTCGGCGACGCGGGTGAAGGAGCGGTACAGGTTGCGCGGCTCGACCGGGCGGCCGGTTCGGGTGGCGAACACGTAGTCCGACTCCTGCCACCTCTCCCCCGCCTTGGCACGAGCGTCCGCCTGCCGTAGGCGGTGCCAGCGCAGGGGCGCGATGCAGAGGGCGGGGAGAGGGACCGCCCGGCGACGGCGGCTCTTGGGGTCGTCGTCGTACAGAACGCCACGGCGGCGCTGGACCTGGTGGCGGACGTACAAGACACGGTTGTCGAGGTCGAGGTCCGACCAGCGCAGGCCCACGATCTCTCCTCGGCGGAGCCCCATGGCGATGGCGAGCACGAAGGCCGCGTAGAGCGGGTCCTTGCGGGAGGCAGCGAGGAAGTCGAGCGTCTCGTCGAGAGTCCAGGGGTGCAGCTCGGGCTTGTCCGTGCGGGGCGGCTCGACGAGCTTGGCGACGTTGCGCGCGATGAGTTCCTCGCGGCAGGCGGAAGACAGGGCCGAGCGCAGAACTCGGAGCGACTCCTTGGCCGTTGCGGCGGTCGTCTCCTTCTCCAGGCGGACGAGGAACCGGCGGACGTCGGCGACGCCGAGGGATTCCAGCCGCTTGGCACCGAGCAGGGGCACCAGGTAGAGCCGGACGTGTGCCTCGTACTTGTCGAACGTGCTGAGCTTCCGCCGGGGCTTGATGACGTTGTCCAGCCAGTACAGGAGCCAGTCCGAGAGCTTGGCCGACTTGGTGGGCACGGGCACGCGCTGGTCGACCTTGTCCAGCAGCTCGCGACGTTTGGCGTCGCACTCGGCCCAGGTCTTGCCGTAGGCGAACTTACGGGCGCGGGTGCCGTCCGGCTGGAGGACGTAGACCGCGCACTGGAAGCGGCCGTCCTTGCGCTTGGTGATGGTGCCGGCGCCGTTGGGGTTGCGCTTGCGTTGCTGGGCCATCAGGCGGCTGCCTCCAGTTCGTGGGTGATGTACTCGCGGACAGCCCGCGCGGGGATGCGACGGCATCGGCCGATGGTGATCGAGGGCAGACGACGGGAGCGGATGAGGTCGTAGACGGTGGAGCGGCCGAGCTTCAGCCGCTCCATCACGTCAGGCACCGTCAGCAGTTCGTCGTCATGCATGGGTGGGCTCTCCTAATTCCTCCTTAAGGCGGTCGATGGTGTGCTGGCTGACCGGGGGATGCCTGCGGTTCTCCTGGCCCTTGACGCCTCACGGAAGAGCGGCGCCCGCAGGACGCTGGCGTAACGTGACGGCCGCGTGGACACCGGGCAGATACCTGCTGCGCTTCTGGCCCGCAGGCCTTGAGACAGAGCGGTACACCCGGTGTCCTCGGACCAGCACGACATCACGTCACAGCCAAGACAACCCTTGCGCGGCTGGGGTGTGAGCCAGCCCGGCCGTAGTGACCTCTTCGTCGCTTCGCGAGCCAGCGAGCTCTCCTTGAGACAGAGGCCCGGCCGAGTGCAGTGCCATGAACGGCTGGTGAGATGGCGGACAGATCAAGTCCTGGAATTAGGTCGCCGCATGGCCCGCACCGGCTCCGCCCACAACACCGCGCGCATGGAGGACGCCGTGAAGGTCTTCTGCGGGATCGACTGGTCCGAACACCACCACGATGTCGCCCTGGTCGACGACGCCGGCACACCGCTGGCCCAGTGCCGCATCACCGATGACGCCACCGGCTACACCCAACTTCTGAATCTGCTCACCGAACACGGCGACAGTCCGACACACCCCATCCCCGTTGCCATCGAGACCAGCCGAGGCCTACTCGTCGCTGCCCTGCACAACGGCCACCGGCAGGTCTTCGCAATCAACCCGCTCGCCGTCGCCCGCTACCGGGACCGCCACACACTCTCCCGCACCAAGTCAGACCGCGCTGACGCGCTGGCACTGGCACACATCCTGCGCACCGACATACACCGCCACCGCCCTCTGCCAAACGACAGCGACCAGGCCAAAGCCATCACGGTCCTGGCCCGCGCCCAACAAGACGCCGTCTGGAACCGCCAGCAGATCGCCAACCAGGCACGCTCGCTCCTACGGGAGTACTACCCAGCCGCCCTGGAAGCCTTCCAGAACAGAAAAGGCGGACTGGCCCGACCCGACGCCCGTCACGTGCTGACCACGGCACCCACCCCGGCCCAAGCCGCCCACCTCACCCTCGCCCAACTCCGCAGAACCCTCACACGCGCCGGCCGAAGCCGGAACATCGAAACCGACGCCCGCCAACTACACGCCCTCTTCCGCACAGACAGGCCCCGCCAGCCCGCACCCGTCGAACACGCCATGGGCCGACAACTGCTCGCCCTGCTCACCCAACTGGACGCCGCCTGCCAAGCCACCGACGACCTCACCATCGCCGTCGACGAACAACTCCGCACACACCCCGACGCCCAGATCCTTCTCAGCTTCCCCGGCCTGGGACCACAGCTCGCCGCCCGCATCCTGGCCGAGATCGGAGACGACCACACACGCTTCTCCGACGCCCGCGGCCTGAAGGCTTATGCCGGATCCGCACCCATCACCCGCTCATCAGGCAAGAAGCACTACGTGGGCCGCCGCTACATCAAAAACGACCGCCTCTGCCACGCCGGCCACCTCTGGGCCTTCGCCTCCTTAAGCGCCTCACCAGGAGCCAAAGCCCACTACCAACGCAGGCGCAACCACGGCGACTGGCACGCCGCCGCCCAACGCCACCTCTTCAACCGCTTCCTCGGACAGCTCTACCACTGCCTCCAAACCCGACAGCCCTACAACGAACAGCAAGCCTTCGGCCCCCACCCCTTGACGCCTTAACAGCGTGAGATGTCTGTCTCCGCCCCGCTCCAGCCCGGCCGGCGCCCGCACCGCGCTTAGAGCGATCAGCCGCTTGAGGTAAGAGAAGGGGTACGTCGTGGCTGGGGCGGTCGGCTCCGCGGCTTTAGGCAGCCACTTTGGCGCGAGCCTCGAAGATCATGGCCCCAACGTCGTGCTTTAGCGGGCAGGTCCACAGACTGCCCGACGCGCCGGAAGCTTATGGGGCCATGATCACTCGCGCCAAAGCAGCTCCAGCCCAAAGCCGCTGCACCGCCCGCTCGGCCACCCTGGAGCCCACCCCCATCCTGGGGGTAACCTGCCTGTGACTACGGCGAGTTGACGGGGTGGCAGGAAAGTCAGTGGCGAAGGCAAAATATCTGGATCTCGTAGCTGGCCGCCTGTTCAACGTTGAGAGCCGTCAAGAACTTCCAGACATCATCAATTTCCGGGACATCAGTTCATTATGGACAGATGGCTACCGCCGGGAAATGTTAGAGCACATCTCGCGAATCAACTGCGGCCCCAACAGAGTCGAAATCATCGAACATCCCAAAGACCCCATTTCAGTACGCCCGCTTGCTCGATTCGATATCAAAGATCGTCTAACGTACGAAGCCATAGTCGCACAGGCAACATCTAAGACGGATGACCTACTTTCGGACAACGTCTTTAGCTATAGAACCAGTCGCAGCCAAATCCACTCAGTGGAAGACTGGCTGGAATGGCGCCATCAAGCGCGGAAGATACTAGACAGTGACTCGCTGCTAACAATGGCAAGAACTGATGTTGCCTCCTTCTACGAGCACATAGATATCGACATTCTACGGTTGGACCTAGCGAGAGCCGGAGTCGATGAGCCGCTACTTAGCCAGCTCTACAATTTTCTTCAAAGATTCCAGCAGCAATCACACGCCTGGGGCCTTCCTCAAGGATCTAGTGCATCAGGTGCACTTTCGAACGTTTACCTGCTTCCATATGACGAATATATAAGGCAATCCGGAGTGCAGCACGTTCGCTACTCGGACGACACCTACATATTCGGCTATGGCTGGGAGCAGTTGCGATCAGTACTAGCCGGTGCCAATCAGGCCCTACGCGCTAGGCGCCTGACGATCGCTTCCAGAAAGACGGAAATACTTGATCGAGCCGAAAGCCTTGCTCACCTAGACGACTCCACACATGATCAGATCTCGTACTTTTATTATCGTGGATCGCAGCAGGCTAAGAAGCTACTCCGGGAACTCTTCAAGCAAGCGACGCAACAGGGGCCGAAAGGAGAGCGAGATATCAAGTTCTCCCTAACCCGCTTCCGCAGAAAGCGCGATGCCACAGCAGTTCAATGGGCCCTTCGCAGCCTCAAAGACCTTCACCACATTTCTGATCAGATCCTTCGATATGTTGAGAGCATACCTAAGCATCGCGAGGATATGGTAAGCACGCTCGAATCGACGGTGCTTGACTTCGACCTAGCCGACTACTCCTATCTCGAAAGGAACATACTTCACTCAGCGCTGCGCAGGAAAATTAACTCCAAGGTGCTCAAAGATTACGCATGGACAACCCTACGCGACAGGAATCGCCCCAATTATCCGCGTGAATTTGCAGCGCGATATATCGGACGGTTTTCAGAGATGGCGGATGGGCCTCTTCTCCGCATGCAGTACGAGGCGGAAGGTAGTGAGCCTGTTCAACGAGCGATACTCGTAGCCCTGTATGAATGTGACTACCTTCCTCCATTTCTTCTCGAAGGCTTGTCCGACTCAACGTCTGACCTTCGATGGACGGCACGCTACCTACTCCGGAAGCCTCCAATTATACCCCTCCCGAAATAGAAAGCCGACGCAACATGCTACGTGCAATTACCTACGCCATTACGTCGATGGCGCTACTAATATCAGGGTTCACTTTTCAAAACTCGACTGTTAGCGATCTTGCGACTGGTGGATTTTTGGCTCTTGTGGTCCCTGCCGCAATCGCCATCAACGGTGAGAAAACAGCCCTGCGCATGCGATGGTATTCGATACGATACAGAAGCGAGATGGTGCGCATTTCCGCCGCCTACTTGTTCCGTATCAAGATCGACGGAAAATACCTACTGGTGAAGGGATCCCGATTTCCTCACTATCAGCCTGTTGGAGGCGTCTTCAAGGTCTCACCCAAGGGTCAGAATTTCCTAGCGAGTATTGAAGCTCAGGACGACGACCTGATTCCTATTGATCAAACCAGCGAAGCTGATTTGAGGATTCGACTTAGAGGGGCAAGCCTTTCAGTCTTCTATCATTGGTTTGAAAGTCGAAGTGGACGTGAAGATGCACCATGGCGAGAGTTCCAGGAGGAACTCATATCCACTTCCATTCTTCCTTCTGGTCCGTTCCCTTACATCTTCCATGAATACCAGGGCCGCATAGTGGACAAGATTCGATTCAGCCCTTATGCCGACTCACATGAACTTATCATGGCAGACGTGTACGAACTGTTGCCCACCCGCGAACAAGAGGACACACTAAGGTCAACCCTCACGGCCACGCGAGATGAATTCGGCTGGTTCACTGGCGAAGAAATCAGGCGACGCGGTGTGCTTCCAGGTACGCCCAACGTTGTACCCATCGCAGAGCACGCCGAGAAGATTATTTGAGGAGTAATCAGTCAACGCACCCGTCGTCGCGTTTTGGCCGGCTCAAGCCCCTACTTGACCGTGCCGAACTATAGGCCAGTCGCCAAGCTCGTCCCTGCGGCATTTCCCTCGATCGGTTGGCGTCACCTCGACGCCTCACCATCAACTGACAGGATGCTCAATTTTTGTCACCTTCACTGAGCATATGTCCTCTGTCATGAGCAATACCCATCAGCACTGCCATTCCTCGAGCATCAGAATCCTTCAGTGCCAACACCTCCGGGCAGTCGTATAGCTTCCTTAGAGCCTTGAAGGCATACTCGATTGCTTTATCGGCGTGGGCTCTGATTACGTCTTCCGTCAGTGTACGCTTAGTTTTCCCGTGAACGATCTGGCTGCGAGCGGTGTAGATTTTCTTCATTTCGCTGAAAAGCTCGGCGCGGTCCTTGTAAGTATCCGCTGCTAGAAGGGAAGAGAGGGCTCCACAGACGCGCAACACAGTCTCCGGGGTGCCACTGAACATATTCTCCCAAGCAAGTACCGCATCCAGGAGTGAATCCGATGGTGTGTATCGACTGTTGCAGGCAGACACCATCCTTCTGATGCACACATCGAGGTTGGCGGCATGGTTTTGTCCAACGCGCGAGTACCAGGAAGCCACTTCATCAGCAGCAGCTTGCGTGAGACTAATTCCGCTCACATTAGGGGAGGGGCGGGATTGCCATGGTTCAACGGGATAGTGCGTAAAGGGATCCAAAATGGCCGTGAAGTCCACTACGGCTCCGGTAGGCCTAGCCGCGCCAGAGGCCAGGAAGATTGAGAGACAGCACCGATCGACTCGCAACTCCATCGCGCTATGCCACTCGCGCGTACGGTCCACATAAGGCGTAGGATCTAGTTCCTCAAACATGCTGTCGCGCCAAACCACACTTTTAATGGCATAGATCTTGTATTCCTGCCTTGCCAGAAGCACGATGGGGGCCCAAGGACTTCCATCCCCCTGGCGCCCATAGAAGAATTCGCGTTTCACAATGCGCTCGTCGCCCAACTTAATCCCTTTACATTCAAGGCCGAGTCGAGACAAGCCCACTGCTACCGTTACACCAATAGACTCTCCACGTCCCAACCTCCGAATGTCACCAAGGACTTCTCCGACCTGCGCTAGGAACGTCTGAAGCGATACTTCACCGCCCTGCACTACTAGCCGATGGAAAGCATTGTTCAGAATGTGCTCTCCTAGGGAATGCAGGCGCAAAATTTGCACGCCCCCCTTTGAGGTCGCGAGGAAAGACTCCACGCCGGTAACTGAGCGCGCTTGCCCTCCCAACTCCTGACCTACAGGAGGCTCTACGCCCGGGAAGAGCTTAGAAATGTCCGGATCCCTCAAAGCGCCCACCAGGAACGAGAGGCCTTGAGGATGCCCCATAAACTCCCCGCCACAGGCCAAGGTGCCGTTAAGCGGCTCACCGTCCGGGCGTTTCACGAGGAAAGCAGGATATAGGGCCGCGGCGACAGTAATCAGCTGGTTATGCAGTTCGTCATCTGTAGTTTCCAGAACAACAGGATCCCCGCCATTGAGCTGGCGCAGGTAATTACCCAAGGAGATATCGGCAGGGCCCACATAGCGCATGATGCTAGCTGCGACGTTCATCCATCGGGTCTGCGGATCCTGGTATGCCGTCGACATGCAAATGCTGTCCAGGATGCTAACCGTTTCTGGTGTAAGCTCCCCCTCTTTCCGTTTCGCTACAGGATCCAAGTCGCCGATGTAGGTCAAAAAGGTTTCACCAAAGAAAGTGACTAGGGTGTTGATGTCAGGCACGGCTACCTCCCGAAATGCATAGGTATGCCATTCTAGGGCGGTGGCTCTTGCTTATCCATCACTTTCACCCGTTGAGGGCTAAGGGTGCACGCAAGACAGAACAGGAAGCCCCGGACAGTCTCCTGGGCTCCCTAACGCTCTACGAACGGCTGCCGCTCAGCTCTCTTATGGATGCCCAGGCGTGTCCTGCCTACGTCTGCGGCTGGTCGCTACGCGCGGCACATCCCGCAAAGCGCTGGTCAGCTGGTTATCTCTCCAGCCCACCACGCTTCCGCCGGCGCGGCCCACTATGGTCGACCTCATGACAGCGTGGCGGTGGGGGGCGCGGCAAGGCATACAAGTGCGTGGTCGGTCAGCGCGCCCGCCGCGTTGCTGACTGCCCTCGGCTGAGGCTCAGCCCCTCGGGGGTCCAGATCCACCGAGGAACGTTCGAGGCAAAGGGACCGTGCCACTCGCGTGCCAGATCCTGCGGGGAGCGACGGGGAATAGCGGGCACCTGGCCTGGTGCGACCAGGACTCCACCGGTACTCCGCCGCAGGTCAGCACAGTAACCGCTGCCAATGAGACTTGAGCTTCCCAAGCTGAGAGCACGCCAAGGCACCGAAGTGGGCACTTCCCCGTCGGGGCCGGCCGTCGTCATGGACGATGACCGCATGCGGTACTTCAACGGGACAGGCTGGCTCGCAATCTTCACCGGCACGGAGACGACGATCGGTCGAACAGCGCACGTGGACGCCTGGGACGAGGCGACGGGCGTGGCACTGGTGGTCGATCCCAAACGCGGTACCCGCCGCCCCGTGACGGACTACCCGGATTTCTCCCACCTGGAGCAAGCCGACCAGGTGGTAGCCGCCGTACCAGGTGGCGGCTGGCGCGCGTACTGGAAGGACGAAGGGCCCAGCAACGGGCCATTGACCGAGCAGGTTCTTGCTTGGCTGGTCACGGCCCGAGGACGCGCCACCCCGATCGCCGTCGACGCGCACGGACACGTGGACGACGCTGAGGACGCCGATCGCCTTATCCCGCCTGGGGAGGAGTGAGGCTCCCGGCACAACCGTCCAGTGGAGGTGCCCCGGCCGCTGACCTCAGAGGATGAGGGGGGTGGGGATCTACGGCCTGCAACATAGTCCCGAGGTGGCTCCCGGGGACCTTTATGCCCACCCCCCTTGACCGCGGACCTCGAAGGTTCTCTGACCGGTCTCACTCCACCAGCAAACTAGCAAGTGGCACTGACAACGGTCCGGGCCCAGGAGGAGCGGCGGTGCCTCGCCGCTGTACTACAACCAAGTGCAGCCGCCCCAAAGCGCTTCTGACATCCACGGCTGACATCAACGACGCCGGACAGGGGCATACAACAGCGTTTCGGTCCGGCCGTCACACCAGTCACCGACATCAGCAGGAGCGGGCTCGCATCGAACTCTTAAAGCGGGTGTCGCAGGTTCGAATCCTGCCGGGGGCACAGAGAAAAGGGCCAGCTCAGGAGGGGCTTCCTCCCAGGCTGGCCCTTCGTCGTGGCGGTTTGTGCCACACGCGTGCCACTGGTGCCACGTGGATGCCGCATCCCTGAGCCCGACGTCCCCCGCCGACGTGGATCACGGCCCCGGTCGTCTTTGAGATGTTCCTCCAGGATTCGGTCCCAGGCGCCTGCTTGATCTTCCGATTCGTTCTTGTAGCTCACGTCGTGGCTCCGGCAGCCGTGGCAGTCACGGGTCGCTCTCAGTTCGTTTCGTCTTGCTGCTGCCAGGCTCGCGGCCAGTTGCCGGACGGTGGTGGGGGCCCCGAGATGCCCAGGTCTCGGCGTGCGAGAGCATAGAAGTCATCACGTGCTCGGCTCATCTGCCCGACTGCTCTCTCCCAGCCGGCCGGGTCTTCCTTCAGGCCGCGAGCGTAAAGTTCGACGTTCCACACGGCTTCATGCCACTTGCGAGCCGCCGCTATGGTCTCGGCATCCCCGACGAGCAGCACCGTCTCCCAATCGGCCGCACGCCGTGCCTCGGCCTCGCTGAGCTGTACTAGACCCTGCTCCGGATCCAGCGGGTCCACAGCGTGCTGGAAGCCCCTCGCCGCTCCTATGCGCTGGGCGATGTTGATCTGATGCTTCAAGCTGTTCGCATAGGACGCGTAGGCGTCCAGCCTTTTCTGGTCCCAGCGTTCGGCTCTTGCCCGTCGCCACCTGCTCCGTTCCGTAAGGCTGGTTGCCACGTAGGAGCCGATGGCTCCCACGGCAACGCCGGCCAAAGCCGGCAGCTGCTCCCACAATGTCGATTCCCCCCATGGCTCACGCGGACAGTCGGAGACACGGTGCCGTACTCAGGGGCTTCGAGGAAGACAGATCGCTGGCGGCTTGGGAGGCCTCGACGACGCGGGACGGGGCCATTCGGATCAGGGGCCGCACTCGCGTCTTTTGGGCACTCAGTAATGGCTCGACACCACGACGAACACGCACGCGGCGACCGTGGCTGCGCAGAGAACGGCGGTGGTGATCAGTGCGCAGCCGAGCACTCCCGTAGACCAGGCCATCGCTGACCAGCCGAACCGTGTTGCTCGTTCGGCCTGTTGCGCTGCTTCGTGGTGGTCACTGTCGTCGTACCAGCCGTGATCAGCCATCGTGCTCCTGCCGTGTCTACTCGCCGACGATCGCCCGGAGTGCCGCCAGGTGGCCGTGGTAGGCCTTGTGGCCCTGGGGGGTCAGGCGTAGCCAGACTCGTTGGCGGGTGTCACGTACCGCCTTGCGTTGTTCGACGTAGCCGGCCTCGATCAAGGCGCCGGCGTGTTTGCTCAATGCGGAGGCGGACAGGCCGAGTTGTTCTTGCAGTACGGCGAATTCGGCCTCGCCCGTGGTGTCGAGCAACGCGCAGATGCGCAGGCGGTTGGGTGCGTGGACGAGGTTGTCGAAGCCGTCCATCGCGTCGGTGGGGCCGGTGCTCATGAGGTCTTCCGGTGCAGCCGTACGAAGGTGAGGTGGAAGCCTACGGACACCGCGGCCGCGGCCACCGCGGCGATGGCGAGCCAGCTTGCCTGGCCGGTGGCTCGGAAGGCCCAGGCCGGTCCCACCAACAGCGCCGGCATGCCGATCGCCAGGGGGACGGTCGCCCGTTTGGGCAGCACGTCGAATCGGAGTGCCACACCGGTGCGTTGCCTCCAGGAGCGGGCGGCGACCGCGAACAGCATCATGTACGCCGCCGTGACGACCAGCAGCGCTGCCGCCCAGGCCGCCTTCGGCAGCAGCCATCGCTCGTCGGCGAGCAGCCCTCCGTACGCGAAGGGGAAGAACGCTACGTAGGCGGTGAGGGTCGTGGCGAACCACGTCGGCCACGGCGTGGCCGACAGGGCGGTGGCCGTCGCCCTGATGCGAGCTGCCTCGGCCAGCGTCGCCCGCGCCTCGTCCGACGTGGGCAGGGGGTAACGGTCAGGGACGCTCGCACCAGTTTCCATGCCGGAAAGACTAGGCCTGTCTTTCCGGTGTGGCAAGTGAAGGTTTTCCGGTACGGAAAGAGTGGTTGCCGAGTGTCGGCGTGGCTCAGTGGTGCCAGGCCCGTCCCCCCGCGTTGTGGATGAAACGCTGCAGCACCTTGAGGGTCGTCAGGTACTCCTCGTCGGAGATGCCCTCGTGGCGCTCTGTCCAGAGTTCGGACTGGAGAATCGCGGTCTTGTCGTAGAACGCTCTGCCCTGCGATGTGATGCCCAGGCGCCCCTCGGAGTCCTCGGTGATCCAGCCGCGGACGATGGTCTTGTCGATCTCCGACTCCATGGCTTCCGGTCCGGTGTCGAGGTAGTTGCGGAGGAGGTGGGAGACCTCATCGCGGGTCTTGGGTGTGGCGGTGCGTGCGACCTGCGCGATGACCCACCACTGGGGCTGGGTGGTGCCGATTCCGGCGAGTGCGGCTCGGGTGCGGTTGATGACGGCCTTGTAGGCCGCCCAGCTCCAGTAGCCGATGGGCTGCTTGATCAGGTCGGTGTCGCTGTGCGTGTACTCCATGTCCGTGGCCTCCGTCGCTGCTCCCGTCGGGTCGATGCGATCGACCGTAGGAGCTCAACCAAACTTGAGGTCAAGGAAGTTGTGCGGGCCCGGCGAGTCGGGAAAAGGCTTTGAGGAACCTGGTGGGCCGCTGCTACCTTCTCGGTGGACCGTCAGGCGACGTAGGAGGTGAGACCCGTGAACGCAGTTATCCGTGGGTGCTCCCTCATCCCGTCACGGTCCGGCGGCTGACGTTCGGTGTCGCCAGGAGCGCCTGAGTTCGAGGCACTCCTGGAAGGGAGACTCCGATGGACACAAAGCCTTTTGCGTCCGGCCTGAGCGAGAACGCAGTGGTGATCACGCGTGTCGCGGACAGGCAATGGCACGCCCTGCACGACGACCTCGTGGTCGGTCGCGGGCATGCCCAGTACCGGCCCGACGGGCGCTTGTTCGTCAGCATCGACGCCTGGCACGACGTCGTCTTCGACCGGCTCGCCCGGGTGGTGGTGGCGGAACTGACCTCCCCGCTGTACACGGTGGTCGACGAAGCGGACGTCGAGCTGACGGCCCAGTGGCGGCGGGCGGGTTTCGCGGTCGGGCGGCGCGAGTGGGAGTACGCCGTACCGACCGACCCGCGGGTCACGGGGCTCGAAGCGGTCCTGCCGCCTTCGGGCGTGACGATCGTGCCCGCCGGTCAGGCCGACGAGGGTCTGCTGCGGGACGTGGACCGCGCGATCCGGGACGAGGTCGAGACCAGCGTCGGGTGGTGGCAGTCGATGCCCGCGGAGGTGTTTCCCCGCACCGAGGGCGACACCGTCGTCGACCCGTCGAAGTACGCGGTCGCCTCGGCGGCGGGCCGCTACCTGGGGTTGATCAGGGTGGTGACTCCGATTCGGCCTCGCATCGGGCTGGTCGCGGTCCGGGCCGGCGAGCAGCGTCGCGGCATCGGGCGGGCACTGCTGGCTCATGCGCTGGTGACGGCCCACCGCTCCGGGTTCGCCACGGCCTGGACCGAGGTGCACGAGTCCAACCGCGCGGCCACCGCGCTGTTCGAGGGCGTCGGCGCCCGGCCGATGAGCAGCAACCTGGAGCTGGTGCGATGAGCAGGAACAAGAACGTCATCGAGGTCGAGGGCAGAGTCGTCGAGTGCCTGCGCAGCGCCATGTTCACCGTGGAGCTGGAGAACGGCCACCAGGTGCTGGCGCACATCAGCGGGAAGATCCGCAAGAACTACATCAAGATCATGCTGGAGGATCGGGTGCTGGTGGAGCTCCCTCCGTATGACCTCACGCGTGGGCGGATCGTGTTCCGGTATCGGAACTAGTTGATTTGGGCGTGAAGTGGCGGTAGGTGACTTCCTTCGCATGTAGGTGTCCCCGGCATTCCGGCCACGGCGTGTTCGTGGCCGGAATGCCTGGGCGCCGGGAGGCCGTAATGCTGGGGCGGCTCCCGATGCGGAGATCCTTCAGAACCAGTGCAGGCAGTGTGGCGGGCGATGCGTGTGGAAGGGAGCCCAGGTCCCTGTCTCGTGGTACCGGACCACGACCCTGTGCCGTCCGGCCACAGTGCAGCCTCAACTCGTTTTCAAGGCAAGCAAATTACGCCCCTACCCGCCAGGCAGGCCGTCGGCGTTGCAGTGGTCCGTCACGCCGCACGTCTCCGAGTGGCACGATCCACCGCGTGGAATGGTGACTCTCGTGGGGACGGCTCTCGGAGCGGTGCCCGGCACGTGACCCGAGTTGGCGGGCCGCCCCCAGCACTCCTCTGACCCCCCTTACTTCTTTTTCTTCGGCGACTGCTGCTGTCGCCGTTCGTCGTTGCGGCGATGCTCTTCCATGTCGTCCATCGCCTTGACCACCAGCATCATGTGCCCGCTGCCCGGGAGTGTGCCGTATTTCGCGACGTTGTCGTTGAAGCGTTTGGGATTCGCCGCCACCTCTTCTATGGCACGTCCCCACAACTTTCCCAGCAGTCCCGTGCCATCGCCGCTGGCGGCGCCTATCGCGTCGCCGATCCTTCCGTAGATCTCCTTCTCGATCCTGCCGGGTTCCCGCTCCCGCTCGGAATCCGCCATGTGCACTCACTCACCTTTGCCTCGTCATTCAGCGGACAGGGAGTTGACGGTCAGTCGACCATTATTGGAGTCGATCCAGGCATTCCGGGCAAGGGCGGAATTCCCTACGCAGGTTGGATGTGCGGTACGTCGTCGACTTCGGCCATCACTTCCACGCCGGTCCGGGGAAACGGCACGGAAGCCGGTTGAGGGCCGGCCGTTCGGCCGGGTGGGACGGCCGCAGTGGGAACGGCGGTCAGCCGCGCAGCGCCAAGTGGTACGACGAGGCCCACAGCACCGCCGCGCTGCCCAGGCCCACCACGATCCGCACGCTCTCGTCCGCGAGGCCCGCCGCGATCAGGACGAACCCGGCGACCGCGACGGCCGTCAGCAGCGACGCCGTCCACCGGTACTGCCACTGGTCGTACAGGCGGGCGAGCGGGAAGAAGTGGAGTCCTACGACGAGGGCGATGCCCGCGGGGACGGCCTCGGGCCGGCCCGCCGCGTTGGACGCGGCGACGACGGTGAAGACGGCCATCAGCTCGACCGTGTTGACGATGCCCACGCCGCGTGCCCAGCGGGGCGGCAGGTTCACCGGCCGGGGGGAGGGGGTGGCATCCCCGCGGTATCCCAGGTAGATCGCCACGACGGTGAGCACCAGTGCCGCCGCTTCGATGCCGAGCGGCGCGGCGTCCGTCGCCGAGCCGGTGCCGGATGCCGCCGCGACGGCCCACAGCAGCGCGAACACCGAGAGCACCAGCACGCCTCGGCGGCGCAGGGTACGGGTGAGCGCCAGACACTCGGGGTCGTCGGCGGGCGGAACGGCGGGCGTTGCTGCGGAGGTCGACGGCACTCGCGGAGAGTACCCGGGGCCCTGTGCAGGGTTCCGTCGTCTTTTGCGATGAGGCCGGATTTCGCCGGTCCGGTGGGCGGAGAAGTCGTTCTCCGGTCCGGAAATCGTTCGAAACATTCGGGTAACGGAATTGTTTGTTCTTGGGCGGCGGGGCTCGTTCCGGGGCGAGGCTTGCTGTTTCGTCGTCCTCAACACCCGACTGAGCAGCGGGGTTCAGGAGGGTGCCGTCGTCGCATGACACCGAATATTTCGTGAGTGGCGCCGAAACCATTGACAGTTGACAGGGCCCGGCCAACACTCCGTCGATGACAGAGCTCCCCCGTCGACCCACCCCACGAAGACGAGGAGGAAGCACCCCCATGAAGAAGTCACCAGGCAGCTTCCGGCTGCTCATCAGCAGTACCTGCACCATGATGCTGGTCGCCGCCGCGGCCCTCACGATGCCCGGCACCGCGCACGCCGACACCGTCGTCACCACGAACCAGACGGGCTCCAACAACGGTTACCACTACTCGTTCTGGACGGACGCGCCGGGCACGGTCTCCATGACCCTGTCGTCCGGCGGCAGTTACAGCACTTCATGGCGCAACACCGGGAACTTCGTCGCGGGCAAGGGCTGGAGCACCGGTGCCCGCCGCACCGTGACGTACTCGGGCTCGTTCAACCCGTCCGGCAACGCCTACCTGACCCTCTACGGCTGGACGGCGAACCCGCTCGTCGAGTACTACATCGTCGACAACTGGGGCACCTACCGGCCCACCGGCACCTACAAGGGCACCGTCACCAGCGACGGAGGCACGTACGACATCTACAAGACGACGCGGTACAACGCCCCGTCGGTCGAGGGCGTACGCACCTTCGACCAGTACTGGAGCGTGCGGCAGTCGAAGCGGACGGGCGGCACCATCACGGCCGGCAACCACTTCGACGCGTGGGCCCGGGCCGGGATGCCCCTGGGCAACTTCAAGTACTACATGATCATGGCGACCGAGGGGTACCGGAGCAGCGGCAGCTCCAGTATCAGGGTGGGGTCGTGAGGACGAGGCGTGTGCCGGTCGTCGTCACGACGGCCGCGGCCGCGGCTCTCACGGTCACGACCGTCACGGCCTCGGCCGCCGTCCCCTCCTCGACCGCCGACCCGGCGGGGGCCGCCGCCTGCAGCGGGTACGTCGGACTCACCTTCGACGACGGCCCGTCCGGCAGCACGTCGAAGCTGCTCGACGCGCTCCGTCAGAACGGGCTGCGGGCCACCATGTTCAACCAGGGCCAGAACGCGGCGGCCAACCCGTCCCTGGTCCGGGCCCAGGTGGCGGCCGGTATGTGGGTCGCCAACCACAGCTACACCCACCCCCACCTGACCCGGCTGAGCCAGGCACAGATCGACTCCGAGATCTCCCGCACCCAGCAGGCCGTGGCCAACGCGGGGGGCGGCACACCGAAACTGTTCCGCCCGCCGTACGGCGAGACCAACGCGACGGTGAAGTCGGTCGCGGCCCGGTACGGCCTCACCGAGATCATCTGGCAGGTCGACTCGCAGGACTGGAACGGGGCGGGCACGGACGCGATCGTGCAGTCCGTCGCCCGCCTCACCGACGGCCAGGTCATCCTCATGCACGACTGGCCCGCCAACACCCTCGCCGCCGTCCCCCGTATCGCCCGGACGCTGGAGTCGCGAGGCCTGTGCGCGGGAATGATCTCCCCCCGGACGGGCCGGGCGGTGGCCCCCTCCTGATGGCGTGTGGCGCGACGGCGTCAACGACCGTCGCGCCCCACGGAGTTCTTGCACAATGAGCTCCACGAAAGGGGGCCCTTCGATGAGCAATGGCATGAAGTCCAGCGGCTGGGACGTCCTGGACGACTCCCACGAAGCACTCCGTACCGCGGTCCACGGCGTCCCCGACGACGGCTGGCACCTGCCGACGCCCTGCGCCGACTGGACCGTCGCCCAGGTCTTCCAGCACGCCGTCGGCGACCAGATCGGCTACGCCGCCGCGCTGACCGGTGAACCCGGCCCCGGCTTCGACCCGTTCCACCCGTCCGGCGAGATGAAGGGGGTGGACCCGGCGAAGTTCCTGGAGGACGCTCTGGCGCGCGCGGCGAAGGCATGGGCCGGGGTCGACCCGGGCACCGCCGAGGTGCCCACGCCGGTGCCGCCGCACTCGATGTCCCCGTGGTCCGGCTCGGCGGCGTGCGGGCTGGACGCAGCGGTCCACGCCTGGGACATCGCCCGGGCGACGGGCAGGCCGTCGCCGCTCACCCCCGAGTTGGCCCGCCCCCTCCTCAAGGTCGCCAGGGAGATCGTCGAGCCGCTGCGCCCCTACGGTGCGTACGCCGCCGCCCTGGCCCCCGAGCGGGGCGACGACGACGTGGCGGTCCTCCTGCGCCACCTCGGCCGCGACCCCCGCCGGCGCGCCTCCTAGGCCTCACGGCGGCTACGGGAGCGGGCACGCGGGTGGGCGCATCTGAGTACGCGTGCTCATGACCGGGCCCGCGGCGGCGCCCGATGCTGGCCGTATGAGGAATCGGGGAATCGTGGCGGCCGGAGCCGCTCTTGTCGGCGGTGTACCCGTGGCCGCCTGGGGACTGATGGGGCAGCAGAACTACAAGGGGCTGCCGGCCAGTGAGCTGGACTACGCGTTCCAGCCGTGGGACATCGGGGACGGCGTGGCCGCGATCGCCGGCGGGCTCGCGCTGGCACTGGCGCTGGCCGGCGTGGCGTGGCTCGTGCGGGCCTCGTTGCGCGGGGCGATGGACCAGCGGTGGTGGGGGGTGCTCGGGCCGCTGGTGGCGCTCGGGCTCATGGCCGGTGTGGGCTGGCGGATCCTGACCACGGGAGGCATCGGAGCCAACATCGGGGCCGGACTGCTGATCCTGTTCGGTACGCCGATCGCCGCCGGGCTGCTGCTGTGGTCCCTGGCGTGGGCCTTCTGGCTGGTCACCCAGCGCCACGGCTCCGAGGGCGGGCTCGGTGGCGGCGATCTGGGCGGGGTCGCCTCCCGCGGGGTGTAGCGGCCGGCCCGGCCGTGGCCGAAACACCACGGCGGGCCCGGGGCGGGAAGGGCAACGCCCTTATCCCGGCGTGAGGTTCGCCTAGGTTGGTGGGCCGGTCACCCTTCCCCACCCCCCCAGGAGGACCCGCCGTGTCCGACGACAGCCTGCGCGACCGCATCGACACGTCCAAGCCGCACTCGGCGCGCTTCTGGAACTACTTCGTCGGCGGCAAGGACAACTACGAGGTCGACCGCGAGATCGGTGACCAGATCAAGTCGATCTTCCCGGGGCTCGTCGACGTGGCGGTCACGAGCCGGCGCTTCCTGGGGCGGGCCGTCACACATCTGGCCGGTGAGCGGGGTGTACGGCAGTTCCTGGACGTCGGTACCGGGCTGCCGACCGCCGACAACACGCACGAGGTCGCGCAGCGCGTGGCGCCGGAGTCCCGGATCGTCTACGTCGACAACGACCCCATCGTGCTGGCCCACGCCAACGCGCTGCTCAGCAGTAGCCCCGAGGGCAGGACGGCGTACCTGGACGCGGACCTGTACGACCCCGAGGCAGTGCTGAAGGCTGCCGCCGGCACGCTGGATCTCTCACGGCCGGTCGGGCTGATGATCCTCAACACGCTCGGACATGTCGCCGACTACGGGCGGGCGCGCGAGCTGGTGCGGCGGCTCATGGCCGGGCTCGCGTCCGGCAGCTACCTGGTGATCAGTGACAGCACCGCGACGAGTGAGGGCATGATCGCCGCGTCGGAGGCTTACAACTCGAGTGGGGCGGTGCCTTACTACGTCCGGCCGGTGGCTGAGATCGCCGGGTTCTTCGACGGGCTGGAGCTGGTGGAGCCGGGGGTGGTGAGGGTTCCCGAGTGGCGGCCGGAGGCTGATGCGGGGAGTGTTGGGGGCTCCGGGGGTGCCGGGGCGGGAGCCGGTCCTGCTGCGGTGGATGCGTACTGCGGGGTGGGGCGTAAGGCGTAGCAGCCTGTCGTGGTGTGCGGCGCCGTGGGGGCGGATCGCGCAGTTCCCCGCGCCCCTGAGGGGCGGACCGCCGTCGTCGTGTGCCGCGCCGTGGGGGACGGTCGCGCGGGCGATTAGTGTTCGGCGGCAGGTACGAGTGGGGAGGGGCAGTCATGGGTGAGGGGCCGATCGATCTGATCCGGCTGGAGGGGGAGGGCAACAGCGTCGTTCTCCGGGTCGTGGGGCGGGAGGAGCGGGAGGGTTCCGCCGAGGCCGATGTCCTGGTCGGGGAGTTCCTGGTCGATACGCCTTTCGTCCGTGGTGCCCTCAAGACCTGGATCCTTCCGGAGGACCTGCGGCAGTGGCAGCAGGCCCTGGACTCCCTCGACGCGGGACGCGACATCGCCTGGCGCGAGGGGCAGCGCGCTCCGTGGCTGTTCATCGACCTCGACGAGGACGACGACCGGTGCCAGGTCACGATCAAGGACCACTCGATGTCCCTGACCAGGGTGACGGTCACCGTCCCCCTGGTCGATGCCTGGTTCGACGACGCCTACCGACGCCTCGACCTGGTCTGGGAGACCTGGCCCACGGACTGACGATCGGCAAGGTCAGGTCGGTCCGGAGGAACGTGTCGAGGTGCCCGTCAGTCGGGCAGTTCGACGTAGGCGATGCGCACCCCGTCGGCGCTGGTGGTGATGTGCATGGCTACCGGGCCCCCTGTCGTGTTCGTCGCGGTCCATGAAGCGCGGCTCGCCCTCGGATGCCTCGTCCGCCTGCTCGGTGTGACCTGTCCCCGTCCGTCACCCGTCCGGGTCCGTCGTTTCAGGTGTCACCCTCCGCCACGCGATAATCAGGGCATGTCCGCCCCTTCCCCCGTCCCCGAGCCCGCCGGTCGGCTGCTCGGAGAGCTGGTGACTGTCGGGGAGGGTTACTCCCTTCTGCTCGCCGGGAGCTGTGCCGTGCTGGCTCATGGGCTGGTGGAGCGGGTCGGGCGGGACGTGGATGTGGCCACCGGGCATCCGGCGGCGACGGAGGTCGTCGCGGACGCCGTGCGGACCGGGCTGGTCGGACGCGGCTGGCTCGTGCAGACCCTGGAGGCCGGGGCGCTGTCCGCACAGTTCCTCGTGACCGACGCGCCGAGCGGCGCGGAGTGCGAGGTCACCCTCCGCAAGGAGGTGCTGTGGCGTCCGCCGGTGGAGACGGAACTCGGGCCGGCGCTCGCCCTCGACGACCTGATGGGCACCCGGGTGCGGGACCTGGCCGACCGGGGACTCGCGCGTGACCTGGTCGACGTGCACGCCGCCGCGGCGCACTGGAGCCACCCCGAACTCGAGGAGCTGGGCCGCCGCCACGCCCCCGACACCTTCGACCTCACCGACCTCCAGGCCCGGCTCACCGGCACCGACTGGCTCGACGACCGGGCGTTCACCGTCCACGGCCTCGACGCGTCGGCCGTACCCGGGCTGCGCCGCTGGGCCCAGGAGTGGGCCGACGACATCGCCGAACGCCTCATCGAGGGCGAGGCCCCGGACGAGGAATGACCACGCCCCGGCACGGCGACTGACCGGTCGGTACCCTGACCCGATGGGGAACGGGGCAGCCGGGCAGATGGGGGTCGTCGCCGCGCTGGTGCGCACGGCGTTCCTCGTCGACGGTGTGTACGCGGAGGCGGGCCGGGCGTACGGACTGACGCCGCAGCAGGGGCAGTTGCTGTGCGTGCTGCTGCCGCAGCCTTACGGGATGAGCGAGTTGGGCGAGACGCTCGGGCTGGCGAAGTCGAGCCTGACCGGGCTGGTGGACCGGACGGTACGGCGGGGACTGGTGCGGCGGGAGGCCGACCCTCGCGACGGACGGGCCGTGCGGGTGGGGCTGACGGACGAAGGTGCCGCGCTCGCTGGGAAGTTCCACGCCGAGGCCTGCCGTCGTATGGAGGTCCTGCCGTCCGGGCTGAGCGGTGCCGAGCGGGACCGGCTCGCCTTCCTCCTGTCACGGGTCGTCCTGGACAACGCCGTGCCCGAGGTGTTCGGCACCTCACCGGCCTGAGCCGTTCAGCACCACACCGGGCCGAGCCCCGGCCCCACCTCGTCTGCCCGAGCCGGTCAGCAGCTCACCGCCCTCATTTCCTCCCGCTTCTGTGCCCCCATCAGCCACAGCGTCACGCCGGCCGAGCCCACGGCCATCACCGTCATCGCCCCGGCCGGCGAGGTCAGTTGGGCCAGTGATCCGGCCAGCGCCGCCGCCACCCCCTGCATCGTGAGCATCCCCGCCGAGTGCAGGCCCAGCGCGTGCCCCGTGAGCCCGTCGGGGGTGAGGACCACCAGTCGTTCCTGCTGCACGAGGCTCGCGCCGAACCCCACGGAGGCCAGGGTGACCGCGGCCGCCGCGAGCGGAGGGGCCGGATGCAGCAGGAACGGCACGTACGGAACCGCCAGGAGCAGCAGGAGCGGGAAGCCCAGACGGGGGCGGAGGCGCGGTGGGAGCACCCGGCCGACCAGAACGTCCCCGACGAGCATGCCCAGCGCGGCGCAGGCGAAGAGGGTGCCGGCGGCGTCGGGGGCGTAGGAGACGTAGAGGGATTCGCAGCCGACGACCAGGCCGTTGGGGATCCACAGCGCCAGATAGACCTGGCGGCGGGGCGGGGAGGACCAGAGCAGTGCGTTGGCGCGCCGGGTCGCCGCTGCCGAGGGGCGGCCCGTCGTACGGGGCGGGCGGCGGGTCAGGCCCAGGCGGACCACGACGGCCGCCGTGCCGTACAGGGCGGCCGCCGCCAGCAGGGACAGCCGTGGGGACAGCAGGGCCACGAGAGCGCCGCCGGTGGCGTAACCGGCGATCTGCATCACGCCGCTCATCATGTTGAACACCGAGCGGCCCAGCAGGTAGCCGTCCTTGGAGAAAATCTCGTTGAGCAGGCCCCAGCGCACTCCCCCGCCCACGGACTCCACCAGCCCCTTGGCGAAGACGATCGCGAAGAGCGTCCAGAGGGGCAGGCCGGGCAGGGCAAGGGCGGCGGTGGCCGCGGCGAAGAGCAGGGGGAGGGCCGTCAGGGCCGCGCGCGGGGGCAACCGGTCGGCGGCGGAGAGCAGGAAGGTCGCGCCCAGCACCTGCACCAGCGACGAGCCGAACATGCTCACCGCGGACAGCAGCGGTGAGTCGGTCGCCCGGTACACCAGGGTGCCCAGGGCGAGTCCGCCCATGGTCTGGGCGACCGTCTGCGCCGACGCGGCCAGGAAGAACGGGCTGAACTCGGGGGTGCGGAACAGATCGCGGTAGCTGCGCATACGCGGAGTCTTCGACGCCCCCGTGTGCGTGGTTATTGTTTCGCACGCACGCGAAACCTCACGGGGCAGGCCACGCGGACCAGCTCGCGCGCAGGCCACCCGGAAGGGCTCGCGGAGCAGACCACGCGCAAGGGCTCGTCGAACAGGGGCGGCACGGACGTGTTCACCGAGCAGGGGCTCGCGGACGTGCCCGCGGAGCAGGTCACACGCAAGGGCTCGCCGAGCAGGGGCGCACGGACGTGCTCGTGGTGCGCGGGCTCGTGGAGATGTTGGTGAAGGGGGTGGCCGGTGGGCTGGTGGCAGATCAATGCGGACACGCTCGCGGGGAGCCGGTTCGTGATCTCGCCGTTCGCCGAGGCCTTCGCGAGTCTGCGGCTGCTGCACGCGGCCGAGGCGGCGCATCCCGGTGAGCGGCGGTGGCTCGACGCACATCTGCCGGCCTACCGGCGGCGGCTGGCGGGTGATCCGGTGACCGCGCAGTTGATCAGCGCCGGGATCGGGCGGGAGTGGACGGCGGACTTCCTCTCCCCCACTCCACGGGACGGGGAGACCTTCGAGCAGGGCGTCGCGCGGGTGCGTGCGGCCGACCCGGACACGGCCCGCGCCGACCTGACCGTCTCCCTGCGCGGCCCGGTCCCGGCCCGGCTGCACCGGGGCGATCTGCCGCAGCGCGCGGCGGACCTCCTGACGTACGTCTGGACGACGGCGGTGCTGCCGTACTGGCCGCACCGCCGGCACGTCCTCGAAGCCGATGTGGTCGCCCGGACCGCGCGGGTCAGCCGGGGCGGCTGGGCGAGTGCGCTGGACACGCTGCGGCCGGGGACGCAGTGGCTCGGGGAGAACCGGCTCCAGGTGAACGCGCACGAGTACCCGCCGCGCGAGCTGTCCGGCGCGGAGCTGGTGTTCGTGCCCGTCACCACGCAGCGCATCGGCTGGGTGGCGTGGGAGGGGACGGACCGGTACGCGCTGGTCTATCCCTGTGCCGGGGCACTCGCCGACCCGGACGGCAGGCCCGTGCCGGCGAGTCTCGGCGCGCTGCTCGGCACGGCCCGCGCCGGTGTGCTGGTCCGGCTGGGCTCGCCCCTGAGCACCAGCCAGCTGGTCGCCGTGACCGGGCAGGGACTCGGGTCGGTGGGGCGGCATCTGCGGGTGCTGCTGGACGCCGGTCTCGTGGAGCGGCGGCGGGCGGGCCGGTCGGTGCTGTACTCGCGGACGGCGGCGGGGCAGGTGCTGGTGGAGGCCGCCGAGGCCCGGAGCCGGCCCGTCACCCGGCGGAGCTAGGGTCTGCTCATGACGACTAGCAACGGTTCCTCTCCCCTCGACGTCGAGATCGGTGCGCTGCAGGGCGGCCCGGCCGACCTGTCCCAGTACGCGGGCAAGGCGGTGCTCGTGGTGAACGTCGCCTCCAAGTGCGGCCTGACCCCGCAGTACACGGGCCTGGAGAAGCTGCACGAGCAGTACGCGGGGCGCGGCTTCACCGTCCTCGGCGTGCCCTGCAACCAGTTCCTGGGCCAGGAGCCCGGCAGTGCCGACGAGATCGCCGAGTTCTGCTCGGCGACGTACGGCGTGACCTTCCCGATGACCGAGAAGGTCGAGGTGAACGGCGAGGGCCGGCACCCGCTGTACGACCGTCTGACGGGCTTCGCGGACGCCGAGGGGCACAGCGGGGACATCCGCTGGAACTTCGAGAAGTTCCTCATCGGCCGGGACGGCCAGGTCGTGGCCCGTTTCTCGCCGCAGACCGACCCGGACGCGGCGGAGGTCGTGGCGGCGATCGAGGCCCAGCTGGCCTGAGGCGGGGCCGTCGGGGCATTGACCTTGCCCCTGGGGCAGGCCCGAGTGTCCTCGTCATCGGGCGGAAGAGCCGCCCGATGACGGAGGATGCCGTGGTGGACGGACCGGAACGGAACCTGGAGCTGCTCACCATCGGGGCGTTCGCGGCTCGTGCCCGCCTGTCGCCGAAGGCCCTGCGGCTGTACGACCGGCTGGGCCTGCTGGCCCCGGCGCATGTCGACGGGGCGACCGGCTACCGCTACTACCGTGCCGGTCAGGTCGAACGGGCCCGGCTGGTGGCGATGCTGCGGCAGCTGGACATGCCGCTCGCCCGGATCGCCGAGGTGGTCGAGGCCGGCGACGGGACAGCGGCTGCCGCGCTGCTCGGCACGTACTGGGCGGACGTCGAGGCGCGGGTGGCGGGGCAGCGGACGCTCGCCGAGTACCTCCGTGGACGACTGTCGGGGAGGAGCTCCGAGATGTACGAGAAGTTCACGGTCGGGACGGTGGAGGTGCCCGCCCAGGTGGTGATCTCCGAGAAGCGGCACACGCTGGCGGACGAGCTGCCGGCGTGGATCGGGGCGGCGCTGGGCCGGCTGGAGGAGGCGGCCCGGTTGTGCGGGGGCGTGGCCGGGGTGCCGTACGTCGCCTATCACGCGGAAGTGTCGATGGAGAGCGACGGGCCGGCGGAGGCGTGCGTGCCGGTGGCCGACGAGAGGGCTGCCCGGGCCTGGGCCGAGCGGCACGGCAGGGCGTGGGAGACGGTGGTACGGGTGGAGCCTGCCCGGCGGCTGGCGTACACGAGGATCACCAAGGCGCAGGTGGCGCACCCTCAGATCCTGGCCGCGTTCGAGGCGGTGGAGGAGTGGATGGCGACCCGGGGGCTGACGGCGGCCGGGCCCTGCCGGGAGCTGTACTTCGCCGACTGGGAGGCCGCGGGGCCCGGGGACCCGGTGTGTGACGTGGCGTTCCCGGTGAGCTGATCTCCCGCGCGGAGCTCCGGGCACAAGCGGAGCCCTCTCGGCAAGGACGGCGATACTGGTCGAGAGGGCTCGGTCGGTGGTGCTTGTGGTGCTGTCGATCGCGGGGTCAGGCCTTGACCGAGGCCACGAAGGCGCTCCACGCGTCGGCGGGAAACGCCAGCTTGGGACCCTCGGGGACCTTGGTGTCCCCGAGCTCCAGGGCCTCGGCGACGGTCGACCTGACCATCACGCACGCGCCGTTGTTGTTGGTGTAGGAGGAGGTCGTCCACGTCTGCGTGGCGCCCAGACGAATTGCCATGTTCGCTCCGTTGCGAGTTGCGTTTACGCCAACCCGTGCTGGTGGTTGGCGTGATCGACGCTACTCGCCACCTTCATCGTTCGGAGCAGCCATTCACTCGACCGGATGGCATATTCCAGGGGAGACTTCCAGTCAGGCGTGTCAGGGGGTAATATCCCGCGCTTTGCCCGACGGAAGGTCATCCTCCGGCGGCGGCTCAGCGCGCGTACTCCTTCGCCACGCGCTCGATGAGCTGCCGGGACTGGTCCACGTTCAGCGACTGGGCGCGCAGGTGCTCGTACATCACCGTGTACTTCTGCACGTCCAGCGGCTTCTCCAGGTACAGGTCGCTGGTGACGCCCTCGATGTAGACGACGCTGGAGTCGGCCGCGTCGGCGAACTCCAGGATCGAGTACTGGCCGTTGATGCCGGCGTGCGCGCCGACCTCGAACGGCAGCACCTGCACGGTGATGTGGGGCAGCTGCGACATCTCGATGAGGTGTTCCAGCTGCTCGCGCATCACCGGCCGGCTGCCGACGACCCGGTGCAGGGACGCCTCGTCCAGGACCACCCACAGGCGCAGCGGTTCGGTCTCGGCGGTGATCCGGCCCTGCCGGCGCAGCCGGACCTCGACGCGCTTGTCGTTGTCCGCCTCGGAGGCCTCGGGCGAGCCGCCGCGGATGATGGCCTCCGCGTACGCCCGCGTCTGCAGCAGGCCGGTGATGATCTGGGGTTCGTAGACCCGGAGCGACTCGGCGTCCGTCTCCAGGCCGATGTAGACGCTGTAGGGGATGTCCCCGAAGGCGTGCCACCAGCCCTGCTGGCGGGAGTCCTTGGCCATCTGCATCAGCGAGTCGACGATGCGCTGGTCCTCGACCTCGTAGACCCCGCACAGGTCGCGGACGTCGCGCTGGCTGATGCTGCGCCGGCCGTTCTCCAGCCGACTGATCTTCGACTGCGACACCAGCAGTCGCTCGGCCACCTCTTCGGCCGTCATGCCCTTGAGCTCACGGAGCCTGCGGAGCTCCTGGCCCAGCCGGCGCCGCCTGACGGTGGGATTGACATTGGACGCCACGGGACGTGCACCTCCGGCTGCGTGCCTCTACTTTGCGTATCTGCTGTTGAGCAGACTGCCACCAAGGTGCTTACTACCGCTGGGAAACGGTGGATATGCGACGGGTCCACGCCAGTTCGGACACGGCACGCCGAGCGGGGCGGAGAGAATGCGCTCTCTCCGCCCCGCTCGGACAGCGGCTCCCGTGACCGGGTTCGTGGGTCCCGTGGTGCGTGTGCCGGTCGTAGGTCGTGCGGGCGCGGCGCGGCTCAGTGGGCCACGGCGCGCGCCATGGATCCGTGGCGCGGTTGCATCGGAACGCCTCGGGCGGGTTCCGTCGCGGGCCTGGCTCCGCCGGCGGCCTGACGGCCGGACGGTGCCGGGCTGCGGCGCGGCTGGGCCGCGACGCCGTTCTGGACGTCCATCACCGCGTGCGCGACGAGACCGCCCATGGGGTCGTGCCTGATCAGGTCCCTGAGCCGGGAGCGAGAGGAACGTCCCTCGTTGCCCGGGTACAGGTGCTTGCCGAGGCCGACCGCGTGCGCGAGGGCGGCGAGTGCCGCGGTCCGCGGGTCCGGCGGGACGCCGGTGCGGATCGCGGAGTCCAGCCGGGCCCTGATCTCCCGGCTGATCTCGGTGTCCGTCGCCTGGTAGCGAGTCGTCGGCAGCACTCCGCACATCTGTCCGGCCACGGCATGCACCATGCCGCACCGCTCCAGATGCGAGAGGTAGGTCTGGCGCAGCCCGAGACGCGGCCCGCCGATCCAGTGGACGGCACGCACGGGAGCGCCACGCCTTCGCAGCAACTCCAACGCGCAGTCCAGTGTCGGATCTCCAGTCGGCCGTGGTGCCACCACGGCGATACGATCCCCGTCTGGGGCTATCCGTCCGGCCAGCGCCAGCTCTACTAGCTGTGCTCCGGCCAGACCGAGGTCGAGCGACTGCGGCTGTGCAGTGGTACCCGTGGTCGGGTCCAACGCCAGCAGCAGAAGCTCCTCCGGAAGTGTTCTGCGGCTCCTGCCCATCCATGCCTCCCCGCGTGGATGAAAGACAGGGTGACCCCTCTCACATTGGTCTGTCGAGGGTGCGTGACCGGTTCGTAGTGGAACCAGTAGGTATGTCGTTCTCGTCTACCGGATGGGTTTGGCCCGCACACAGGACACTGGTAGATGGTTCGGACAGCGCCGGGGCGGTGTCACGGGCGGCGGTTCACGGTTCGGTACGCGCACGCGGGGAGCAGCGGCGCGAGGAGGAGGCATCGGTGGCGGGCGAGTCCCCCGACAGGTCGAAGCAGCGCGAGTCGTCGGCACGAAGGACGTCGGGGAGCGCGAGTCCGGTTCCGGAAGCCAGGAGTGAAGCCGCCGACCCGCGGCTCGCGGTGGCCCGGGACGCGGAGAAGTCCTCCACGCGAGGCGGCGCCGATACGGCGACCCGCGTGCTGTCCACGCGGACGGCGGAGGACCCGAAGAACACCGAACGGCCGGAGGCCGACGCGGACGCGCAGCGCGCCGAGGACGCCGACAGCACCGACAGCGACTCGGGCGCCGAGGACGCGGCGGCCGGCGCGGGTTCCGCCGAGGGGCCCGACGCCGGGGGCAGTGACGGGCGGCTGCGGGATGCCGTGGCCGCCTGGGTCGCGTCGGCGGACGGTGAGCAGGAGACTGCCGCCGGGGCCGACGACGAGGTTCCTGAGGCCGAGCGCGCGGAGAAGACCGAGGAGTCCGAGAGGGCCGTCACGGACGCCCGGGACGGGCAGGACGAGCCCGAGGCTTCGGGAGCGGGCGCGGGCGGCGAGGACGGCCGGGAAGCCGCGGGATCGGCTTCCGAGGGCCCCGAGACGGACCGGGTGGATGCCGACGGCACAGAGGCGGACCGTTCCGCCACAGCGGACGGCGGGGACGGCGCGGACGGCGCGGACACCGAGACGAAGCGGGACGAGCGGCCCGCCGAGACGACGCCCGAGGCCGCCGACACCGAGGACGACGCCCCGGCCGACGGCGCCGCCAAGGGCGGGTCCGGGACGGGCAAGGCCACAAAGGCCGCCGGTGCCGCAGTGAGCGACAGGACCGCGCCCGAGGCCGCTGAGGACGACGGCGACGACAACGCTGCCGAGCGGGCCGACGGCAAGGGCCGCGCGCCTGCGGACCCGCGCGTCTCCGCCGGCACCAAGGCCGCGCCGAAGGCCGAGGACGCCGCCACCGCGGCCGCCGCGAAGGCCGCCGACGGCGCGACCGACGCCGACGGCGAGAGCGACGACGCCGAGGACGACGACCCGGCCGACGGCACCGCCGAGGACGAGTCCGGCTCGGGCAAGACCCCGAAGGACGGCCGAGTCGCCGGTGCCGCTGTGGGCGCGTCCGGCTCGGGCAAGACCCCGAACGGCGGTGAGGAGCGGGGGGACGACGTTCCCGCCGCTCCCCCCGTCGACCAGCCCACCGCCGTCTTCAAGACGCTGCGGCCCCCGGTCGATCAGCCCACCACCATGCTGAAGCTCGGGGGCGGGGCCAAGGACCTCCCGAAGTCGGACCTTCCGAAGCCGGACGCCCGGAAGACAGCCGCCCCGAGGACGGACGCCCAGAACCCGGCCGCCCCGAAGACGGACGCCCGGAAGGCAGCAGCCCCGAAGGCGGACGCCGAGAAGACGGCCGCTCCGGAGAAGGACGCGCCCAAGGGCGGCGCTTCGGAGCGGGACGCCGAGCGGACCAGCAAGTTCGTCGCGCTCAAGCACCCGGACGACCCGGCGACCCGGAAGCCGCCCGCCCCGGCGGAGGCCACCGCGCCCGTCCCCACCGTCGGCCCCGAGCGGACCACGCAGCAACCCCTGCCGCCCAAGCCGCCGCTGGACCTGCTGGCCGAGCTGACGAACACCCCGCCGCCCCCGGAGACCCCCCTCCGCACGGCGGCCCGGCGGGTGAAGATCTGGACGCCGCTGGTGCTGCTGCTGGTGGTCGTCTTCGCGGTCGTGCAGAGTTTCCGCCCGCTCCCCTCGCCCACCCTGGAACTCACCGCCGAGGACAGCTACACCTTCGAGGGCGGCAAGGTCGGCATCCCCTGGCCCGCCGACGGCCAGGCCGCGCTCGACGTCCAGGGCATCGGCACCTTCGGGTCCTCCGGCGAGCAGAAGCCCGTCCCGATCGCGAGTGTCGCCAAGGTCATGACCGCCTACCTCATCCTGCGCGAGCACCCGCTCAAGAGCGGTGAGAAGGGTCCGAAGATCGACATCGACCAGGCCGCCCAGGACCAGTCCGACGCCGGCCAGGAGTCCACCGTCGACGTCACCAAGGGCGACAGCATCACCGAACGTGAGGCCCTGGAGAGCATCCTTATCGCGAGCGCGAACAACATCGCGCGGCTGCTCGCCCGCTGGGACGCGGGGTCCGAGAAGGCCTTCGTGCAGAAGATGAACGACGCCGCCGAGGACCTCGGCATGAAGAACACGACGTACACCGACCCGTCGGGCCTGAACAACACGACCGTCTCCACGGCCGTGGACCAGGTGAAGCTCGCCAAGGCCGCCATGCAGCAGCCCGCGTTCCGCGAGGTCGCGGCGATGATGTCGTACGTCGACTACAAGGGCACCAAGCACGACAACTGGAACCGTCTGGTCGGCTCCAACGACGTCACCGGCATCAAGACCGGCACCACCACCTCGGCGCTCGGCAACCTCGTCTTCGCGGCCAAGAAGGACGTCGACGGCGAGACCCACCGGATCATCGGCGCGGTCGTGCGCCAGCCCGCCGGCGGTCCGGACAACACGATCCTGGGCGCGGCGCTGCACGAGGGCGACAAGCTGATCCGGGCCGCGCAGGGTGCGCTGGAGTCGGCGACGATCCTGAAGAAGGGCGACGTCGTCGGGTACGCCGACGACGGTCTCGGCGGCCGCACGCCGGTCGCCGTCACCGAGGACGTCACGGCCGTCGGCTGGGCGGGCCTGTCGGTCAAGCTGACGTTCGCCGGGGGTGACCTGCCGCACACGGCGAAGGCCGGCACCAAGGTGGGCACACTGACCGTCGGTGACGGAACCACCAGTGCCGTGAAGGTCCCGGTCGCCCTCCAGAAGGACCTGGCGGAGCCGGGCTTCGGGGCCAAGCTCACGCGCATCGGCTGACCCGGGGCACGACCCGCCCCACCGCACCCCGCCGGTGACGGCCCGTCCGGGCGCCGCCCGGCGGGGTGCGTGCTAGCGTCCCGAATCGGGACATGCCGCCGCTCGCGCAGGCGCTGTGGCGAAGCGAGAACAGAAGACGGGACACGGGGAGTGCCTTCGAGTGGCCACTGCGGAGCCGACACGCGCAGACGACGCCGAACCGGGCTCGGTACCGGGCCCGCGAATACGCCTGCCCGAAGCGCCGGAAGCCAGAACACCGGAAGCCGGCGCACAAGAGGTAGGGACACCGGACGCCCCGGCGCCGGACGTCACCGTGTCCGAAGCCGGACTCGCTGAGCACAGCCCGTCCGAAGCCGGACTCGCCGAGCACAGCCCGTCCGGACACAGCCCCTCCGAACACAGCCCGTCCGCAGGGAGCGCGTCCGGAGAGGGCGAGACGGGGTTCCAGTGGCCCGCTGCCGTGCTGGCGCTGCGGGAGCGCATGCTGCGGCACCCGGTGCTGTCCATCACGGGGCTCGCCGCGGCGCTGCACATCCTCTGGTTCTTCACGTTCGCGAACAGCGGCGGCGATCTGGCCGCGCAGGACGCGTGGGCCGAGTTCGTCGGCCGGCATCCGGACTCGGCGTACAACCTCGCCTGGTACGGCGGGATGCACCCGGTCTCGTACAGCGTGGTGTCGCCGTATCTGATGTCGGTGCTCGGCGTGCGCACCACGATGATGATCGCGGGGACGGTCTCGGCCGGTCTGCTGACCCTGCTCCTGCTGCGCAGCCGCTCGGTCCTCAACCCGCTGTGGGCGTCGCTGGCGGGCGTGTTCGGGCTGTTCTGCAACGCGGTGTCGGGGCGGGTGACGTTCGGTCTCGGCATGATGTTCGCGCTCGGCGCGGTCGCCGTCGTGTTCTGCTGGCCCTACCGGTGGCGGTACAAGCGCTGGGCGAAGGCGCTGAGCGCGGCGCCGCTGGCCGCGCTGGCCACCATGGCGTCGCCGGTCGCGGGCCTGTTCGTGGGCCTGGTGGCGGTGGCGCTGTTCCTGCAGAAGCGGCGGCCGGGCGCGTGGGCGCTGGGCCTGGCACCGACCGCCGTGGTGGCGGTGTCGGCGTGGCTGTTCCCGTTCTCGGGCACGCAGCCGATGGTGATCGGTTCGGTGCTGCTGCCGCTCGCGTTCTCCGTCCTGGCCTACGTGCTGGTGCCGCAGGAGTGGAAGACGGTCCGGCTCACGGCCGCGGTGTACGGCCTCGGGGTCGTGCTGGTGTGGCTGATCAGCTCCCAGATCGGGTCGAACATCACGCGGCTGGCGATGCTGTTCGCCGGGGTCGCGCTGGTCGCCGCGCTGCCTTTCACGGTGCCGCGCAGCCGCAAGTGGTACGCGGCCGTGGTGGCGCTGTGCGGCTTCGGGGTGTGGATCGGCTTCAAGACGGTCGACGACATCGTGCACACGGCCCCGGCGGCGTCCTGGTCGCGTGAGCTCGCGCCGCTGGTCAACGAACTGCAGGAGGTCGGTGCCGAGAAGGGCCGGGTCGAGGTGGTCCCCGCGCGTTCCCACCGCGAGGCGTCCGCGCTCGCCCCGTACGTCAACCTGGCCCGCGGCTGGAACCGCCAGGCGGACATGGAGCGCAACCCCCTCTTCTACGACGACACGCTCAACTCGGCGAACTACCACGAGTGGCTGAAGCGCTGGGCGGTGCACTACGTCGTGCTGCCGAAGGGCGAGCCGGACGGTGACGGGGGGCAGCGGGAGCGGGCGCTGGTGCGGCGCGGGCTGCCGTATCTGACCCAGATCTGGGGTGACGCCACCTGGCAGCTGTTCAGGGTGACCGCCCCGACCCCGCTGGCCGAGCCGAACGCGGTGGTCGACCGGGCCGAACAGGGCGAGATGGTCCTCCAGGTGAAGAAGCCGGGCCGGATCCTGGTGCGCATCCCGTACTCGCCGTGGCTGAGCATCGTCGACGCGGAGGGCAAGAGCCTCAAGCCGCCGCAGGAGACCGAGGAGTCCCGGAGCCTTCCCGAGGACGAGCCGAAGACGTACGTGAACGTCAACGGCTGTCTGGCGGAGACGGAGGAGGACGCGCAGGGCGACAAGTGGACGGAGCTGCTGGCCCCGAAGGCCGGGACGTACCGGCTGGCGGCGCCGTACCAGCTCCCGCGGGGTACGCCGTGTCCGGAGGAGCTGCGCTGACCCTCAGCGCAGCAGGTCCACGTACGTGTCCGTGCCGGGCACCGTCGGGATGAACGGGGCCACCAGCTCCACCCTGCCGAGGCCCGACTCGGTCACCGCCCGGTCGAGGCCGGTGAAGAACGGGTCCCAGCATTCCCTCGGGTCGGTCTGGAGGAACCACAGGAGCGTCAGGCGGGTGTCGACGCCCTCGACCTGTTTGACGTACGTCATGCGGTCGCCGGGCAGGGGCGTCGGGCGGAAGACCGTCACCAGCGCGGCCGGGGAGCCGGCCAGGCGCCGGGGGAGGTGGCGGGTGCGCAGCCACTCCAGGAGCGGGGTGCGCTGCCCGGGTTCGTCCGCCTCGACGACCTGGAGGACCAGCCCCGCGTAGGGGTGGTCGAGGGCGTGGACGTCCCGGGGGCCGGCCGCTCCGTCGCGGTAGACCGTCGCCTCGTGGTTCTGGAACGCCGTGAGGACGTGCGTGCGGTCGTGGTAGACGCGGGCGTCCCGGTTGAGGCGCTTGTTGACGGCGACCGTCCAGCGCATGTGGTCGTCGTAACGGCCGTCGGTGATCCAGTACGTGGAGAGGTAGCAGCCGGTGGTGACCGGCTGGGCGACGGCCGACTTCTCGGGGTAGCGCAGCAGCTGGAGATCGCGGGTCGCCACCCACCGGCGGCCTGCGTACATCCAGGGCATGGCCATCGCGCCGGCGTAGTAGTGGTCGTCCTCGTACCAGCGGTTGTACGCGTACTCGTGGCCGGGATGCGGCTCGACCATGGTGATGAGGGCGTGCCCGGGGTGGGTGCCGTAGGGGCCGACGGCGGCCAGTTCGGCGTACAGCTCGCTGCGGGTGTCCTCGCTCATGCCCTTCCCCTTCGTCGGTGACTGACCCATACTCTGACGCTCCGTCAGATAGAGCGCCAGGGTTCCGGTCCGGGGAGGTCCTGCCATGTCACTGCTCGCGGGGAAGACGGTCGTCGTGTCGGGGGTCGGGGCCGGGCTCGGGCGGCAGGTCGCGGCGGCGGTCGTACGGGACGGCGGGCGTGCCGTGCTCGGGGCCCGTACGGAGGCGAGTCTGGCGAAGACGGCCGCCGAGGCCGATCCCGATGGGGTGAGCACCGCGTACCGGGTCACGGACATCCGTGACGAGGCGCAGTGCGAGGCGCTGGCGGGGCTGGCGCGGGAGCGGTTCGGGGGGATCGACGCGGTGGTGCACGTGGCGGCGCTCGACGGCTACTTCGGCGGACTGGAGGACGCCGACTTCGAGTCCTGGCGGTCGGTGCTGGACGTGAACCTGCTGGGCACGCTGCGGATGACCCGGGCCTGTCTGCCGTCACTCAAGGAGGCCGGCGGATCCGTCGTGTTCATCGGGACGCAGTCGGCGGTGGCCGCCCCCTCACAGGTGCGGCAGACCGCGTACGCGGCGTCGAAGGGGGCGCTGACGAGTGCGATGTACTCGCTGGCCCGGGAGCTCGGGCCGCACCGGATCCGGGTGAACACGGTGCTGCCCGGCTGGATGTGGGGGCCGCCGGTGCAGGCGTACGTGCAGTTCTCGGCCCAGTCGGAGGGCGTGCCCGAGGAGACGGTCCTGGAGCGGCTGACCGGGCGGATGGCGCTGCCCGAGCTGGCCACGGACGCCGACGTCGCCGACGCGGCGGTGTTCCTGGCATCGGACCGGGCACGGTCGATCACCGGACAGTCGTTGCTGGTCAACGCCGGGGAGCTGATGCGCTGAGTTCATATGAGTGAACTGAGGCCATCACTTCGAACATTTTTACCTCCCTTTGACCTTACCCTGACTTGTCGTGTTCACGCGGCAGCGCCCACGATGAGCGCCGGGCTGATCCCTGGGAGGGCGCACATGAACGGTCTCGACTGGGCCGTGCTCATCGGCTACTTCGCCGTGATGGTCGCGATCGGCGTCTGGTCGCACAAACGCGTCGACAACGTCAGCGACTTCTTCACCGCCGGCGGCAGGATGCCCTGGTGGCTGTCCGGCATCTCGCACCACATGTCGGGCTACAGCGCGGTGATGTTCACCGGGTACGCGGGCATCGCCTACACCTACGGCGTCACGTCGTTCGTCACCTGGTCCTTCCCCATCGCCCTCGGCATCGCCATCGGGTCGAAGCTGTTCGCCCCGCGCATCAACCGGCTGCGCTCCCGGTTCCACGTCGCCTCCCCGCTGGAATACCTGAAGAACCGCTACGACCTGAAGACACAGCAGGCACTGGCCTGGTCCGGGATGCTGCTGAAGATCGTGGACGTGGGCGCCAAATGGGCCGCCATCGCCACCCTGCTGTCCGTCTTCACCGGCATCTCCCTCAACCAGGGCATCCTCATCACCGGCGGCATCACGGCGGTCTACTGCACGATCGGCGGCCTCTGGGCGGACGCACTCACCGAACTCGGCCAGTTCATCATCCAGTTGCTGGCCGGCATCGCGATGTTCGTGGCGGTGTTCGTACGCCTCGACGACCACGGCGGCTTCTTCGGCGTGTGGGACTCGCCCGAGCTACAGGGCCATGAGGAACCGCTGGTCGGCCCGTACGGCACGGTGTTCCTGCTGGCGTTCCTCTTCATCAAGCTCTTCGAGTACAACGGCGGCATGCTCAACCAGGCCCAGCGCTACATGGCCACGCCGAACGCCAAGGAGGCCGAGCGGTCGGCGCGCCTGTCGGCGATCCTCTGGCTGGTCTGGCCGCTGGTGCTGTTCTTCCCCATGTGGATGTCGCCGCTGCTGGTCGAGTCGCAGAAGCCGGACGGCTCGGACTCCTACGCCCTGATGACCGAACAGCTCCTCCCGCACGGCCTGCTGGGCCTGGTCATCGTCGGGTTCTTCTCGCACACCATGGCCATGTGCTCCTCCGACGCCAACGCCATCGCGGCCGTCTTCACCCGGGACTGCGCGCCGGTGATCTGGGCGCGGGCCCGGGCGTGGAACCAGAGCCAGGGCCTGCGGGTCGCCCGGATCGCGACGGTCGTCTTCCTCGGCCTGTCCATGGCGGCGGCGACCCAGGTCAACTCCCCCGCGTTCAAGGACATCATCACGGTGGTCATCAAGTGGGTGGCCGGCCTGATGGGCCCGATGGCGATCCCCATGATGCTGGGCCTGCTGCGCGCGTTCCGCCGCTCCGGCCCCACGGCGGCCCTGGTCAGCTGGTCGATGGGCCTGCTCGCGTTCTGGCTGGTGAACTACCCGATCAACTGGAACGTCGAGGGCGGCGTGCCGCTCCAGTACCAGGTGTCGATCCCGCTGGCCGTGTCGCTGGTGCTGTACGTCCTGGTCGGCTGCATCCGGCCGGAGGACACACCGGAGCGGCTGGCGCTCATCGAGAAGATCAACACGGACGGCGACGGGACGGCGGCGGCCGGGGTCCCGGCACCGGCCGGCCCCTCCGGCGACGTGGTGCGGACCACCGTCAAGGACTGACACGACGGCCGTGGACCCGGGGCGACGGTCCGGGACCGGGCGGGCTCACGCTCTCGGATATCGGGCGAGCCAGCCCGGCGACGACCCTGCGGGCCCGTGCAGTGCGGGCCCCTGGGTCATCTCCATGGCGAAGTCGTCGGCCAGCTCCAGCATCGTGGGACGGCCCTCAAGCTCGGCCAGCCAGGCCGGCGGCAGGGCCGTCTCGCCGTGCAGGGCGCCCAGCAGGCCGCCGGTCAGCGCGGCGGTGGCGGCGGACGGGCCGTCCTGGTTCACCGCGAGGCACAGCCCGTGCCGCACGTCGGCCGCGACCAGCGCGCAGTACACGGCGGCGGCGACGAGCCCCTCGGCCGTACCCGCACCGCTCAGCTCGGCCACCCGCTCCGGGCCGGGCATGCCCTGCCGCACGGCGCCCAGCGCGTGCTGCAGCGCGTCCGACACGGGCTGGTGCCCGGGCCGGGCGGCCAGCAGCGCCAGTGTCCGCTGCGCGGCGGCGTCGAGGCTCTCGCCCAGCGCCAGCGCGTGCACGAGCACGGCGTACGCGCCCGCCGCGAGCGAGGCCGTGGGATGGCCGTGGGTCTGCGCGGCGCACTCGACGGCGAGCTGGGCGACCAGCTGCGGCTCCCAGCCCACGAGCAGCCCGAAGGGGGCGGACCGGGCCGCGGGCTCGGGCCCTGCCTCACCGGGGTTCTTGGGTGCCTCGGGCGTCCCCATGGTCTCGTCGCCGAGCCCCAGCAGCAGGGCACGGCTCGGGTCCCGCCGCGCGTACAGCCACTCCTCCCGCGCCAGCCACCCGTCTTCCTTGCGGCGCTCGTCGGGCCCCCAGTCGCGCTGGGTCGCGGCCCAGCGCAGATACGCCCGGTGCAGGTCGGTGGGCGGGTGCCAGGCGCCGGTGTCCCGTCTGACCTGGGCCCGGATCAGCCCGTCGACGGAGAACAGGGTGAGCTGTGTGAGATGCGTGACGGCGCCGCGTCTGCCGTAGGCGGGGGCCAGGTCCACCAGGCCCTCCGCCCCGTGCGCCTCCCGGATCCCCTGCATGGTCAGCCCGTCGACCGGCGTCCCGAGGGCGTCCCCCACGGCCACGCCGAGCAGGGTCCCCCGCACCCGGCTGCGGAAGTCCTGCTGCTCCGTACGGCCCCAGACGGCGCCGGCAGTCGCACCCACCTCGACCTCCCAGGGACCGTCCACACGTACGACGCCCAGCACTGTAATCGAACGGGACCGGTGGGCCCCTTCGAGGACCGGGCCCTACGGCACCAGCTCCGCCCACACCGTTTTCGCACCGGCCGGCGCGTCCGCCACCCCCCAGCGGTCCGCGTACGCCTCGACGAGGCGCAAGCCCCTGCCGCCCTCCGCGTCCTCCTCCCCCGGGTCCGGGATCCGCGGGAGCCGGTCGCCCCGCGCGTCGGTGACCTCGATGCGCAGCGTGCGGTCGGGGCCGAGCCTCAGCCGCAGCCGGAAGTCCCGGCCCGGGACCCGCCCGTGCCGGACGGCATTGGACGCCAGCTCCGCGACGACCTGCGCGGCGGCCTCGTGCGACTCTCCCCACTCGTCGAGCCGGCGTTCGGTGAGCAGCCGGGCCAGTCGGGCACCTCTTCGAGTGGTGGACAGCTGCACTCCGAAATGCCGGGTGTGCGGCGGGGTTCGCGTGGGGGATTTCTGACTCATGTCACCCAGCGTGCTCGTCCGTACCTACCCTGAACAGCGACGACCTCGGTACGGAGCGTGACTGTCCGGACGCGTGGTGGGGTCGTACGGCCCGTACGTCAGGAGGGGAACGCATGGAGGACGAGGAAGCCGCGGCCGTGCTGCGGACGGTCGGACGGCAGATCAAGATGTGGCGCGAGGCCGCCGGGCTCAAGCAGACGGAGCTGGGTTCGGCCATCGGCTACGGGGAGGAGATGGTCTCGTCCGTCGAGCGGGCCCGGCGCATCCCCAAACCAGACTTTCTCGACAAGGCGGATGAGGTGCTGGGCGCGGGCGGCAAGATCTCCGCGATGAGGGAGGACGTGGAGAGGGCTCGGTATCCGAAGAAGGTGCGGGACCTGACCAGGCTGGAGGACGACGCCGTCGAACTCGGGGCTTACGCCGGTCTGCACATTCACGGCCTGCTCCAGACGCCGGAGTACGCGCACGCCTTGTACGCCATGCGGCGGCCGGCGTACACCGAGGAGGAGATCGAGCGGCTCGTCGCCGCCCGTATGGCCCGGAAAGCCGTCTTTGAGAAGGTACCCCGGCCGCTCCTCACGTTTGTCCAGGAAGAGGCGACGCTTCGGCGGCCCATCGGAGGCAGGATGGTCCTACGAGGCCAGCTCGAACACCTGCTTGAGGTAGCGGGGTTGAGGCACGTATCGATCCAGGTCATGCCGACGGACCGGGAGGAGCATGCGTGCTTGATGGGTCCGTTTCGGGTGCTGAAGCTGCGGGACGGCAAGACCCTCGGGCACTCGGCGGGCCAGTTGCACGACCGAGTCGTCAGTGACCCAAGGGATGTCCAAGTCCTGGAAATGCGCTATGGAATGATCCGGGCGCAGGCCCTCTCGCCCCGGGAGTCGCGAGCCTTCATCGAGAAAGTACTGGGAGAAGAGACATGACACCCACCCCGCCGAGGTGGTTCAAGAGCAGCTACAGCGGCAACGACGACGCCGACTGCGTCGAAGCCGCCATATCCCCCACCCCCCGACTCGCCATCCACATCCGCGACTCCAAGAACAAGGACGGCGCCCAACTGTCGTTCACCGGCGGTGCCTGGTCCGGGTTCTTGAGGTCGGTCCGCCCTCAGGGCTAGTCCGGCGGCCTCCATGCTTCCGCGACCGTGCTGGTCCAGCCCACCATGGCTTCGTTCTCCAAGCCGTCGTCATCCGGGCTCAAGGCATGGTCGCAGCCGTGGCCCGCATGCTCGATCGACACTCCGTTCCACGGGAACGGCGGCCACCAGGGTGACTCCCAGCCCTTCTCGCCACTGAGAACCCAGTAGGTGACAAGTTCTCGCTTGCTTTCGGTCAGCCGGTCGAAGGTGCCTCGGTGAGTGAGCGGACGGCGGTCCTGTGCAATGCGAGTGCCCTCGCACGTCATGGTCCGACGCGAGGAACCCGTCCGGCTCTCGATCTCCACCCGGTCCGCCCTCGCCACGGCGACATCCACCGAGATCCGGTACAGGGAGTAGTCCTTTTCCTCGGGGACACGCGCGACCAGGGTGGCGTGCAGCTCCTCGTCAGGGCCGATCCAGGCGAAGTCCTCTCCAACCGGGCCGACTTGGATGGGCTCGGGGTCCGCGTATCCGAAATCGGGGCTCATCCTGGCAGGAGAACCCCAATTGTCGCCGACGATCTCCCCGTACTCGGACTCCTCGGGGGCGGCGGGGCTCTCCAGATCCGTCCCCGTGATCTCATACAGCGACGTGAGCATCGTGACAGGGGTCTTCCCCTTGTTCTCCAGCGTGATCTCCACCGTGAGCTCGACGCCGTGCTCCCGCCGTTCGATGCTCTCGATGCCGGCCTCCGCCTGCACGACCGGCTGCTCCTGGGAGGGCTCGTACAGCGCGGAGTAGTAGAACTGCGGGACGGTGAAGGACGCCGCCAGAAGGGCACCCACCGCTGCGATCACGGCACCGAGCACCGTCGATCTTGCCTGCTCGTCGGACGACGTCGCCTGGGGCGGGGCTGGAGAAGGCTGCGGCCCGGCGGGGCTGTCACGTACGTCGCCCCACGCAAGGCAGAGAGCCAGGAGGGTCGCACTGGTCACGACCACCGCGGTCATGACCAGGACGGGTTGCACCGCGAAATCGGAGAGAACCCGGGAAATGATCCAGCTGTTGATCAGGATCGTGGCCACGTGTCCTGGGAGAAGCCGGCTCCGGGGAGGGGGCGCAGCGGAAGCGAGGGCAGCGGCACAGCTGCCGACGATGACGCCGGCGGCGACCGTGAGGAGGACTCCGACCATCTTCGCGCCGAGATCCAGGCCGCCGTAGACGTCCGTGAGGCCGACGTACCCGAGCAGCAGGCCGTAGATCAGGAGGAGGATGCGGCCGGGTTTGCGGATACGCCGTTGAAGCCCCCGCATGAACGTGTCGCTTCTGGCAGCCATCCGCCGCAGCAGGCCGGCCGGGGCGCTCCCGGGTCCCCTTCCCTCCTCGTCGTCGGGGTTTCTCGTTGGGCCAGGAACAGGAACGGCACTGCCACCAGCGGTCATTCATCCCCCCTGAAGTCCCGGGGGATCCTAGGCGTCACACATTCGAACATGTCGCCCGCTTCCGGAATCACCCATAGATTTACGGCACTTAGGGCATGGCCGGGTACTGCACCGAGCGGGCTCCCAACTCCCCTGCGGGCAGGCGTACATCGGGAAGAATGACGGTCATGGCCACCTCCACTTCACGCGGCACGCTGTCGCTCGCCGCCACCCTGCTCACCGCGACCATCGCTCTCTACATGGCGCTCGTCGCCTTCGGGAACATCACCGACTTCGGGACCAATCAGCAGTTCGTCCGTCATGTGCTGGCCATGGACACCACGTTCAAGGACGAGGACCTGATGTGGCGGGCCGTCACGAACCGCGGGCTGCAGGACGCCGCCTACGTCGGGATCATCGTCTGGGAGACTCTCGCCGCACTGGTCCTCATATACGGCAGCTGGCTGTGGGTCCGCCGCGACGACCTGCGGGCCCGACGGATGTCCAGCTACGGGCTGCTGATGGTCATGCTGCTGTTCGGGGCCGGGTTCATCGCGATCGGCGGCGAGTGGTTCTCGATGTGGCAGTCGGAGAACTGGAACGGGCTGGACGCGGCGACCCGGATCTTCCTGTTCAGCGGGGTCGTGCTGATCGTCAACCAGCTGTCGGGCCCCCGGACGGAGACCCCCGCTACCTGACGACGGTCACGGTCGTGCCGACCGTGCCGAACGTCCACAGTGCCGTGCCGTCCGCCTTCTTCATCCGGACCCCGCCGGTCTTCCCACCGGAGGCGGCGGGCGGCGGCGAGGCGCCGTCGACCGCGTTGGAGAAGGCGACGGAGACCCCGTCCTTCGCGGTGAAATACAGAATGTGCTCGATCTGGACGCCGTCCGAGCCGGTCGTGGCCGGGTTGCGCGAGGACACCGTGTAGCGGCCGGGGTCGGGGCTGACCGAGCCGGGCCAGACGGTGAACGTCCGGCGGGTCGCCTCGCTCGCGTCGACCAGCCACACCCGCTTCTCGCCCAGCGAGTAGACGACGCGCCGGCCGGTGCCGGAGCCGTCGGGCACCCGCGTGGGCGCCGAAGCCGTGGGGGTGGGCTGCGCCGAGGCCGTGCTGCTCGGCTCGGCCGAGGTGGCGGTGGGGTGCGAGCCCTGGTCCGCCCGCACGCCCAGGACCGTCACCGCGGCTATCGCTCCCACGGTCAGCCCGGTCACCCAGGCCCACGAAGGAAGTCGGGCAGGCACCGGCACGCATCTCCTCAGTCACGGGACCCCGCAGCGAAGCGGGGTTCCGATCATCGTACTGCGCACCCGCCGCCCCTCGGATCCCTCAGGGGTCCCCGGCGGTCTTGCGGACCGGGACCGGGCCCGTGCCCGCGCCCCGGGCGGCGTAGCGCGGGGTGCGCAGCGGGGCCGCGTAGGAGAGGTGGACCAGGCGGGTCTGTTCCTGGCGCATGTGCATGAGGGATTCGAGGATGTAGCCCACGAGCAGGACCAGGGCCGCGATGGTCATGATCGCGGCGGCGAGGATCGCCGTGGGCACCCGGGGCACGGTGCCCGTCTCGATGAAGTCGGCGATGACGGGGATGCCGAGGACGAGCGAGACCAGGGCGAGGACGCCCGCGAGCACGGTGTGGACCAGCGACGGGCGCTCGCGCCGGGCCAGGTCGAGGATGACCCGCAGGATGCGCCAGCCGTCCCGGTAGGTGCGCAGCTTGCTCTCGCCGCCGGCGGGCCGGACGCGGTAGTCGGTGAGGACCTCGGCGGTGGGCAGCCGCAGGTGCAGCGCGTGGATCGTCATCTCGGTCTCGGTCTCGAACTCGCGGGCCAGCGCCGGGAACGACTTCACGAAGCGGCGTGAGAAGACCCGGTAGCCGCTGAGCATGTCGGTGACGTCGTTGCCGAACAGGGCCCGCACGGCCCCGGTGAGCAGCTTGTTGCCGACCGCGTGCCCGGCCCGGTAGGCCCCGTCGACGGTCACCCGGCGGGCGCCGACGACCTGGTCGTACGGGCCTTCGAAGAGCAGGTCCACCAGGTCCCGGGCTCGGAAGGCGTCGTAGGTGTCGTCGCCGTCGATGATGAGCAGCGCGTCGGCGTCGACGTCGGCGAAGGCACGGCGGATGACGTTGCCCTTGCCCTTGCGGGTCTCCTGCCGGACGATCGCGCCGGCCGCCCGGGCGACCTCCACGGTCCGGTCGGTGGAGGCGTTGTCGTACACGTAGACGACGGCTTCGGGCAGGGCCGTGCGCAGGTCGCGGACGACCTTGCCGACGGCCGCCTCTTCGTTGTGGCACGGCACGACACACGCGATCGTCGGTTCCACGACCACTCCTCACTCGACCGGTTCCCGCACACCGTCAGCACCTCATACATCAGCACCTCATATAGTCGGACATCATGCGATATGAGCGCGCCTGACCGGATGGGGCACGCCGGGTCGCTACGCTCGCCGTGTGCCGGTCCTCGAGTCTGTGACGCTGCGGGCGCGTGACGCCATCAAGGGCATCTGGCGCGAGGCCGCCAAGTTCGGTGTCGTCGGGGTCCTGGCTTTCGTGGTCGACAACGGCGGGTACAACCTGCTCGTCTTCGGCGTGCCCGGCGGGGCGGCGGGCGGGGTGATGCGGACCGCCCCCGTGCAGGCCTCCGTCGTCGCGACGGCCGTCGCCGCACTCTTCAGCTGGGTCGGGAACCGCTACTGGACCTACCGCGGCCGGCACCGCGAGAAGGTGGCCCACGAGCTGGCGCTGTTCCTCGTCGCGAACGGGGTCGGGCTCGCCATCACCGCGGGCACGGTCTTCGCCTCCCGGCAGCTGCTCGGGCTGGACTCGGCTCTCAGCGACAACACCGCTCGCATCACCGGCTGGGTCCTCGCGACCCTGTTCCGCTTCTACGCCTACCGGCGTTTCGTCTTCGTCGCTCCCCGGCCGGCCGCCCCCCACCGAACCATTAGCATCCGGCATATGGAACAAAAGGGATGGGTGCGGCGGGAGCGGCAGCACTGGACCTGGGGGCTGGCCGCCGTCGCGGCGGTGTGCTGGACGGCCACGGTCCTCGTCTTCGCCCCCGGCTATCTGAGTCCCGACAGCCTCGACCAGTTGCGGCAGGCCCGGGGCATGACCCCGCTGACCGACTGGCACCCGCCCGTGCTCGCCCTGGTGTGGCGGGCGCTCATCGCGGTGACCGGCTCGATCACGTCCATGCTGGTTCTGCAGTCCTTCCTCTTCTGGGCGGCACTGTGGGTACTGGCCCACTGCGTGTGGCGGCTCACCGCGAGCCGGGGCGGTTCGCTCGCCGTGCTCGGACTCGGGCTGCTGCCGTACGTCCTGACATTCGCCGGGGTGGTGTGGAAGGACGTGCACGCGGCGGTCGCACTGCTCGCCGCCTGCGCGGTCGCCTTCACCGGCCTGCTGATGCGGGACCGCGGCCCCCGGCCCGCCGTGCGCTGGGGCCTGCTCGGGCTCGGCGTGCTGTTCCTCGCCTACGCCATGCTGGTGCGCAAGAACGCCTTCCTCGCCGCGATCCCCGTCTTCGTCATGCTGGTCCTCGCGCTGTGGGGCACCCCCGGGCGCCGTACGTGGGTGACGTGCACGGCGGCGCTCGCGGCCGCGCTCGTCGTCCCCACCACCGCCATCTCACTGTTCGCCGCGCCGCTGCAGACCAAGCAGGGCGCGCAGATCATGCTCGACGACCTCGTCCATGTGCTGAGCGTGGACGAACTGCGCTCGGCGGAGGTGTCACCCGCCCTGCGGGACCGGCTCGTGGCCTCCGCGCGGGAGTGCGAACGCGTCGGCGCCCTCTCCGACGCCTACTGGGCCTGCTACCGCCGCCCGGCCGACGGGCTGCGCGGCGACTCGGGCGAGATCACGTCCCTGTGGCTGCGGGAGATGAGCGGGCACGTGCCGCAGTACCTCCAGTACCGGCTGCTGCTCTTCACGACCCTGCTGTTCGAGACCGACTACCCGTACAAGGCCGGGATCACCCGCAACGACCTGGGCGCCGAGGTGGCGCACCCACGTCTGGAGGAGATGCTCGGCCGTTACGTCAAGGGCACGGCACAGGATTTGCCGTGGCTGTTCCGCGGCTGGTTCTGGCTCGCCGTCGCGCTGGTGCTGACGATCCGTCCCGGCCGGGGTGTGTTCGCGATGCCCGTCCGGGCGCTGGGCGTCAGCTCGGCGGCCTACGTCCTCGGCTACCTGCCGATCATGCCCGCGACGGACTACCGGTACGTCTACTGGCCGGCCGTCGCCTGCTCCCTCGGCCTGCTGCTGCTCCTGCTGGGCCGGGGCAGGCCCGCACCGCCCCCGGCGGCCCCCGGCACCACGGCAGGCCGCACCCTGACGGCGCACGAACCGGCGGACGCCGGGAGCCAGTAGACCACCGGCCGCTTTGCGCACCGGCCGGTCGAATCCCACTCAGTCGAGCACCGGCCGGTCGAACACCACCCGGTCGAGTACCAGTCGGTCGAGTACCAGCCGGTCGAGCACCGGTCAGTCGAGCACCGGCAGCAGCTCCGGCAGGTGCCCGTCCGACGCCGTCGCCGCCCGCTGCCGCTCCTCGGGGACCTCGCCGTAGAGGGTGTTCCGGGGCCGGGCCGGCCGGCCCGCGGCGTCCGCCACCGCGATCAGGTCCTTCACGGACTTGTACGAGCCGTACGACGAGCCCGCCATGCGGGAGATGGTCTCCTCCATGAGCGTCCCGCCGAGGTCGTTCGCGCCCGAGCGGAGCATCTCGGCGGCACCCTCGGTGCCGAGCTTCACCCAGCTGGTCTGGATGTTGGGGATGTACGGGTGCAGCAGCAGCCGGGCCATGGCCGTCACCGCGCGATTGTCCCGCACGGTCGGCCCCGGGCGGGCGATCCCGGCGAGGTAGACCGGCGCGTTGGTGTGCACGAACGGCAGCGTCACGAACTCCGTGAACCCGCCGGTGCGCTGCTGGATGCCCGCCAGCGTGCGCAGGTGCCCGAGCCAGTGCCGCGGCTGGTCGACATGGCCGTACATCATCGTCGAGGACGAGCGGATGCCCAGCTCGTGGGCCGTCGTGACGACGTCGATCCAGTCGGCGGCGGGCAGCTTGCCCTTGGTGAGGACCCAGCGCACCTCGTCGTCGAGGATCTCGGCGGCCGTGCCCGGGATGGTGTCCAGGCCCGCCTCCTTGGCCGCGGTCAGCCACTCGCGGACCGACATGCCGGTGCGGGTCGCGCCGTTGACGACCTCCATCGGTGAGAAGGCGTGCACGTGCATGCCCGGGACGCGTTCCTTCACGGCCCGCGCGATGTCGAAGTACGCCGTGCCGGGCAGGTCCGGGTGGATGCCGCCCTGCATGCACACCTCCACCGCGCCCACGTCCCAGGCCTGCTGGGCCCGGTCGGCGACCTGGTCGAGGGAGAGGGTGTAGGCGTCGGCGTCGGTGCGGCGCTGGGCGAAGGCGCAGAAACGGCAGCCGGTGTAGCAGACGTTGGTGAAGTTGATGTTGCGCGTGACGATGTAGGTGACGTCGTCGCCCACGGCGGACTTCCGCACGTCGTCGGCGACCCGGGCGAGGGCGTCCAGCGCCGGGCCGTCCGCGTGCAGCAGGGCCAGGGCCTCCTCGTCGGTGAGCCTCGTCGGATCGTCGGCGGCCGTGCGCAGGGCCTCGCGTACGTCGGTGTCGATGCGCTCGGGGGCCATGCCCGGGGCGGCGGCCTCGCGCAGGGCGCCCCAGTCGCCGTACACCTCGTCGAAGTCGTCCCGGCGGTCCGACGTACGGCCCTCGGTGTCGATGGAGCTGTGCAGGTCGGTGCGCCCGGACGCGGTGAAGACCTCCTCCGGCTCCTGCCACGGCAGACCCGCCGGCAGGGCGCCGGGGCGGGCGAGGCCGGTCTCCGGGTCGGCCAGGGCGGCCACGTGCGGACGCAGCCGGGGGTCCAGCCAGGGCTCGCCGCGGCGCACGAACTCCGGGTACACGCACAGCCGTTCACGCAGCTCGAAACCGGCCGCCCGGGACTTCTCGGCGAGCTGCTCGATCTGCGGCCAGGGGCGCTCGGGGTTGACGTGGTCGATGGTGAGTGGGGAGACGCCGCCCCAGTCGTCGATGCCGGCGCGGATCAGCCGCTCGTACTCGTCGTCCACGAGGTTGGGCGGGGCCTGGATGTTGCCGCTCGGGCCCATGAGGAGGCGGGCGACGGCCACCGTGGCGACCAGTTCGTCGAGTTCGGCGTCGGGCATGCCGCGCATCGCGGTGTCCGGCTTGGCGCGGAAGTTCTGGATGATCAGTTCCTGCACGCCGTGGTAGGCCCGGGAGACCTTCCGCAGCGCGAACAGCGACTCGGCGCGCTCCTCGTAGGTCTCGCCGATGCCTATCAGGACTCCGGAGGTGAAGGGGACCGACGAACGCCCGGCGTCCTCCAGGACCCGCAGGCGGACGGCCGGTTCCTTGTCGGGAGAGCCGTGGTGCGGGCCGCCCGGCTCGGACCAGAGGCGGGTCGCGGTGGTCTCCAGCATCATGCCCATGCTGGGCGCGACCGGCTTCAGACGCTGGAAGTCCGTCCAGCTCATGACGCCCGGGTTCAGATGGGGCAGCAGGCCGGTCTCCTCCAGGATGCGGATGGAGATGGCCCGGACGTAGGCGAGGGTGTCGTCGTAACCGTGCGCGTCGAGCCACTCGCGCGCCTCCGGCCAGCGGTCCTCGGGCTTGTCGCCGAGGGTGATGAGGGCTTCCTTGCAGCCGAGGGCGGCGCCCTTGCGGGCGATGTCCAGCACCTCGTCGGGCGACATGAACATCCCGTGGCCCTCACGGCGCAGCCTGCCCGGGACGGTGACGAACGTGCAGTAGTGGCACTTGTCCCGGCACAGCCGCGTCAGCGGGATGAAGACGGACTTGGAGTACGTGATGACTCCGGGCCGCCCGGCCGCTTCGAGGCCCGCGTCCCGCACCCGGGCGGCCGAGGCCGACAGGTCCTCCAGCCGCTCCCCCCGGGCCTGGAGCAGCACCGCCGCCTCGGCGACGTCGAGCGAGACGCCGTCCCTGGCCCGTTTCAGGGCGCGACGCATGGAGTTCTCGGTGGGGCCGGTTCCGGAGGTCGCGGGAGTCGTCATCCTCCGAGCATACGAGTGCGCTGATCAGGCTCGGGGGAGCCCCGTCAGTGGAAGGCCAGCCACCCGATGCCGACGGCCGAGGTCAGGCCCGCGGCGGCTATCGCGGCCGGTCGGTTGCGGTGCAGGGTGAACCAGACCAGCGCGGCGGTCACCAGCACGGCCGTGGTGCCGATCGCGGCGCGCAGCAACCCCTGGCTGTATCCGTACTCCGTGAAGTGACGCAGGAGCCAGGAAAACCAGACAACCCTCAAGACACTCTCCCCCGTGGAATCGCTGAGCCGGACCCTCACACCGTTTCGCGCGCGGTGGTCAGCCGCGCACCGGTGTGCTCCCGGCCCGTTTGTTGACCCGCAGTTTAGTAGGGAGCGCCAAGGAGACCGTCACGCAGGCGAGTTGTCAGAGGTGGTCGGCGAGGCCGTCCAGGGCCTTCAGCACCTCCGCCTCCCCCGCCGGGGGCAGCTGCGCCACGACCTCCTCGATGCCGAGATGGGCGTAGTGGGCGAGCTTGCCCGCGGTGGGGTGGACGGCGTAGGGGACGACCTGGAGGGCCCCGGGGTCACGGCCGGCGTCGGCCCAGGCGGTGCGCAGGAGCGGCAGGGCCTCGCCCAGGCCCCGGCCGCCGATCGGCAGCCACCCGTCGGCGTACTCGCTGATGTGGGCGAACAGCCTGGGTCCGGCGGCCCCGCCGACGAGCGTGCGCGGGCCGGTGACCGGGCCGCGCGGCTCGCGCACGGGCTTCGGGAACGCGTAACTGGCCCGGACGCTGCCGAACTCCCCCTCGTAGGCGACCGGTTCCCGCGACCACAGGGCCCGCATCAGCGCCATCCGGTCCCTGACCAGCTCGCGCCGGGTGCTCCACCGCACGCCGTGGTCGGCGGCCTCCTCGACGTTCCAGCCGAAGCCGACCCCGAGGGTGAACCGGCCGCCGGAGAGGTGGTCGAGGGTCGCGACCTGCTTGGCCAGGTCGATCGGGTCGTGCTGCGCGACGAGTGTGATGCCCGTGCCGAGCCCGAGCCGCCCGGTGACGGCGGCGGCCTGGCCGAGCGCCACGAACGGGTCGAGGGTACGGCCGTACTCGGGCGGCAGCTCACCGCCCACCGGGTACGGGGTGGTCCGCTCGACGGGGATGTGGGTGTGCTCGGGCAGGTACAGCCCGGCGAAACCGCGCTCCTCCAGCTCCCGGGCGAGCCGGGTCGGGGTGATCGTCTCGTCGGTGAGGAAGATCGTCACGGCGATGCGCATGACGTATCTGTACCGGAGGACGGCCCAACTGTCGATACCGACCGGTCGGACTTTCACATGACCGGTGCGGACGCGGGATGACCGACAGCCTGCGCCCCGCGCCCCACCGCCGCCTCCTGCCGCCCGCCGTCCGATTCTCCTCTCTTGCACGCCTGTTCACGGCTGGCTACAAGGGTGCACACGCACCACCCCGCACCACCCGTGCCACGTCGACGACGACTTCTGGGGGCAGACGCATGCGCGAGGACAGCCACGGCGGGCTCGACCGGCGCGCCTTGTTCGTGACGGGAGCGGCGGCCGCGCTTACCTTGGGAAGCGTGAGCTTCGCTTCAGCGGGCGACGGGGACCGGGAGAGCAGGACCGTGCGCGGCACGCTGCCGCCCGGCTCCCCGGACTTCGTGTACGTGCCCGTCGAGGTCCCGGCCGGGGTCCGCGAGCTGAAGGTCGCCTACACCTACGACCGGCCGTCCGTCCCGGCCGGGACCGCGGGCAACGCCCTCGACATCGGCGTCTTCGACGAGCGCGGCACCGAGCTGGGCGGACGGGGCTTCCGGGGCTGGTCGGGCGGGGCGCGCACGGAGTTCTTCGTACGGGCGGACGACGCGACGCCCGGCTACCTCCCCGGCCCGGTGCGGGAGGGCACCTGGCACATCGCGCTCGGCCCGTACACCGTCGCCCCGCAGGGCCTGTCGTACGAGATCACGATCACGCTGACCCACGGGGAGCCGGGCGAGACCGCCCGGCCGGTGTATCCACCGCAGCGGGCGAAAGGCCGGGGGCGGGCCTGGTACCGGGGCGACTGCCATCTGCACTCCTGGCACTCCGACGGCCGCCGCACCCCCGCCGAGATCGGCGACCTGGCCAGGGCCGCAGGCCTGGACTTCATCAACTCCTCCGAGCACAACACGCATGCGGCGCACGCCCACTGGGCCGATGTGGCCGGGGACGACCTGCTGGTCATGCTGGGCGAGGAGATCACCACGCGCAACGGTCACGTGGTGGCGCTGGGCACCGACCCGGGCACCTTCGTCGACTGGCGCTACCGGGCCCGCGACAACCGCTTCGGCCGGTTCGCGCGGCAGATCCGCCGGGCCGGCGGCCTGGTCGTCCCGGCCCACCCGCACGCCACGTGCGTCGGTTGCAACTGGAAGTTCGGCTTCGCCGAGGCGGACGCCGTCGAGGTGTGGAACGGCCCCTGCACGCCCGACGACGAGGTGGCGCTGGCCGACTGGGACGGCATGCTCGTGGCGTCGGTGCGGGACGGGCGCGGCTGGCTCCCGGCGATGGGCAGCAGCGACGCCCACCGCTCCCCGGACGCGGTGGGCAGCCCCCAGACGGTCGTCCTGGCCGACGACCTCACCCGGGAGGCGATCCTGGAGGGCATCCGGGCGGGGCGGTGCTACGTCGCGGAGTCCGCGAGGGTCGCGCTGTCGCTGCGGGCTTCCGGCGGACGCGGCGAGCACGCCGGCATCGGCGAGCGGCTCGCCGTCGGCCGCGACACCCCGGTCACCGTCCGCCTGGAGGTCACCGGCGCCCCGCGCTGCACGGTCCGCCTCGTCACCGACCAGGGCGTCCTGCACACCGGCGCCCCGCTGCCGGTCTCCGGCTCGGGCGTGGTCGAGTGGCGCACCACACCGTCGTACGCGGCGTACGTACGGGCCGAACTGCGGCACGAGGCGGCGGCGGGACCGTTGCCCGGGCCGCTGGCGGCGTTCACCAACCCGGTGTTCCTGGGACGCGCCTAATCGGTGTCCGCCAGGTCGGCGACGACCGCCGCGTGGTCGGAGGGCCACACCCCGTCGACCGGGGCGGCACAGGCCCGCCGGACGGACCGTACGTGGCCGACTCCGCCGGGGCCCGGCGGGCCCACGTGGATGTAGTCGATGCGCACGCTGGGCTCCAGGGTGCGCGCGACGTACGGGTTGGCCGCGTCCCAGGTGGCGGAAGGGGCGGCCGGGTCGGCGTACTCCCAGGCGTCGAGGAGGACCTGGCCCGGCACGGCCGGGGCGGTCTTGTAGCCGCCGAGCAGGCGGACCTCGTCGGAGTCGGGCCAGGCGTTGAGGTCGCCGGTGACGACGGGCGGGAACGGGGTGTCGCCGACGTGCCGGGCGACGAACCCGGCGAGCGCGGCGGCCTGACCGCAGCGGACCGCCGAGCCGTGCAGCACGGAGCTGAAGTGGGCGGTGAAGAACGGCACTTCGTGGCCGGGCGCGGCGAGGCGGGCGTAGAGGGCGAGGCGGCCGTCGTCCGATTCGGGCGGGGCTGGAAGCGGCAGCACGTCCTGCTCGACGACCGGCCATCTGCTCAGCACGGCGTTGCCTATGCCGACCGTGGGGTCCCCGATCCGCCGCTGCCAGCGCTCCGGGGCGGGCGAGGCGCCCCAGGCCCAGTACAGGCCCAGCTCACCGGCGAGCCACTCGGCGAGGTTCTCTCCGTCGGCCGCCCACACCTCCTGCAGGCCGACGACATCGGGCCGCAGCTCCCGCAGGGCCGTGAGAATCGCCTTCTGCCGCGTCTGCCACGGCCCGAAGCGCCACCACACGTTCCAGGTCACGATCCGCATCCGCAGCCACCCGCTCTCCTCGTTGCCGCGTGGGGGATCATTGAAGCAGGCCGCGTTGCCAGAATCCGTGTGAGCTTCGTGCGAAGGAGACCCGCAGACGATGTCCCGCCGCTCCGACCTGAGGTTCCGCGCGACGACGGCCTTCCAACGCCGCCTCAACCCGATCCTTCGCCGTCTCCCCTTCCAGACGGTCCTGGAGACGACGGGCCGCGTCTCCGGGCTGCCCCGCCGCACACCGGTGGGCGGGCGCCTCGTCTCCGGCTCCTTCTGGCTGGTGTCGGAGTTCGGCGAACGGTCGCAGTACGTACGCAACATCAAGGCCGATCCGCGGGTACGGGTGCGCATCCGCGGCCGGTGGCACGAGGGCACGGCGCATCCGATGCCGCAGGACGATCCGGTGGCACGGCTGCGGGGCCTGCCCCGGGTCAACAGCCTGGGGGTGCGGGCCCTCGGGACGGACCTGCTGACCGTGCGGGTGGACCTGGACGCCTGAGAGGCCTCAGCCCGGCCACACGATCGACTGCACCTCGCTGTAGGCGTGCAGGGCGTACGAGCCGACGTCCCGGCCCACACCGCTCTGCTTGAAGCCGCCGAAGGGCGCCTCCATGTTCCGCCCGACCGTGTTGATCCCGACCCCGCCGGCCCGCAGCCGCCGGGCCACCCGGAAGGCCCGGGCCACATCGCCCGACCAGACGTAGTCGATCAGCCCGTAGTCGGTGTCGTCCGCCAGCGCGATGCCCTCCTCCTCGTCGTCGAAGGGGATGACGACCACCACCGGCCCGAAGATCTCCTCACGGGCCACGCGCATGTCGCTGCCGCAGTCGGCCAGGAGCGTCGGGGCGACGTAGAAGCCGGTCGGCAGGTCCGGGCGTTGCCCGCCCGTTACCACCACCGCCCCTTCCTTGCGGCCCAGTTCGACGTACGACTCCACACGGTCGCGGTGCGCCGCCGAGATCACCGGCCCGACGACGGTGTCCGGCTCCCGCGGGTCCCCGACCTTCAATCGCCGCGCATAGGCCGCCAGTTGCTCCACCAGCCGGTCGTACGTCCCGCGCTGGGCCAGCACCCGCGTCGGCGCCGTGCAGATCTGCCCGCTGTAGAAGGAGAAGGTGGTCCCGATCCCGGCCACGGCCGAGGCGAGGTCGGCGTCGTCGAAGACGAGCGCGGCACCCTTCCCGCCCAGCTCCATCAACTGCCGTTTCATGCCGCGCCCGCACACCTCGGCGATGCTCCGTCCGACCGCCGTGGAGCCGGTGAAGCTCACCATGTCGACGTCCGGCGAGGCGACGGCGGCCTCACCGACCTCCGCACGTGTGCCACTGACCACGTTCACCACCCCCGGAGGCACACCGGCCGCCTCCAGCGCCTCGGCCATCCGGTAGACCGACAGCGGATCCTGCGGAGCCGGCTTCACCACGACCGTGTTGCCCATGGCCAGGGCGGGGGCGACCTTGCCGGCCGGGTTGGCCCAGGGGTTGTTGTACGAGGTGATGCAGGTGACGACCCCGACGGGCTGCCGGACGGCCAGGGCGCCCATCACACCCGCCTTCCCCATCGGCCCGGCCTCGTTGATCTGCGGCGGGACCGCCCACTCGGCGGGCTCCACGCGGGCGTAGCGCCGGAAGCGGGCGGCCGCCACCCCGACCTGCAGGGCGCGTGCGGTGCGCGGGGTCGCTCCGGTCTCGGCCCCGGCCAGCTCCGCGTGCTCCTTCAGCCGGGCGGCGATGAGCCCCGCCGCCCGGGCGAGCACCGCGGCCCGCTCCTCCGGCGCCGTGCGCGACCAGGGCCCGAAGGCCTCGCGGGCCGCTGCGCACGCCGCCCGCACCTGATCCCGCGAGGCCTCCGGGGCCCACCCGACGGTCCGCTCGGCCGCCGGGTCGATCACCTCGTAGTGCCCGCCGTCCGGCTCCACCCAGGAGCCGCCGACGAACAGCGACTGCCGTGCCGTCACCGTGTGCTCACCGTCTCCGTGTCCCGCCCGGAACGCAGCACCCGGCCCGGCACGGCCCCGGTCACCACGTCGTCCCGGATCGCCTCGACCCCATTGACCCAGACGGCCCGCACGCCCAGCGCCCGGGAGTCCAGCCGCGGGCTGTCGCCCGGCAGGTCGTGCACCAGGGTGGCCGGGCCCGCGTCGATCCGCTCCGGGTCGAGCAGCACGAGGTCCGCGTGCCGGCCCTCCTCGATCCGGCCCCGGTCCCGCAGCCCGAAGAGCCGGGCCGGGTCGTCGGTGAGCATCTTCACGGCCTGCTCCAGACCGACCAGCCTCCGCCCCCGCAGACAGTCCCCGAGGAACCGGGTCGTGTACGGCGCCCCGCACATCCGGTCCAGGTGGGCGCCCGCGTCGGACCCGCCGAGCAGCACGTCCTCGTGCTGCCAGGTCTCGGCGCGCAGGGCCCAGGACGCCGGGTCGTTGTCGGCCGGCATCGGCCACAGCACCGTGCGCAGGTCGTCCCGGGCGCAGATCTCCACCAGGCACGCGAAGGGCTCCTGCCCGCGCTCCTTTGCGATGTCCCCCACCACGCGCCCGGTCAGCCCGGCGTTCGCCTCGCTGTAGGTGTCCCCGATGACGTACCGCCCGAAGTTGGCGAGCCGCCGGAAGACCCCGGCCTCCTTGGAGTCGGCGCGGCGCAGCAGTTCGGCCCGCACGTCCGGATCACGCAGCTTCCGGATCCGCTCGGGCACCGGCAGTCCGAGGACGGGCCCCCAGCCCGGGATCAGATTGAGCGCGCAGAAGGTCCCCAGCGACATGTTCATCGGCGTGAGGATCGGCATGGTCAGGGCCACGACCCTGCCGCCCGCCTTCCGTGCCTGCTCGCTCGCGAGCAGCTGCCGGGGCACCCGCTCGGGAACGGCCGCGTCGATCGTCAGCACGTTCCAGTTCAGCGGCCGCCCGGCCACCGCGCTCATTTCCACGAACAGATCGATCTCCGCGTCGCTGAACTGATCCAGACAGCCGGCGACGATCGCCTCGATCTGTGTGCCCTCGCACTCCCCGACGGCCCGCGACAACGCCAGCAGCTCGGCCGGCTGGGCGTGCCAGGAGGCGACCGGTTGCCCGTCACCGTCGGAGTGGCTGGTCGACTGGGTGGTGGACAGCCCCCACGCCCCGGCGTCCATGGCTTCCCGCAGCAGCCGCACCATCGCGGCGAGCTGCTCCTGGCTCGGCTGCCCGCCCACGGCCCCGGGCCCCATCACGTACCGCCGCAGCGCGCAGTGCCCCACCATGAACCCGGCGTTCACGGCGATCCGCCCCTCCAGGGCGTCCAGGTACTCACCGAAGGAGTGCCAGCTCCACGGCGCCCCCTGCTCCAGCGCCACCAGCGCCATGCCCTCGACCCGGGACATCATCCGCCGCGTGTAGTCGGCGTCCTCGGGCCGCCCGGGATGCAGCGGCGCGAGCGTGAACCCGCAGTTGCCGCCGACGACGGTGGTGACACCGTGGTTGAGCGAGGGCGTGGCGTACGGATCCCAGAAGAGCTGGGCGTCGTAGTGGGTGTGGGGATCGACGAAGCCGGGGGCGAGGACGAGCCCGGAGGCGTCCTCGACCGACCGTGCTCTCCTGGTGACCTGACCGATGGCCGCGATCCGCCCGTCCTTGATGCCGACGTCAGCGGTGAAAGCGGGAGTGCCCGTCCCGTCCACGACGGTCACACCCTTGATGACGTGATCGAGCATGCCCAGTCAACTCCCTTGGGATGATCACCTTCAGGGGCGCGGGGAACTGCGCGACGAGCCACATGTACGCCGCACCCGCCGACGAAAGCTCAGGCCCCCCGCCGGAACCGCGAGGTCCGATGCACGGGATCCGTGTCGATCTTGGGAATCACGTACTCCCCGACCAGCCGGATCGTCTGCAGGGTCTCCTCCTTCGGCACCCCCACCGGCAACCCGAAACTCAACTGGTCCGCCCCGGCCCGCTCCCACCGCTCGCACTGCCGCAGCACCTCGTCCGGGTCTCCGCAGATCAGCAGCTCCTCCTCGATCAGCACCTCCACGAACTCCTCGGTGTACTCCGGCAGCGTCTGAGGCCACACCGGGAACCCCTCGGGCCGCGGGAACGTGTCGTGGTACCGAAACACCAGCGAGGGCAGATAGTGCAGCCCCCCGCTCGCCGCGATCCGCACCGCCTCCGCATGGGTCGGCGCACAGATCGCGGTCGTCGTCACCATCACGTTGTCGTTCACGTAGTCGCCGACGGGCTCCGCGTCCACGATCGCCGTCTTGTACTGCTCCAGCACCCACTCCATGTCGGAGACCTTCTGCACACTGAAGCCGAGCACGCCGAGCCCCTTCCTCGCGGCCATGGCGTACGACGGCGGCGACCCGGCCGCGTACCACATCGCCGGGTGGGAGCCGCCGTACGGCTTGGGCAGGATCTTGCGCGGCGGCAGCGACCAGTGCTTGCCCTGGAAGCCCTGGTACTCGTCCTGGAGCCACATCTTGGGGAACTCGGCGATGGTCTCCTCCCAGAGTTCCTTGGTGTGGTTCATGTCGGTCACCCCCGGCATGAACCCGAGGATCTCGTGGGATCCGGCGCCCCGGCCGCTGCCGAACTCGAAACGGTTGCCGCTGAGGTGGTCGAGCATGGCGACCTTCTCGGCGACCTTCACCGGATGGTTGACCGGGGCGAGCGGGTTGAAGATGCCCGAGCCGAGGTGGATCCGCTCGGTGGCGTGTGCCAGATAGCCGAGGAAGACGTCGTTGGCGGACAGGTGCGAGTACTCGTCCAGGAAGTGGTGCTCGGAGGCCCAGGCGTACTTGAAGCCGGACCTGTCCGCCTGGATGACGTACTCGGTCTCCTCCATCAGCGCCTTGTGCTCGGCGAGCGGGTCGGTCTCGGCCCGTTTGCCGACGTATCCCTGAACGAAGATGCCGAATTCCAAGGAGGTTCACCGCCCCACAGTTGATTCTGACGGTGCGTCAGATTATGGCTCCGACTGTTTCACCGGCCCCTGAGGGCGTCAATAGCTGATGGTGCGTCAGATGACATTGACCCCGGCCAGCCACCCGCCGTCGATCACGAACGGCTGCCCCGTGATGTACGAGGAGTCCTCCGAGGTGAGGAACAGCGCGAGCCGGGCCACCTCCTCGGGGCGGCCGACCCTGCCCAGCGGAACGAGCTTGCGGTACAGCCGGTCGAGGCCCCTCGCCGCCTCCTCCGGGTCGGCGTCCGGGTCGAGCCGGGCCGGGTTGGCCATCGCCGTGTCGATCGCCCCCGGGCAGACGGCGTTGACCCGTATCCCGCGACCCGCCAGCTCCAGGGCCGCGACCCGGGTCAGACCGACCACGGCGTGCTTGGTCGCCGCGTAGGAGCCCACCGCTGCCATCCCGGTCAGCCCCGTACAGGAGGCGGTGTTGACGATCGTGCCCCCGTCGGCCATCTCCGGGGCGACCGCCTTGATGCCGAGCAGGCAGCCCACCTGGTTGACCTGCACGACCTGCATGAACTCGTCGAGGGGCGTGTCGAGGAGGGAGTTGAAGCGCAGGATGCCGGCGTTGTTGACCAGCCCGTCGACGTGGCCGTAGGCGGCCTTGGCGGCGGTGACGGCGGCCTCCCAGTCGTCCTCCCGGCCCACGTCGAGATGGACGTACCGCCCTCCGATCTCCTTCGCGAGGGTCTCGCCCCGGTCGTCGAGGACGTCCGCGAGGACCACCCGGGCGCCCTCGGCCGCGAACAGCCGGGCCTCCTGTTCGCCCTGGCCGCGTGCGGCGCCGGTGACGATGACGACCCGTCCGTCGAGCTTGCCCATGGGGTCTCCTCACAGCTCGGGGGCGACCTCGGCGCCGAACGCCGCGATCTGGTCGGTGAGTTCACTGCGGCTCCGGCTGCGGAACCGCACCTGGATCTGGTGCACGCCCATCGCCCGGTACGCCCGCAGCGACTCGGCGAGCCCCCGCGGAGCGCCGGTGAGGGTGCGGCGCCCCACCTCCCAGCGGGGCGTGCCGACGTACAGCGGCTCGGCGATGGCCCCCACGGTGAACGGGCCCCGCGCCCCGGCCCTCTCGCGCAGCTCCCCGATACGGGCGATCCGCTCGGGCAGCCGGTCCCGCGGATCCCCCTGCGGCAGCCAGCCGTCGCCCTTGAGCGCGGCCCGCCGTACGGCTGCGGGCGAGGAACCGCCGACCCACAGCGGGACGGGGTCCTGGACGGGCCGGGGCCGCTGCCCGAGACCTTCGAAGGCGTACAGCTTGCCGTGGTGCTCGGGGAACTCGGCGGGTCCGAGTGCGGCGCGCAGGGCGTCGATCGACTCGTCCAGCACGGCTCCGCGCCCACGGAAGTCGACGCCCAGGGCCTCGAACTCCTCCTGGACGTGCCCGGCGCCGACCCCGAGGACCAGCCGGCCTCCGCTCAGGTGGTCGAGGGTCGCGTACTGCTTGGCGGTGAGCAGGGGGTGCCGCAGTCCGACGATCGCGACGTGGCTGAGCAGCCGGACGCGTTCGGTGGCGGCGGCGAGGAAGGCGAGCGTGGCGACGGGGTCGTACCAGACGGTGCTCATCGCGGCGGCGAGCCGGCGGGGGATGCCGACGTGGTCGCAGCTCGCGAGGTAGTCGAACCCGGCCCGGTCGGCGGCGCGAGCGATCTCCAGCAGGTCTTCCGGCCCGGCGGCGGCCTCCCAGCCCTCGGCGTAGAGGGTGCTCTGCGACTGGACGGGCAGCTGCATCCCGTAGCGCAGGGTCACCGTTCACCACCGCCGGTGCCCGGCCACAGACCCTCGGGCGTCAGCCCGAGCAGCTCGACGGCGTTGCCGCGCACGATCCGCTCGACCACGTCGGGCGCCAGGTGGCCCATCTGTGCCTCGCCGACCTCGCGGGACTTGGGCCAGGTGGAGTCGGAGTGGGGGTAGTCGGTCTCGTAGAGGACGTTGCCGACGCCGATGGAGTCGAGGTTGCGCAGCCCGAAGGCGTCGTCGAAGAAGCAGCCGTACACGTGCCCGGCGAAGAGCTCGGACGGCGGCCGGTGCACCTTGTCGGCGACGCCGCCCCAGCCGCGGTTCTCCTCCCACACCACGTCGGCCCGCTCCAGGATGTAGGGGATCCAGCCGATCTGCCCCTCGGCGTACATGACCTTGAGGTTCGGGAAGCGCTCGAACTTGCCGCTCATCAGCCAGTCGACCATGGAGAAGCAGCAGTTGGCGTACGTGATGGTGGAGCCGACGGCGGGCGGGGCGTCGGCGGAGGTGGAGGGCATGCGGCTGCTGGAGCCGATGTGCATGGCGACGACCGTGCCGGTCTCGTCGCACGCCGCGAGGAAGGGGTCCCAGTCGTCGGTGTGGATGGACGGCAGTCCGAGGAAGGGCGGTATCTCGGAGAAGGCGACGGCACGGACGCCGCGGGCGGCGTTGCGCCGGACCTCCGCCGCGGCCAGCCCGGCGTCCCACAGCGGGACGATGGGCAGGGGGATGAGCCGCCCGTGCGCGTCGGGGCCGCACCACTCCTCCACCATCCAGTCGTTGTAGGCCCGGACGCAGAGCAGACCCAGCTCGTGGTCCTTCGCCTCGGTGAAGGTCTGGCCGCAGAAGCGCGGGAACGTGGGGAAGCACAGGGCGGACTGGACGTGGTTGACGTCCATGTCGGCGAGCCGTGCGGTGACGTCGTAGGAGCCCGGGCGCATCTGCTCGTAGGTGATGACCTCCAGCCGGATCTCGTCCCTGGCGTACCCGACGGCGGTGTCGAGCCGGGTCAGCGGCCGCCGCAGGTCCTCGTAGACCCACCAGTCCCCGACCGGACCGTCGTCCCCGGCCTGCCCCATGACCGGCTTGAAGCGCCCGCCGAGGAAGGTCATCTCCCTCACGGGAGCCCGCACGATCCGCGGCCCGACGTCCCGGTACTTCCGCGGAAGCCGTTCCTGCCAGACACCGGCGGGCTCCACGGTGTGGTCGTCCACGGAGATGATCAGCGGAAAGGTGCTGTGGTGGGTGTCCATGGCGCTCACGGTAGCGCTGATCTGACGGGTCGTCAGCTATGCGTACAGGGGCCGGTTCCGGCCGCGGTGGCGTGATGTGCTCGTTGCGGCCGGGTGCGTGCGGAGAGATTGTGCAGACACGGTGGACTCCCCCGCGTCGCCCTGTGATCGGTGTCTCCCACGGCTGACGTATCCGCCGCCCACAGGGCAAACTGGCCTGGTTGCTCAGGATGTCTAGGGGGACTGCATGGACGGTGTACCGAAGGGTGTGCCGCGCGTACCGGAGCAGCGGCGTCCCGACTCCACACCAGAGCCGGCGGAGACGACCGGACCGGCCGGGCCGGCGGAGGCCGCGGCGCTGCGTTTCGGGGTACTCGGCCCCGTCCGCGCCTGGCGCGGCGACGAGCCCGTCAGCACCGGGTCCCCCCAGCAGCGCGCGCTCCTCGCCGCCCTGCTGCTGCGCGAGGGCCGCACCGCCACGGCGGCGGAACTGATCGACGCCCTGTGGGGCGAGGAACCGCCCTCCCAGGCACTGGCTGCGGTGCGGACGTACGCCTCCCGCCTGCGCAAGGTGCTGGACCCGGGCGGCGAGGCCCGCCGGCCGGGCGGCACCGCCACCGCCGTCCTGGTCAGCGAGTCCGGCGGCTACGCGGTCCGCGACCTCGCCCTGGGCGCCCTGGACCTCACCGTCGCCCAGGACCTGGCGACCGAGGCGGAGAAGGCCCGCTCCGCGGGCGACCTCTGCCACGCCCGCACCACCCTGCGCCGCGCCCTCGCCCTGTGGGACGGGGAGACTCTGGCCGGCGTGCCCGGCCCCTACGCGGAGGCCCAGCGCGTCCGTCTGGAGGAGTGGCGGCTCCAACTGGTCGAGTCCCGGCTGGACATGGACCTGGAGCAGGGCCGGCACGCCGAGGCCGTCTCCGAACTCACGGCCCTCACCGCCGCCCACCCCCTGCGCGAGCGGCTGCGCGAGCTCCTGATGCTGGCGCTCTACCGCAGTGGCCGCCAGGCCGAGGCACTCGCCGTGTACGCGGACACCCGGCGCCTGCTCGCCGACGAGCTCGGCGTGGACCCGCGCCCCGGCCTGAGCGAGTTGCAGCAGCGGATCCTCCAGGCCGACCCCTCGCTGGCGGAGCCCTCCTCCCCGGCGCCCGAACCGGCCGCCGTCCCGGTGCGCCCGGCACAACTGCCGGCCACCGTCCCGGACTTCACCGGCCGCTCGGCGTTCGTCCGCGAACTCGGCGACATCCTCTCGTCCGCCGAGGGGCGGGTCATGGCGGTCTCGGCCCTGGCCGGCATCGGCGGCGTCGGCAAGACGACCCTCGCGGTGCACGTGGCCCACCAGGCCCGCACGGCGTTCCCGGACGGGCAGCTCTACGTCGACCTCCAGGGTGCGGGCGCCCGGGCGGCGGAGCCGGAGACGGTCCTCGGCTCCTTCCTGCGCGCCCTCGGCACGGCCGACTCGGCGATCCCCGACTCGCTGGAGGAGCGTGCGGCCCTGTTCCGCTCGGTCCTGGCCGGGCGCCGGGTGCTGGTCCTGCTGGACAACGCCCGGGACGCCGCCCAGGTACGTCCCCTGCTGCCCGGCACGGACGGCTGCGCCGCGCTGGTCACGTCCCGGGTGCGGATGGTGGACCTCGCGGGCGCCCACCTGATCGACCTCGACGTGATGTCCCCTGACGAGGCGCTGGCGCTGTTCACGAAGATCGTGGGCGAGGAGCGGGTGGCGTCCGAGCGGAAGGCCGCCCTGGACGTGGTGGCCGCCTGCGGTTTCCTGCCGCTGGCGATCCGCATCGCGGCCTCCCGCCTGGCGGCCCGCCGCACCTGGACGGTGTCGGTCCTCGCGGCGAAGCTCGCCGACGAACGCCGCCGCCTGGACGAACTCCAGGCCGGCGACCTGGCCGTCAAGGCCACCTTCGAACTCGGCTACGGCCAGCTGGAGCCCGCCCAGGCCCGTGCGTTCCGCCTGCTGGGCCTCGCGGACGGCCCCGACATCTCCCTCACCGCCGCCGCGGCGGTCCTGGACCTGCCGGCCGAGGACACGGAGGACCTGCTGGAGTCCCTGGTGGACACGTCCCTCCTCGAATCGGCGGCCCCCGGCCGCTACCGCTTCCACGACCTGGTGCGGCTCTACGCGCGTGCCTGCGCGGAGCGGGACGAACTGCCCCCGAGCGAACGGGGGGCGGCGCTGTCCCGGCTGCTGGACTTCTACCTGGCGTCGGCCGCCGGCGTGTACGCGATCGAACGACCGGGCGACCGGCTGGTGGACCATCTGGAACCCACGTCGTATCCGGGGCTGCGGTTCGACGACCGGCACGCGGCGCAGGACTGGCTGTACGCGGAGGCCATGAGCCTCCTCGCCTGCGCACGGCAGTCCGCGGGGCAGCCGGAGAGCCTTCCCCGGGCCATCGACATGCTGTGGGCCGCGCACGACCTGTCCGAGTCGGGGGCCAACTCCCGGGAGTACGAGGCGACGGCCGGGGCGCTCGTCGGAGCGGCCCGCTCGCACGGCCTCGCGCGGGCGGAGGCACGGGCCCTGATGACGCTCGTCAACGTCCACCACGTGAGCGGCCGTTTCGAACGGGCCGAGGAGGAGGCGGAGCGGGCCATCCTGCTCGCGCAGGAGTCCGACGACCTGCTCCCCGTCTGCTGGGCCCGCAACGCGCGCGGCATCATCGCGCTGTACCAGAACCGGCACACGGACGGCGAGGAGCACCTCTCCCGGGCCATCGAGCACTTCCGGGCCCTGGGCGACCGCCCGGGTGAGGCCGCCGCGCTCTGCAACCTCTCCCGGATCCACCTGGCGACCGGCCGTACCCAGAGCGCTGTCGCGCTGGCCCAGCAGGGCATCGACGTCTACGACGGCCTCGGCAACTCGATGCGCGGCGCGAACGCCCGCTACGCCCTCGGGCTCGCTCTCACCCAGAGCGGCGAACTGGGCAAGGCGGCCGACCGGCTCCGGGAGGCGCTGGAGGTGTTCCGCGACAGCAGACAGCGCCTCTGGGAAGGCATGAGCCTGTTCCGGCTGGCCGAGGTGGATCTCGCCGCCCGGCGAGCGGCGCGGGCCGCGGCGAATGCCGAGATGGCGCTCACGGTGCTGCGCGGGATCGGCGGGGAGTGGCGGCGCGGCAATGTCCTCACGGTCCTCGGGCGCGCGCTCAGCGGGATCGGCCAGACCGGCCGGGCCCAGGTCTGCTGGCAGGAAGCGGCCGGGATCTACGAGGAGTTGGGCTCGCCCGAAGCCGCCGAGGTGCGGGCGCTGCTGTCCCCGGTGCAGGCAGCCTGAGGGTTCGCCGGGGCGTTCATCATTCGTTTATCGCCTCCCGCCATGATGGACGCAGTCGATCCGTCGCGTCGGGGGGCAGACGGGTCGTCGCACGGGCCTCGCCCTGTTGTCCGGGGTGAGACCCGGGTGGGCCCGCCCGGCCACCCTCGGGGGAGTGACCGGACGGGCCCGCCGACCTGACTGCCTGATCCATCGCAAGGGGAGTTGACGAACATGGGCGACGAGCTCAAGCCGCAGGACCTGCACGCCACGGACGAGCCGCTGGAGACCAAGGACCTGCACGCCACGGACGAGGGGGCCCTCAAGAAGCAGGACCTGCACGCCACGGACGAGCCGCTGGAGACCAAGGACCTGCACGCCACGTCGGAGCCTTTCAAGCCGACGAAGTAAGCCACCGGAACACGGGGTTCGGCCGCGGCGGCGCGGAGGGGGAGCCGTCGCGGCCGAGGTGTGTTCGGGGGCGGGGGCGCGCCGATCGCGTGCCGGTGGCCGGGCAGGCCGGTTTCCTGGAGCAGGGCGACCGCCGCGTCGGCGCCCCCCTTGATCACGGGTTCCACGACGACATGCGGCATCGGGGCACCGTCGGCCCGGCGGAGTGCGCCGCGGGCCGGAGCGCGCGATAGTGGGTCGGCGCAGATCACAGTCGGTCCCCATATGAAGGCGGCCCCCATGCCCGGCGAGCAGCCCCACCTCTACGAGACGCTCGACGAGCGGTTCCGGACCGGCAGGTGCCAGGCGGGGGACTCACGGCTGGAGACGCTGTACGAGGGGTGCCGGTGGGCGGAGGGGCCGGTGTACGTACCCGCGGGGCGGTATCTCGTGTGGAGCGACATCCCCAACGACCGGCTGCTGCGGTGGGACGAGACCACCGGGGCCGTCGGCGTCTACCGCTCCCCCGCCGGGTTCCCGAACGGCAACACCCTGGACGCCCAGGGCCGTCTCATCACCTGTGAGCAGGGCAACCGGCGGGTGACCCGGACCGAGCACGACGGTTCGGTCACGGTGATCGCCGAGCGGTTCCGGGGCAAGCGGCTCAACAGCCCGAACGACGCCGTCGTGAGGTCGGACGGGTCGGTGTGGTTCTCCGACCCCGAGTTCGGGATCGCCACCGACTACGAGGGTCGTCGCGCCGAGAGCGAGATCGGGGCTCGCAACGTCTACCGCGCCGACCCCGTGACCGGCGAGGTGCGGCTGGTCGCGGACGGGTTCGAGGGGCCGAACGGGCTGGTCTTCTCGCCGGACGAGAGGCGGCTGTACGTGTCCGACAGCCTGGCCGGCCACATCCGTGTCTTCGACGTCGGCGAGGACGGGACCTCGCTCTCCGGCGGTGAGGTGTTCGCCGTGTGCGCGCACGGCACCTTCGACAACATCCGGTTCGACGACGCGGGGCGGCTGTGGGCCGCCGCCATGGACGGGGGCGTGCACTGCTACCACCCCGACGGCACGCTGCTCGGCCGCATCCTGGTGCCCGGCACCGTCGCCAACGTCCGCTTCGGCGGCGCCCGCCGCAACCGCCTGTTCATCGCCGCCGACACCACCCTGTACTCCCTGATGATGTCGGTCACCGGAACCCCTGCCCTGCCGCCCGGCCGGTGACGGCGTCCCGCAGTGCGCCCTTCACCACCTTCCCGCTCGCATTGCGCGGCAGTTCCGCGACGAACTCGACGCTTCTCGGGACCTTGTAGTTCGCCATCTCCCGGCGCGACCAGGCGATCAGGTCGTCGGCGGTCAGCAGGGCACCGGGGTGGCGTACGACGTAGGCCCGGCCGACCTCCCCGAGGCGGGCGTCGGGTACACCGATCACCGCCGCGTCGGCCACCTCCGGGTGGAGGCACAGGAGCTGCTCTATCTCGGCGGGGTAGGCGTTGAAGCCGCCGACGATGAACATGTCCTTGAGGCGGTCGGTGATGCGCAGGTTGCCCGCCTCGTCCAGCACGCCGACGTCGCCGGTGCGCAGCCAGCCGTCCGGGGACAGCACCTCGGCGGTGGCCGGCTCGTCCTCGTGGTAGCCGGTCATGACGTGGAAGCCGCGGACCAGGACCTCGCCCGGCAGGCCCGGGGGGAGGGGCCGGCCCCCGGGATCCGCGACTCGTACCCGCGTGCCCGGGATGGCCCGGCCCGAGGTGGACGCGATCACCGTCGGGTCGTCGCCGCGCCGGCACATCGTGACGACGCCGCTCGCCTCGGAGAGGCCGTACGCCGTGAGGACCGTGCCGATGCCGAGTTCGGTGCGAAGGCGCTCCACCAGGCGCAGCGGTACGACCGCCGCTCCCGTCACGACCAGGCGCAGGGACGAGAGGTCGTGGGCGTCACGTGCGGGGTGGTCGAGCAGGGACTGGAGGAGGGTCGGGGGACCGGGGAGGACGGAGATCCGCTCGGCGGCGATGTTGGCCAGGACCGTGTTCACGTCGAACACCGGCTGGGGGATCATCGTCGCGCCCCGCATCAGGCAGGCGATCACCCCGGCCTTGTAACCGAAGGTGTGGAAGAAGGGGTTGACGATCAGGTAGCGGTCGCCCCGGGTGAGGCCCGCCAGTTCGCCCCAGATGTCGTAGGCCCGCAGGGTCTGGCCGTGGGTGATGACCGCTCCTTTGGGGCGGCCGGTCGTGCCCGAGGTGAAGATGATGTCCGAGGGCCAGGTATCCCGTACGGCGGCGGACCGCTCCCGTACCTCCGCCGCCTCCGCCCCCTCCCCCGCGGCCAGGAAGTCCTTCCAGGTGAGGAAGCCGGCCGGGGCGTCGTCCGAGAGGACGACCGCGTGGTGCAGCGCGGGCAGGCCGGGCAGCGGGCCGGTGCCCGGGCCGTCGCCCGCCGCCCGGCGCAGGGACGCCACGTACGAGGTGCCGAGGAAGGTGCCGGTCACGAACAGCAGCCGGGCGCCGCTGCGGCGCAGTACGTCCGCCGCCTCGGCGCCCTTGAAGCGGGTGTTGAGCGGGACGAGCACTGCCCCCGCCGAGACCGCGCCCAGGGCGGCGACGATCCAGTCGAGCGAGTTCGGGGCCCAGATGCCGACGCGGTCGCCCGGTTCCAGGCCGGTCGCCAGGCAGGCCGCCGCCGCGCGCTCCACGCGTGCGCCGAGTTCCGCGTAGGTGACGCGGGTGCGGCCCTCGACGACGGCTTCGGTGTCCGCGTACCGCTCGGCCGACGCCCTGACCAGGGCAGGAATGCTCTCCCATGCCGTATCCGCTCGCACAGTGCGCCTCCCGACGACGTAGGAGCTGACTACCCGTCAGATTATCTGTAATCTGACGACCTGTCAGCGACCGTTCGGGCCCGGAGGTGCGCGCAGCATGGCAGCAGGATCGGGAGCCCTCAAGGACGCCACCGCCATCGTCGGCATAGGCCAGACGCCCTTCGCCAAACGGCTTCCGGAGGACGAACGCACCCTCGCCTGCCGGGCCGTCCTGGCCGCCCTCGACGACGCGGGGATCGCGCCCGGCGAGGTCGACGCCCTCGCCTCCTACACCATGGAGGAGACCGACGAGGTTGAGCTGGCGAAGGCCTGCGGCTTCGGTGACCTCACGTTCTTCAGCAAGGTCGGCTTCGGGGGCGGCGGTTCGTGCGCCACCGTGGCCCATCTCGCCGCCGCCATTGCCGCCGGGCAGGCGAGCGTCGGGGTGGCCTGGCGCTCCCGCAAGCGGGGCAGCGGGCCCCGGCCCTGGACCAGCACCACCGTCCAGCTCCCGACCCCGGCCCAGTGGACCCGGCCCTTCGGACTGCTGCGCCCCGCCGACGAGATCGCGATGCTCACCCGCCGCTACCTGCACGAGTACGGCGCCACCCGGGACCACCTGTTCAACGTCGCCCTCGCCTGCCGCAACCGGGCCAACCAGAACCCGGACGCGATCATGTACGACCGGCCGCTGACCCGCGAGATGTACATGACCTCCCGCTGGATCAGCGAGCCACTCTGCCTCTTCGACAACTGCCTGGAGACCGACGGGGCGCTGGCCTGTGTGGTGGTCTCCGCCGAGCGGGCCCGCGACTGCCGGCACAGGCCCGTGTACGTCCATTCCGCCGCCCAGTCGCTGCCCGCCCAGCACCACGGCATGGTCAACTACTGGAACGACGACCCCCTCACGGGCCCCGCCTGGGCCGCCGCCCGGCACCTGTGGAAGCACGCCGACCTGACACCGGAGGACGTCGACGTCGTCCAGATCTACGACGCGTTCACGCCTCTGGTCCTGCTCAGTCTGGAGGGCTACGGCTTCTGCGGGCGCGGGGAGGGCGGGGCGTTCACCGAGGGCGGGGCACTGGAGACCGGCGGGCTGCTGCCGCTGAACACCGGCGGGGGCGGGCTGTCCGAGGCCTACGTCCACGGCTTCAACCTCGTCAACGAAGGGGTCAGGCAACTGCGCGGGACCAGTACCGCGCAGGTGCCGGGCGCCTCCGTCTGTCTGGTCACGGCGGGCGAAGGGGTCCCGACCTCCGCCCTGCTGCTGAGGAGTTGAGGAGCTACCGATGCTGCGTCCCGTCCCCGACACCGACGGCGCCCCCTTCTGGGAGTACGCCGCCCAGGGCGAACTCCGCGTCCAGGCCTGCGCCGCCTGTGGCGAGCTGCGCTTCCCGCCCCGGCCCTGCTGTCCGCACTGCCAGTCCTTCGACAGCGAGTGGCGGCCGGTGTCCGGCCGCGGCCGGGTCTGGTCGTACGTCGTCGCCCATCCGCCGCTGCTGCCCGACTACGCGGCACACGCGCCGTACAACGTGGTCGTCGTCGAGCTGGACGAGGCACCCCGCATCCGGCTGGTGGGCAACCTGGTCCCCGGAGCCGGACAGCCCCTGGGCGCCTTCCCGGCGGAGAACCTGCGCATCGGCGCGCGGGTGCGGGCCGTCTTCCACGACGGGCTCCCCCAGTGGGTTCCGGAGCGGTCATGAGCAGTGTGCTCGTGCGGGCCGACCGGGACAGCGGGGTCGCCGTCGTGACGCTGAACCGGCCGGGACGGCTCAACGCCGTCGACCTCGCCATGGCCGACGAACTGGCCTCCACGTGGGGCGAGCTGCGCTTCGACGACTCCGTGCGGGCGATCGTCCTCACCGGGGCCGGAGAGCGCGCCTTCTGCACCGGCATCGACCGGGACACGGTCGTACCGCAGCCCAACTCGCCGTATGCACAGGACGATCCGCTGCTCGGCATCGGCCCGAAGGCGAACGACCTGTGGAAGCCGGTCGTCGCCGCCGTGCACGGCATGGCCTGCGGAGGGGCCTTCTACCTGCTCGGTGAGGCGGAGTTCGTCGTCGCCGACACCACCGCCACGTTCTTCGACCCGCACACCACGTACGGCATGGTCAGCGCCTACGAGTCCGTGCTCATGACCCAGCGCATGCCGTACGGGGAGGTGGCCCGGATGGCGTTGATGGGCACGGCGGAACGGATCTCGGCCCGGCGGGCGTACGAGGTCGGTCTGGTGTCGGAACTCGTCGCGGAGGGCGGCGCGCCGGCCGCGGCGACCGCCTGCGCCACCGTCCTCGCCGGGTATCCGACCGAGGCCGTGCAGGGCACCGTGCGGGCGCTGTGGGCCGCGAGTGAGGCGGGCCGGGCGCAGGGCTTCGCGCAGGCGCCCCACTTGATCGCACTCGGGAACGCGGCGGGTGAGCGGCAGGCCCGCCTGTTCGCCGGGCGGTCCCGGGAGTACCGGTTGCGCGAGTAAAAGTCGTTGAGCCCTACACGCGTATGCTCGGGGCGTGGTTGAGCATCGGATGATCGACGTCAATGGCATACGACTGCACATCGCCGAGCAGGGCGAGGGCCCGCTCGTGGTGCTGCTGCACGGTTTCCCGGAGTCCTGGCACTCCTGGCGGCACCAGTTCGGGCCGCTGGCCGAGGCCGGGTTCCGGGTGGTGGCGCCAGACCAGCGCGGGTACGGCGGCAGCGACCGCCCCGAGGACGTGGCCGCCTACAGCATCCTCCACCTGGTGGGGGACGTGGTCGGGCTGGTCCACGCGCTGGGCGAGGAGCGGGCGTTCGTCGTCGGGCACGACTGGGGCGCGCCGGTGGCCTGGCACACCGCGCTGCTGCGCCCGGACGTGGTGCGCGGGGTGGCCGGGCTGAGCGTGCCGCCGCCGTTCCGCGGCAGCAGGCCCCCGCTTCAGACCATGCAGGAGCGGTTTGAGGGCCGCTTCTACTGGAACTACTTCGACCGGCCCGGGGCCGCCGAGGCCGAGCTCGGCGCCGACACCCGCACGGCCCTGCGCAAGCTGCTGTACGCAACCTCCGGTGACGCGCCGGGCGCCGGGCGGCCCGAGCAGGCCCTGGTCGACCCGGAGCGCGGCTGGCTCGCGGACGCCCCGGACCCCGAGGTGCTGCCCGCGTGGCTGACCGAGTCGGACCTCGACGTGCTGACCGAGAGCTTCGAGCCGGGCTTCACCGGCGCCCTCAACTGGTACCGCAACCTGGACCGCAACTGGGAGCTGACCGCCCCCTGGCAGGGCGCGGTCCTCTCCCCGCCCGCGCTGTACGTGTACGGCGACCGCGACCTGGTCCCGGGCTTCCCGGGCACGCCGGAACTGATCGAGCGGCTGCCCGGCCTCATGCCCAATCTGCGCCGCAAGCCGCTCGTGCTGCCGGGCTGCGGCCACTGGACGCAGCAGGAGCGGCCCGCCGAGGTGAACGAGGCGCTGATCGAATTCCTCACCGAGCTGCGGGACTGACGTCCCGTCGCCCGCGGGTCCCGTCAGTCGTCGACGAGGGCCTGACGGTCGACCTCGCAGTGGTCGACCGAGTCCACCAGGCCCGAGCCGCCCACCCGGACGTCGACGGTGGCCCTGCCGTTCGCGGGCACCGTGACCTCCCCGTACCGGCTGACGACGGTGAGGCCCCGGTCGTCCTCGAAGGTGACCGAGACGGAGAAGTCGGCCGTGCGGCCGTTGGGGTTGCTGACCTCGACGGTCGCGTACGGCCGGGCCGGGGTCGCGCAGCTCACCAGCCGCGCCGTGCCGTCCTCGAGCGCCTTGCGGCCGCCGGAGCCGGAGGAGGACGTCGGCGTGGACCCGTGGTCCGGCCTGCGGGTGTAGGAACCGCCACCGCTGCTGCTGCCGCCGCTGCTGCTGCTGCTGCCGTAGTAGTCATCGTCGTCGGAGCCGTAGGAACCGCCGCTCGATCCGCCGGAGCCGTACGAGCCGCCGCTCGACGACGACGAGCTCGAACTGTCGTGGTCCTGGCTGGAACTGCTGCACCCGCCGCCTCCGCCGCTGTGACCGTGGCTGCCGCCGCGGCCCCGGCCCGACGAGAAACCGGTCAGTGCCAGTACCACCAGGACCAGCACCGCCGTGAACCTGAGTTTGCGCCCCCGTATCCGCATGGAGGAGAGCGTAGTGATCGACTGTCACGGTCATGTCACCGCGTGGCGACCGGAGCGTGCCCGGCGTAGCGTCTGGGGTGGAAGCGGTGATCGGTCCGCTCCCCACGTGCGACGGCCGCCGTCCGGAGCCCCTTCCGTACGCCGGTGCGACGGCCGTCCCGGGCCGGTCAGGCGGTGCGCGCGGTGCCCGTGCCCTTCTCCGCGTCCAGCGCGTAGACGCAGCGGTCCTTGCTGCACGCGTACACCACCCCGTCCTGGACGACCGGGGAACCGGTGATCTCGCCGCCGGTGGCGAGTTTCCAGCGGAGCCGGCCGTCGTCGGCCTTCAGGGTGTAGAGCAGATGGTCGGTGGAGCCGAAGTGGATACGTCCCTCGGCGACCGAGGGGGCGCCGACGATGTCGCCGCCCGCCTGGAAGCGCCACTTGGGCGTGCCGGTGACCGCGTCGAGGGTGTAGAGGCCCTTGCCGCTGCCCACGTGGACATGGCCGGCGGCGACCAGGACGGGATCGACGCAGGAGCGGGACTCGGTGGCGATGCGCCAGCGGTCGCGGCCGTCGGTGGCGTCGAGGGCGTAGACCGTGCCGAGGTAGTCGGCGAGGTAGATGCCGCCGCCGGTGACGGCCGGGCCGGGGACGAAGGTCGGCGGGCAGAGGAACACGGCCGGGGCCTCGAAGTGCCACTTGACGTGCCCGGCGGCCACGTCGAGGGCGAGGACGCGGGTGCCGGCGCAGACGTAGACGTAGCCGTCGTCCGCCTGGGTGAGCCGGACCGGGACGCCGCCGCAGGAGGCCGTGTCACCGATCGGGTACGACCAGCGCTCGTCGCCGGTGCGGGCGTCCAGGGCGCGCAGCCGGGCGTCCTGCCACACGTAGACCGTGCCGTCGTGCAGGGCGGGCCCGGCCTCGGGGGACTCGAAGTCGGTCTGGCAGCCGGTGACCTCCCACAGCTTCTGGCCGCTCGACGCCTCCCAGCCCTGGACCCCGCCGCCGCGGGTGCCCGTGACGACGGTGCCGCGGCCGGCCTGGAGCGAGTAGACCCAGGCGTCGGTCTGCAGGCGCCACAGGTCACCGCCCTCACGGGCGTCCAGGGCGAACAGAGTGGGTCCGTCGGAGGCGTGGATCCGGCCCTCCGCGACCGCCATGGACCAGGCGACGTCCCGGGTCTTGAAGCGGCGGCGCCCCGTGGCGACGTCCAGGGCGTGCACCTCGAAGGAGGTGACGTAGACCAGGTCGTCGGCGACCGAGGGGGTGCCCCAGACGTCGTTGGACATGCGGAAGCGCCAGGGCCGCCAGCCGCCGGCCTGCTCCGGCGGCGCGGCGGGGGCCGGTGCGGCGACGGCGGGGCCCACGGCGGGGTCGGTGCCGTTGACGCCGGGGCGGGGCTTGGACCAGGAGGCGGCGAGGGCGGCTTCCGGGCGGGGCGCCGCGACGGCGGCGGCACGCACGTCGGCGACACGCGGCCCCGGGCCGATGGGCACCGGGGCGCCGGCCAGCCGGACGGGGCCGGTGTCGGGGCCGCCGGCCGGGGCCGCCACGGAACCGGCGGGCACGGGCGCCGGGACGACGGGGTCGTGCGCGGGCGGGGGCGGGATGGGGGCGGGGCCCGGCGCGGGGCCGGGGCGTCCGCCGCCGCCGCTGCGGCCCGCGTTCGGGGCGGGCTTTCCGGCCGGGCGGCCGTTGCGGCGGGACTCGATCAGGCCGACGGCACGCTCGGGCAGCCACGCGGAGGCCGTGCCGCTGTCGTCGGAGCCGGAGCCGAAGAGGTGGGGGGCCAGCTGCGCCTGGAGGTCGGCGGGGTTGGGGCGGGCCGTGGGGTCCATCTGCATACAGGACTCGATGAGCGGACGCAGTTCGTCCGGGAGTCCTTCGAGGTCCGGGCCCTCGCGCAGCAGCATGAAGACCGTCTCGACCGGGTTGGCGCCGTGGAAGGGCGGATGTCCGGTGGCGGCGAAGACCAGCATCGAGCCCAGGGAGAAGACGTCGCTGGCACCGGTGACGCTGCGGGAGTCCTTGGCCTGCTCGGGTGACATGTAGGCGGGGGTGCCGACAGCGACGTTCGTCATCGTCAAACGCGTGTTCGACACACCCGAAGCGATACCGAAGTCGATCACCCGGGGGCCGTCCTCCACGACGAGGACGTTCGACGGCTTGAGGTCGCGGTGGACCAGGCCGGCACCGTGGATGGACTGGAGCGCCTCGGCCACGCCCGCCGCCAGCCAGCGCACCGCCTGGGCCGGCATCGGGCCGCAGTCGTTCACTATCTCCTCGAGGGAGGGCGCGGGGACGTAGGCGGTGGCCAGCCAGGGCACGGCGGCGCGCGGGTCGGCGTCCACGACGGCGGCCGTGTAGAACCCGGAGACGGCGCGGGCCGCCTCCACCTCACGCGTGAAGCGGACCCGGAACAGCTGGTCCTCGGCCAGCTCCGTCCGGACGGTCTTGATCGCCACGCGCCGGCCGGACGCCGAACGCGCGAGATAGACCAGCCCCATGCCGCCGGCACCCAGCCGTCCCAGCACCTCGAACGGCCCGATCCGCCGCGGATCGTGCTGCGTCAGCTGATCCACCACTCTGCCTGCCACCTCCCCGTACGAGCCGCGCCAAGCCACATGTTCCACGCGACCTTCGTGCAGCGTCTCACCACCGCACCGCCATGGCGGCACGCACCCTGATTCTTCCTGGCCGGAGCCCTGGTGGCGAACCCGCTGACAATTGGGATGTCTCGACATGGAAGTGATCAAAAGATGACCAAACAATGCCTGCTCAGCGGCGCAACAGCGCGAACGACGCCCCCTGATTGTCCGTGACGACGGCGACCTCTCCGTACGAGGTACCGAACGGCGGGGCCTGGACCCGGCCGCCGAGCCGCCGTACGTCCTCCAGGGCGGCCGGTACGTCCTCGACGGCGAAGTGCACGAGGAAGTGGGGCGGCATCCGCTCGGAGAAGACGTCCGTGACGGCGGCCCGGCCGAAGTCGGGCTCGGCGTCCGGCCCGAACAAGGCATCCCGGAAGAGGTCGCCGTAGAAGGTGTTGGCCGCCTCGGTGTCCCGGGCGTACAGCTCGACCCAGGCGAAGGTGCCCGGCTCGTGCCGTTTGCCGAAGCCGGGGTGGTCCTCCGGCTGCCACAGCGCGAAGACGGCACCCTCGGGGTCGGTGACGAGCGCGGTGACGCCCAGCTCGCCGGCCGGCACCGGCGCCGAGACGACCTGTCCGCCCGCGTCCCGGATGCGCCGGGCCAGGGCCGGGGCATCCGGGGTCGCGAAGTACACCGTCCAGACGCTGGGCAACCGTCCGTCCACCTTGCGGACCAGAGCGGCCACGGGTTCGCCGTCCTTCAGCGCCTGCGCGAAGGAGCCGAACCAGTCCTCGAAGGTCCACCCGAAAAGTTCACCGTAGAACCGCTTGCCCGCCTCGACGTCCGGGAGCTGCGCGTCAACCCAGCAGGGGACGCCCTCTCCGTACACCGATGCCCTGTTTTCGGCCATGCCGACAACGTAACCGCGACTGCCGCACCCCGCAGACCAGGCACACCAGCCCCTGTACTCCCTCGCACCCCATTTGCAGTCGGCCGAATCGCGCCCCGATCACGCCTCGGTAAGCTGACGGCATGACAGGACAAGTGCGTACCGTCGACGGCCGCGTGGCCGGCCGGCGTGGGCAGGCGACCCGGCAGAAGCTGCTCGACTGCCTCAGCGAGATGCTCAGCTCCTCCCCGTACCGGGACGTCAAGGTCATCGATGTCGCCCGGAAGGCGGGCACTTCGCCCGCGACCTTCTACCAGTACTTCCCGGACGTCGAGGGCGCCGTCCTGGAGATCGCCGAGCAAATGGCGACCGAGGGCGCCGCGTTGACGGAGCTCCTGGAGGGCCGCTCGTGGGCCGGCAAGGCCGGCTGGCAGACGGCTCAGGAACTCGTCGACGGCTTCCTGGAGTTCTGGCGCAAGAACGACGCCATCCTCCGGGTCGTCGATCTCGGCGCCGCCGAGGGCGACAAACGCTTCTACAAACTCCGGATGAAGATCCTCAATTCGGTGAACAACTCGCTCGCGGACGCCGTCGCCGAGCTCCAGGCCAAGGGCCGGGTCGACAAGGACGTGAACCCGGCGGCCGTCGCCGGTTCGCTGGTCGCGATGCTCGCCGCGGTCGCCTCCCACCAGAAGGGATTCTCCTCCTGGGGAGTGAAGCAGGCCGAACTGAAACCGAACCTCGCCCTGCTGGTGCACCTCGGCGTCACCGGCCGGAAGCCGACGAAGTAACGCCGGGCGGCGGCCCCTCGCGCACCCAAGTCCTGTCTGGCAGGCGGTGGTTCACCCAGGTGGACCGCCGCCTGTCGCGCTTTGCCGCCGGTCACCGCCTCGGTACGAGCCGGAACACCCGGATCTCCCGCTCCACCCGCGCCTGGTAGGCCGCGTACGGCGGCCAGAACGCCAGCAGCTCCTGCCACGCCGCCGCCCGCTCCTCCCCCGCCAGCAACCGGGCCGTGACCGGGACGTCCCTGCCCTTCCAACTGATCTCCGCGTCGGGATGCGCGAGGAGGTTGTGGCTCCAGGCGGGGTGCCCCGGCCGCCCGAAGTTGGACCCGACGAGGATCCAGCGGCGCCCGCCGTCCTCCGGCATGCAGGCCAGAGGCGTGCGACGGGGCAGCCCGCTCCTCGCCCCGGTGGAGGTCAGCACCACACCGGGCAGCATCCGCGCGCTGAGCAGCACCCGCCCTCCGGTGAGCCGGTGGACGGCCCGGTCGAGGGCGGGCACCACGTGCGGCGCCACCCGCGCGAAGCCCCTGGTCGACGACACCTTCTGCACCACGCGCGCACCTCTCATGTACCGGCCTCCTCGAAGACGTGTGCCGCGTCGGCGGCGTGCGCCCGCAGCCGGTGCACCGGCCCGAACAGCAGCTCGTCGCCCGCGGCGCGCTTGAAGTACAGGTGGGCCTCGTGTTCCCAGGTGAACCCGATCCCGCCGTGCAGCTGGATCCCCTCCGCGGCGGCGCGCCGCAGCGCCTCGAGCGCCTGGGCGAGGGCCAGCGCGCCGACCGTCTCCTCGGGGGCCGGGGTCGCGGCGGTCCAGGCCGCGTAGTACGCCGCCGAGCGGGCCGCCTGGACCTGGACGTAGGCGTCGGCCAGCCGGTGCTTGACGGCCTGGAAGGAGCCGACCGGCCGGCCGAACTGCTCGCGCTGCCCTGCGTACTCGACCGTCCGCTCCAGCACCCGGGCGGCGGCGCCCACCGCCTCGGCGGCGAGGCAGGCGGCGGCGGTGTCGCCGAGCCGGGCGAGGGCGGGCAGGGCGTCGGCCTCCTCGTCGCCCAGCAACTCCGCTGGAGAGTGCCGCAGTTGGAGACGTCCCTGTGGGCGGGTCGCGTCCAGCGCGGTCTGCCGTGCCCGGGTGAGACCGGCGGCGCCCCCGCGCACCAAGAACAGCAGCACCCGGGAGCGGGCGAATCCCCCGGTGTGCGCGGCGACGACGAGCAGCCCGGCGCTGTGCCCGTCGAGAACCTGGTCGACCTGCCCGTAGACCTGCCAGCCGTCCTCGGTCCGCCGGGCCTGGACGCCCCCGGCCCGTCCCCCGCCGGCCCACTGCCCGCGCCGGTCGCGGCCGGTGAGCGCGAGGGCGGTGGCGAGGGCGGGGCCCGGCACGGCGAGGGCGGCGGTGAGTTCGCCGGAGGCGATGCGCGGCAGCAGCTCGGCGCGCTGGGCGCCGGTGCCGAGGGCGAGCAGCAGCGGGGCGGCGAGGACGGCGGTGGCCAGCAGGGGGGTGGGGGCGAGTACCCGGCCGGTTTCCTCGCAGGCCAGGGCGAGTTCGGCCGGGGTGCAGCCGGCACCGCCGTAGGTGTCGGGGAGGGCCAGCGCGGGCAGGCCGAGGTGTCCGGCGAGGGCGGCCCACAGGGCGGGGTCGTGCCCGGCCGGGGTGTCGACGGCGGCCCGCAGCTCCTGCGGACCGCACCGCTTGGCGAGCAGCTCGCGCAGGGTGCGGCGGATCTCGTCCTGTTCGTCGGTGAAGCGGGCGTCCATGGGGCACCTCTCTCCGCAAGCACCTCGGTTGCCGTGGGTGGCCCCGAAGAACGGCTCGGCGGCAGGGGAACGCCGGTCGACCAGCAGTCGGCGACCCGCACTGTCCTTGAGGCCGAGCCGTCCCGCGTTCGCCATATCTGACGGTGCGTCATATTAGGGCGGAGGAACGGGGAAGCCCAGAGCCCTGCCGCGGCGACATCGATCTGATGTACCGTCAGTTTTATGATGGCCCGGAGGAAGGTGGCCGTCGCCGGCGTGGCCCTCTCGGACTGCGGCCGCGTGGACGACGCGACCCCCTACGCCCTGCACGCCCAGGCGGCCCGGCGCGCCCTGGCCGACGCCGGCCTGGACCGGTCGGTGGTCGACGGCTTCGCCTCGGCGGGCCTCGGCACCCTGGCGCCCGTGGAGGTCGCCGAGTATCTGGGCCTGCGCCCCACCTGGGTCGACTCCACCTCGGTGGGCGGCTCCACCTGGGAGGTCATGGCGGCCCACGCGGCGGACGCGATCGCGGCCGGGCACGCCCGCGCGGTGCTGCTCGTCTACGGCTCGACCGCCCGCGCCGACGTCAAGGCCGGCCGCCGCACCGGGACCCTGTCCTTCGGCACGCGCGGCCCCCTGCAGTTCGAAGTCCCCTACGGCCACACCCTGATCGCCAAGTACGCCATGGCGGCCCGCCGCCACATGATCGAGTACGGCACGACGATCGAGCAGCTGGCCCAGGTCGCCGTGCAGGCCCGGGCCAACGCGGCCCTCAACCCGGAGGCGATGTTCCGCGCGCCGGTCACGGTCGACGAGGTCCTGACCGGTCCCATGATCGCGGACCCCTTCACCAAGCTGCACTGCTGCGTCCGCAGCGATGGCGGGGCGGCGGTGCTGCTGGTGGCGCAGGAGTACGTGCGGGACTGCCGTACCTCCCCGGTGTGGGTGCTGGGCAGCGGGGAGTCCGTCTCGCACGCCGCGATGTCCGAGTGGCCGGACTTCACGGTGACGCCGGCGGCGGTGAGCGGGCGGCTCGCCTTCGAACGGGCCGGGGTGCGGCCGTCGGAGATCGACTTCGCCGAAATCTACGACGCGTTCACCTACATGACCCTGGTGACGCTGGAAGACCTGGGCTTCTGCGAGAAGGGCGAGGGCGGGGCGTTCGTCGAGAAGGGGCGGCTGCGCGTCGAGGGCGGGGAGCTGCCCGTGAACACCGACGGGGGCGGGCTGTCGGCGCAGCACCCCGGGATGCGGGGGCTGTTCCTGCTGGTGGAGGCGGTGCGGCAGCTGCGCGGGGAGTGCGGGGAGCGGCAGGTGCGGCGCACCGGCGGCTCGCTGCCGCGGCTGGCGGTGGCGTCGGGGACGGGGGGCTGGTTCTGCTCGTCCGGGACGGTGGTGCTGGGGGCGGAGTGAGCAGCCTGCGCCACTCCTGGGCCGCACGTACGGGACGCCGGTGCCGGGGGCGGAGTGAGCGGCCTGCGCCACTCCTGGGCCGCACGTACGGGACGCCGGTGCCGGGGGCGGAGTGAGCGGCCTGCGCCCCTGCTGGACCCCGCGCCACGCCCGGGGGCCTGCCGGCCCCCACCGCCGCCCTCGCGCGCGACCGGTGACAATCGAGGCATGGCAACCGATCTTCACGAGCTGCTGAGGTCACTGCGGGTCTGGGACCCGAAGGTCACGGACCTGCGCTCCTTCGAGCCGGGCACCGCTCCGGCCGCGCCGCTGCCCCTGTTCACCGAGTGGTTCGCGGCGGCGGTGGCGGCCGGCCAGACCGAGCCGCACACCATGTCGCTGGCGACGTCGGACGAGTCGGGTCTGCCCGACGTGCGGATCGTGATGCTGCACGGCGCCGACGCCGACGGCTGGTCCTTCGCGTCACACGCCGGCAGCCGCAAGGGCCGGCACCTCGCCGGCCGCCCGTACGCCGCGCTCGGCTTCTACTGGCCGGTACTGGGCCGCCAGGTCCGGGTCCGCGGCCCGGTGACCGCGGCTCCGTCCGAGGCGGCCCAGGGCGACCTGCACGCCCGGTCGACGGGCGCGCTGGCGGCGGCGCTGACCGGGCGGCAGAGCGAGGTCCTGCCCTCCCTGGACGACCTGGCCCGGGCCTCGGAGTCGGCGTGGGAACGAGCGTCCCGCGAGCCGGAGGCACCGGTGCCGTCCTGGACGCTGTACCGGCTGCGGGCCGAGGAAGTGGAGTTCTTCCAGGGCGACGAGCGCCGCCGCCACGTCCGGCTTCGCTACCGGCGGGCGGAGGAGCGGGCCGGCGAGGAGTGGTCACGGGAGCTGCTGTGGCCGTGAGGCCGGTGTCTCCGGCTGCCGCCCGGGCGTGATCGGAGACCACGTGAAGTCGTACACCGCGAAGTCGGCCACCGGGCGGTAGCCGATGCGCTGGTAGAGACCGTTGCTGGTGGGGTTGGACAGGTCCGTGAAGAGGAGGACCTCCTCTGCTCCGGCGGCGCGGGCGGCGCGGCTGACCTCGGCTGTCGCCGCACCCGCGTAGCCGCGGCCGCGCAGATGGGGCGGGGTGTAGACGGGGGCGACACGAACCTGGCCGGCGACGCGGGGCGTGGTGCCGGCCATCGCGACGGGGGTGCCGTCGGGGGTCTCCCAGAAGGTGATGCCGCCGTTGTCGATCCGGGCGTCCGCCCACTCGGCGGAGTCGCGGACGGTGCCCAGGCCGACGGATGCGCTGAACTCGTCGTGCCAGTGCCGGAGCCGCTCGCGGTCGGACGCGACGGCCACCCTGGGGCGGCCGGGCGGCACGGGCCCGGGCGGGGTCAGCGTGCCGAGCCGGTAGAGCCGCTGGCGCTGACGCAGGGCGGCCGGGACGCCCGTGTGCCGCTGCCAGGCTTCGGCGAAGGCGGCCGCGGTGCCGGAGTCCGCGTTCACACCGGGCGGGCGCCGCCCGAGGGCGGCCAGGCGCGCGGCCAGGGAATCGGCGTCCCCCGGCGTCAGCGCCGTGACGTTCAGCCAGTGCGGCGGGGTGCGGAAGAAGGCCGCCCGGACCTCCCCGTCCCGTTCCCATACGCCGAACTCCGGTGGCCCCTCTCCGTACACGCACCGGCCGCGCGTCCGCAGGGTCTCCGTGACGGTCAGCGGCACGGTGTGCAGCGCCGGCCGGGAGCGGAGGAAGGCGCCGGCGCGGGCGAGGAAGCCGTCCAGGTCATGGGTGAGGTGCCAACTGCCCCTCCCGCTCGTGGTGTTCCTGTCGGTGTCCATGGTTCATGGTGCCGTCCGCCGACCGCCGGGCACTCCTGATTTTCGGCAGAGCCCGTCGGCTCAGGTGCCGCTGTCCTCGGCGAGCGTGTACGCCACCAGCGCGTTGGCGTGGCCGTGTCCCAGGCCGTGTTCGGTCTTGAGCCAGGTGACGAGCTCCATGTGCCGGGTCAGCGGCGAGGTGCGGATCAGCTCCTGCCAGTCGGCGATCGGCCGGCCGTACTTCTTCTCGATGGACGGGAAGTAACTGGCGGGGCCCTTCACGGGTGCGGTCATCTCGGGCGGTCCCTTTTCTGCACTGCGGTGGCGCTTCGGTCACGGGTATGACCGGTGGTGCGGGCGGGACTGATCGGCCGAGTGGAGTGACGTGCGTCACATGAGCGCTCTCGATCCCTCCCGTGGATCCCGCGGTTCCTGGTCCGTGGCCAGGCGGGCGTGCAGATGGGCGTCCCGGAAGGCGTCATGCCGGTCCTCCTCGAAGATCGCGTCGCGCAGGGTGCCCTCGTACGGGAACCCGCACCGCTCGGCGATCCGGCACGAGGCGTCGTGGCCGACCGCGTGGTCCAGCTCCAGCCGGTGCAGGCCGAGTTCCGTGAGGGCCCAGCGCGCGGCGAGCAGGAGAGCGCGCGTGGCGACGCCCTGGCCGCGGGCCTCCGGGAGGACCCAATAGCCGACCCGGGCGACCTTCAGGTGGTACTTGATCTCGTTGACGCCGATGTGTCCCAGGGAGGCGTCGCTGTGCGCGTCCGCGACCCGGAACGACACCGACGTCCCCTCCAGGGCGCTCTGCGCCCGCGCGAGCAGGGACTCCCGCGCACTCGCCCGGTCGGTGACCGGCCGCAGCGGGGTGTTCCAGCGCCGGAACTCCGGGTCGCTCAGCCCTCGCAGCCACGTGTCCACGTCCGCACCCGACCCCGCGTTCCAGGGGTGCAGGCGGAGGCCGTGGCCGTGCAGGTCCGGACGGGGGCCGGTAAGGGACTGGTCGCGTATGGGGGCCATGGGGCCCATTCAACCCCTCGGCACCGGCCGGAACACCGGGATCCCGTCCCGGAACACCGCCTCCAGGTCCACCCCGTCCGACAGCTCCGGACCCGCACCGGCCCGGTGGGCCTCCGTCCCCACGATCTCCGTCATCATCCGCGGCCCCTCCGCCAGCTGGACCACGGCGGCGACGTACGGGACACGGTCCCGGAAGGGCGGCAGGTCGTTGCGGTGGACGACGGACCAGGTGTAGAGCGTGGCGCGGCCGCCGGCCGTCTCCCACGACACGTCCTCACTCCAGCAGTGGGGACAGAACTCGCGCGGGTAGTGGTGGGCCCGGCCGCACGCCCCGCAGCGGCGGATCAGCAGCCTGCCCTCGGCGCAGGCGTCCCAGTACGTCCGGGTGAAGGCGTCGGGCTCGGGCAGGTCGAAACGGCCGGTCATCGAAACAGCCCGAGGGCACTGTCCAGCGACCACGCCTGCCAGGACATCCCGAACAGTCCGACCACCGACATCAGCGCCATCATCGAGTTCTGCCCCTGCTCGGCGACGTCGTGGACCATGAGCGTGAAGTAGAGCGCGTTGAGCAGGAGGCCGCCGACCAGGGCGACCGGGGTGAGGAACCCGGCGATCAGGCCCAGTCCTAGGGCCAGTTCCGCGTGGACGACGACGTACGCCATCACGCGCGGGCGCGGCGCGACGACCGCCTCGAAGCCCGAACGGACCGCGCTCCAGCGGTGCTCGGCGGCTATCCCGGCGGCCCATGCGATGCCGGCACCCCGCTCGAACCAGGCCTTGCGGTCCTTGTGCCGCCAGCTCTCCAGCCACCACAGCCCGAGCCCGATCCGCAGCACGGCCAGCCATTCCGCCCCGGTGAGCCAGATCGCGTCCATGTGATCTGACGGTACGTCAGTTACACGGATGCGCAAGACCCCCCTCGGCGATCCACCCGGTGGGCACCCCCCGACCGCGCCCGGCACACACGACCGGCCGCACCGCCAGGAACGATCACCATGCCGCCACAACTCGACCCGCCGCCCACAGGCCCCGCCCCCTCCCCCTACAGCCGTGATCATTCCGTAACCAATTCCGGTCTTGACCGAGACCCATCAAGCGGTCCCGTGATTACGCTCCCGCTCATGGCCGACTCCACACCCCCCACACACGCCTCCGCACAGCCCCCACCCGACCGCCCCGTCTACGTCATCGGCGGCGGCCCCGGCGGGCTGTCCGTGGCGTACGCGCTGCGCGCCCGGGGCGTCCGGGCCGTCGTCCTGGAGAAGTCCGACCGCGTCGGGGCGTCCTGGCGCGGCCACTACGACCGGCTGCGCCTGCACACCACCCGCCGCCTCTCCGCCCTGCCCGGACTGCCGATGCCGCGCCGGTTCGGACGGTGGGTGTCCCGGGACGACGTGGTGCGGTACCTGGAGAAATACGCCGAGCACCACCGTCTGGAGATCGTCACCGGCGTCGAGGTGACCCGCGTCGAGCGCGCCCCCGACGGCACGGGCTGGCTGCTGCACGCCACCGGCGGCCGGGAACTGACCGGCGCGGCCGTGGTCGTCGCCACCGGCTACAACCACACCCCGCGCCTGCCGGACTGGCCCGGCCGCTCCGCCTACACCGGCGAGTTCCTGCACGCCGGCGAGTACCGCAGCGGCAAGCCCTACGCGGGCCGGGACGTCCTCGTCGTCGGGGTGGGCAACACCGGCGCCGAGATCGCCGTCGACCTGGTGGAGAGCGGCGCCTCGCGGGTCCGGCTCGCCGTGCGCACCGTCCCCCACATCGTGCGCCGTTCGACCGCCGGCTGGGCCGCCCAGTACAGCGGCGTCCTGGTGCGCCGGCTGCCGGTCGGCCTGGTCGACCGGATCTCCCGGGTGCAGGCCAGGGTGGCGGTGCCCGACCTTTCGGCCCACGGGCTGCCGCGTCCTGACACGGGGCTGTACTCGCGGGTGAAGCAGGGGGCGATCCCGGTGCAGGACGTCGGCCTGATCGACGCCGTGCGCAAGGGCAGGGTGGAGATCGTGGCCGCCGTGGAGGGCTTCGAGGACGGCGGCGAGGTCGCCCTGGCCGACGGCAGCCGGATCTCCCCGGACGCGGTGATCGCCGCCACCGGATACGTCCGCGCACTGGAGGGCCTCGTCGGCCACCTCGGCGTGCTCGACGACCGCGGCAGGCCCGTCGCCCAGGGTGCCCGCACCCCGCAGGCCGCCCCGGGCCTGTACTTCACCGGCTTCACCAACCCGATCAGCGGCAACCTGCGCGAGATGGCGCTGGACGCGGTGAAGATCGCGAAGGCCGTCGCACGGAACGGCGCGCGGGGCGTGTCCCGACTGCCGGCCTGAGACCCGCCCGGCCCGGCCCGGCACACTGCCGGGCCGGCGCCCGCGTCCGCCCGGGCGGGCGACTGCCGGACCGAAGCCCCGCCCCCGCCCGGCCCGGCGACAGCCGGACCGAGCCCGCCTCGGCCCCGTCCGGGGTACTGCCGGATCGAAGCCCGCACCCGCCCGGTCCGGAGCTCAGCCGGGTCGAAACCCACCCCCGCCCGGTCCGGAGCACAGCCAGGTCGAAACCCACCCCCACCCGGTCCGGAGCGCAGCCGGGTCGCAACCCACCCCCACCCGGCCCGGAGCGCAGCCGGGTCGCAACCCACCCCCGCCCGGTCCGGAGTGCGGCCGGGTCGAAGCCCGCACCGCCCCTCCCCGCACCGCCACACCACACGGTCCCGCCCGATCCCGCCCGGTCCCGCCCGGTCCCGCCCGGCGTATCGACAACTTAGCTTGCCCGCTCGGTTCCTGACGTCGCATCAGTTCAGTAATCTGACAATGCGTCAGTTAGCTGCTGTCTCACAGGAGCGGGCGGAAACGATGCTTGGATCGACCCACGGCACCCTCACCACCGACTCCCGCCGGGCCCGGGCCATCGCCTGTGGCGAGCGGTCCGGGCCCGTCGTGCACGGCAGGCCGGCCCAGGCGGGCGACCTGGACGTCGGCGGACGGCCACTGCACGCCGGCGTACCCGATCTCGACCGCTTCTTCCACCCCCGGTCCGTCGCCGTAATCGGTGCCTCGGACACCGAGGGCCGCCCCAACACCGGCATCACGCGGCAGCTGGCCGGCTGGGCGGAGCGGGTCGGCGCCCGGCTGCACCCGGTGCATCCCAGCCGGCCGGCCGTCTTCGGCATCCCCTGCTCCCCGTCCGTCGCCGCCCTGCCCGAACAGGTCGATCTGGCCGTCGTACTGGTCGGAGACCCGCTCCCGGTGATCGAGGAACTGGCCGACGCCAAGGCGCGGTTCGCGGTCGTCTTCGCGTCCGGGTTCGCGGAGACCGGACCGGAGGGCGAGGCCGCCCAGCGGCGACTGGCCGCCGCCGTGGAGCAGTCCGGGATGCGGCTGCTGGGGCCGAACACCAACCTCAACGCCTTCGAGCGGTTCCGCGACGACCTTCAGGGGCCGGCGATCGCCCTGATCACCCAGTCCGGACACCAGGGCCGCCCCGTCTTCGCCCTCCAGGAACTCGGCATCCGCCTCTCCCACTGGGCCCCCACCGGCAACGAGGCCGACCTGGACAGTGCCGACTTCCTGTCCTACTTCGCCGAGCAACCCGAGGTCGGCGCCATCGCCTGCTACCTCGAAGGGCTGAAGGACGGCCGTGCCTTCCTGCTCGCCGCAGACCGGGCCGCCCGGCGCGGAGTGCCGGTCGTGGCCGTCAAGGTGGGCCGCACCGAGACCGGCGCCCGCACGGCCGCCTCCCACACCGGCAGACTGACCGGCGCGGACGCCGTGGTGGACGCGGCGCTGCGCCAGTACGGCGTGATCCGTGTCGACGGGCTGGACGAACTCCAGGACACCGCGGCCCTGCTGGCCCGGGCCCGGCCACCGCGGGCCGACGGCGTCGTCGTCTACTCCATCTCGGGCGGCACGGGCGCGCACGTCGCCGATCTCGCAACCGAGGCGGGCCTGAGCCTGCCGGTCCTGTCCGAGGCCAAGCAGGCCGAGCTGCACCAGTGGATCCCCGCGTACCTGTCCGTCGCCAACCCGGTCGACAACGGCGGGCACCCGGTCGGGGACGAGCGCGGCCGGAAGATCATCGACGCCATCCTCGACGATCCCGACGTGGGCGTGCTGATCTGCCCGGTCACCGGGCCGTTCCCGCCGCTCAGCGACCGGCTCGTCCGGGACCTGGTGGACGCGGCCGAGCAGACCGACAAGCTGGTGTGCGTGGTGTGGGGTTCGCCGGTCGGCACCGAACCCGCCTACCGCGAGGTGCTGCTCGGCTCCTCCCGCGTGGCCACCTTCCGCACGGTCGGCAACTGTCTCACCGCCGTCCGCGCCCACCTCGCCCACCACCGCTTCACGGCCGCCTACCGCTCCCCCTTCGACGAGGCCCCGCGCACTCCCTCGCCGTCCTACCGCAAGGCACAGGCCCTGATGCACCCCGGCGGGCAGCTGAGCGAGCACGCGGCGAAGCAGCTGCTGCGGGCGTACGGCATCCGCGTCCCGCGCGAGCAGCTGGTGACCAGTGCGGCGGCGGCCGTCCGGGCGGCCGGGCTCGTGGGCTACCCGGTGGTGATGAAGGCCTCCGGTGCCCGGATCGCGCACAAGACCGAGCTGGGCCTAGTGAAGATCGGGCTGACCTCGGCCAGCCAGGTCCGCGACGCCTACCGGGAGCTGACCGACATCGCCCGCTACGAGGACGTCACCCTGGACGGCGTCCTGGTCTGCCAGATGGTGGAGCAGGGCGTGGAGACGGTCGTCGGCGTCGCCCACGACGACCTGTTCGGCCCGACCGTGACCGTCGGTCTCGGCGGTGTGCTCGTCGAGGTGCTGCGCGACACGGCCGTCGGGGTGCCGCCCTTCGGGGAGGAGCAGGCGCGGGACATGATCTCCGGGCTGCGCGGCCGGGCCCTGCTCGACGGGGTGCGGGGGCGGCCGGCGGCGGATCTGGACGCGCTGGTGGAGGTCGTCCTGCGGGTGCAGCGCATGGCCCTGGAACTGGGCGACCAGCTGGCCGAGCTGGACATCAACCCGCTGATGGTGCTGCCGCAGGGGCAGGGCGCCGTGGCGCTGGACGCGCTGGCGGTGTGCCGCTGATGGCGGGGCCGACGGTGCTGCACACGACCACGGACCAGGTCCTCACCCTCACCCTCAACCGGCCCGAGAGCCTCAACGCCCTGACGCCCGGGCAGCGCGAGGAGGTCATCGGGCTGCTGTCGGAGGCGTCCGCCACGGCGGACGTGCGGGCCGTGGTGATCACGGGGACGGGCCGCGGCTTCTGCGCCGGGGCGGACCTCCGGGGTTCCGGCGCCCTGGGTGAACGGCTCGCGGGGGACGTCGCGCGCACCCTGCGCACCGGCGCCCAGCGGCTGATCGCCGCCGTGCTCGACTGCGAGAAACCGGTGATCGCGGCGGTGAACGGGACGGCGGCCGGCCTCGGGGCGCACCTCGCGTTCGCCTGCGACCTGGTCCTCGCGGCCGAGTCCGCCCGCTTCATCGAGGTGTTCGTACGGCGCGGGCTGGTTCCCGACGGCGGCGGCGCCCACCTCCTCCCCCGGCTCGTCGGCCCACAGCGGGCGAAGGAGCTGATGTTCTTCGGTGACGCGCTCACCGCCCCGGACGCCGAACGCCTCGGGCTGGTCAACCGGGTCGTCCGGGACGAGGAGCTGGAGAAGACTGCACGCGCCTGGGCCGAGCGCCTCGCTGCCGGACCGACCCGCGCCCTCGCCCTGACCAAGCAGCTCGTCAACGCCTCCCTCGACACCGACCGCGCCGCCGCCTTCGCAGCCGAGGCCGCGGCGCAGGAGATCAACATGACGACGACGGACGCACAGGAGGGCGTGCGGAGCTTCGTGGAGCGCCGGGGCGCGGAGTTCAGGGGACGCTGACCCTTCCTATCTGACGGCACGTCAGCTTCAATGGCGGGGTGATGGGACAAGCAGGGATGGCGGAAGCCGCCGTCCGCTACCTCAGGTCGGTCCGCACAGCCGCCCCAGAGCCCGTCGAGCCGCTGCCCCGCCCCGAGTTGAGGTGCGTCGGCGCCGACGAACGCGCTCCGCTCGACCCCCGGGAGTTCCGCAGGGTCCTGGGGAACTTCGCCACCGGCGTGGCCGTGATCACGGCACCCCCGGCCACCGGCGACGGCTCCCCGGCCGGTTTCGCGTGCCAGTCCTTCACGTCCCTCTCCCTCGACCCGCCGCTGGTCGCCTTCATGGTGGGCCGTACGTCGACGACCTGGCCACGCATCGCCGGCGCCGGGTTGTTCTGCGTGAACGTACTGGCCGAGGGCCAGGACGAGTTGTGCCGGGCCTTCGCGGTGAGCGGCGCGGACAAGTTCGCGGGGGTGGAGTACGACGCGGCACCGGTGTCGGGCGCCCCGCGGCTGCCGGGCGCCGTCGCCTGGATCGACTGCACGATCCACGCCGTCCACACCGGCGGCGACCACCTCATCGTGGTGGGCCGGGTGAACGCCCTGGGCACAGGCGACGCCCCGGACGGGCCGCTCCTGTTCCACCGGGGGCGGTTCACCCGGCTGACCCCGCCGTAGGGCTCACCTCGCCGCCGGCCGCCACAGTGACGTGACCTCGGCGGATCGCGGCACGGAGCGGATCACCGGTGTCCCGTACGCGGGAGTGGCGCGGGCGGGTGTCCAGCCGCCCTGCGACGCGCAGCCCCGCCGCCGCGACGGCGTCCCGCGCCTCGCCCCGGTCGGGGCAGTGGGGTTGCAGCATTGAGAACAGGCAGATCAGCCGGAGCGTCCCGGCGGAACGGGGAGGCGGCGCCATGCACACCGAGGACAGCCCGGAGGAGCCCGCCGAGCATGCGCGGTTCGGCCGGTATCTCGTCGAGCTGGAGCAGGTCGCCGACCGGGACGAGGTCGAGCTGGTGGGGCGTGACCTGGCCGATCCGGACCAGGTGATGGCCCAGGCCGCCGTGGTGCGGCACGTCGATCGCCGCGCCGCGGAGCTCCGCCCCGAAGCCGCCTGGCAGGAGTGGGCCGGGGCCATGGCCCGGGTGGTGGACGGCCGTCCCTTCCTGGTGCGGCGTCTGGAGGAGTGGTCGCTGTACCGGTCCGTGGTGCTGCGGCTGCCCTGGCACCGGGACGATCTGCTCGCCGCCTCCGACCGGCTCCAGCTGAGGACCGCGGCCGGTTCGAACCCCGAGGCCCTCGCCGTCCTCGCAGCACACGGGCGGACGAAGCGGATCCGCAGCACCGCCCGGGCGGGTCTCGCACGGCTGGACCCCGCCTGACGGGCGGCGGGTTCAGGCGGCCGCCGCGAGCACCGGCCTGCGCCGGATCACCAGCGCCATCAGCGCCGCCGCCGCGCACAGGGCGCCGGAGGCGTACCAGACCACGTCGTACGTGCCGAACGTGTCCCTCGCGACACCGCCCAGGAAGGCGACGAGGGCGGCCCCGACCTGGTGGGAGGCCAGGACCCAGCCGAAGACGATCGCGCTGTCCTCGCCGTACTGCTCACGGCACAGGGCGAGGGTGGGCGGGACCGTGGCGACCCAGTCGAGGCCGTAGAAGACGATGAAGAAGACCATCGGCGGGTGGACCGCCGGGCCCAGCAGGAGCGGGAGGAACATCAGCGACACGCCCCGCAGCGCGTAGTACACGGCCAGCAGACGGCGCGGCTCGAAGCGGTCCGTGAACCAGCCGGAGGCGATCGTGCCGACGACGTCGAAGACCCCGATGACCGCGAGCAGGGACGCGGCGGCCTGGCCGGGCATGTGGTGGTCGTGGGCCGCGGGGATGAAGTGCGTCTGGATCAGGCCGTTGGTGGAGGCTCCGCAGATCGCGAAGGTGCCGGCGAGCAGCCAGAACGGGCCGGTGCGCACGGCGGACAACAGCACGGTCACGGCCCGGCGGGCGGCACCTCGGACGGGCGGGGGCTTCGGCACGAACTCGGCGGCCCCGTACGGCTTCTGGCCCACGTCCGCCGGGTGGTCGTGCAGCAGGAGCCATACGAACGGCACCACCGCGAGCGCGGCGAGCGCGACCGTCACGGCCGCCGGACGCCAGTCGTACCGGGCGATGATCCAGGACAGCAGGGGCAGGAAGATCAGCTGGCCGGAGGCCGAGGCGGCGGTGAGGATGCCGCTGACCAGTCCGCGCCGCTCGGTGAACCAGCGGTTGGTGACGGTGGCGGCGAAGGCCAGCGCCATGGAGCCGGAACCGAGGCCCACCAGCAGCCCCCAGCACAGCATCAACTGCCAGGCCGCGGTCATCCACACGGTGAGCCAGGAGCCGGCGGCGATCACGGTCAGGGCGACCGCGACAACCCGGCGGATGCCGAAGCGGTCCATCAGGGCCGCCGCGAACGGGGCCGTCAGACCGTACAGCGCGAGATTCACCGAGACCGCGGCGCCGATCGTGCCGCGCGACCAGTCGAACTCCTCGTGCAGCGGGTCGATGAGCAAGCCCGGCACGGAACGGAAGGCGGCGGCACCGATGATCGTCACGAAGGTGACGGCGGCGACGAACCAGGCGCGGTGCACGCGCGCACGGGTCGGCTTCGGCGGCTGCTGGACGGCGGCTGCTTCGGTTGTCTGGGTCACGACATAAAGCTTCCGGCCTGCGGTGCGCTCCATCGAGTGGCCCGAAGGACAGCATTCACTAGGATCGGGCCATACGATCGGGGCATGAAGAATCTGAGCCGTGAGCCGGAGTTCCGCCCGCACCGGGTCGTCGTCCTCGCCCTGGACGGCCTGCTCCCCTTCGAGCTGGGCATTCCGCACCGCATCTTCGGCCGCCCCCGGGACGCCCGGGGACGCCTGCTGTACGACGTCGTCACCTGCTCGATCCGCCCGCCGGGCCCGGTGCAGACCGACGCCGACTTCGCCATCCATGTCGAGCACGGCCCCGAGACCCTGGCCACCGCCGACACCGTGATCGTCCCGGCGTCGTACGAACTGGGCCCGGTCTTCGAGCAGGGCGTGCTCACCGGCGAACTGGCCGCCGCCCTGGCCCACATCCGCCCGGGCACCCGGCTCGCCTCCATCTGCACCGGCGTCTACGTCCTGGCCGCCGCAGGTCTCCTGGACGGCCGGCCCGCCACCACGCACTGGGCCGACGCCGACCGCTTCCAGCGGCTCTTCCCGCACATCCGGGTCGATCCGGACGTCCTGTTCATCGACGACGGCGACGTCCTGACCTCCGCCGGTGTCGCGGCCGGCATCGACCTGTGCCTGCACATGGTGCGCCGGGACCACGGGACGGCGGTCGCCAACGACGTGGCCCGCCGCACGGTCGTACCGCCGCACCGCGACGGCGGTCAGGCGCAGTACATCCACCGGCCCGTGCCCGACCCGCAGCAGGCGACCACGACGTCGGCCCGCGCCTGGGCCCTGGGCCGTCTCCACGAGCCGATCCAGCTGCGCGACATGGCCGCCCAGGAGTCCATGTCCGTTCGCACCTTCACCCGCCGCTTCCGTGAGGAGACCGGCGTCAGCCCCGGCCAGTGGCTCACCCAGCAGCGCGTGGAGCGGGCCCGTCACCTCCTGGAGTCCACCGACCGTTCCGTCGACCAGGTCGCCCGGGACGCGGGCTTCGGCACGGCCCAGTCCATGCGCCAGCACCTCCAGTCGGCGCTGGGAGTCACGCCCACGGCCTACCGGCGCACGTTCCGCGCGGAGAACGAGAGCACCGCGGCCGTCGAGGGGTTAGCACCGCCGCTCCCAGAGCAGGGTGAGCACCGCCCCCTCACAGCAGGCTGAGCACCGCCGCCCTCAGAAAGTGAGCACCGCCCGCGCCACCCGCCCCGCCTCCGCGTCCGCGGCGGCCTTCTCGAAGTCCTCGACCGGGTAGGTCCTGGTGACCAGTTCGTCGAGCAGGAGGCGCCCCTGGCGGTACAGCCCGGCGTACAGGGCGATGTCCCGCTGCGGGCGCGAGGAACCGTAGCGGCAGCCCAGGATGGACTTGTCGAGGTACATGGAGGAGACGCGGAAGGACGCCTCGGCCGTGGCGGGCGGGACCCCCAGCAGGACGGCCTGGCCGTGCCGGTCCAGCGCGTCGATCGCCTGCCGGATCAGCTCCACGCGGCCGACGCACTCGAAGGCGTGGTCCACACCCGTGGGCAGGAGGTCGCGCACGCCCTCGGCCGAGGCGAGGAAGTCGGTCGCGCCGAACCGTCGTGCCGCCTCTTCCTTCGCCGGGTTGGCGTCGACGGCGACGATCCGCCCGGCACCCGCGAGCCGGGCCCCCTGGAGCACGTTCAGGCCGATGCCGCCCGTCCCGATGACCAGGACGCTGTCACCGCGGTCCACCCGCGCCCGGTTCAGCACGGCTCCCACGCCCGTCAGCACCCCGCACCCGATGAGCGCCGCCGACGTCAGCGGGACGTCGCCGGGGATCGGGACCGTCTGTACGGCCTTGACGACGGTGCGTTCGGCGAACGCCGAGTTGGACGCGAACTGGTGCACCGGCGAGCCGCCGTGGCGGAACGGCCGGCCCGGGCGTCCCATGGCCCGCCGGCACATGGTGGGCCGCCCGCGGTCGCACTCCGCGCACGTACCGCAGTTCGCCAGGGTGGACAGCGCCACATGGTCCCCTGGCGCGACATGGGTGACGCCCACACCCACCGCCTCCACGACCCCGGCCCCCTCATGGCCCAGCACCACGGGCACGGGGAAGGGTATGGTCCCGTCCACCACCGACAGATCGCTGTGGCACAGCCCGGCCGCCGAGATCGCGACCCGTACCTCGCCCGGCCCCGGCTCACGCACCTCCAGATCCGTCACGACCCGGACCTGATTCCCGTCGAAGATCACGCCTCGCATTACACGGCCCCCTTGGGCTCCCTGGGCAGGCCGAGCACGCGCTCGGCGATGATCGTGCGCTGGATCTGATCCGAGCCGCCGTAGATCGTGTCGGCCCGCGAGAAGAGGAACAGGTGCTGCGCGGCGTCCAGTTCGTAGGGCGCCGACGCCGACCAGTCGGCGGGGCCCACCCCGGCCGCCGCGCCCCGCACCAGCACCGCGAGTTCCCCGAGCCGCTGGTGCCAGCCGGCCCACAGCAGTTTGGCCACGCTCGGGGCGCCCGCGTCACCGGAACTCCCCAGGGTGCGCAGGGCGTTCCAGCGCATCGTGCGCAGCTCGGCCCACTGCCGCACGAGCCGTTCCCGTACGACGGGGTCCCGCACGGCGCCCGACTCGACGGCCGCCCGCACCACCGCGCCCAGTTCCTCGGCGAACCCGATCTGCTGGGCCAGCGTGGACACACCGCGTTCGAAACCGAGCAGGCTCATGGCGACCCGCCAGCCGTTGCCCGCCCCGCCGACGACGTGCTCCGCGCGGGCGCCGTCGAAGAAGACCTCGTTGAAGTCGCTGGTGCCGGTCATCTGGCGGATGGGGCGGACCTCGATCCGGCCGGGCTGGTCCATGGGCACGAGCAGGAAGCTCAGCCCGTGGTGCCGCGCCGAGCCGGGCTCGGTCCTGGCCAGCACGAAGCACCAGTCCGCCAGGTGCGCGAGCGACGTCCAGACCTTCTGCCCGGTGACGCGGTAGGTACGGCCGTCCGGTTCGCTCACGGCCGCGGTCCGGATCCCGGCCAGATCGGATCCGGCGCCGGGTTCGCTGTAGCCCTGGCACCAGAGTTCGTCACCGGCGGCGATCGGCGGGAGGAAGCGGGACTTCTGCTCGTCGCTGCCGTGGGCGAGGAGTGTGGGCGCGAGCAGGTTCTCCCCGATGTGCCCGGAACGCGGCGGCGCCCCCGACCGCGCGTACTCCTCGGCCCAGACGACCTGCTGGGTGAGGGTGGCCCTGCGGTTCCCGTAGCCGCCCACGCCCCACCCGAGCCCGATCCACCCCTCGGCACCGAGGGTGCGTTCCCACGTGCGGCGGTCGATATCGCCTTTGACGTTCTCGGCCAGCCAGGCCCGGGCTTCCGCACGGAAGTCCTCGTCCGCTCGAGTGAATCCGAAGTCCACGATCGCCGCCTTGGATCGAAGTGACTGGGTGGGCGAGCTGAGGTGGGCCGAGTGCGCAACCCGGCGCCGCGGGGTGCCGCCCGCGCCCACCCATGCCGCCCCGGACGGCACGACTGCCCGCGGACCAACGCCTCGAAGGGGCGCGGGCAACTGGGCGACAAGCCACGACGCACCCGCACCCGCCACACCACCGCCGCCCCCGAACTACCGGGCGTTCGGCCGTTCTCCCCGAGCCGCCGCCTTCTCCATGGCCGCCACCCGCTCCAGCATCGGCATCGGATCCACCCCCACCGACCCGGGCAGAAACTCCGCGATCCCCTCCACGGTCCACCCGCCGGAGGCATACGCCGCACGCAGCTCCCTGGGCTGCGCCCACACCGCGATCTTCGCCCCGGCCACCGTGTACACCTGCCCGGTGATCCCCTCCCGGGAGGCCGCGTCGGACAGCAGGTACACCACCAGGGCGGCGACGTCCTCCGGCTGCCCGATCTCCGCCAGTTCCACCGGCACCCCCGCCGACATGCGGGTCCGCGCCACCGGCGCCACCGCGTTCGCGGTCACCCCGTACTTGTGCAGCCCCAGCGCCGCGCTGCGCACCAGCGAGATGATCCCGCCCTTGGCGGCGCTGTAGTTGGCCTGGGAGACGGACCCCTGGTGGTTGCCGCTGGTGAAGCCGATCAGTGTCCCGGCCCGCTGCTTCCGCATCACCGCGGAGGCCGCCCGGAACACCGTGAACGTGCCCTTCAGGTGCGTCGCGACGACCGGGTCCCACTCCTCCTCGGTCATGTTGAAGAGCATCCGCTCACGGAGGATCCCGGCCACGCAGACGACCCCGTCCAGCCGCCCGTACGACGCCAGCGCCACGTCGACCACCCGCTGCCCGCCCGCCATCGTGGAGATGTCGTCGGCGACGGCCACCGCCTCCCCGCCCGCCGCCTCGATCTCCTTGACGACGGCGTCGGCGACCTCGCTCGTCGGTGCGGACCCGTCGACCGTGACGCCGTAGTCGTTGACGACGACCTTCGCCCCCTCGGCCGCCGCCGCGAGCGCGACCGCCCGGCCGATGCCGCGCCCGGCACCCGTGACGGCGACGACCTTGCCTGCCAAGAAGTTCCCCACGCCCGGCCCCTTCCCGTCCCACGGTTTCTGACGGACCGTTAGATTATCGGTTCCCGAATTCTACGACCCGTCAGATACGGGAAGACAAGCCCCGGGGAGGACTCATGTCGCTGCCGGACGCGTTCCACGACATCGCCAAGCGCGTGAACAACTGGGGGCGTTGGGGGGCCGACGACGAGATCGGGACGCTGAACCTGATCACCGACGAGGTCGTCCGGGATGCGGCGGCGACCGTCCGCACCGGCCTCCGCGTCCCGCTGGCACTGCCCCTCCAGCAGGACGGCGTGCAGACCGGTGCGATCCCCGGCCGTGTCAACCCCCTGCACACCATGGTGCAGATCAACCAGGAGATCTTCGGCCCGGGCACGGTCGCGTGCAGCGACGACGTGGTGACGATGGGGCTCCAGGCGGCCACCCACTGGGACGCGCTGCCCCACGTCTCGCACTCGGGCCGGCTCTACAACGGCCGTCCGGCCGACACCGTCACCCCGCACGGCGGCGCCGCGTTCGGCGGCATCGGCACGGTCCGGCACGTGGTCTCACGCGCGGTGCTGCTGGACGTCGCCCGGGCCCGGGGCACGGAGCGGCTCGACGGGGGGTACGCCGTCACGCCCGAGGACCTGGACGCCGCCGAGGAGCTGGCCGGCACCCGGGTGCGGGCCGGTGACGTCGTGCTCGTGCGGACCGGCCAGATCCGCAGCCTCCTGGCCGGGGACCGGCACGGCTACGCGTATCCGTCACCGGGGCTGTCGATCCGTACGCCGGAGTGGTTCCACGCGCGCGATGTCGCGGCCGTCGCCAACGACACCCTGACCTTCGAGGTGTTCCCGCCCGAGGTGGACGGACTGTGGCTGCCGGTGCACGCCCTGCATCTCGTGGAGATGGGGATGCCGCAGGGGCAGAACTGGAATCTGGAAGCATTGTCCACAGCCTGTGGAGAAGCGGGCCGCTACGCCTTTCTGCTGGCCGCGACACCCGAGCCGTTCACGGGTGCCACAGGTGCCCCGGTGGCACCCGTGGCCGTCCTCTAGGGCCAGGGGCAGAACACTCCTGCAGCTCGAAGAACTCGGGGGACGCTCGGGACCGTTCAGGAGGAGCAGCCGAGGACCGCCCCGGGCGGGGCGCACTGGTCGGGCGTGTTGCCGGTGACGACGGAACCCGTCAGGACGACCGCACCGCCGTCACGGAGGACACCGCCACCCTGCTCGCCCGCGGTGTTCCCGGTGACGGTGGCCAGGACCAGTGTGGAGGTGCCGGCGAGGTTGTACAGCCCGCCGCCGCCGAGTTCGGCCTCGTTCTCCGTCACACCGGTGGCGACCAGCCGCACCGAGGCGCCCAGGTTGGCGATGCCGCCACCGTTCGAGGCGGCCGAGTTCGTAGCGATCCTCGACGAGGTGACGGTCAGGGGACCGTCACCGGCGAAGACGCCTCCGCCTTCGAAGGTCTCGGCGTCGTTGCGGCTCACGGTCACGCTGCTGAGCGACGTGCTTCCGTAGGTGGCCAGTCCCCCACCGGTGTAGGTGGCGGTGTTCTCCGTGACGGATCCGCCGCTCACGGTCAGCCGGCCGGTGGCGCCGACATGGATGCCACCGCCGTCCGAGGCGGTGTTGCCCGACACGAAGCTGTTGGACAAGCGGGCGGTCCCGCCGGAGGCGACGGCGATACCGCCGCCGAGTCGCGCGGCCTCGCCGCCGGTGACGCGGGAGTTGGCCAGCGAGAGGGTCCCTTGCGTGAGGACGCCGCCCCCGGTGCCATCCGGGGTCGCCGTGGCGCTGCCGTTCGCCAGTGTGATCCCGTTGAGCGTGAGTGATCCGCCGGCGGCGACCTCCGCGATGCGGAACGGCGTGCCGGTGACGCGGGTGATGCCGGCGGAGGCGCCGCTGATGACCACATTCCCGGTGATCACGGGAAGCCCGCTGGGGCCGTTGGGGCCCGGGGGCTGGGCCGGGCCGGAGAGCGGGTAGTCACAGCCCGACGTGAGCGAAATGGACCCGGAACCAAGGCTGTTGGCCTTGTTGATCTCCTGGATCAGCGCGGCGGAATTCCCGCACGGCACCGCCACCGCCCGGCGTGGGCCGAGGCTGCCGGCGGCGGCGTGCGGCACCGTACCCGCCACCGCCGTACCCAGCAGCGCGGCCAGCGCCAGGCAGCGCACTCTTCTCACGGTCAGCACGGAGTCTCCCTTCGTCGGTGCGCCGGACTGCCTCTCGGCAGTCCCACTTGACCGTGACCGTCGATCGTGCGCACGCAGGGCAAGCCGGATGAGTGAGTTCCGCTCCGGGGCGAACCGCATATTCCACTGGGCCATTCGCGTGACATGGCACAGAGCGTCTTGCCGGTCCCGCGGCGGAGGTGGATTACTGAAGGAGATCCAACCGGTGGGCCGCCCATCCTCACCGGGGGCTGCGGCAGCCGCACCACCTGCGACTTCTCCGGAGAAGCCGGGAGTGAATGTTGGCGGACCGCGATGGGCACCCCTGGTGGGGACTTGGATCCAGTCGGCCGGTGTCGTCCACGACACCGGCCGACGCCGTGCCGGCACCGCACACGCACCCCGTCACCCATTACTCCGTCCGGGTGACGTGCAATGACATCCCCTTGTCACTCGGTTGGCCCTGTGGGTCACTGAGAGTACGAACCGGCGGGCTGCCCATCCCCGAGCCGGGGGGACGTCGAGGCAGCCCATGCCGGTTTTCTCCTTGCCCAGGAGGCGTACCGGACCTGTCTCCTCGCCCGCCCGGGGCCCGGCAGCGATGACACCTCCGCCATCGCCGGACGCCTTGTGCCGGTTCCTCGCACGTCTCCATCGACCAGTGAGGAGTGCTTCATGCCCATTTCTCCCAACCAGGGGTCCACCGGCGGCGGCACGCTGGTGACGATCACGGGCACGAACCTGTCGAACACCAGCGCGGTGAAGTTCGGCACCAAGTCGGCCACCGCCGTCACCAACGTCTCGCCGACCCAGGTCACCGCCGTCTCCCCCTCGGGCACCGGCACGGTCGGGGTCACCGTGACCACGCCCGGCGGGACCAGCAACCCGGTTCCGTTCTTCTACGTCGGCGCCCCCTTCAAGTCCTCCCTGGGCACGTCGTCCGGTCCGCTGGCCGGGGGCAACACCATCAGCCTCAACGGCACCGGCCTGTCGACGGCCACCAGTGTCTCCTTCGGCGGAGTGACCGCGACGCCGACCGTGAACTCCGACAGCTCGCTCAGTGTCACGGTTCCCGCCGGCGCGGCGGCCGGACCCGTCTCGGTCAGCGTCACCACCGCGGGCGGCACCAACAACGGTCTGACGTACACCTACGTCGACACCCCGACGATCACGTCCCTCACCCCGACCTCGGGTCCGACCTCGGGCGGCACCGCGGTCACCGTCACGGGCACCAACCTCGACAGCACCGAGTCGGTCACCTTCGACGGTGCCGTGGCACCGTTCTCGGTCATCAACACCACGACCCTCTCGGTGGTGACCCCGCCCGGCACGGCGGGCGCGGTGGACGTGGTGGTGACCAACCCCGCGGGATCGGACACCGCCGTCGGCGCCTTCACGTACGTCGCTGGTCCCGGCATCTGATCCCCCTGGCGGCCTCCGCGCAGCGGAGGCGATGACGCCCGTCCGGGCGGTGGCCCCCCTCCGCCCGGACGGGTCCCCTTCATTTGCAGCCGTGTCCCCATGTGAAGGAGTACAGCTTTGGCCGCTCCTGTGGTTTCTTCCGTCACCCCCGTCCAGGGGCCGGCCTCCGGCGGTACGACCGTCGTGGTGACCGGATCGGACTTCACCGGCGCCCTGGCCGTTCGATTCGGCGTGAAGAGCGCGACCTCGTTCACCGTCAACAGCAGTACCCAGATCACGGCTGTCACGCCGTCCGGCACGGGTGCGGTCAACGTCACCGTCACCACCAGTCAGGGCACCAGCAGCCAGCAGGTGACGTTCACCTATGTCACCGTCGCCGTTCCCACCCTCACCGGCCTGGCCCCCAACCAGGGTCCGACCTCCGGCGGCACCACCGTCACCCTCACCGGCACCAACCTCACCGGCGCCACAGCCGTCTCCTTCGGCGGCACACCGGCAGCCTCGTTCACCGTCAACTCCGCGACCCAGATCACCGCCACCGCCCCGGCGAACACCGCCGGCGCCGCGTCCGTCACGGTGACCACCGCCGCCGGCACCAGCAACAGCCTCACCTTCACCTACCTCGCGGTACCCGCAGTCACCGGCCTGGCCCCCAACCAGGGCCCGACCTCCGGCGGCACCACCGTCACCCTCACCGGCACCAACCTCACCGGCGCCACAGCCGCCTCCTTCCGCGGCACACCGGCGACCTCGTTCACCGTCAACTCCGCCACCCAGATCACCGCCACCACCCCACCGAACACCCCCGGCGCCGCACCCGTCACGGTCACGACCGCCGCAGGCACCAGCAATCCCAACAATCCGCAGGCGTACTTCTACTACGCGGCCCGGCCCGCGCTGACGGCCGCTGTTCCACCCTCCGGCTCCGCTGCCGGCGGTACCTCGGTGACGCTGACCGGCACCGACCTGCTCAATGCGACAGCGGTGCGGTTCGACGGGGTGGCGGCGCTCTCGTTCACCGTCGATTCCGCCACCCAGATCACGGCGGTCACGCCGCCCCATGCGGCCGGCACCACGTCGGTGACCGTGACCACCCCCGGCGGCACCAGTGACCCCGTCGGTTACGTCTATCTCGCGTCCCCGGCGCTGAGCGCGCTCGCCCCCGATCGCGGACCGGCGAGCGCCGTCACCGTCGTCACCCTGACCGGCACCAACCTCGCCACCGCCACCGACGTCCGCTTCGACACGACTTCGGCGTCGTTCACGGTGGTCTCGCCGACCCAGATCACCACCGTGGCCCCCACGGGGGCGGCCGGACCGGTCCCCGTCCGCGTCACCACTCCCGCCGGCACGAGCAATCCCGTCACCTACACCCGGGTCGCGGCCCCCGTCATCTGACCGGCGGCGGCGTCCGCACCGTCCCGGGACGGATTCCTCCGGCCCGGGACGGCTCTGGCGCCCTTCACCCCCCTGCGGAAGGACGGCCGACGGCGCGGCACTGCACACCCCGAGCCCGGCAGTCCGCGCCGTCACCCCGATCCGGCGTCCCGGTCCCGGGTTCCCCGGCCCTGGGCGACGGGCACCGGATCACGACCCACACTCGCCGAGGACTCCCGTCGCTGAAGCCCTCGCCGTCCCCTCACGGCGAATCGTTCCCACAAGCGTGATCAAACCATTACGACGCGTCAACGCCCGTTCGGGGATTTGCCACTTATGACCTTTTTGATACAGGCGCGCACGGAAGCACACCCAGGCGCACCGCATCGTGGCAGGACCGGGGCGTTCGGTCGCCGTGCCCCCGTACACCTCGGCCACCGGTCGGACGAGCGGGCCCTACACCGCCTCGTAGGTGATCCCCTCACGCGCCGCCGCGGCCCCGCCGTACGGCACGACACGACTCCCGCACACGGCGGCGCCGCGCGGTTCGGCACCGCAGTCCAGCTCGCACCAGATGCGCTTGCCGGTGCCCTCGGCGCTCCAGCCCCAGCGGTCGGCGAGCCCGTCGACGAGGGCGAGACCGCGGCCGCCGGTCGCGTCGTCGTCCGCGCATCGGGGCACGGGGGCGCGGACGCTGCGGTCGGCGACCTCGAGGCGGACGATGGCCTCCCCGGACGCCGCGCCCGGCAGCGAGAGCCGCAGCACCGCCGGGCACCCGGTGTGCACCACGGCGTTGGTGACGAGTTCGGAGACGAGCAGGATCAGCGTCTCGGCGACGGGCTCATCGGCCTGTATGCCGGACCCGGCCAGGCGGGAGCGGGCCCACCGCCGGGCTCGCCCCACTTCTGCGGGGTCGGGCCGGATCTCCAGCTGCACTTGAAGCACCTGCACCGCTCACACCATCCGAACCGGCGGACACTTGAACTCGCGCCTCACGAGGGCCACGATCGTAGCCATTTTCTGCATGGCCAGAACAACGGCCGGGACGAGGATCACAGAACGTGAATCCCTTGTGGGACAGCATGGTTGACGTACAGTCACGCCAACAAGCGCTTCGGGCATATTCCAGCGCGAAGGAGTACCCGTGCGGCATACTGTGCGACGCTCGCCGCGGGCAGTCGAACAGGCGGCGCCACGGGGTCGCACTGCGCTCGGAGCCACTCGCATCTGACACAAGGTACCGGAGTCGGCAATCGACTCCAGGCCGTAACGAGTCACACTGAGGACACAAGCCGATATCAACGCTCCGTGATTCCGGTATGCCACGATCCGCGACATCTCCGGGAGGGCGTGCGGCGATATCGCAGCCAGACGGCCCGTCAGGCCGTTTCGGACGCCAGGGTGGCCGCGAGCAGGTCTTCACTCTCCGTGACACCGCCCGCACGCTGGGTTCGAACCCATGCGCGTTTCAGATGCAGATGGACCTCGGACTCCCAGGTGAAGCCCATGCCGCCGTGCACCTGGAGACAGTCGCGGGCGCCGCGCACGGCGGCCTCGTCGGCGAGGAGCCGGGCCGCTGCGATGTCGGCGGCGTCGCCGGTGACGGCGGCGGCGTAGACGGCGGCGCGGGCCGTCTCGACGCGGACCAGGATCCCCGCGCACAGGTGTGCCACCGCCTGGAAGGCCCCGACAGGCCGGCCGAACTGTTCGCGCACCCGGGCGTGTTGCGCGGCGAGTGCGCAGACCCGGGCCGCCGTGCCGAGTTGCTCGGCCGCGGTGAGCAGGATCGCGACGGGATCGGGCGCGGGTCGCCGCGCGGTCACGCGGTGCAGGGGGGTCAGCGGGTCGACCGAGCGCAGCGGCACGGCACCCGCGGCGTCCCCCCGGACGACGTCCGCCTCCGCCAGCCATTCCACGAGCCCGCCGTCCACGGCCGCCACGACCCTCTCCCCGGTGGCCGCGCCCGGTACGGCACCGGCCGCGAGGTGGGTCGCGACGAGCGGGCCGGGCAGCAGCACCCGCCCGGCCTCCTCGAACACCAACACGGCCTCCGGCAGGCCGAGTCCGACCCCGCCCTGCGCCTCCGGCAGCCGCAGGGCGAAGAACCCGAGGTCCCCGAGGGCCCGCCACAGCCCCCGGTCGACCCGCGGCGGCCCGGCCACGCGCCCCGTACCGGCCCCGTCGGCACCCCCCTCGGTGACACCACCTCCGCCGGCCGCCTCCACCGCCGCCCGCAGGGCCTCCCCGTCGAACCGCCGTGCGAGCACCTCGCGGACGCCCTCCCGCAGCGCCCGCTGGTCGTCCGTCAGCCGGAACCGCACGGCGGCTCACCGTCCCCTGGGCAGGCCGAGGATGCGCTCGGCGATGATGTCGTGCTGGATCTGCGAGGTGCCGGCCGCGATGGTGTAGGACAGGGCGGACAGCCGGTCCAGGACCCACGGGCGGTCCAGGTCCAGGCAGTGGGGCCCCAGTACCGCGGCGGCGGCGTCGTAGAGCTCCTGACGGGCGTGCGAGTAGCGGAGCTTGAAGACGGAGCCCGAGGCTCCCGGCACCCCACCCGTCGCCTCCGCCGCACTGACGTTCCACTGCGTGAGCCGCCACAGCGCCCGGAACTCGGCGTGCAGCCTGCCCAGCCGGCGACGCAGTGCCACATCGTCCCACCGGCCGTTCTTGCGGGCCTCGACGGCCAGTTCGCCCAGCACGCGCCGACAGGCCACGACCTCGCCCGCGAACGCCGTGCCGCGTTCGAAGGACAGCGTCACCATGGTCACGCGCCAGCCGTCGTTCTCGTCCCCGACCCGGTTCGCCACCGGCACCCGCACCTCGTCCAGGAACACCTCGGCGAACTCGGCCGACCCGGCGAGCGTCCTCAGCGGCCGTACGGTGATGCCGGGCACGTCCATGGGCATGGCCAGCCAGGTGATGCCCCGGTGCTTCGGCGCCCCGGCGTCGGTTCGCACCAACAGTTCGCACCAGTCGGCGACTTCCGCGTGCGACGTCCAGATCTTGGAGCCGGTCACCACGTAGGCGTCACCGTCGCGCCGCGCGTGGGTGCGCAGCGCCGCGAGGTCGGAACCGGCGCCCGGTTCGCTGAAGCCCTGGCACCAGACCTCCTCCCCGCGCAGGATCGGCGGCAGCCAGCGCCGCCGCTGCTCCGCGGTGCCCTCGGCGGCGATGGTCGGGCCCGCGTGCAGCAGGCCCACGAAGTTGGCACCGACGTAGGGGGCGCCCGCCTTCTCGGTCTCCTCCAGGAAGATCAGGCGGGTCGTCGGGGAGGCGTCCCAGTGGACGTCGGCGTAGCCGGCGTCGTGGAGCCGCCGCTGCCAGCCGAGGTCGTAGGCGCGCCGCCCCGGCCAGTCGCCGGGGGACGGCTTGCTCGGGAGGCCGGGGAGCACCGCCGCGAGCCACTCCCGCAGCCGGGCCCGGAAAGCGGCCTCCTCGGGCGTGTCCGACAGGTCCATCAGCGGTCGAGGTCCAAGTCGAGCATCCGGATGGCGTTGCCCCGCATCAACTTGTACACCGTCTCGTCGTCGAGTCCCTCGACGTGCTCGAGGGCGACCTCCTTGGTGTGCGGGAACGTCGAGTCGACGTGCGGGTAGTCGGTCTCGAAGGTGGCGTTGTCGCGGCCGACCACGTCCAGGGACGCCACCCCGTGCCTGTCGCGGAAGAAGCAGCAGAAGATCTGCCGGTAGTAGTACGTGGACGGCGGCTCGGGGATGGCACCCCGCACCCCGCCCCAGGCGCGGTGCTCCTCCCAGACGTCGTCGGCGCGCTCCAGGGCGTAGGGGATCCAGCCCATCTGGCCCTCGGAGTAGGCCAGTTTGAGGCGCGGGTAGCGCACCAGGACTCCGCTGAAGAGGAAGTCCATCATCGAGGCCATCGCGTTGTTGAAGCTGAGTGAGGCCTGGACGGCGGGCGGGGCGTCCGGGGAGGCCGCGGGCATCTGCGAGGACGAGCCGATGTGCATGTTGACGACCGTGCCGGTCTCCTGGCAGGCGGCGAAGAACGGGTCCCAGTAGCCGGAGTGGATGGACGGCAGTCCGAGGTGGGTGGGGATCTCGGAGAAGGTCACCGCACGCACCCCGCGGGCGGCGTTGCGGTGGATCTCCCGGACCGCCAGCCCGACGTCCCACAGCGGGATCAGGCACAGCGGGATGAGCCGCCCGCCGCTGTCGCCGCACCACTCCTCGACCATCCAGTCGTTGTAGGCGCGCACGCAGGCGAGGGCGACCTCCTTGTCGTGCGCCTCGGCGAAGGTCTGGCCGCAGAAACGCGGGAAGCTCGGGAAGCACAGGCTCGCCTCGACATGGTTGAGGTCCATGTCCTTCAGGCGTTCCTTCGGGTCCCAGCAGCCGGGCCGCATCTCCTCGCGGGTGATGCCCTCCAGGGTCATCTCGTCACGGTCGAAGCCGACGGCGGCGATGTTGCGCTTGTACGGGAACTTCAGGTCCTCGTAGACCCACCAGTCGGTGGGCTGGCCGTCCGGGTCCATGGTGATGCGGTATGTGCCGCCGACGTAGGCGAGTTCACCGATTCCGGCGGTCAGCGCCTTGGGGCCGCGCTCGCGGTACCTGGCCGGCAGCCACGTGTCGAAGAGGTGGGCCGGTTCGATCACGTGGTCGTCGACGCTGATGATGCGGGGCAGTTCGGTCGCCATGGGTCCCCTCCGCCGGACGGTACTAATCTGATGACTCGTCAGATAGCATCGCATCTGACGACCCGTCAGCCAAGGACCTCGCCGAGCAGCAGGGGGCAGCCGTGCACGACACCCCGCAGGCCCTGAGTGCGTCCCGCACGCTGTGGGAGCTGGTCACCCGCCGTGCGGCCCTCACGCCCGACCGCCCGCTCTTCCTCCAGGACGGGCGGACGCTGACCTTCGGGGCTCTCCACACCCGTGCCGAGCGGGTCGCGGCCGGGCTGTACGGCATGGGCGTGCGCCCCGGCACGGTGGTCGCCTGGCAGTTGCCCACCCGCATCGAGACGGCCGTGCTGTCCTTCGCCCTGGCCCGGCTCGGCGCCGTGCAGACCCCGGTGATCCCCTTCTACCGGGACCGCGAGGTCGGCTTCGCACTGCGCGAGTCGAAGGCCGAGTTCTTCGCGGTGCCGGGCACCTGGCGCGGCTTCGACCACGCCGAGATGGCCCGGCGCCTCGGCGCGAAGGGCGTCTTCGAGGCCTACGACGACCTGCCTGACGGCGATCCGTCCGTCCTGCCTCCCCCGCCCTCCGACGGCGCCGCCGTCCGCTGGATCTACTGGACGTCCGGCACGACGTCCGACCCCAAGGGCGTGCTGCACACGGACCGTTCCCTGCTCGCGGGCGGCTCCTGCCTCGCGCACGCGCTGCGCCCCTCGGCGGACGACGTGGGCTCGATCGCCTTCCCTTACGCCCACATCGGCGGTCCCGACTACACGGTGATGCTGCTACTGTACGGCTTCCCGGCGGTGCTGTTCGAGCAGTTCGCGCTGCCGGACGCGCTGACGGCGTACCGCGCGCACGGGGTGACGATGGCGGGCGGCTCGACGGCGTTCTACTCGATGTTCCTGGCGGAGCAGCGCAAGCGCCCGGGCGAACCGGTGGTGCCGTCACTGCGGCTGCTGGCGGGCGGCGGGGCGCCCAAGCCGCCGGAGCTGTACCACGCGGTCGTGCGCGAGATGGGTGTGCGGCTCACCCACGGCTACGGCATGACCGAGGTGCCGATGATCACCATGGGGGCGCCCGACGACGATCCCGAGCTGCTGGCGACGACCGAGGGACGGCCACCGGAGGGGATGGAGATCCGGATCGTGGACGGGGAGGTGCGGCTGCGTGGGGAGGCCGTGTGCCGCGGCTATCTGGATCCGGGGCAGACGGTGGAGGCCTTCGACGCCGAGGGGTTCCTGCGCACCGGCGACCTCGGTCACCTCACGGACACCGGGCATCTGGTCCTCACCGGCCGGCTGAAGGACGTGATCATCCGCAAGGGCGAGAACATCTCGGCGCAGGAGATCGAGGACTTGCTGCACCGGCATCCGGCCGTCGGGGACGTTGCCGTGATCGGCCTGCCCGACGCGGCGCGCGGCGAGCTGGTGTGCGCGGTGGTGGAACAGCCGCCGGGGGCCGGGGCCTTGACGCTCGCGAGCGTCACCGCGTTCCTGCGCGCCGAGGGACTGTCGGTGCACAAGCTGCCGGAGCGGCTGGAGGTGGTGGACGCCCTTCCGCGGGGCGAGACCCTGCGGAAGGTGCTGAAGTACAAGCTGCGCGAGCGCTATTCGGGCACGGTGAAGTAGCGGGCGAACGCGGGGACGACCTCGGCCTCGCCGACCTTGCCGTCACCGTCCGTGTCGAGCGTGGCGGCGGCCGGTCCGGCGACGTCCTCGGGGACGCCGAGGCACTTCAGGACGCGTCCGGCCTCGTCGACCGTCGCCGTGCCGTCACCGTCGGTGTCCGCGACGTCCAGGGCCGCGTGCAGGAAGGGGCGGGCGATCTCGGCGAACCGGTCGGGGTTGTCGCGCAGGCGCTTGACCGCGCCGTTGACGAACTCCTCGCGCGTGATGCGCTGGTCGCCGTCGCGGTCCGCGATGCCGGCCATGCCCTGCCAGAAGGCCTCGGCACCGCCGTACAGGGCCTGGCCCTTGTCGGACCGGGCCGCCACGGCGAACTCCGTGAGCAGCGCCTTGGCGGCGCCGTAGAAGTCCTCACGGTCGATGTAGCCGTTGCCGTCCTGGTCGAAGGTGGCGAACCGGGCGGCGATCCTGCGCTCGTACTCGCTGCTGACCATGTCTCTCTCGGGCCGCCTTACGTCGGGTGGGGTACGTCTCGGTCGGAGCGTACGACGGAGGGCGCCGTTCGGGCGCGGGAAAACGTCACTTCTGCCAAGACCGGGGGAATTCCGGGACAACGGCGTGTCGGAACGGCGACATTCGCCGTACCGTGCGTCATCGGGCCGTCACGCGGACAGGGGTTCGCCCTCGTCGCCGAGGGCCGCCTCCACATCGCCGTACACGTCGAACAGTCTGCGGACACCCAGCGCGCCGAGCACCCGGTTGACGTGGGACCCGTCGGCCGCGCCCCGGGCGGGCAGCACGAGGCGCAGCCGGCCCTGGCACGAGCGGATCAGCCGACGGGCCGCGATGAGCACGCCGACGCCGCTGGAGTCGCAGAAGAACACCTCGGACAGATCCAGGACGAGACAGTGATGCCCCTCGGCCACCACGTCGTGCACGCGCTGACGCAGCACCGGTGACGTCACCAGATCCAGTTCGCCCGACACCTGGAGCACGGCCCATCCGCCCTGCTCGCCGCCGGTCACTTTGAAGGTCACCACCACGCCCTTCGATCGCCAAACCGGAAGCAGACCCTACGCTTCCTTGCAGCGCGGCTGCCCAGCGGCGGTTCCCTGAAACGCGACCCGGAAAACGGATCCCCCGCGGAAGAGGCTTGTTTTAGTCGACTTCGATCCTGTTCGATCCTCTTCAGTCAGGTCTGATCGGAGGCCGGTGGGGTAGGCGCGAGCCCAAAGGCACCCGGTGCGAGCGCCGGTGGTCCTCTACCACCTGCGGCCGGTCAGGGGGCGCACATTGCCACAAAGGGGCGTGCGCCACCGGCCGTGCCGACTACATTCGAGGAGACGTCGGACACAGGCTGGACACGGCACGGGCGCGGGACACGAGCAGGGGGGTGGAGGGGCCGCATGGCGGAAAAGGACGTACCGCCCCGCTGGGACCGCACGATGCAGCAGCGGCTCGCCCGCGGCGAAGCGGCTGCCCTCGGCGAGCTCTACGACCGGTTCGCCTCCCTCGTGCACGGCCTCGCCCACCGTGTGCTCGGCGACGAGCGCGCCGCCGACGGCATCACGCGCGAGGTCTTCGTCCACGTCTGGGAGCATCCCGGCTCCTACGACCCCAGGCAGGGCCCGTTGCGCACCTGGGTCGCCACCCTGACGCACCGGCTCGCGGTGCAGCGGCTGCGCGCCACCGAGACCGCCGCTCTCGCCCGGGACGGTGCCGGCACGGCGGACGAGCTGGAGCACAGGGTGCGCCGCGCCTCGATCGCCGCCCGCGCCGACTACATCGTCCAGTCCATGCCGGTCCCGCTGCGCTCGGCCCTGGAGCGGGCCTACTTCCAGCGCCGCGACTACCGCCGGACGGCCACCGACCTCGGCATCACCGAGGACGAGGCCCGCCGCCGTCTGCGGCTCGGCCTGCAACTGCTCTCCACCGCCCACGACACCGAACCGCCCGGTGCGCCGCCCGGATACGGGGGTGCGGTGTGAACGGGCCGGACCGGTTCGAGGCGCACGAGAGCGGCGCGGGGGAAGACGACCACGAGGAACAGGGCAACAGCCGGGACAAGAGCGGCATCCAGGACGAGAGCGGCATTCAGCACGAGGCCGGTGTGAGGGACGAGAACGGCACGCCGCGCACGAACGGCAAGACCGAGCCCGGCCCCACCCCGGGCACGCCGGACACCTCCGACAGGCCGAACGGGCCAGGACTGGGCGGCTCCAGCAGGACGGACGAGCAGGGGCCGAGTGGCGCCGGCGAGGCGGACCAGCAGGGGCCGGGCGGCTTCGGCGGGACGAAAGGGTCAGCGCGGGGCGGCTCCAGCAGGACAGGCGAGCAGGGACCGGGTGGCGCCGGTCAGGCGGACGAGCAGGGCGCCGGTGGGGCGGACGAGCCGGGGCCGGGCGGCGCCGGTGGGGCGGACCAGCAGGGCGCCGGTGGGGCGGACGAGCCGGGGCCGGGCGGCTTCGGGGGGCCGGGTGGGGCGGGTCGGGGGGAGGCCGGCGTCGGGGCCACGGGGCGGGAGCGTCCGCCGCGGATCCCCACGCCCCGGGTGTCCGTCGAGGACAGCGGGCTTCCGCTGCCCGCGCCGGCGGCCCTCGGCGATCCGCCACCGCCACCCGCCCCGCCCGTCTTCGAGCACCCCGTACTGAAGGCCCTGCTCGGCGCCTGGGCGCTGGCCGCCTGCTCGGCCGAGGAGGCCACGGCCGTCGAGGAGCACCTCGGCGCGTGCGGCTCCTGCGCCGACGAGGCCCGGCGGCTGCGCGAGGCGGTCGGACTGCTGCAACGCCCCGAGAGCCTCGACCTGGACCCGGGGCTGCGCACCCGCGTCCTGGACGCCTGCCTGGAGCGGCGCCCGCCACGCGTCCCGGTGCCGGAGTGGGCCGCCGCGTACGACGCCGAGACCGCGCGCCTCGACGCGCTGCTGCAGGACTTCGGCGACGCCGAGTGGCACGCGCCTGTGCGGCTGCGCTGGTTCCGCTCCGACGCGTCGACGAGCCGCCGCACCACCGTCGCGGGGGTCATCGCGCACCTGCTCAGCGTCGACGGCCTGGTGGGGGTCGCGCTCGGTCTCGACGACCCGCTGGGCGACGCCCCGGCCCGGCGTCCGACACCGGCGGCCCGCACCGAGGCGTTCTGGCGCGCCTCCCACTTCCCGCCCACGCGGTCCGTCCGCGCGCCCTGGCGGGAGCAGAGCCACAGCCTCGTGCGCACGGTGTCCTTCACGGGCGGCGTCTCCGAGCAGACTCCGGTGTCGTACGGCGACTTCGAACTGCCGCTGCACGACGCGATGCTGGACCGTGCCTTCGAGTGCTGGGTGCACGCGGAGGACATCGCCGACGCCGTCGACTACCCCTACGACCCGCCCTCGCCGCGCCATCTGCACCGCATGATCGACCTGGCGGCCCGCATGCTGCCGACCGCACTGGCCCACCGCCGCCGGGCCGGTCTGGCCGCCCCGGCCCATCATCGCCACCTGGTCGCCGCGGGGGAACCGGGCCGCAGTCTCCGGCTGGAGATCGAGGGCTCGGGCGGCGGCGAGTGGCTGATCCCGCTGGACTCCCCCGCCGCGAAGGGCTCCGCCGAGCACGAGGTGGCCCATGTGGCCCTGGACGGCGTCGAGTTCTGCCGCCTTGCCGCCGGCCACGTTCCTCCTCAGGAGGCGGCGGCAGGCCAGGTGGGAGACAAGGAGGCGATCAGAGACGTCCTGTTCGCGGCCGCTTCGCTCAGCCGGATGTAGTCCCCCGCCTCAGGGCGCGTCCTCAGGGGCGCGGGGCTCCGTCCGATATGCGGCTCCGCCGCGTGGGCGCGAACCACCGCACACGACCCGCACCCGCCGCCGGACGGGACACCCCGAGCTCCTAGGCGAAGATCACAGTCCGTCGCCCATTGGGCAGAATCCGCCGCTCGGCATGCCACTTGACGGCCCGCGCCAGCGCCTGGCACTCCACGTCCCGCCCGATGGCGACCAGTCCGTCGGGCGTCACGTCGTGCCCGACCCGCTCGACCTCCTGCTCGATGATCGGCCCCTCGTCGAGATCGGCCGTCACATAGTGCGCCGTCGCACCGATCAGCTTCACACCCCGGGCATGAGCCTGGTGATACGGCTTCGCCCCCTTGAAGCTCGGCAGGAACGAGTGGTGGATGTTGATGATCCGCCCGGAGAGCGCCTTGCACAGGTCGTCCGACAGCACCTGCATGTACCGGGCGAGCACGACCAGCTCGACACCCTCCTCACGCACGATGTCGAGCAGCCGCCCCTCCGCCTCGGACTTCGTGTCCTTCGTCACCGGAATGTGGTGGAAGGGGATGTTGTACGACCCCACCAGTTCGGCGAAGTCCGTATGGTTCGACACCACTCCGGCGATCTCCACCGGCAGCGCCCCGGTCCGTGCCCGGAACAGCAGGTCGTTCAGGCAGTGCCCGAACTTGCTGACCATCAGCAGGATGCGCATCTTCTGGTCGCCCCGGTTGATCTGCCAGTCCATCTGGAAGGAGTCACCGATCGCCGCGAAGCTCGCCCGCAGCTTCTCCACGGTCACCGGGGCGTCGGCCGAGAAGTGGACCCGCATGAAGAACAGTCCCGTGTCGTGGTCGCCGAACTGCTGGCTGTCCTCGATGTTGCAGCCGGTCATGAACAGGTAGCTCGACACGGCGTGCACGATGCCCTTGCGGTCAGGGCAGGAAAGCGTGAGGACGTACTGGTCGGCCGGGACCGCGGCACTGGTGGACTGCTCGTTCATGCAGGACAGGTTCCCACAAGGAACGACGCCACCGGCAATCGTCCCGCTAGGCGGACCTGGTCATGATCCGCAGCACTTCCAGGCTCCGCGGCGCCGCGTCCGGCTCCTCGCCGTCGCTCGCGGCGAGCCGCACGTGCGCGTCCCGGGCGGCCTGGACCGCCTCCGGCCAGGCCTCGTGCTCGAGGTAGGCGGCGACCGGCGCGTCGGGCCCGACCTGGTGCATGATCCGCAGCACCCGCAGCACCGCGGTGTCGACGAGGGCCGCCTCCTGCGAGTCACGGAAGATCGTGCCGACGTACTTGTCGGCGGACCAGTGGTCCAGCCAGGTGTCCTCGACCAGCCGGTACACCGCGTCGGTCACGTCACCGTAGCCGTCCGCACCGGCCAGCCAGACGTCCCGCTGGAACCCGGGATCGGAGAGCATGTGCAGCGCCGAGCGCACATTGCTGCGCCAGCGCCACCACGGCATGTCGTTGACAGGCATGCCGCCCATGGTGGAGGAGCGACGGCCACGACGGGAAGAGTTCTCCGAAGCTTGCACGGTCATCGATCGTACGTTCCCCTCCACATCGCTCCCACGGGCCCCCGCAATTCACCTGCACGTCACCCATTGTTGACCAGAGATCACGCACGGGTTAGCCGTGTGACGGAATCGTGCGGAAGCATGACCGGCAGGCGACGCACCCGCAGCACATTCCTCCCCGGCCTCCTCACCCGTCGTTCCAGAGGCGCCGCACTCTGTGCGGGCACGGCCCTCGCGTGCGTGTCGCTCCTCGCCGGATGCGGGGTCGTCCCCGGTACCACGGGGGGTGCCGGGGACGACGGCACCATCACCGTCATGACCTGGGCCCCGCAGGACACCAAGGCCACCAACAAGCCCGGCATGCCCGCCTTCGCCCGCGCCTACGCCCGCTGGATCAACGCCGAAGGCGGCATCAACGGCCGCAAACTCAACGTGCTGACCTGCAACGACCACAACGACAGCGTGGCCGCCGCGAAGTGCGCACGGCGGGCCGTCAAGGAGAACGTGGTCGCGGTCGTCGGATCCTACAGCCAGTACGCGGACTCGTTCTTCCCCTCGCTGGAGGGCGCGGGCATCCCCTACATAGGCGGCTACGGCATCACCAACGCCGAGTTCACCAGCCCCCTGTCCTACCCCGTCAACGGCGGGCAGCCCGCGCTGCTCGCCGGTCTGGGCAGCGCCCTCGCCGACTGCGGGCCCGTCGCGCTGATCCGGCCCGACACCATCGCGGGCGACCAGCTGCCCCCGCTGCTGGACTCCGGTCTGAAGGCGGGCGGGCACCGGGCCTCGACCGACCAGCGGGCGGCGGAGGACGCCACCGCGTACGACGGGCAGGCCGACCGGGCTCTGCGCACGACCGCCGCCGGCGCGGCGGACGACGGGTGCGTGGTGCCCGCGCTGGGGGACCGCAACGGCACCTTCATGGACTCCTTCCGGCGGGCCCGCGAGGACTACCCCGAGGTGCGGACGGCCACCGTGCTGGGCAGCGTCGACCAGACGGTGATCGACGCGACCGGCGGGGCGTCGGGACCCTACGAGGGCTCCTACATCACCGGCTGGTACCCGGTGGCCGGCGATCCGCGCTGGGACGGGATGAAGCGGGTGATCCGCGAGGAGGCCTTCGGCGACAACCGCATCGACCCCGCGGACGCCGGTGTGCAGACCACCTGGATCGCCTACACGGTGTTCCGGCAGATCGTCGAGGCGCTCGGCGACGGCGAGGTGAGTGCCGACACCGTGGCGGAGGCCCTGGACGACGGTCTGGAGATCGAGACGGGCGGGCTCACCCCGACGCTGCGGTGGCGGTTCCAGGACAAGCTCGCCGGGGTGGGCTTCCCCCGCCTGGTCAACGCCGACGTGACCCTTCAGGTGGTGCGGGACGGGCGGCTCGTCGCGGCCCGCAAGGGCTTCCTCGACACCACGAGGACGCTGGAGAACGCCGACGTGAACTACTGAGCGTCCCCGCCCTGTGGTTCACGCCGCGGCCGGGCCGCCCCCGTCACAGCTGCGTCGGCTGGCGCTCGGTCAGGCCGTACTTCTTGGCGATGCCGTTCCACAGCCCGGCCGCCTTGGCCTTCTCCGTGCTGGCGATGCCGCTGGCCCGGTTGCCGGCCTGGGTCTGGCCCGTGGCGCGGGCCTGACCCTTCTTGCAGCCCTTCTTGCCGGCCGTCTGGTCGGCCCAGGCCGCGTAGTGGTTGTCGGCCGAGGCGGAGGCCTGCCAGGCCTTGGTGAGGGCCGTGGTCAGCGCGGCGTGGTCGGGCAGCTTGTCGACCTCGATGCCGGACAGCCGGGTGACCAGCGAGTTGCGCTGCTTGGCCGCGTCGCGCAGGTCCTTGGCGGCCTTGGGGAGGTTGTCGCAGCCCTTGACGTCGGCGACCGCGTTGATCACGGTGCTGCGGCTGTTGCCGCTGTCGGCGAGCAGCTTGTCCAGTTCGACCGCCTGGGCCCGGGCCGGGTCCGCGGACGGCGAGGCGGAGTCGTCCGTCGCGGGTGCGGAGGCGGCCACGGTCTTGTTGTCGCCGCCGTCGTCGTCACCGCCGCCCCCGCCACCGGCGAGCAGCGCGCCCGCGCCGACCCCGAGGACGGCGATGCCGATGCCGACGGCGGCGATGACGGGAACGCGCGATCCGGTGCGGCCACCGCGCGAGCGGCCCCCGGCGGGCGGAGCGTGAGAGGGCTGGGGAGCGCCGTACGGAGCCTGCGACTGTGCCTGCGGCTGCTCGATGCGGGGCATCTGCTGGGTGGCCCCGGCAGGGCCCTCGGCGCCCGGGTCACTGCGGAAGAGGTTCTCGAACCCGGCGGGCGGCTGCTGGTCGCCGCCGGGCACCGGTGGGATGTACTGCGTCGCCTCGGCGTCCGGATGCGAGGCGGGCGGCAACGGTCCCGCGCCCGCTCCGGCCCGGGGTCCGGTCCCGAGGAACCGCGTCGCCTCCGGGTCCTCCCCGGAAGGCATCTCGGGCGGCAGCGCCCCCGGGGTCACCGGGGGTATGTACTGGGTCGCCCCCTCGTCGGCGGCCGGGGCGACGGGCGGCAGATACTGCGTGGCCGCGGCGGCGTCACCCGCGACGGGCGGTATGTACTGGGTCGCGCCCTCGTCCGCGGGCGCGGGCAGTGGGGCGCCTCCGGCCGGGGTCCCGTACGCCCCGGAGGCCGGCGGCAGACCGCCCGCGTGGGAGTCACCCTGCTGCGCGCTTCCCCCGTACGTGCCGGCACCGGGCTGCGGTGCTCCCCCGTACACGTCGGCGCCCGGCTGCGGTGCTGCCCCGTACGGTTCGGCACCCGGCTGCTGCGGGGCGCCCGCGCCCGGGGCGCCGTACGCTCCCGCGGCGGGCGGCTGTCCGTAGTCGGCGGCGGCCTGCGGCGGCCGGCCGGATCCGGGTGTGCCGGAGCTCTCCGGGGGCAGCGGGGCGCCGCCGCCCGCGGCTCCGTACGAGGCGTGGCCGTGCGGGCCCGCCGGCGGCTGTGGCGTGCCGTACGAGCCCGGGTCGGTCGGTGAGCCGGCGTGGGGGTTCGGGGCCTGACCCCCCTCCGGAGGGAGGGCACCCGGGGCCTGGGCGTCCCACGCGGGCTGCTCCGGCGTGCTCCACGACTGGGGCTGGGACTGCCAGCTCTGGCCCGGCGGAGGCGGGGTCTGCTGCTGCTCGGGGCCCCACGGCTGGCCCCACGTCTGGCCCTCGGCGGGGGCCGACGCCTGCGGCCCGCCCGCCGAGGGCGGGGCGGGTCGGCGGCCGTGGGCGTCTGCGGGTCCGCCCGTCATGCCCGGCAGCAGAGGTTCGCCACCGTCGGAGGGCAGCACGATGCCTTCGCGCGCGGGGCGCGCCGAGGGCTCCTCGCCCTGTCCACTCTGCGTCACCGGGACTCCTACTAATGGGGGACCTTGTGAATCGTCGGGTCACGCTACCGGGTCCCCGGAGCCCCGTGCCACGCAGCACAGGGCCCGGCCGCCCGCCCTGTGAGCGCGATAACACCGACGGCTCACGGCACGTCGCCCACGTCACCCCCCTCGCGTCCGGCTGCCGTTTCCCGCACGTTCACGCATCCGCGGACCCTGTGTTCATGCCGCCGCCTGCAAGTCGAGCCGCGCCCCGAACTCCCTGACCACCGCCTCGTCCCGGTACGGCTCCAGCCGCTGCTGGAAGTCGTCCAGGTACTCGGCGCCCCGGTTGGAGCGCAGTCCCTCCAGCAGCTCCACGGCCTTCATGCCGGTGTTGCACGCCTCCTCGATCTCACGCTGCTGCACCTGCGCCGTGGCGAGCAGCACATAGCCGATGGCCCGGCGGCGCGCCCGCGTGCGGGGGTGCCCGGCCAGCGACTCCTGCGCGCACCGGGCCGCCGCGTCGGCCTGCCCGAGGTCCCGGTGGCAGTGGGCCAGCTCGTCGGCGAGATAGGCCTCGTCGAAGTGCGCGATCCACACCGGGTCGTCACCTGCGGCCGGGTCGGCCGCCTCGAGGGCGCTCACCGCGCGCCCCGCCGAGGAGTGGGCGGCGCGCACGTCGCCCAAGAGGGCGTGCCCGCGCGCCTCCGCCGCGTGGAACATCGACTCCGCCCGCGGCGACACGCGCCCCCGCGCCCCCTCCTGCGCCGCCCGCGCCAACTGCGCGATCTCCCGCGGGTTTCCGAGCTGCGCGGCGAGGTGGCTCATGGACGCGGCGAGGACGTACCCGCCGTAGCCGCGGTCCCCGGCGGCCTGTGCCAGCCGCAGCGCCTGGATGTAGTAGCGCTGGGCCAGACCGGGCTGCCCGGTGTCGACGGCCATGTACCCGGCGAGTTCCGTCAGCCGGGCCACCGCGGCGAACAGGTCCCGCCCGACCGCCTCCCGGTACGACCCCGCCAGCAGTCCCGAGACCACGCTGTTGAGGTAGTGCACGACGACCGGCCGCACGTGCCCGCTGCCGTACTGGTGGTCGAGGTCCACCAGCGCCTGCGTCATGGCCTGCACGGCCTGCACGTCGGACTGCCCCACCCGCGGCCCCGCCGAGCGCGACACCTGCGCGTCGGGCACGGAGATCAGCCAGTCCCGGCTGGGCTCGACCAGCGCGGACGAGGCGACGGAGGAGCCGGACAGGAAGTCCCGCCGCCCCACGTCGCTGCGCCACAGCTCGCAGACCTGCTCGATGGCCCCCAGAACCGTCGGCGAGAACTGGAGACCCACGCCCGAGGCGAGGTTCTTGCCGTTGGCCATCCCGATCTCGTCGATCGTGACCGTGCGGCCGAGCTTGCGTCCCAGGGCCTCGGCGATGATCGCCGGTGCGCGGCCCCGCGGCTGCTGTCCGCGCAGCCAGCGCGCCACCGACGTCTTGTCGTAGCGCAGGTCGAGGCCGTGCTCGGCACCGCACATGTTGACCCGGCGGGCCAGCCCGGCGTTGGAGCATCCGGCTTCCTGGATGAGCGCCTGGAGCCGTTCGTTCGGCTGCCGGGCGACGAGCGGCCTTGCGGCCATGGCGTACCCCCTGAGGCTGCGGTGCCTGCCCACGCACCGAGTTGACGTGTCTTCCGCGGCCGAACCCCTCACGTCCCAGCGACAAGATCCGGCCGTGAAGATCAATGCCCCGCCGACCAGGCGAAAATGCGAGGCATGTGAGGAATGCCGGGGTAACGGCTGTTGCCGGCCCCACTCGTGGCTACCCAGCCCCAGCCACGGTTCCTCCTGCGCGCCCCCGCACATGCACCCATGCGCCCCGGGAACAGGGGCGATGCTCTCCCCCGCGCACGCGGGCGGGCGTAACCCCCGGTGACGCCCGGAGTTGTGTTCATCGTGGAAGAGACGATCGCCGGCACCGAAGCCGCTCAGATCCCGACGCAGCGCGGGGATTCGCTGCTGGAGACCGCTGTTCGCTACGTCGAGGAGCGCCACTGGGACGTGTTCCCCGGCACCTGGCTCGACGCCGTCGACGGCAGCCAGCGCTGCTCCTGCGGTGACGTGGCGTGTCCGGTGCCCGGAGCGCACCCGGCGCGTCCGGACTGGGCGACGCAGGCGACGGGCAGTGCGACGGTCGCGCGGCGGATGTGGCAGAAGCAGCCGACGGCGTCGATCCTGCTGCCGACGGGGCGGACGTTCGACGCGATCTCCGTGCCGGAGACCGCCGGGTTCCTGGCGCTGGCGCGGATGGAGCGGATGGAACTGACGCTCGGGCCGGTGGCGCTCACGCCGGACCGGCAGATGGAGTTCTTCGTGCTGCCGGGGGCCGCCGTGAAGGTGCCCGATCTGGTGCGGAAGCTGGGGTGGTCGGTGTCGTCGCTGGACCTGACGGTGCTGGGTGAGGGGGCGTACGTGGCCGCGCCGCCCACGCGGTTCGGGTCCCGGGGGGCCGTGCAGTGGGCCTGCCGGCCGACTCCTGCCAATCGGTGGCTGCCGGATGCGGAGGAGTTGATCTCGCCGTTGGCCTATGCGTGCGGCAGGGATCGCTGAGAGCGCCTTCTGTCCTGCCTGGTCCGTGTTCGTCGGCGGCTGCGGCTTCGTCGTGGTTGATCGCGCAGTTCCCCGCGCCCCTGAACAACGCCCCCGTAGGGTTCTACGTGACGGAGGGAGGCGCGGTGGGATCCAGCGCTGTGCGTGTGCGGGGGCTCTGGAAGCGGTTCGGGCAGCAGGTCGCTGTCGCAGGGATCGATCTCGAGTTGCCCGCGGGCAAGTTCATCGGGCTCGTCGGGCCGAACGGAGCCGGGAAGACCACCACGTTGTCGATGGTGACCGGGCTGCTGCGCCCCGACCAAGGGACCGTCGAGGTGGTCGGGCACGACGTGTGGCGGGACCCCGTCGAGGTGAAGGCCCGGATCGGGGTGCTGCCGGAGGGCCTGCGGCTGTTCGAGCGGCTGTCGGGGCGGGAACTGCTGGCGTACAACGGGCGGTTGCGCGGCCTGCCCGGTGCCGAGGTCGACAAGCGCGCCACGCAGCTCCTGGACGTCCTCGACCTGGCCGGGGCCCAGCACAAGCTGGTCGTCGACTACTCGACCGGCATGCGCAAGAAGATCGGGCTCGCCACCGCTCTCCTCCACAATCCCGAAGTGCTGTTCCTGGACGAGCCGTTCGAGGGTGTCGACCCCGTCTCCGCTCAGACCATCCGCGGCGTGCTGGAGCGGTACACCGCCTCGGGCGCCACGGTCGTGTTCTCTTCCCACGTCATGGAGCTCGTCGAGTCGCTGTGCGACTGGGTCGCGGTGATGGCCGCGGGGCGGATCCGCGCCACCGGCACCCTCGCCGAGGTGCGCGGGGACGCGCCCTCGCTGCAGCGGGCGTTCCTCGAACTCGTCGGCGCGCGGAGCCGGGACGCCGGCTCCGACCTCGACTGGCTGGGCGGAGGGGCGCGGTGAGCACCCCCGGGCTCACCCCCGTCTTCGTACGGCTGAAGCTGTCGCTGCTGCGCAACGGACTGCGGCAGTCCGGCGGGCGCAAGGCCGCCTACATCTCCTCCGCCGTCTTCGCGCTGCTGTTCGCCGCGCTCCAGCTGATCGGGCTGATCGCGCTGCGCGGACACGCGCATGCCGAGTCGGTGGTGGTGCCGGCGGTGGCGGTGCTGGGGCTCGGCTGGGCGGTGATGCCGCTGTTCTTCCCCAGCGGTGACGAGACCCTCGATCCGACCCGGCTGGTGATGCTGCCGCTGCGGCCCCGGCCGCTGGTGCGGGCCCTGCTGACGGCCTCGCTGGTGGGCATCGGGCCGTTGTTCACACTGTGCCTGCTGGTCGGTTCCGTGATCGCGGTGGCGCGGGGCGGGGCCGCGTTCGTGGTGGGTGGGGTGGCCGTCGTACTGACGCTGCTGGTGTGCGTGGCTCTCGCGCGGGCCGTCGCCGCCGCCAACGTACGGCTGCTGACCAGCCGCAAGGGGCGGGACCTGGCGGTGCTCAGCGGGCTCGTCATCGCGATCGGGGCGCAGCTCGTCAACTTCGGTGCGCAGCGTCTCGGGCAGTCGGGGCTGGGGGAACTCGACCCGGTGGCGCACGTCCTGCAATGGGTGCCACCGGCGTCGGCGATCGGGGCCGTGCACGCGGTGTCCGAGGGCTCCTACGGGCTCGCCGTCGCGCAGCTGGCGCTGACCACCGGTGCGCTGATGGCGATTCTCGCCTTCTGGTCGCGGCATCTGACCCGGCTGATGACCTCGCCCGACGGATCCACCCTGCCGAGCGCCGAGTCGGCAGCCAAAGAGCGGGCCTCGACCGGGCTGGGGCGGCTGCTGCCCCCGGGCCGCACGGGCACGGTCATGGAGCGCAGCCTGCGGTACGTGTGGCGGGACCCGAAGACCAAGGCGGCCTGGGTGACGTCGCTGGCCATCGGGCTGATCGTGCCGGTGTTCAACGCCTGGCAGGGCACCGGCTCGGTGTACTTCGCGTGCTTCGCCGCCGGGATGCTGGGCATCCAGATGTACAACCAGTTCGGGCAGGACACCTCGGCGTTCTGGATGGTCGCGATGACGATCTCCTCGCCCTGGGACGCCTACGTCGAGCTGCGCGCCCGGGCGTACGCCCTGCTGCTGATCACCCTGCCGTACGCCACGCTCGTGACGGTTCTGACGACGGCCATGCTGGGCGACTGGCGGCGGCTGTCCGAGGCGCTGGGGCTGTCCTTCGCGCTGCTCGGCGCGATGCTCGCGACCGGGGCGTGGACATCCGCCCGCTTCCCGTACTCCATCCCGCAGGAGGGCTACAAGAACGTCGCCCCCGGGCAGACCGGGCTCGCCTGGATCTCCATCTTCGGTGGGATGATGGCGGCCGCCCTGCTGTGCGCGCCCGTCATCGCGCTCGCGATCTGGCTGAACGTGAGCGCCGACGGCGACGACTGGGCGTGGCTGCTGTTGCCGGTGGGCACGGCGTACGGGGCGGCTCTCACGGCGGCGGGGCTGAAACTGGCCGCTCCGCGGACGGCCCGGCGGTTGCCGGAGATCCTGGCGGCCGTCAGCAAGGGGTGACCCGCCCGCCGGTGACCGGCCGTCAGCGGCCGTCAGCGGCCGTTTTCGCCGTCGTTGTCGCCGTCCCCGCTCCCGTGCCCGTCCCCGTCCCCGTCACCCAGGGAGTCCAGGAACGGCTCGATGGCGGCGCGCCAGGCCTCCGGCTGGTCGTAGTGCACCAGGTGGCCGGCATCGGCGACCTCCGCGTACTGGCCGCGGGGCAGGACCCGAACCATCTCCTGGGCCTCGGCGCGGCCCAGCTCGCCGTCCAGACCGCGCACGACCAGGGCGGGGCAGCGGACCTGGGCCAGCTCCTCCCAGTGCGCGTCGTACACCCACGTCTCACGGGAACGGAGCATCTGCTCCGGCTCGAAGACCGGGCGCCAGCCGTCCGGGGCCTCGGTCATCACCTCGGCGTAGAACTCGCCGCGGGCCGGATTGGGCCGCTCCACCCAGGGGTCGTCCTCGCCGAACCACTTGCGGACGTCGGCGAGCGTGGCGAAGGGCAGGGGCCAGGACTCGAACCACTGGCCCCACTCGCGCTGCGAGGCGGCTCCGAGCGCGGAGGCCCGCATGTCGCAGATGATCAGCCCGCGGACCAGGTCGGGACGCTTCGCGGCGAGCTGCCAGGCGGTCAGCGCGCCCATGGCGTGGCCGATGAGGACCACCGGGGCGAGGCCGAGCTCCTCCATCGCGGCCTCGGCGTCGTCGACGTAGGCGTCACGTGTGAAGGCGCCCTGCGGGGGCTTGTCGCTGCGGCCGTGGCCGCGCTGGTCGAGGGCGACCGCGCGGTAGCGCGCGGACAGCCAGCGGGCGGTGGACGCCCAGTGCGAGGCGCGGCCCATGAGGCCGTGCAGTAACAGCACGCCCGGCGAACCCTCCGGCGCGGTGCGCCCGTCGTACGCCCCCTGGCCGTCCTGCGCCGGGTCGGTCTTGGGCGGGTCGCCGAATTCCCAGGCCGCCAGGCGTACGCCGCCCGTCCCGGTCACGTCGATGCGTCGCGCCATGTCTGGCACCCCCCAAGCCTCGCGCGGACCGCGGCTCGTCGGAGCCGGCCGGTCCTGTGAACCGTGTTCTGCCTGCTGTGCCTTCTGCCGTGCTGGTTGCCGTACGCGTCGGTGCACATGTGCCGTGCGCCGCCCGCAGACTATCGAATGCGCTTTCGAGGATGGCGTTCTCGCGGGCAACACCCCTCGTTCGAGTGACCATCCTCGGGGATTGATCGCCGCTTCCGAGGGGAGATCTTCAACGGGAGGCGGACCGCTCGGGGAAACCGGTCCGAGGGGAATGACCCTGAGAGCTCGGGGCTCCGGGTCAGCACAGGGGAGGACAGGCCCCGGCGCCGCACGGCGCCGGGGCTCTCCGCGTCCTCACGGCACATCCTCCCGCCCCCTCCCCGGCCGGCGGTCTCACTGTCGAGCCGCGGCCCAGAGCCCTCAGGTCATATGCCTCTCGCGACAGCGTCGCACGGGAAGCGGGCGAGCGCTGCCGTTCGACGGACTGGATCCCGGATTCGGTCCGGATCACGCCAAGAGGCCTCCGGCACCACAACGACCGCATGGACAGCGGGAGTTGGCGTCCACCCTGGCGCGAGGGACGGCCCGGGCTCAGGGCTTGGCGACGAACACGTGGGAGGCCACGTCCGACTCCAGCTCCGCCGCCTCGCCGCCGCTGCCCACCAGCACCCCGCCCGCAGACTCGGTCACGCTCACCACCGAGCCGGGCTGCACGCCCGCCCGCCGCAGCGTGTACATCAGCTGCGCGTCCGTCTGGATCGGCTCGCCGATCCGGCGCACCACGACCGTCTTGCCCTCGGCACCCGGGGCGAGGCTGGCCAGCGACACCATGCCCTCGTCCAGGAACGGGTCGGCGCCGTCCTTCTCGCCGAGCTCCTCGAGACCCGGGATCGGGTTGCCGTACGGCGACTCCGTCGGGTGCCGCAGCAGCTCCAGGACGCGGCGCTCGACGGCCTCGCTCATCACGTGCTCCCAGCGGCACGCCTCCGCGTGGACCTGCTCCCACTCCAGACCGATCACGTCGACGAGCAGACACTCGGCGAGGCGGTGCTTGCGCATCACGCGCGTCGCCAGCCGGCGGCCCTCGTCGGTCAGCTCCAGATGCCGGTCGCTGGCGACGGACACCAGGCCGTCGCGCTCCATCCGCGCCACGGTCTGGCTCACGGTCGGCCCGCTCTGGTCCAACCGCTCGGCGATACGGGCGCGCATGGGGACCACACCCTCTTCCTCCAGCTCGAGGATGGTGCGGAGATACATCTCCGTGGTGTCGATCAGTCCGGACATACGTGCCCCTCGAATGAGATCTGCCGGAGGCTGGACGGCTCACCGGCGTGTGCGCTGCGCTGGCCCTGAACCCAATTCTGCCGGATACCACCGACAACCGTGCCGCGGGAGGCGAAGCGGAGGATTACCCGGCCGCGCGCAAGGGTACGGACTTCCCCTTCGGGGGCCTTCAGGCGCTCCGCGCGCGGCACCCACGGCCGTATTGACACCGCACTGGTCCAGACCGCACCGTGATGCGCGACACCAGCCGCCCAGGCCTGCCCGAAGGGACCCCGTATGAGCGACCGTGCGCCGGCCGGCCCGTTCCTCGACGCCGCCATCGGCCTGCTGCAGCGGCTGCGCGACGAGGAGACCGACAGCATCACCGCGGCCGGGACGCTCCTCGCCGACACCGTCGCGGAAGGCGGCCGGCTCTTCGCCTTCGGCGCCGGGCACTCCTCCCTCGCCGCGCAGGACCTCGTCTACCGCGCCGGCGGCCTCGCCCTGATGAATCTGCTCGCCGTGCCCGGTGTCGTCGGCGTCGACGTCATGCCCGCACCGCTCGGCTCCGCGCTGGAACGCGTCGACGGCCTCGCGAGCGCCGTCCTCGACAGCTCGCCGCTCCGCGCGGGCGACGCCCTGCTGATCATCTCCCTGTCGGGGCGCAACGCGCTGCCCGTGGAGATGGCCATGAACGCACGCGCCCTGGGCGTGAAGGTCATCGGCGTGACCTCGGTGGCCTACACCTCCGAGACGAAGTCACGGCACTCCTCCGGGACCTACCTCAAGGACCACTGCGACCTCGTCCTCGACTCGGGGATCGCGGTCGGCGACGCCACACTCACCCACGAGGACATCCCGGCCCCCTTCGCCCCGGCCTCGACGGTCGTCACCACGGCCCTCCTCCAGGCCGTCATGGCGACGACCGCCACCACCCTCGCCGACCGGGGCATCGAACCGCCCCTGCTGCGCTCCGGGAACGTGGACGGCGGCCACGCATGGAACGCCCGGGTCATGGAGCAGTACCGCGACCGGATCTTCTACCGGCACTGAATCCCGGTACTGGATCCGGCACTGACCGGCGCTGCATTCGGCGCTGAAACCGGCACTGCATCCGGCGCTGGAACCGGCACTGCATCCGGCGCTGGAACCGGCACTGCATCCGGCGCTGCATCCGGCGCCGACACCGGCACCACGACACACGGGAGACCGGTCCCGTCCCGCAGCGGCGGGACCACGCCGGGCGCCGCTCACTCCCGGCCCGACAACCCCGCGAGATCCAGCACCGCGGCGATCCGCACCGCCACGTCCTCCGCGTACAGCGCGTCCGAGCGCTCGAAGGCGCTGCGGCCCGCACCCCGCAGGAACGTCACGACACCCAGCGTCCGGCCCCGGCTGCGCAGCACCGCGCACAAGGCGTGCACCGCGTCCGGAGGCCACTGACGGGCCACCGCCCACTCCCGGGCCGCCTCGGGCGCGGCCGTGCCCGCGCTCGCCCGCAGGGCACCCGCCCGCTCCGCACACTGCAGGGCCGGGTGCCCCTCGGCGTAGCGCACGGGCAGGCCCGCGTGCCCGGACAGGCTGCTCGGGCCCGGCGCTCCGGACGGCGTGGCGGCGACCCGGACCAGCCGGACGGGCCCCTCCGCCTCCCCGACGTCGGTGAGCGCACCCCCGGCGACCCGGTCGATCAGCGCGTGATCGGCGAACCCGGCCAGGGCGAAGTCCAGGTGGACCGTCGCCGCCTCGGCCGGATCCTCGCACTCGGCCGCCGCCCGCGACGCCCGGTGCAGCTGCTGCGTACGGAACCGCAGCAGGGACGCCTCCTGCTCGGCCTGCTTGGCCTCCGTCACGTCCTGGAACAGCCAGCCCACCCCCAGCGGTACGGGCTCCTCCGCGAGCGGCGAGGCCAGTCTCAGGAAGCCGCTGCGCCAGCACCTGCGCTGCTCGCCCTCCACGGCACGCACGCTCACCCACACCTCGGCGGGCGCGGGCGGCGCGCCCTCCGCCAGCACGTGCTGCAACGCGCTCTCCAGCTCCTCCACGCCCTGCGACAGCAGCTCCCCGAGCGGACGCCCCAGCACCGACGTACGGCCCGTGCCCAGCGCCCGGGCCGCGTGCGCGTTGACCACCGCCGGCCGCAGGTCCACGTCCACCAGGACGACACCCCAGCTCGCGTCCTCGAACAGCGCCTCGCTCAGCGCGATCGACCGCTCCAGATCGATCTGCGCGTGCACCTCGCTGAACGCGCAGTACACACCCGCCGGCTTCCCGTCGGGCCCGCGCACCGCCGCCGACTGCGTCCGCACGAGCACCCGCCCGCCGTCCTTGGTCAGCAGCGCGAACTCGTGCACCTGCCGGCCGGGGGCGTGCATCGACGACAGCAGCCGGCCCTCGACCTCCTCGGCGTCCGCGCTGCGCACGGCCCACCCGGCGAGCCCCCGTCGCCCCACGGCCTCGTCCGCGCTCCAGCCGAGGATCCGCTCGGCCTCGCGGTTCCAGTGCGTGACGACGCCGTCGGCGTCGAACGCGCACAGCGCCGCGTCCATCCCGTCCAGCAAAGCGGCAAGCAGATCCGAACCATCCGAACCGTCCCGCTCGGGCTCGTCCGGCCCCAGCTCGTCGGTGGTCCCACTACGCCGGGAAGCACTCACCTGGACCCCCTGCAGGCTGCGTCCGCACGTACGGCACGTCGGTTCGCTCCTTGCAATCATTCAACTGGAACGTGACCCAGCGCACACCGGGTTCCCACAACATTGAAGGAATCGTTGTACGGCGGCAATGCCCACGTCAACGCCGCCGAGGGCGTCCCACCGGGCCCGTCACCGGCCCGCCGGCACCCCTGGCCGGCCGGCTAGTCGATCAACGGCAGGGACCCGCCGCCGCTGCCCCGCCGCGCGTACACCTCGATCTCGATCCTCATACGGGGGTCCGCCAGCCCGCAGACCATCATCGTCGCGGCCGGCCGCACCTCCCCGAAGCACGTGCGCAGCACCGGCCAGCACGGCTCGAAGTCCTCCCGCTCGGGCAGCAGGTACCGCACCCGTACGACGTCCGCGAACGAACACCCGGCCTGCTCCAGCGCGGCCCCGATGTTCCGCAGACACTGCTCGGCCTGCTCCACCACGTCCTCGGAGATCGTCATCCGCGCGTAGTCGAACCCGGTCGTCCCCGACACGTGCACCCAGTCCCCGTCCACGACGGCCCGGGCATATCCGATCCGCTCCTCGAACACCGAACCACTGAGAACCACCCGCCGCTGCGTCATGGAGTCAAGGTCTCAAAAAAACGGTTGATGCGAGACCGAACGCTTTCTTAGGGTTCAGGTACACGAGAAGGGAGGTGGTTCGGCAGATGTATGAGAACCGGACGCGTGAGGTGGCTGCGGGCTAGCGGCTCGTCACCACACTCAGTGCGGTGCCGGACCAGCGTGTGATCGAAGCGCGCAGCCGGCCCAATCTCAGGCAGTCACCCGACCCGCGAGTCGCCGGTACGTCCGGCCGGCTCCTCCCCAGGAGGAACCAGACTCGCGGGTCGTCTGTGTTTTCCGAGGTGCCCGGGGGTGATGGCGGTGGGTGCATGGCGCGAGGACCGGATCGGCAGCGCTCTGCGCGGTGAGAACCCGGCCGTGATGCGGAGGCTGGATTCCGGGTTCGCGGCGATCGGTGATGTGCAGTTCCTGCCCGGCTACTCGGTGCTGCTGACCGATGACCCCGCCGTCCAGCGGCTGTCCGAGCTGCCACGGGGCGCGCGGCTGGCGTTCCTGGCCGACATGGACCGGCTGGGGGAAGCCGTCGAGCGAGCCTGCCGGCGGGTGGAGACGGGGTTCCGGCGGGTCAATCTGGAGATCCTCGGGAACACCGACGGGTTTCTGCACGCGCACGTGTGGCCTCGGTACGAGTGGGAGCCCGAGGAACTGGTGCGGTTGCCCGTCTGGCTGTATCCGCGGGAGACGTGGCGCGAGGAGCGTTACGCCCTCGGGCCCGCGCACGACCGGCTGCGGGGGGCCATCGGGGAGGAGCTGGACCGGCTCGGGGGCGGGGAGGGGCAGGGGGCCTCACCCGGAGTCGGGTGAGGCCGTGAGCGGGGGTGTCAGTGGGCGATGTCCTCGTAGCCCTCGATCTCGCGGGGGTTGCGGGTGCCCGGGCCCACGTAGCGGGCCGAGGGGCGGACCAGGCGGCCCGTGCGCTTCTGCTCCAGGATGTGGGCGGACCAGCCGGCGGTGCGGGCGCAGGTGAACATGGACGTGAACATGTGGGCCGGGACCTCGGCGAAGTCCAGGACGATGGCCGCCCAGAACTCGACGTTCGTCGCGAGGACGCGGTCGGGGCGGCGGGCGTGGAGTTCCGCGAGGGCCGCCTTCTCCAGGGCCTCGGCGACCTCGAAGCGGGGGGCGCCCAGTTCGCGGGCGGTGCGGCGCAGGACCCGGGCGCGCGGGTCCTCGGCGCGGTAGACGCGGTGGCCGAAGCCCATGAGGCGTTCGCCCTTGTCGAGCGCGTTCTTGACGTAGGCCTCGGCGTCACCCGTGCGTTCGATCTCCTCGATCATGCCGAGGACGCGGGAGGGGGCGCCGCCGTGCAGCGGGCCGGACATCGCGCCCACCGCGCCGGACAGCGCCGCCGCCACGTCCGCGCCGGTCGAGGCGATGACCCGGGCGGTGAAGGTGGACGCGTTCATGCCGTGCTCGGCGGCGCTCGTCCAGTACGCGTCCACGGCGGCGACGTGCTTGGGGTCCGGCTCGCCGCGCCAGCGGATCATGAAGCGCTCGACGACGGACTGCGCCTTGTCGATCTCCCGCTGCGGGACCATCGGCAGGCCCTGGCCGCGGGCGGACTGGGCGACGTAGGAGAGGGCCATGACGGCTGCTCGCGCGAGGTTCTCGCGGGCCTCCTCGGCGTCGATGTCGAGGAGGGGTTTGAGGCCCCAGACGGGCGCCAGCATGGCCAGGGCGGACTGGACGTCCACGCGGATGTCGCCGGAGTGCACGGGAATGGGGAACGGCTCGGCGGGGGGCAGGCCGGGGTTGAAGGCGCCGTCGACGAGCAGGCCCCAGACGTTGCCGAACGAGACGTGGCCGACGAGGTCCTCGATGTCGACGCCCCGGTACCGGAGTGCGCCGCCCTCCTTGTCGGGTTCGGCGATCTCCGTCTCGAACGCGACGACTCCTTCGAGCCCGGGTACGAAGTCGGACATCAGGCGGCTCCTCGTGATGTAAGTGACAGATGGTGTGTTATGGGGTGGGACGAACGAACCATGTGTCAGTCAGCTGGCGAAGCGGGCGCCGTCCAGTGGATCCACGGTCGTGCAGGCGACTCGCGGTCCTGGCCGGTTGCCCCTGTGATGCCCCGTTCGGATGGCGGTCACCCAACCGGAACGGCACGGAAACGATATCTCCGAGTGCCACACTTGGGGAGGGTTCACGGCACTCAGTGCCAGGCAGTGACGAAGGACACCGTCGGTACGGCAAGATGACCGGGTGACCGACCGCGACGACGTCCCTTTCGATCTGCCCTCGATGCGCAAGCAGTACCGGGCCGAGGGCCTCTCCGAGACCGAGCTGGCCGCGACGCCCGTCGAGCAGTTCGCGCGCTGGTTCAAGCAGGCCGCGACGGACGGCGGACTGTTCGAGCCCAACGCCATGATCGTCTCGACGGCGGACGCGGAGGGGCGGACGAGCGCCCGTACGGTGCTGCTGAAGCACTTCGACACACAGGGCTTTGTCTTCTACACCAACTACGAGTCCCGCAAGGCGCGTGATCTGGCGGAGAACCCGTACGTCTCGCTGCTGTTCCCCTGGCATCCGATGGCCCGGCAGGTCATCGTGAGCGGGGTGGCGCGGCGGACCGGGCGGGACGAGACGGCGGCGTACTTCCGCACCCGGCCGCACGGCTCGCAGCTGGGCGCGTGGGCCAGCGCCCAGTCGTCGGTGGTTCCCACCCGGGCCGACATCGACGCCGCGTACGCCGAGCTGGCCGCGCGCTACCCGGAGGGCGAGCAGGTGCCGGTGCCGCCGCACTGGGGCGGTTTCCGGGTTGCCCCGCAGACGGTGGAGTTCTGGCAGGGCCGCGAGAACCGGCTGCACGACCGGTTGCGGTACGTGGAGCAGCCGGACGGCAGCTGGCGGGTGGAGCGGCTCAGTCCCTGACGGTTTCCGGGGCGCGGATCTTTCCCCACGCGTACGCCGTGCGGTGACCGTCCAGCAGGCCCGACGGGCGGGTACGGAAGTCGCCGGTCAGCTCGGGCCGGTTCCAGAACTCGAAGCCGAGGTGACCGAGGGCGAGACGACCGTCGGTCCTGGCCCAGTCGGGCCAGGGGGGCGGGGCGCGGGCAGGCGGGGCAACGGAACCGCAGCCCTGCCACTGCCGGCCACTGCCCCCCTCAGCCCAGGGTCTCCTCCAGCAGGCCCGCCCACTGTGCGACCACCCGTTCCCGGCGGGCCGCGTCGTCCGTGAGGAGGTTGGCGAGGCCGAGGCCGCGGGCCATGTCGAGGAGGCCCTGGACGGTTTCGCGGACGCCGGGGACGGACTCGTCGGCGGCGAGGAGGTCGACGGCTATGCGGTGGGTCTCGCGGCCGACACGGGATTCGAGTTCGGTGACGCGGGGCCGGAGCTGCTCCTCGTTGGAGGCGGCGACCCAGAGGTGGAGGGCGGCGCGGAACAGCGGCCCGGTGTAGAGGTCGACCAGGGCGGCGACGACGGCGTGGCGGTCGCCGGCCGCGCCCTCGGGGAACAGGGCGCGCAGGGCCGTGGAGCGTTCCTCGGCGACGTACTCGACGGCCGCGGTGAAGAGGTCCTCGCGGGTCGGGAAGTGGTGCTGGGCGGCGCCGCGGGAGACGCCGGCGCGTTCGGCGACGACGGAGACGGTGGATCCTGCCCAGCCGTGCTCGGCGAGGCAGGACACGGCGGCTTCGAGGAGCCGCTGCCGGGTGGCCCGGCTGCGGTCCTGCTTGGGGACTCTCTCCGCACGGTCGACCGTGCTCACACCACCCATGCCGGATCCCGTCGTTCGAGGAAGGCCGTCATCCCCTCGCGGGCCTGCGGGGAGGAGAACAGCCGGGCCGAGAGCGCGGTCAGGTCGGCCGCGTCCCGGTCGAAGGCTTCCAGCACCCTAGCCGTGAGCAGCCGTTTCGTCTCGGCCAGGGCTTCAGGAGCGGAGCGGCGCAGACCGTCGAGGATGGGTTCGAGGGCCTGGTCGACATCGCTGTCACAGGTGGTGAGCAGGCCCGTTGCCACGGCCTCGGAGGCTGCGAAACGTTCGCCGGTGAGGTAGTGACGGGCCAGGGCGCGGGGGCCGGTGCGGGGCAGGATCGGCAGGGAGATCACGGCGGGGGCTACCCCGATGCGGACCTCGGTGAAGGCGAAGGTGGCATCCGTGGAGGCGGCCGCGATGTCGCAGGCGGCCAGGAGACCGAGGCCGCCCGCGCGGACGTGGCCGGTGACCCGGGCGACGACCGGCTTGGGCAGTTCGATGATCTGCCGCAGCAATGCGACCAGCGCCTCGGGCGGCGGCGGGTCCTTGAGGTCGGCGCCCGCGCTGAAGGTGTTGCCGGTGTGGGTGAGGACGACCGCGCGGACGCCGGTGTCCTTGCCGGCGTCGCTGAGCGCGTCGGCCAGTTCGCCGACGAGGGCCGCCGACAGGGCGTTGCGGTTGTGGGGCGAGTCGAGGGACAGGGTCTGAACGGCACGGGCGCGGGTACGGGCGATCAGCGTCATGCGCTCTCCCTGAGCTGTCGGCGGAGGATCTTGCCGGAGGCCGCGCGGGGGACGCCGACGATGAAGGTGACGTGGCGTATCCGCTTGTAGGGGGCCACGCGCTCGGCGACGTACATCATGATCTCGGCCTCGGTGAGGTCGGCGGCGGACGGCTGGCGGACCACGTAGGCGTGCGGGACCTCGTTGCCGTCGGCGTCGTACCTGCCGATGACGGCGGCGTCCGCGATGCCCGGGTGGGTGAGGAGCAGGGCCTCCAGCTCGGCGGGGGCCACCTGGAAGCCCTTGTACTTGATGAGTTCCTTGACCCGGTCGACGACGAACAGCCAGCCTTCGTCGTCCACATGGCCCACGTCGCCGGTGTGCAGCCAGCCGTCGGGGTCGATCATCGCGGTGGTGGCGTCGGGACGGCCGAGGTAGCCCTTCATGATCTGCGGGCCGCGGATGAGGATCTCGCCGGATTCGCCGGGGCCGAGGTCCTTGCCCGGGTCGTCGAGGGAGACGATGCGCATCTCGGTGCCGGCGACGAGCTTGCCGACGGTGCCGGGCGGGGCGTCGTTCATGGCGTCCAGGGGGACGACGTGGGTGCCGGGTGACAGTTCCGTCATGCCGTAGGCCTGGCCGACGGGCGGCAGGCCGAGGCGCCGGGAGCAGGCGGCTGCGAGGCGGGCGTCCAGGGGTGCGGCGGCGCTGATGATGTAGCGCAGGGACGACAGGTCGTACTGGGCGACGGCCGGGTGTTTGGCGAGGGCCAGGACGATGGGCGGGGCCACGTAGAGGGCCGTGATGCGGTGGTTCTGGATGGCCGCGAGGAACTGTTCCAGGTCGAAGCGGGGCAGGACGACGACGGTGGCGCCCTGCCGCAGGGGCGCGTTCATCAGGGCCGTGAGGCCGTAGATGTGAAAAAAGGGAAGAACTGCCAGGACTCGGTCTCCGGGGCCCGCGGGGACCGCCGGGTGGAGCTGGGCGAGGTTGGTGGCGATCTGCCGGTGGGTGAGCATCACGCCCTTGGGGACGCCGGTGGTCCCGGAGGAGTACGGCAGGGCGGCGACGTCCTCGGCGGGGTCGATGGCGACCCGCGGTTCGGGGGCCGTGGAGGCCAGCATGTCGATCAGGGAGCGGTGGCCGGTCGCGCTGTCGCACACGAAGATCTCCCGCACGCCGCCCGCGAGTTCGGCGGCGCGCCGGGCGGTGTCCAGCAGGGGCGACACGGTGACGATCCAGCGGGCCGCCGAGTCCCGGAGCTGTTTGGCGAACTCGTCGGCGGTGGCGAGTGGGTGCACGGTGGTGACGGTGGCGCCCGCGCGCGTGGCCGCGTAGAAGGCGGTCGGGAAGGCGACGGTGTTGGGGCTGTGCAGGGCGAGGACGTCGCCCTTGCGGACCCCGGCCTCGGCGAGTCCGGCGGCGACGCGCCGGTGGAACCGGTCGACCTGCTCGTAGGTGAGGGTGGTGCCGTCGGTGCCGTCGATCAGCGCCGGGGTGCCGCCGAACTCGGCGGCCCGGGCCAGGACGGCTTCGTGGATGGGCAGTTCGACGGGCGGGACGTCTGCGTACTCGCTGCGGAACATGGCTGGTTCCTCCTCGCGGCGCGGGCCGTCTCAGGCTTCTCAGTACGACTTGGGCAGGCCCAGGGTCTGGTGGGAGACGTAGTTGAGAATCATCTCCCGGCTCACCGGTGCGATACGAGCCACGCGCGCTGCCGTTATCAGCCGGGCCAGGCCGTACTCGCGGGTGAGGCCGTTGCCGCCGAGGGTGTGCACGGCCTGGTCGACGGCCTTCACACAGGCTTCCCCGGCGGCGTACTTGGCCATGTTGGCGGCCTCTCCGGCGCCCATGTCGTCGCCCGCGTCGTAGAGGGCGGCGGCCTTCTGCATCATCAGGCGGGCGAGTTCGAGGTCGATGTGGGCCTGGGCCAGGGGGTGGGCGATGGCCTGGTGGGCACCGATGGGGGTGTTCCAGACGCTGCGGTCGCGGGCGTACTCGACGGCTCCGGTCAGGGCGTGCCGTCCCATGCCGATCGCGAAGGCGGCGGTCATGATGCGTTCGGGGTTGAGGCCGGCGAAGAGCTGGAGGAGGCCGGCGTCCTCGTCGCCGACCAGGGCGTCGGAAGGCAGCCGTACGTCGTCCAGGACCAGTTCGAACTGCTTCTCCGCGGCGTTCAGTTCCATGTCGATGGGGCTGCGGGTGAAGCCGGGGGTGTCGCGCGGGACGATGAACAGGCAGGGCTTGAGGCGGCCGGTGCGGGCGTCCTCGGTGCGGCCGACGATGAGGGTCGCGTCGGCGATGTCCACACCGGAGACGAAGACCTTGCGGCCGGTGAGGAGCCAGTCGCCGCTGTCCTGGTCGCGGCGGGCCGTGGTGGTGATGCGGTGGCTGTTGGAGCCGGCGTCGGGTTCGGTGATGCCGAAGGCCATGAGACGGGTGCCGTCGGCAAGGCCCGGGAGCCAGGCTTCTTTCTGGGCGTCCGTGCCGAAGCGGGCTATGACCGTGCCGCAGATGGCCGGTGAGACGATCAGCATCAGGAGGGGGCAGCCGGCTGCGCCCAGCTCTTCGAGGACGATGGAGAGCTCGGAGACGCCGCCGCCTCCACCGCCGTATTGCTCGGGGAGGTTGACTCCGAGGTAGCCGAGTTTTCCTGCATCCGACCAGAGTTGGGCGGGGTCGTTGCCGCGGCCGTGGCGTTTGCCGAGGGCGGCGACGGCTTCCCGGAGCGCCTTGTGGTCTTCGGTGTCCATGGGGAGTCCTTTCGGTGCGGGCCGGATGTGGCTAGTCGCGCAGTTCCCCGCGCCCCTTACGGGGCTTCCTTCACCACGGCCAGGAGCGCGCCCGGCTCCACCTGCTGTCCCGGTACGACGCACAGGTCGGTCAGCGTTCCGGTCACCGGGGCCGTGATCTTGTGCTGCATCTTCATCGCCTCCAGCCACAGCAGGGGCTCGCCCGCCTTCACGGGCGCCCCTGCCGTCAGGCCGTCGGCGACTCGGACGCACGTGCCCGGCATCGGCGCCAGGAGGGAGCCCGGGGCGTGCTGCGTGGTGGGGTCGGGGAAGCGGGGCAGGGCCGTCAGGGTGGTGGTGTTGACGTGGATGCGGTCGCCGTAGCGGGAGACCTCGTACTTCCGCTCCACCCCGTCCACTTCGAGGATCACGAGGTGCGCGTCCGCGTGCACCACCCGTACCCCGTCCGCCTCCGGGCCCTGCCGGGTGTGCCGGTAGCGGGCCTCGTGCTCCTCGCCCGCCATCAGGTACCGCTTGGTCTGCGGCTGCGCGGGGACGTTGCGCCAGCCGCCGAAGCGGGATCGGCCGTGGGCGTCGGCGAGGGCGGCGGCCAGGGGGGCGTGCGGGTCGGGGGACGGTGCGGTCAGGTCCGGCAGGTGACGCTCGTAGAAGCCGGTGTCCATGCGGGCCGCGGTGAACTCGGGGTGGCGCAGGGATCGGACCAGGAGGTCGCGGTTGGTGACGGGGCCGTGGATCACGGCCCGTTCCAGGGCGGAGGCCAGGATGCGCAGGGCCTCCGGGCGGGTGGGCGCGTGGGCGACCACCTTGGCGAGCATGGGGTCGTAGTGGACGCCGATCTCGTCGCCGTCCGTGTACCCGGTGTCCAGGCGGACGGACGGGGGGACGGTCAGTCGGTGCAGGGTGCCGGTCTGCGGGGACCAGTCGCGCGCCGGGTCCTCGGCGTACAGGCGGGCCTCGACGGCGTGGCCACGCGCGTGCGGCGGGTCGGCCGCGAGGGGGTGCCCCTCGGCGATCCGGATCTGCTCCGCCACCAGGTCGACGCCGAACACGGCTTCCGTGACCGGGTGTTCGACCTGGAGGCGGGTGTTCATCTCCAGGAAGTGCGCCCGGCCGCCGGCGACGAGGAACTCGACCGTTCCCGCGCCCACGTAGTCCACGGCCCGCGCGGCCCGTACGGCGAGCGCGCGGACCTCCTCCTCGAGCTCCCGGGACAGGCCGGGCGCCGGGGCCTCCTCGATCACCTTCTGGTGGCGGCGCTGCAGGGAGCAGTCGCGGGTGCCGAGGGGCCGGATCGTGCCGTGGGTGTCGGCGAGGATCTGCACCTCGACGTGACGGCCGTTCTCCACGTACGGCTCGACGAAGACCTCACCGTCACCGAAGGCGCTCGCAGCCTCGGCCCGGGCCGCGGCCAACTCGCCCTCCAGGTCGGCGAGTCGGCGTACGACGCGCATGCCGCGGCCGCCGCCGCCGGCCGCCGCCTTCACCAGCACGGGCAGGTCGGTCCCGGTGACGTCGGTGAGGGGCCGGATGCCCATGAGCTGCTTCGCGCGGGTCTTGGACGCCATCGCCTCGATGGCGTCCGGGGGCGGGCCGATCCAGCGCAGGCCCGCGCCCAGGACGGCCCGGGCGAAGTCGGCGTTCTCGGAGAGGAAGCCGTAGCCGGGGTGCACGGCGTCCGCCCCGGCGGCGACGGCGGCCTTCACGATGAGGTCGCCGCGCAGGTACGTGTCGGCGGGCGTCTGCCCCGGAAGTCGTACGCTCACGTCGGCCACGCGCGCGTGCAGGGCGTTCGCGTCGACGTCCGAGTGCACGGCGACGGTACGGATGCCCAGGTCGTGGCAGGTGCGGAAGACGCGGCAGGCGATCTCGCCCCGGTTGGCGACCAGCACAGTAGTGATCACTGAAGGTTCCTCACATCCGGAAGACGCCGAAGCCGCCGCGGGCGCCCTCGTAGGGGGCGGTGTGGATCGCGGAGAGGCACAGGCCGAGGACGGTGCGGGTGTCGCGCGGGTCGATGACGCCGTCGTCGTAGAGCCGCCCGGACAGGAACATCGGCAGCGACTCGGACTCGATCTGCTGCTCCACCATGGCGCGCAGGGCCGCGTCCGCCTCCTCGTCGTAGGGCTGTCCCTTGGCGGCGGCCGACTGACGGGCGACGATCGACAGGACACCCGCGAGCTGCTGCGGGCCCATGACGGCCGACTTGGCGCTGGGCCAGGCGAACAGGAAGCGGGGGTCGTAGGCGCGGCCGCACATGCCGTAGTGGCCGGCGCCGTAGGAGGCGCCCATGAGGACGGAGAGGTGGGGCACGCGGCTGTTGCTGACCGCGTTGATCATCATCGCGCCGTGTTTGATGATGCCGCCCTGCTCGTACTCCTTGCCGACCATGTAGCCGGTGGTGTTGTGCAGGAAGAGCAGGGGGATGTCGCGCTGGTTGGCGAGCTGGATGAACTGGGCGGCCTTCTGGGACTCCTCGCTGAAGAGGACGCCCCGGGCGTTCGCCAGCACACCCACGGGATAGCCGTGGAGGGTGGCCCAGCCGGTGGTCAGGCTGGTCCCGTACAGCGGCTTGAACTCGTCGAAGTCGGAGGCGTCGACGATGCGCGCGATGACCTCGCGCGGGTCGAAGGGGCTCTTCAGGTCGCCGGGAACGATGCCCAGCAGCTCCTCGGCGTCGTACTTGGGCGGCTCGGCCGGCCCCGGATCCTCGTACGCCTTGCGGTGGTTGAGGCGGGCGACCACGCGGCGGGCCTGGCGGAGCGCGTCCGGCTCGTCGACGGCGAAGTAGTCGGCGAGGCCCGAGGTGCGGGCGTGCATCTCGGCGCCGCCCAGGGACTCGTCGTCGCTCTCCTCGCCGGTGGCCATCTTCACCAGCGGCGGACCGCCGAGGAACACCTTCGCCCGCTCCTTGACCATGATCACGTGGTCGGACATGCCGGGGATGTAGGCGCCGCCGGCCGTGGAGTTGCCGAAGACGACCGCGACGGTGGGGATGCCCGCGGCGGACAGCCGGGTGAGGTCGCGGAAGATGGCGCCGCCCGGGATGAAGATCTCCTTCTGGGAGGGGAGGTCGGCGCCGCCCGACTCCACCAGGCTGATGCAGGGCAGCCGGTTGGCGAGCGCGATGTCGTTGGCGCGCAGGGCCTTCTTCAGCGACCAGGGGTTGCTCGCCCCGCCGCGCACGGTCGGGTCGTTGGCGGTGATCAGGCACTCCACGCCCTCGACCGTCCCGATGCCGGTGACGAGCGACGCGCCGACGGTGTAGTCGCTGCCCCACGCTGCCAGCGGGGACAGTTCCAGGAACGGCGTGTCGGGGTCGAGGAGCAGCTCGATGCGCTCGCGGGCGAGGAGCTTGCCGCGCTTCCGGTGCCGTGCGACGTACTTCTCGCCACCGCCCGCGAGGGCCTTGGCGTGCTCGGTGTCGAGGGCGGCGAGCTTGGCGAGCATCGCCTCGCGGTTGGCCCGGAAGCCGGGACCGTGGGGGTCGAGCCCGGAGGTCAGGACGGTCACAGGAGGGCCTCCGGTATGTCGAGGTGGCGGGAGCGCAGCCATTCGCCGAGGGCCTTGGCCTGCGGGTCGAAGCGGTGCTGCGCGGCGACACCGGCACCGAGGATCCCCTCGACGACGAAGTTGAGGGCGCGCAGGTTCGGCAGCACGTGCCGTACGACGGTCAACTCGCGGCTCTCGGGGATCAGTTCGCGGAACCGGTCGGCGGTCAGCTCGTGGGCGAGCCACCGCCAGGCGTCGTCCGTGCGCGCCCACACCCCGACGTTGGCGTCGCCGCCCTTGTCGCCGCTGCGGGCACCCGCGACCAGTCCGAGGGGGGCACGCCGGGTGGGCCCGGGCTCCGACGGCTCCGGCAGGGGCGGCTCCGGCACCGCCTCGAGTGCGGCCGTGTCGTGGGCGGGTGGCACGGGGATCCGGCGCCCGTCGTGGAGGACGGCCACATGGTCGACTCCCCCATGGGGGACGTACACATCCTCGAAGACCCCATAGGGCGAGCCCTTTCCGGGTGGGGCCAGCACATGGAAGCCCGGATAGCCGGCGAGTGCCAGCTCCACGGCCGCCCCGCTCAGCGACCGCCCGACCGTCTCCTGGTCGGGGTCCCGTACGACGAGCCGCAGCAACGCGCTCGCCGTCTCCTCGGTCGGCGCGTCGGGGCGGTCGGTGCGGGACAGCTCCCAGCGCACGTCGGCGACCTTGGCAAGGGCGGGTTCCATCTGGTCCCGCACCAGGGCGGCCTTGGCCTCGATGTCGAGGCCGGTGAGCACGAAGACGACCTCGTTGCGGAAGCCGCCGAGCCGGTTGAGGCCGACCTTGAGGGTGGGCGGCGGCGCCTCCCCGCGCACGCCCTCGATCCGCACCCGGTCGGGCCCGTCCTGGCTCAGCCGCACGGTGTCCAGCCGGGCGGTGACGTCGGGCCCCGCGTACCGGGCACCGGCCGTCTCGTAGAGCAGTTGCGCGGTGACCGTGCCGACGTCGACGAAGCCGCCGGTGCCGGGGTGCTTGGTGATGACGCAGCTGCCGTCCTCGTGCAGCTCCGCGAGCGGGAAGCCGGGGCGGCGGACGTCGCCGTCCCGGAAGAAGGCGTAGTTGCCGCCGGTGGCCTGCGTCCCGCACTCCAGGACGTGCCCCGCGACCACCGCGCCCGCGAGCCGGTCGTGGTCCCCCGGGGTCCAGCCGAAGTGCGCGGCGGCTGGCCCGGTGACCAGCGCCGCGTCCGTCACTCGCCCGGTGACGACGACGTCGGCGCCCGCCCGCAGGCCCTCCGCGATGCCGAAGCCGCCGAGGTAGGCGTGGGCGGCGAGGGAGCCGGGGTGCGCGGCGGTGAGGTCGTCGCCCGTCACATGAGCGACGCGTACGGGGATGCCCAGCCGGTCGGCCAACCGCGTCACGGCGTCCGCGAGTCCGGCCGGGTTGAGGCCGCCGGCGTTGGTGACGATCCTGACGCCCCGCTCGTGCGCGAGCCCGAGGCACTCCTCCAGCTGCCGCAGGAAGGTGCGGGCGTATCCGGCGGCGGGGTCCTTCAGGCGGTCCCGGCCGAGGATGAGCATGGTCAGCTCGGCGAGGTAGTCGCCGGTGAGGACGTCGAGTTCGCCGCCGGTGAGCATCTCGCGCATCGCGTCGAAGCGGTCGCCGTAGAAGCCCGAGGCGTTGCCGATGCGGAGGGTCATGAGGCGGTCCCCCTCGGCGGGCGTCCGCCGCCCGGCGGGCCGGCGAAGGCCTGCGCGAGGTCGAGCCAGCGGTCGGCGTCGGGGCCCTCGGCGCGCAGCGCGAGGTCGGAACGGTGGGCACGCTGGGTGACCAGGAGGCAGAAGTCGAGGGCCGATCCGGTGACACGCTGCGGGGCGTCCTCGGGGCCGTACGTCCACAGGTCGCCGGAGGGGGCGCGGAGTTCGACGCGGAACGGGTCGGCGGGCGGGGTCAGGCCGTGCACGCCGTGGGCGAAGTCCCGGGTTCGGACCCCGAGCCGGACCACATGCCGCAGCCGGTCGGTGGGTGGGCGCACCACACCGAGGGCGTCGGCCACGTCCTGTCCGTGGGCCCAGGTCTCCATGAGGCGGGCCGTCGCCATGGAGGCGGCCGACATGGGTGGGCCGTACCAGGGGAAGCGCGCCTTCGGCGGAGCGGCCCGCAGGGCCTCCTCCAGTGCCGTACGGCCGTCACGCCAGCGGGCGAGCAGCTCGCCGGGCGGGAGTCCCGCGCCCTCCTCGGCGCCCTGGTCGACGAAGGAGTCCGGCGCGGCGAGGGCCTTCTCGACCAGCGTGTGGAAGCCGTCGGGGTCCGTGACGGCGAGCAGGGCCGAGCGGTCCGTCCAGGCGAGATGGGCGATCTGGTGGGCCACGGTCCAGCCGGGCGCGGGGGTCGTGAGCGACCAGCGCTGCGAGGACAACCCGGCCATGAGGCGGTCGAGTTCCTCGCTCTCCTCGCGCAGATCGTCGATCACGGGCATCGGATCGGACACGGGGCGCTCCCCTCGGGGCACGGCGGTGTGCGGGGTGTGGCGGTGTGCGGGGTGGTGCGGCGTGCTGAGGAGCATGGCAGCGGCACCAGAAACAATCAAGCGTGCTTGCATGAAATTGTCGGGGTGGCCGGAAGCGTGCTCCTCGGGGGCGGGATCAATACACGTGGTGCGCGGGCCGGCGCCGCCGGGCGGGCCGGCTCGGCGCGGGGTGCCGGCGCGGCGCGGGGTGCCGGCGCGGGGTGCCGGCGCGCCGGACCGCGCGCTGCCCGGGCCCGCTCGCCGCGGTGGGTTCAGACGGTGCGGTCCGCCGCCCTCGCCGCCTCCTCCAGCCGGTGCCGATGGGTGTCCCACATGGCCCGGTCGCCCGGCGGCATGCTGCCCTTGCCCGGCGTCAGGCCGACCGCTCCGTCGATGACTTCGCGGACGATGTCGGCGTGGCCGGCGTGACGGCTGGTGTCGGCGATCACGCGCACCAGGAGGTGGTGCAGGGTGGCTTCCCGCCGCTCCTCGGGCCACCAGGGGACGTGGCCGGTGGCGTCCAGCGGCAGCTTCCCGATCGTGCCGTCCGCGTGCTCCCACGCCTTGCGGTACAGCCCGGCGATGTCCTCGCGCGACTCCTCGGGGGTGGCCCACATGTCGGCATTGGGGTCGGCGTCCTGCGTGTACCACCAGGGCGGTGGGTTCTCGGTGAAGAACGGGCGGCCGAATGTGTCCCCGAAGTACCCCAGCTCCACCCCGGCGGCGTGCTTCACCAGCCCCAGCAGATTGGTGCCGGTCGGGGTCAGGGGGCGGCGGATGTCGTACTCCGAGAGTCCGTCGAGCTTCCAGAGCAGGGCATCGCGCGCGTCCTGGAGATAGCGGAGGAGGTCGGCCTTCGGGCCCGATGCGGTCATGCGGGCAGTGTGGCACCGGACACTGACAACCGGGGCCGGGCCGACGGCAGGGCCAGGCCCGCAACCGGCCCGGACCGACGACGTGCCGCCGGGTGGACCACCTGCCCCGACGACCGGATTCCGGGGCGACCACCCGCCCAGGGCGACGGCCGGGCACCGGCTCGACAACCCGCCTGGCCCACAGCCGGGCGGGGCCGACGACCGGGCCCCGTAAAGACCACCCGCCCGGACCGACGGCCGGGCACCGTATAGACCACCCGCCCGGACCGACGACTGGGCACCGGGTCGACGGGACGGTCGTCGCGTGGCCGGTCAGCCCTCCAGGCCCGTGCTCTCCAGTGCCGCCTTCTTCCTCCGCCCCGGACCCACCTGGGTGCGCACCGCGCCCATGCTCGCCGCGACGACGAGGGCGATCGCGGCGGCCTCGGCGGCGTCGAGGGCCTGGTCGAGGATGAGGAAGCCGGCCGTCGCGGCGATGGCCGGTTCGAGGCTCATCAGGATCGCGAAGGTGGACGCGGGCAGGCGGCGCAGGGCGAGCAGTTCGAGGGTGTAGGGCAGGACCGAGGAGAGCAGGGCGACCGCCGCGCCCAGACCCAGGGTCACCGGGTCGAGCAGCTTCGCCCCCGACTCGGCGATGCCCAGCGGCAGGAACAGCACCGCCCCCACCGCCATCGCCAGCGCCAGCCCGTCCGCCTGCGGGAAGCGGCGGCCCGTACGGGCGCTGAAGACTATGTAGGCCGCCCACATGGCGCCCGCCCCCAGCGCGAAGGCCGCACCGGTGGGGTCGAGACCGTCGAAGCCTCCGCCGCCCAGGAGGAAGACGCCGGTGAGGGCCAGCGCCGCCCAGACGACGTTGATCGCGCGGCGGGAGGCGAGGACCGAGAGGGCGAGCGGGCCGAGGACCTCCAGCGTGACCGCGGGGCCCAGCGGAATGCGCGCGACGGCCTGGTAGAAGAGGCCGTTCATCGCGGCCATGGTGATGCCGAAGACGACGACCGTGCCCCAGTCGGTGCGCGAGTGGCCGCGCAGCCGCGGCCGGCAGACCAGGAGCAGCACGACCGCCGCCACCAGCAGGCGCAACGCCACGACTCCGAGGGCACCGGCCCTGGGCATCAGCGTCACCGCCAGGGCGCCGCCGAACTGGACGGAGATCCCGCCCGCGAGCACCAGGCCCACGGGTCCGAGCGAGCCGAGACGGCCCGGGCCGGCCGCGGAGGCGGCGGCACCGGCGGTGGGCTGGGGTGTGGCGGTGGTCTCCGGCGTGGTCACGGGCGGGTCCTGGGCTCGGGGGGCGGTGTCCGGGTGGTGCGCGTGTGCGGTGCGTACACCCGGACACACTCAATGTGCATCCCGATGTACTGCACAGTCCAGGGTAATGGACTCCGTCAGGTGCGTGAACCCTTTTTGCCTCTGTCCCAGGGCGTGAGACGTCACCGCCTCGAGAGGTAGAGGCCGAACGCCTTGTGGAGCAGCCGGTTGAGCGGGTAGTCCCATTCGCCGAGGTACTCCACGGCCTCGCCGCCGGTGCCCACCTTGAAGCGGAGCAGGCCCAGCAGATGGCTGGACTCCTCCAGGGTGTCGGTGATGCCGCGCAGGTCGTAGACGGCGGCGCCGAGTTCGTGGGCGTCGGTCATCATGCGCCACTGCACGGCGCTGCTCGGCTGGACCTCGCGGCGGCGGGCGGTCGAGGCGCCGTAGGAGTACCAGACGTGGTCGCCGACGGTCAGCATGGTGGCCGCGGCGAGCACCTCGCCGTCGTGGTAGGCGAGGTAGAGCCGCATCCGGTCGGGGTGTTCGGCGGTGAGCGCGCGCCACATGCGCTGGAAGTACGGCAGCGGGCGCGGGACGAAGCGGTCCCGCTCCGCCGTCTCGCTGTACAGCTCGTGGAAGGCCGGCAGGTCCTCCAGGTCGCCGCGCACGACCTTCACCCCGGCCTGCTCCGCCTTCTTGATGTTGCGGCGCCACTGCTGGTTCAGGCCGCTGTGGATGTCCTCCAGCGACCGGCCGGCGAACGGCACCTGGAAGACGTACCGGGGCTGCCCGGCGGCGAAGCCGTCCTCGCCGGGCCCGGTCTGCCGCCAGCCCATGCGGCGCAGATGGTCCGCGACCTGGCCGGCCCGGGGTTCGTACGACGTCGCCCGCACGTCGCGCAGCCGCCGGGCGGCCGGATCGGCGATCGCGGCCTTGACCGCGTCGGCGCTCCAGCGGCGCACCACGACCGGCGGGCCCATCCGCACCGCGAAGGCGCCCCGCAGTCTCAGGTGGGCGAGCATCGGCTCCAGCAGGCGGTCGAGGCCGGGCTCGTGCCAGTCGAGGAGCGGGCCTTCGGGCAGGTACGCGAAGTAGCGCGGCAGTCCGGGCAGCCGCGGCCCGGGGAGGGGACGCAGCAGCACCAGTCCCGCGCCGACGAGCTGCCCGCCGTCGTCGAACCAGCCGAGGCTCTCCGCCTTCCAGTCGGGCTTCACCTCGCCCCAGGACGGCACCTGGGTGTGGCTGGCGGAGGGGCGGGCCGTGACGAACGCGAGGTGCTCGTCACGGGTGATCGGCTGGACGCGGACGCTCATGCGCGGGCTCCTTCGAGCAGCGGCCCTCGGCGGGCGGTGACTGGTTCCGCGAGCCTAGGAGCGGCATCGGCCCTCCCCGGCTCAGACACTCGGGTCCACCGGCCCCGTGGCCCGAACGCCTCACCACACAGCCCGCCCGCCCCGCACCCCGAACGCCCCACCACACAGCCCGCCCGCCCCGCACCCCGAACGCCCCACCACACAGCCCGCCCGCCCCGCACCCCGAACACCGCACCACACAGCCCGCCCGCCCCGCACCCCGAACGCCCCACCACACAGCCGCCCGCCCCGTAGCCCGAACGCCTCACGTCCCCTCGCGCTCGGGGTGCCCGTCCAATGCCTCGGCCAGCACCTGGGCCAGATGCCTGCCGCGCACGCCCGCCAGCTGCTCCAGCTGGGTGCGGCAGGAGTAGCCGTCCGCGAGGACCACCGTGTCCTGCGGGGCGTCCCGCACCGACGGCAGGAGCTGTTCCTCCGCGCAGGCGGCGCTCACCTCGAAGTGCCCCTTCTCGAAGCCGAAGTTGCCCGCCAGGCCGCAGCAGCCGCCGCTCAGTTCACCGGTGAGCAGCGCCGCTTCCCGCAGTCGGCGGTCGGCGGCGTCGCCCAGCACCGCGTGCTGGTGGCAGTGGGTCTGCCCGGCCACCGGACGGTCCACGCGCGGCGGCGTCCAGCCGGGAGCGTGGCGCTCCAGCGTCTCGGCGAAGGTGAGGACCTTCGCGGCGAGGCGGGCCGCGCGCGGGTCGTCGTGCAGCAGCTCGGGGACGTCCGTGCGCAGGGCCGCCGCGCAGCTCGGCTCCAGCACGACGACCGGGGCGCCGGTCTCCAGGACCGGTTCCATCAGGTCGAGCGTGCGGCGCATGACGGCCCGGGCCCGCTCCAGCTGCCCCGTCGACACGTACGTCAGCCCGCAGCAGACGCGCCCCCGGCCACGCAACAGCGACAGCGGGTCGAGGGCGACCGTCCTGCCGTCGCCCACCGGTGGCTTCTCCAGCCGCAGAGTCGGCGGCAACGCCACCCGCAGCCCGGCCGCCTCCAGCACCCGCACGGCTGCCTGTCCCACGGCCGGCGAGAGATGCTCGGTGAAGGTGTCGGGCCACAGAACGACGAGCGGCCCCCGCCCGGCACCGCCCGAACCACCACGAGCAGGCTCGCGGCCACCGGCAGCACCCCCTGCACCGGCACCGCCGCCCCCGCGCCGCTCCCACCACCCGCTGAACGTCCGCGTCGCCACCCGCGGGATCTCCCGTTCCGGCGCGAGACCCCCCAGCCGCTTCGCCGCCCAGGCGAGGGGCGGTACCGCGGACAGCGCGTTGACCAGCCGTGCCGTGCGCGTACGGGACACCGCGCGGAGCCACACCGGCAACCGTCCCAGCGCGTAGTGCGCGGCGGGCCGGCGCCGGCCGGCGTAGTGCCGGTGCAGGAACTCCGCCTTGTACGTGGCCATGTCGACCCCGACCGGGCAGTCCGACCGGCAGCCCTTGCAGGACAGGCACAGGTCCAGAGCGTCCCGGACCTCCTCCGAGCGCCAGCCGTCCGTCACCACCTCGCCGGCGAGCATCTCGTGCAGCAGCCGGGCCCGCCCGCGCGTGGAGTGCTCCTCCGCGCCCGTCGCCCGGAAGGACGGGCACATGACGGCCGAACCGGACACCGACGTCGTACGGCACTTGGCCACGCCCACGCAGCGCCGTACCGCCGCCGCGAAGTCACCGCCGTCGGCGGGGTAGCCGAAGGCCACGTCGACCGGTTCGCGGGGCAGGACGGAGAAGCGCAGGCCGCTGTCCAGGGGCGCGGGGCGGACCAGCATCCCGGGGTTGAGCAGGTCGTCCGGGTCCCACACGCCCTTGACCCGCTCGAACAGGCCGATCATCTCGGCCCCGTACATCCTCGGCAGCAGCTCCGCCCGCGCCTGCCCGTCGCCGTGCTCCCCGGACAGCGAGCCGCCGTGCGCCACCACCAGGTCCGCGAGCTCCTCGGAGAAGCGGCGGAAGCGGGTGACACCGGCCTCGGTGAGGAGGTCGAAGTCGATCCGGACGTGAATGCAGCCGTCCCCGAAGTGCCCGTAGGGCGTGCCGCGCAGCCCGTGCGCCGCCATCAGCGCCCGGAAGTCCCGCAGATACGCCCCGAGCCGGGCGGGCGGCACCGCGCAGTCCTCCCAGCCCGGCCACGCCTCGGTCCCGCCCGGCATGCGCGTCGCCGTGCCGCTCGCGTCCTCCCGGATCCGCCACAGCGCGCGCTGTCCGGCCGGGTCGGTGACCACGAGCGCGTCCACGACGTCGGCGGCCCGCACGATCGCCTCCGCACGCGTGCGTGCCTCCCCCGCCGTCTCCCCGCCGGTCTCGACGAACAGCCAGGCCCCGCCCCGCGGCAGTTCGGCCGTGGACCGCACCAGGTCCGCCGCCATGCCCTCCACCGTCAGCGGCCCGAACGGCAACAGCCCGGCCGCGGCCTCGGCCGCCGCGCTCTCGTCGGCGTAGCCCAGCACGGCCAGCGCACGCGCGCGTGGCGCCTCGACGAGGTGTACGACGGCCTCCGTCAGCACCCCGAGCGTGCCCTCGGAGCCGCAGAAGGAGCGGGCCACGTCGGCGCCGTTCTCCGGCAGCAGGGCGTCCAGGGCGTATCCGGAGATCCGGCGGGGCAGTTCCGGGAATCCGGTGCGCAGCCGCGCCAGTTCCGCCTCGGCCAGTTCCCGCAGCCCGCCCGGCGCCCCGGCCCAGTCCCGCCCGAGTCGCAGTCGCGCGCCCCGGGCGGTGACGACGTCGAGCTCCCGCACGCTGTCGGCGGTCGTGCCCCACGCCACGGAGTGCGAGCCGCACGAGTTGTTGCCGATCATGCCGCCGAGCGTGCACCTGCTGTGGGTGGAGGGGTCGGGCCCGAACCGCAGGCCGTGCGGGGCGGCGGCCTCCTGGAGCCGGTCCAGCACCAGCCCCGGCTGCACCACGGCCGTCCGCGCCTCGGCGTCCAGGGCGACCAGCCGGTTCATGTGCCGGGTGAAGTCCAGGACGACACCGGTGCCGGTGGCTTGCCCGGCGATGGACGTGCCCCCACCGCGGGCGACCACGGGCACGCCTCGCTCCCGGCACACCGCGAGCACCGCCGCGACGTCGTCGGCGTCACGCGGAGCGACCACGCCCGCCGGGACCCGCCGGTAGTTGGACGCGTCCATGGTCGTCAGCGCCCGGGACGTGACGTCGAACCCGACCTCGCCCCGGACGACGGCACGCAGCTGTGCTTCGAGATCCGTCATGCGTCCAGGATGCATCCGGACACTGGCGGTGACGGCCCTCTAGCCCTTGACGGCCGAGCTCGCCACGCCCTCGACGAACCAGCGCTGGAAGAACGCGAAGACGATCAGCACGGGCAGCACCAGCAGCACGCCGAAGGCGAGGATCTGGCCCCAGTCCGGGGGCTGCTGGCCCTGGAAGACGCTCATCTCCAGCGGCAGGGGGCGCACGGACGGGTCGGACACCATCAGCACCGGCCACAGGAACGAGCCCCACTGGATGAGGAAGGTGAGGATGGCGACCGAGGCGAACACCGGCCTGGACATCGGCACGATGATCGCGAAGAAGGTGCGCCAGGGGCCCGCCCCGTCCAGCCGGGCCGCTTCCTCGATCGACGTCGGGATCTTCTTGAAGAACGTGTGGAACTGGTAGATCGCGAAGGCGTTGGCGACGAACGGCAGCGCCTGGATGAACAGGGTGTTGCGCCGGCCGTTGAACATGTAGAACAGCGGCACCGCGACCGACTCGAACGGGATCAGCATCAGCAGCAGGACCAGGGTGAACACCGCGTTCTGCCCGCGCCACTTCAGCCGGGTCAGCCCGTAGGCCGCCATCGAGTTGACGATCAGCCCGCCCGTCACCACCACGAACGACAGCAGCACGGAGACGCCCATGAACTGCCAGAAGTAGCCGGTGCTCTCGGAGTTCAGGCTGTCGAGGACGGCCGTGTAGTTGTCGAAGGAGAGGTGGGTGGGCAGGAAGCCGGACAGGCCGTTCAGGACCTCGTCGGACGGCTTGAGGCTGCCGAGGAAGAGGTAGAGCGCGGGGAGGGCGAAGACGAACGCCAGGACGCTCAGGACGGTGTAGTCCAGGACGCGGCGCACGGGCGTACGGGTCATGGCCATGGGTGGGTCAGTCCTCGTTGTCGGGCCGGACGACGCGGCGCTGGACGATGGTCAGGGCGACGACGATCAGGAAGAACACCACCGTGACGGCCGAGGCCTGGCCGATGTCGTTCTGGTCGAAGGCCGTGGTGACGGCCTGGTACATCACCGTGCGGGTGGCGTCCTCGTCCAGGCCGCCGCCCCGGATGAGGACGTACACCTGGTCGAAGACCCGGAAGGACAGCACCGAGGTCAGCATCGCGACGAACACCAGGGTGCCGCGGATGCCGGGCAGGGTGACGTGCCGGAACTGCTGCCAGCGCGAGGCCCGGTCCAGCTGGGAGGCCTCGTAGAGCTCGCCCGGGATCTGCTGGAGGCCGGCGAGCAGGATGACCATCTGGAAGCCGACGCCCTGCCACACCGACAGCACGATGACCGAGCCCATCGCGGTGAGGCCGTCACCGAGCCAGTCGAAGGCGCCCCAGTTGCCAAAACTCACCGCGTCCAGCAGGGAGTTGAGCATGCCCTGCTCGCTGCGGGCGAGGATCAGCCGCCAGATCACGGCGACCAGCGCCATCGGGAAGACCACCGGCATGAAGAAGAAGGACCGGAACAGGCCGATCGCCCTCAGCTTGCGGTTGAGCAGGATCGCCAGCGCCAGCGCCAGACCCGTCTGGAGCGGTACGACGACGACGGCGAAGGTCAGGTTGTTCAGCAGCGCCCGCAGGAACGGGCCCGACAGGTCGGGGTCGGTGAACAGCCGCCGGTAGTGCTCCACGCCGAAGAAGGCGGGCTCCAGCGGCGAGCCGAGGCGGACGTTGTAGAAGGAGAGCACCACGGCGTAGCCGAATGGGATGCCGACGAAGGCGATCAGCCCGACGACGGCCGGGGCGGACATCAGCAGCCCGTGCAGCCGGTCACGGTTGCCGCGGGCGGCACGCGGGGGCTTCGCGGGAGGTGCGGACGAAACGGCCTGCGCCCGGTCTGGGCCCGCGGCCTGTGCGGATTCCACGGTTTTCACGACAGGGGTCCTCTTCCCGGCGGGGCGGTCGTGGCCGGTCGGTGACGGTGTCACCACGTCGACGGCGGCCGCCCGGGCCGATGCGTCCTGCGGGTTACGGGATCTCGTAGCCGGCGTTGTCGGTGAAGTCCCGGTCGATGGCGCGGGCGGCCTTCCGGAGGGCTTCCCCGGGGTCGGCGCCGCCGTAGATCGAGTTGAGGGCCGTGTTGAACTTGGCGGTGACGGTGGGGTATCCGGCGGTCACCGGGCGGGTGACGGCGACGCAGGAGGAGGTGATGTCGCTGTCGCCGCACGGCTTGGCCAGCTGGTCGGCGAAGAGCTGGAGCGGGCCGCCCTTCTTGTACAGCTCGCTCTTGGCGAGGGCCGACTTGGTGGCGGGCACCGCGCCGTTGGCCTTCGTCATGGCACCGACGTTGGTGTCGTTCAGCAGGTAGTCCAGGAAGGCGCCCGCGGCCTTGCCGTTCTTGCTGTCGGCGCCGATACCCCACGCCCACGAACCCTGGCCGGTCTTGGGACCGTTGCCGAAGTCGGGCAGCGGCAGCACGGCGAGGTCGTCGCCGAGGGCCTCGCTGTAGGCGGGGTAGTTCCAGTGGCCGACCCAGCTCAGCGCCACCTTGCCCTTGGCGAACGCGTTGCCGTCGGTGTTGGGGTCGACGTAGGGCTTCCAGGACTGGAAGGTCTTCATCGCGGAGACGGTCTTCGGGCTGTCGAGGGCGCCCTCGGCCTTGCCGTCCTTCAGCAGGGCGCCGCCGGCCGACCAGACGATCGGGGAGAAGCCGAAGGTGCCCCACTCGGAGGCCAGGCCGTACTGCTCCGAGAGGTCGAGGACCTTGCCGTCGGAGTCCTTGCCCTTCAGCGCCTTGAGCGCCTTGCCGAACTCCTCGGCCGTCCAGGCGTCGTCCACGCCCTTCGGATAGGTCACGCCGGCCGCGTCCAGCAGCTTCTTGTTGGCGTACAGGCCGAGCCCGGCGTCGAACATGCCCAGGCCGTAGTGCTTGCCGTCGATCTCGCCCTGCGCCTTGATCGCGTCGGTGGCGTTGCCGAGGGTCTTGGCGGAGACGTGGCCGTCGACCGGGGCGAGCTTGCTGTTGTAGACGAAGTTCGCCATCGTCGGGCCGTCGAACTCCAGCACGTCCGGCAGTTCGGAGGCGTCGGTGGCGGTGATGGTCTTCGTGTAGTCCTTCTCCGGTATGAGCTTCAGCTCGGCCTTGACGTCGCTCTGCGAGGAGTTGAAGGACTTCACCGCGTTCTGCAGTGCGGTCGCCTCGCTCGCCTGGCCCTGGTGGGCCCAGACGCTGATGGTGCCCTTGCCGCTGCCCTGTTCGGCGGAGGTGTCGGTGCCGCCACCGCCCCCGCCGCAGGCGGCCAGCGCGGCCAGGGGCAGCAGGGCGAGGGCCGTCAGGCCCGTACGACGGTGTCTTCCGTGGCCGGTGATCATGATGGTGCCTCCGAGCGGGGTGTGCGGTGGATGCGCGGACGGTGGGGAGGGGGAAACAGGGGAAGCAGCGGGTCGGGGAAGGAAAGGACGCGGCGCTACCGCTGCCGGCCGGAGTGCGGCGGGGCGGTGGTCTCGCGGAGGATGAAGCGGATGGGCATCTCGACGGGGCGCGGCGGCCCGGCGTCCGGCTCGTCGAGCTGCGCGAGTAGCAGCCGGGCCGCCTCCCGGCCCTGGGCCGCGACCGGCTGGGCCACGGTGGTCAGCCCGACCACCTCGGACAGCTCGTGATCGTCGAAGCCGACCACGGACACGTCCTCCGGGACCCGCAGCCGGTGCCGGCGCAGGGCGCGCAGGGCGCCCATCGCCATCTCGTCGGACTGGGCGAACACGGCGGTCGGCGGCTGGCGCAGCGCCAGCAGTTCGGTCATGGCCCGCTCGCCGCCCTCGACCGTGTAACCGCCGTCCGCCTCCAGGGCGGGGTCGGGCTCGATCCCGGAGTCGGCGAGCACGTCCAGGTAGCCCTGCCGGCGGTCGACGGGCGTGGTCCAGTGCAGCGGCTCGCTGGCGCCGGAGATCATGCCGATCCGCCGGTGGCCGAGGTTCACCAGGTGCCGTACGGCGCTCTCCGCGCCGCCCCGGTCGTCGATGCCGACCACCGTGAAGCCGGGCCGGGCGCCGCCGACCGTGGTCGCCAGCGGCACGTCCAGGGACCGCAGGGCGGCGGCCTCCTCCGGGTCGGGGATCAGCAGGGACAGCACGGCATCGACCCGCTTGCGGATCGGGAGCTTGGTGAAGAAGCGCTTGCGGGCCTCGGGTGAGCCGAGGTTGTACAGCAGGACGTCGTAGCCGGCGGCGCTGAAGACCTTCTCGGCGGCGTCCAGCACGGTGCCGAAGAACCAGCGGCCGACATACGGGACGACGACGCCGATGGTGTAGGTGCGTCCGCTGGCCAGGCTGGAGGCCGAGCGCGAGGCGGTGTAGCCGAGGTCGGCGGCGGCCGCGACGATCCGGGCCCGCATCTCCTCCGACACGCCGGGACGGCCACGCAGGGCGCGGGACACGGTGGACGCCGAGACTCCGGTGGCCTCGGCGACATCGGTGATGCTGACCGTCACGGGACGCTCCTGGATCGGATGGGCGCCGTGTGCTCGGGGTCGCCCGGAGCACATCGGCGTGTGAGGGAGTGACGAGACCGTAAACCCGCTCCTGTGGTTGCGCAAGCGTTTGCGTTCGGATTTACTTCGGCTGACTCCCAGAGGAACTCCCACCAGCACGAGAACAGCGCACACGTTTGAGTGCCGCTGTCGGCAGACAGGACCTGTCCATGCGATACGCGCCGCCCGGCCTCTGCGTGAACGACTTCGACCTCCTGCGCCACGCGGACGGCACCTACACCGCGCTGCACCTCCAGGGCCCGTGGACGGCCGAGTTCGACCACCTGCGCATGGAGACCTCCTACGGCCGGGCCACCTCCGCCGACCTGGTCCACTGGGAACCGCAGGGCACGGCCTTCGGCAACGGCCTGCCGGGCCGCTTCGACCAGCAGGCGGTGTGGACCATGCACGCCTTCCCGCACGGCACCGGCATGGCGATGCTCTACACCGCCGTCTCCGGACTCACGCCGGGCGGCTGGCCCCTGCAGTCGGTCGGTCTGGCCCGCTCCGAGCGCGCCGACGGCACCGGCTGGCGCCGGCACGGCACCGGACCGGTCGTCGAGGCGGACGGGCGCTGGTACCGCACGGGCGAACGCATGGGCTGGCGCGACCCCTTCGTCGTACGAGACGACGAGTCCGACGGCTGGGTCATGCTGATCTGCGCGGCCGACGCCTCCCTGCCGGTCGAGGTCAGCGGCTGCGTCGCCTGGGCGACCTCGGACGACCTGGAGCACTGGACGGTGCACCCGCCGCTCCTCTCCCCCGGTGACGTCGACGAACTGGAGTGCCCGGTCCTGGAACGCCTCGACGACGGCGGCTGGCTGCTGCTCGGCTCCATCGGCGCCACCCGGGGCTTCGAGGCGTGGACCGCTCCGCGCCTGCGCGGCCCGTGGACCCGCCGCGGCCCGCTCGGCCCGACGGGCGCGTACGCCCCGCGCGTCGTCACCGCACCCGACGGCTCCCGCGTCGTGCTGCACACCACCCCGCGCCGCGTCGGCCTGACCGACACCGGCGAGCGCTGCCGCGGCATGCTCGCCCAGCCCAAGTCCCTCGTCGCAGCGCCGGACGCGGCGCCACGCCTGGAGTGGTGGCCCGGCCTGGACCGCTGGCTCGGCGAGGAGACCCACGACGCCCCCCTGCACGCGGTCGGCGACGTCACCCTCTCGGGACGCACCGAAGTCACCCTGCGCACGCATGTCTCCGACACGGACCGACCCGCGCTCACGATCGGCTGCGACGGCAAGAACCTCCGGGTCACCGGCCCCGACGGCACCCCGCTCGGCGAGACCCTCCTGCCGGAACCCGTCACCGGCCTGCGCATCCTCACCGTCGGGGAGTACGTCGAGGTCTACGCCGACGGTGTCTTCGTCCTCACCACCCTGTGCTACTCCGGCCGCCCCGCCCCCTGGACGGCCACCGGCGAGGACGGGGTCCGGCGGCCCGTCGCCGTACGTCCGCTCCGGCTGCCGGACCCGCACCGCGACGACGCCTCGGCCGTCTGGCCCGGCCCGGCCCCGTGCTGACCCGTCCACATGCCGTCTCACCCGACGGACGACGTTTCGCCCGCGTTTCTGGAAACGGCTACGCTCCCCTCCGTGGCTGAGATCCGGATTCCCTCTGACATCAAGCCCGCGGACGGACGTTTCGGCGCGGGTCCCTCCAAGGTGCGGTCGGAGGCGCTGGACGCCCTCGCCGCGACCGGCACCTCTCTCATGGGCACCTCCCACCGCCAGGCTCCCGTCAAGAACCTGGTCGGCCAGGTCCGCGAAGGCATCAGCGAGCTGTTCCAGCTCCCCGACGGCTACGAGGTGATCCTCGGCAACGGCGGCTCGACCGCGTTCTGGGACGTGGCGACGCACGGCCTGATCGAGAACAAGTCGCAGCACCTGAACTTCGGCGAGTTCTCCTCGAAGTTCGCCAAGGCCGCCAAGCTGGCCCCCTGGCTGGCCGAGCCGGACGTCATCGCCTCGGACCCGGGCACCCACCCCGAGGCGGTCGCCCAGGCGGGCGTGGACGTCTACGCGTTCACCCACAACGAGACCTCGACCGGTGTCGCCATGCCGATCAAGCGCGTGGCCGGTGCCGACGAGGGCGCCCTGGTGCTCGTGGACGCCACCTCCGGCGCCGGCGGCCTGCCCGTCGACGTCAGCGAGACGGACGTCTACTACTTCGCCCCGCAGAAGTCCTTCGCCTCCGACGGCGGCCTGTGGATCGGCGTGTTCTCCCCGGCCGCGATCGAGCGCGCCGAGCGGATCCACGCGTCCGGCCGCCACGTCCCGGAGTTCTTCTCGCTGCCGACGGCGATCGACAACTCCCGCAAGAACCAGACGTACAACACCCCGGCGCTGGCCACCCTCTTCCTGCTGAACCAGCAGCTGGAGTGGATCAACGGCCAGGGCGGCCTCGACTGGTCGGTCCGGCGCACGGCGACCTCCGCCCGCACGCTCTACGGCTGGGCCGAGGACATCAAGTACGCCAACCCGTTCGTCACCGACCCGGCCAAGCGCTCGCAGGTCATCGGCACGATCGACTTCACGGACGAGGTCGACGCCGCCGCCGTGGCCAAGGTGCTGCGCGCCAACGGGATCGTCGACACCGAGCCCTACCGCAAGCTGGGCCGCAACCAGCTGCGCGTCGCGATGTTCCCGGCGATCGACCCGGCGGACATCGAGGCGCTCACCAAGTGCGTCGACTACGTGATCGAGAAGCTCTGACCTTCTCGCGTACGTGAGTGTCGAGGGCGTCCCGCTCGTGCGGGGCGCCCTCTCCCGCGCTCAGGCCGGACGCGCGCCCGTGGCCGGCGCCGAACGCGCCACCCGGAACCCCACGTCGTCGATCCGGAACGTCGGATGGCTCCGGCGGCGCACCGAGGCGCGGCAGCTCCAGTGCTCGTCGGACCAGCCGCCGCCGCGCAGCACCCGGTAGGTGCCGTAGACCTCGGGGTCGTACAGGTCCCAGCACCAGTCCCAGACGTTGCCCAGCATGTCGTACAGGCCCCAGGCGTTGGGCCGCCTGCCGCCCACGGGGTGGATGTGGTCGTCGGCGTTGCCCCGGTACCAGGCGATCTCGTCGAGCGGGCCGTAGCGGGGTCCGGTGCCACCGGCGCGGCAGGCGTGCTCCCACTCGGCCTCGGTCGGCAGCCGGTAGCCGTCGGCGGTGGTGTCCCAGTCGGCGGTCTCGGCGCCGGGCGGGACGGCGTAGGCGGGGGTCAGGCCCTCGCGCCGGGACAGGGCGTTGCAGAACCGGTTCGCGTCCCACCAGGACACGCCCTCGACGGGTAGTCGTTCACCCCTGGCCGTGCTCGGACGCTCGCCGGTGACCTCTGCGTACCGGGCCTGGGTGACCGGCACCGCCGCCATCCGGAACGAGGCGACCTCGACCGCCCAACTACGCCCGGTCCGCCGGTCGGACAGTGTGACGGCCCCCGCCGGGACGACCACCATGTCGTCGTCCACCTCGTTGTTCATGCACTCCCCCATGACCGGACAGCCTAGGTCGTGTCCGCAAAGTCCCGCCTGCCGCGCAACGCCTGGCACGCCCTCTCGCAACAGACGCCGCGCGGCACGCCCTCCGAGCGGACGACGGGACTGTGCGGACACGACCCAGGGGCGCCCGGCGAGACTCGCCGGGCGCCCCCTGTCGCCCTGTCAGGGCCGGGTCACCGGGGTGCTCAGCGGCCGAACCCCAGGATCCCGCGCAGGCTGTCGCCGACCGCCGCGACGGCGGGCTGCGTCGCGCTCGCGGCCTTCGGCGCCGCCGGCTGCGGCTTCGGGTCGGCGGTCTTCTTGCACACCGCGTCGGCCACGCCGCTGCCGTGCGGGACCTTGCCGTTGGTCAGGTACGCGGCGAGGTGCTTGTCGAGGCAGGTGTTGCCGCCCAGCGTGATGCCGTGGTTGCCGCCGCCCTGCTCCACCACCAGGCTGGAGCCCTTCAGCAGCCGGTGCATGGTGACGCCGCCCTGGTAGGGGGTGGCCGCGTCGTCCGTCGCCTGGAACAGCAGCGCCGGCGGGAGCTTGCTGTTGGAGACGTTCACCGGCTTCAGCGACTTCGTCGGCCAGAACGCGCACGGCGCGTTGTACCAGGCGTTGTTCCAGACCATGAACGGCGCCTTCTTGTAGACCGCCCAGTTGTCCTTGCGCCACTGCTTCCAGTCGCGCGGCCAGGACACGTCACGGCACTGCACCGCGGTGTAGACGCTGTAGCCGTTGTCGCCGGAGGCGTCGATCGCCGCGATGTTGTCGTAGGCCTTGACCAGTGCGGCGGTGTCGTGGTTGTTGACGTAGGCCGCGAACGTCTGGGCGAGCGTGGGCCAGTAGGCGTTGTTGTAGCCGCCGGGTATGAAGATGTCCTCCAGCTCGGAGGCGCCCACCTTGCCGCCCGCGGGCTTCTTGGCCAGGGCCGCCCGCATGGCGTACCACTTGGCCTCGATCTTCTTCGGGTCGGTGCCGAGCTTGTAGGTGCCGTTGTACTTGGCCATCCACGCCATGAGCGCCTTGTGGCGCTTGTCGAAGGCGTAGTCCTGCTGGATGTTGTCGTCGTACCAGACGCCGGTCGGGTCGACGATCGAGTCCAGCACCAGGCGCCGCACCCGCTCGGGGAACAGCTTGGCGTAGACCGCGCCCAGGTAGGTGCCGTACGAGTAACCGAAGTAGTTGATCTTCGACGCGCCGAGGGCCTTGCGGATGGAGTCCATGTCCTTCACGGCGCTGACCGTGTCGATGTACGGCAGGACGTCCTTGTACTTCGTGCCACAGGCCTTGGCGAAGGCCTTGGCGCGCGCGAGGTTGGCCTTCTCCAGCGCCGGCGTGCTGGGCACGGAGTCGGGGCGGACCGGGTCGAAGTGACCCGGCTTGCAGTCGAGGGCGGGCCGGCTCTCGCCCACTCCGCGCGGGTCGAAGCCGATCACGTCGTACTGGGCGGCGACCTCCTTGGGCAGGGAGGACGCGACGAACGAGGCCAGCGACAGGCCGCTGCCGCCGGGGCCGCCGGGGTTGACCAGCAGTGGGCCCTGGGACTTCGACGCGGTGTGCGGCACGCGGGACAGCGCCAGCGTGATCTGCTTCCCCCGCGGCTTCGCGTAGTTCAGCGGCACCTTGACCGATCCGCACTGGAGCGTCGGGGAGTCGTCGGTCCCGCACTTCTTCCATGCGACCTTCGCCGCGGCGGTGGCCGCGGCGGTGTTCGCGGAGTGCGGCGCGCTGGCGTTGGCGGGGACGGCGGTGATTGTCCCGGCCAGGACGACCGTGGCGCCGCACAGGACGGCTGCGCTTCTTCTCATGGAGTTCTCTCGCAACGGTGAGGGGGGTCGGGCCCGTGAGTGACACGGGCCGTGCCGCATCGTTTCGGAAGAGCACGCCTCACACGTACGCATTCGACCAAGACTTGACCGAATCGAGTCATAGCCAGTTCTCAGTCACCCCTCAGAAACGGTGAGTTGAGGCCATTTCGGACAGGTCACGCCGCCCGGGTACGCCCGGCGGGCACCGGGCGTACCACCTCATGCCGTGATCACGTGGCCGTGCACCGAAGGCTCGGCACGCTCCCGCCCCCGGGCGCGCCGCCCAGGCCGAAGCTCGCCGAACCCGCCACCGGCACATCCCCGTTGTGCGCGGCGTTGACCGCCGTGACGGTCGCCCCGCTCTGGGTGTGGCTCGCGTTCCACATGCTCGTGACCTTCTGCGAGCCGCTCCAAGTCCAGCTCACCCGCCAGGACTTCAAGGGCACGCCGCCCGTGTTGCTCACCTTCACCTCGGCGTTGAACCCGCCGCCCCAGTCGCTGCTGACGGCGTAGGCGGCGGTGCAGGCGGGCGTGGCACCGCCGGGGTCACCGGGGCCGCCCGGACCGGGACCGGGAGTGCCGGTACCGAAGGCGGGGGCCTTGATCGACGCCAGGTACGCGTCCTTCGCCGTGTCGACCGTCTGCCAGTCGTCCTTCAGGATGCCGCCCGTGTCACCGGAGTTGGGGTTCCAGGACCAGAACGTCCAGTGGAAACTGTCGGCATCGTACGCCGACGTCGAGCGCAGGTACTTCACCAGCTCGGCCAGCCACTTCTGGTCCACCGCCGGCTGCAGCGTCGTACCGAACTCGCCCAGCCACACCGGGGCGATGTTCTGCTTGAAGACGTAGCCCCAGTACTTGTCCCAGATCCCCGGCATGTTGGCGGGGAAGGAAGGGTCCGAGAACCAGGACTGCTGCGCCACCGAGGTCGCGTAGTCGTGCGCCGAGTACACCAGCCGGTCGGGGACGTCCAGTTGGACCGGGTACTGGGCCACGCCCATGAGGTTGCCGCCCCACCAGCCGTTCGTGCCGTTGAACGACTGCACCCCCTCGACCATGATCAGCAGGTCGGGGTTGACCGACAGCACCGCGTTGCCCGCGCGTTGGGCGGCCAGGCGCCAGTCGCGGGAGGTGTCGCCGCAGCCCCAGCAGGCCGGGTCGTGGGGCTCGTTGTGCAGGTCGATGCCGATCACGGTGGAGTTGCCCTTGTAGCGCGTGGCCAGGGCCTTGAGGTTCGTGATCCACGTCGACTCGGGGACCGACGCGGTGTACCAGAGGGCCGATTGGCCCGCCGCGTCGGGGCGATGGCGGTCCAGGACGACCTTGAGGCCGGACTGCCCCGCGTAGGCGACGATCCTGTCCAGGACCTGGAGGGACGTCAGGCCGCGCAGGTCCGTGTTCCTGCCGTCGGTGTTGATGCCGTCCGGCATGGTGCCGGGCTTGAGGATGTCGTCGCTGTAGGGCATGCGCAGGGTGTTGTAACCGAGCGACCTCATCTGGTCGATCATGCTCTTGTAGTCGCGGGCCCACAGGCCGTGGACGACATGGTTGCCGGTCTCGAAGCCGAACCAGTTGATGCCGGCGATACGGACCGGCTGCCCGGCCGCGTCCAGGATCTGCCGGCCACTGGTGTGCCAGTAGCCGGCGCCTGCCTGCGCGCCGTCGTCGGTGCCGGCGAGCGCCGACTGCGTACCGGCCAGGGGCAACAGGAGCGCCGCGGCGACACACAGTGCTCTTCGCAGAGTGCGGAACATGGCTGCTTCCTCTCGGGGAGGCGTGGCCCCGGAACGGTTGGGAGCGCTCCCATCCATACCGCGCACTTCCAGGAAACTGACACACCATGAGCACGTCAAGATTGAGCACGCCGAGGCCGACACCTTCACTCATCACGCCGCTCGGGCCTCCGCCGGGTCGGTGACGCCGCACGGCACCCCCGCTGTCCGCTACGGCCGGACCCCGGGCCCGGCCCGGCCGGCAGCCGGCACGGACGGATGCCGTTCGGCCCGCACGAGCGCGGCGATCCGCTCCACGGCCTCCTCGATCTGGACCAGGCACTGCTGCACCTCGGGCGGGGGTTCACCGAGAGGGTCCTTCACATCCACATCACCCGTACGGGTCGACGCGGCACCACGGCGAGCGGCCGCGCCCCGCACGAGAGCGGCGAACCGTGCGGCCGGATCCGGCAGGCCCGCGGCGTCCTCGGGCCGCGCCAACCGGACGAACTCACGGAAGGTGAACGCACGGGTCAACGCACGTACCGGGGAGAGTCGCACGGCGGCCTCACGATGCTCCCGCTCGGCACCCAGCACCAGGTCCGCGTTCTCGACCAGACCCTCGGTCAGCCGACGGGAGCCCGCCCCGCAGGGCCGCAGGCCGCGGCCGGCGAGGAAGGAGGTGACGGCGGGCGCCGCGGGCACACCCGCGACGGCCCGGGTACCGGCGCTGCTCACATGGATCACCTGCCGATGCTCGAGCAGCTGATGCCTGAGCAGGGACTCGGCGAGCGGAGAGCGGTAGAGGTTGCCGGTGCAGACCACGAGTACGCGGAACGGGGGCACGCGCCCTCCAGAACGGGAGAGAGGGGATCGGTACGGGCGGCGCGGGCGGGTGTGCCGCCGCAGGCCGACCAACCGCATAGCGCACACCGGGCGACTTCGGCCCGCTGATCCGGGGAACCGACGGCCAGTCCGGTGATCCATATCCACCATAAGGCGCTATATCTTCCAAAGATGTCTAAGTAGCGGCCTTCAGCGCTATCTATTCACATACCGGACTCGGGGTCGGACCATGCCGTCGCCTGATTGCACTTGAGGAGCGTGAAAGCGATGACGGCGTCATCGAAGTGTCGTGCCGCCTTGGCGACCGCGGCAGCCTCTGCTGTTCTGGCCGCAGTCCCCGTCATCGGGGCCCAGCCTGCTCACTCCCAGCCATATCCACCGGATCCCCCCACCCTGACGCTCACCGCCACCACGGTCGCCGCGGGAGACGACCTCGGCTTCACGGGAACCGGGTTCATTCCGACCGAGGGGGTGAACGCATTCCTGTTCTCGAAGCCCGTCAAGCTGGGCCACTTCACCGCCGACGCTAACGGCACGGTGAGGGGCACCGTCACCATCCCCAAGTGGACCGATCCGGGCAAGCACCACTTCCGCCTCAAGGGCGAGAGGTCGAAACGGTCACTGGGGGCCAAGATCATCGTGCGCCCGCACAAGCCTCACCTGGCCGACACCGGTGAGGACCGCTCGCTCGTCATGGTGGGCGGAGCCGCGGCGCTGCTGGCGCTCGGAGCCGGCACGATGATGGCCGTCCGGCGGCGGAAGCACGACTGACCGCCCGCCGAACGGACAGCCGCGAAGCCCACGCGTCACCGGCAGCCGGCAGCGGATCCCCGACGCATCCGTCGGAGGATCCGCTGCCGGCTGTCGCGTCAGTGCCGCAGCATGCCGGATTCGAGGTTCTCCACGTACCAGGCGTACGTCCGGGTGATCCCTTCCCGCAGGCCGATACGAGGAGCCCAGCCGAGCGTGGTGAGCCTCGACACGTCAAGCAGCTTGCGCGGAGTGCCGTCCGGCTGCCCGGTGTCCCACTCGACGCTCCCCTCGTACCCTGCGACGTCGGCGACGAGCTCCGCCAGCTCCCGGACGGTCAGGTCCGTGCCGGTGCCCACGTTGACCGGCCCGTCCGCGTCGTAGTGCTCGATCAGGTGCAGACACGCCCGTGCCAGATCGTCCGCGTGGAGGAACTCCCGACGGGGTGTGCCGCTGCCCCAGTTCACCACCCGTCGCGCACCCGACTCCTTCGCCTCGTGGAAGCGCCGGATCAGGGACGGCAGCACATGACAGTGCTCGGGGTGGAAGTTGTCGCCCGGCCCGTACAGGTTGGTCGGCATGGCGGAGATCCAGGGCAGCCCGTACTGGCGCCGTACCGCCTGCACATGCAGAATGCCTGCGATCTTGGCGATGGCGTAGGCGTCGTTGGTCGGCTCCAGAGGCCCCGTCAGCAGCGCCTCCTCGCGGATCGGCTGCTCGGCGAACTTCGGGTAGATGCAACTGGACCCCAGGAACAGCAGCCGCTCCACCCCGTGCTCCAGAGCCGCGTCCAGCACGTTCACCTGGATGCGCAGGTTGTCGGAGAGGAACTCGGCGGGCCGCGTGGCGTTCGCCTTGATCCCGCCCACCCGCGCCGCGGCGAGTACCACCACCTCCGGGCGCCTGGCCGCGAACCAGTCGAACACCGCCCGGCGTTCCCTCAGGTCCAGCTCCGCCGAACCGGGCGCGACCACATCGGTGAATCCCTCATGGCCAAGTGCCCTGCGCACCGCCGAACCGGCCAGCCCGGACCCTCCGGCCACGAACACGCGCGCCGAGCGGTCGAGGGGGCGGTGCACCCTGCCGTCCGGCACCGGGGCGGGGTGCACCGCAGAGGCGGCCGGGACTGCGGCACCGGTATCAGTACGGGCGCTCATGGGCTCGTTGCCCTCCTTCTCGGACGGGGTGTCAGGGGGTGCCGTCTGTCGCGGCTCCGGGAAACGGACCGCCTGCGAGCCGAACGGAACCGGTGCAGGACGCCTGAAAACGCGACACAAATGGATGAAGCGGATGATAGCGCTGATTTCCGTATTCTTTGCGGGGTGCCGGAGGTGCCCGAGGCGCCGGAGTGCGGGCCGCGCCCCGTCCTCCCGCCGGCCCTGCCGGAGAAGAAGGCGTGTGACCGTCGTGACGGACAGCGCCGCACGCCACCTGGCCCAGAGGAAGCAGCATGCTGAGGACGAAGATCGCCGACCCCACCAGGGCCGGATCCCTTGCCCACACGGCTCGCGCCAAGCGCTGGGAGGAACTGCTGCGGTGTTTTCCCGACCTGGCGGAGATGCACGTCCTCGACCTCGGCGGCACCCCGGCCGGCTGGCGTGTCGCACCCGTTCGGCCGGCCCGCGTGGTGACCGTCAACCTCGACCCGCGCACGGCCCTGCACACCGAGTCCGGCATCACGCCGGTCGTCGGGGACGCGTGCGGCCTCTCGCTGCCGAACCGCGTGGGCACCCGGCGGTTCGACCTCGTGTACTCGAACTCCGTCCTGGAACACGTGGGAGGGCATTACCGGCGGCGCCAGTTCGCCGACACGGTGCACAGCCACGCCGAACACCACTGGGTGCAGACCCCGTACCGCTACTTCCCCGTCGAACCCCACTGGCTGTTCCCGGGGCTGCAGTGGCTTCCGTTCCCGGCCCGTGTCGCCGTCTCCCGGCGCTGGGGGCGCGGACACGTCCCACGCGCGGGGCGGGCGCGGGCCACCCGGGACGTCCAGGAGGTCGAGCTGCTGTCCGCGTCCGAGATGCGGTCCTACTTCCCCGCTTCCACCATCTGGTTCGAACGCTTCGCGGGGCTCCCCAAGTCACTGGTCGCCAGGCGGTGAGCCGTACCGCCGTCCTCCCTCCCCCACCCAGGTGCATGTCCCCTGCCCCCAACAGCCCAGCAAAGGAATCGGCGTGACGGACAAGACCGCGCTCATCACCGGCATCACCGGTCAGGACGGCTCCTACCTGGCAGAGCTGCTTCTGGAGAAGGGATACGTGGTGCACGGAATCGTCCGCCGCGCCTCGACCTTCAACACGCAGCGCATCGAACACCTCTACCGGGATCCGCACGACCCCGAGGCACGCCTGTTCCTGCACTACGGCGACCTGACCGACGGCACCCGGATCGCTGGGCTGCTGGAGCGCCTGCGGCCCGACGAGGTCTACCATCTGGCCGCCCAGTCGCACGTACGGGTGTCCTTCGACGAGCCGGAGTTCACGGGGGACTCCACCGGGCTGGGCACCACGCGGCTGCTCGAAGCCGTCAGGACGACGGGCCTGCCCTGCCGGTTCTACCAGGCATCCAGCTCCGAGATGTTCGGCGCCTCCCCGCCGCCTCAGCACGAGGGCACCCCCTTCCACCCCCGCTCGCCCTATGGGGTCGCCAAGGTGTACGCGTACTGGGCGACGCGCAACTACCGGGAGGCGTACGGGATGTACGCCGTCAACGGCATCCTGTTCAACCACGAGTCTCCGCGCCGCGGCCCGACGTTCGTCACCCGCAAGGTGGCCACGGCCGCCGCACGCATCAAGGCCGGCCTGGAGGACGTCGTCTACCTCGGCAACCTCGACGCCCGGCGGGACTGGGGATACGCGGCGGAGTACGTCGAGGCCATGTGGCGGATGCTGCAACAGGACGAACCCGACGACTACGTGGTCGCCACCGGCGTCAGCCACAGCGTGCGCGACTTCGTCGAGCAGTGCTTCGCCCACGTCGGCCTCGACTGGCGCGACCATGTGCGGTTCGACGAGCGATACCTGAGACCGACCGAGGTGGACGACCTCGTCGGAGACGCCTCCAAGGCCGAGCGGGTCCTGGGGTGGCGCCCGGCCGTGCGCGCCCCGGAGCTCGCCCGGCTCATGGTCGACGCCGAGATCGCGGCCCTGTCACCGGCGGCTGCCGCCCCCGTCGGCGCGCCCGCCGCTCCGACGGCGCCGGAGTTGGTCGGGCGGTGACGCGCACGGAGAGACCGGTCGCACCGAAGGTGGCCGTCCTGATGACCTGTCACAATCGCCGGGCGCAGACTCTGGCCGCCCTGGCGTCCTTGCACGGGCAGACCGGTCTGCCGCCCGGGACGTCCCTGACCGTGCACCTCGTCGACGCCGGAAGCACCGACGGAACGGGTGCCGCCGTACGCGCCGCCTTTCCGGCGACCGATGTGGTCGGGGCGGGCCCCGATGTGTACTGGGGTACCGGCACGGCCATGGCGGCGGCCCGCGCGGACCCCGGCGCCCATGTGCTGTGGCTCAACGACGACGTGGTCCTCTCCGCGAACGCGCTCGCGGTGCTGCTGCACACCGCCGCCCCGCTGCGACGCGCGTCCGTGGTCGTCGGCGCCATGCTCTCCGCCGACGGCGGCCGCACCACCTACGGCGGCTACCGGCTCCGTCCCGGCCGCTGGCGCCCGCCCCGTCTCGAGCGGGTCGAACCGGACCCCCGCCGGGCCCTGGCCTGCGACTCCTGCAACGGCAACGCGGTACTCGTCACCCGCGCGGCACGACGGGCACTCGGAGACCTGGACCCCGCGTTCCCGCACCGTATGGGGGACAGCGACTACGGACTGCGGGCACGCAGGGCCGGCATCCCGGTGCTGCTGGCCCCGGGGCACGTGGGCGTCTGCGACGACCACCAGCCGTTCGCCCCCGGCACGTCACGGGCCCCCGGGATCACGGTGCGCACCGCGCTGCGCCGGGCGACGTCGGTGCGCGAACAGCCCCTCGGGCCCTGGTGGCGCTTCTGCCGTCGTCATTTCGGGGTCTGGTCGCCGCTCCTCTTCTGCTCCCCGTACGCGAGGACGTTCGTCACCGCGATGTGGGGACGGCGGTCTCCGGCCGGGGGCGTACCCGCGCCGCCACCGCCATCGCCGGTGACGACGGATCACCTGCCCCTCTGAAGCGCCCTCCACGGCCGCGGTGCGCTGCCATGTGCTACACCGCCTGCGGCTCTTCACCTCTCCCAGGACGGACCACCGGTGCAGCACCTCGCCGTCGCCTCGGACATGATTCAGACCCTCTTCCTGGGACTGGCGCTCTTCGCCGTCCTGTTGTGGATCTTCACGCAGCACTGCAACATCGCCGTCGGTCTTCTCCTGGGCGTACAGGTGTGGGCGATCGCCGCAGGCGGCGAGACCCCGTTCCTCGATGTCGGCTTCAGCCTCCTCCCGAGTGATCTGCTGGCCGCCTGTGCCGTGCTCGTGGCCGGCGCCCGGCTGCTGCGGCGGGGGGCGCCGCCCCGGGCGGAGTTGCTGCTCCTGCTGGCCGTCGTGTGCCTGATCGCGTGGTCGATCCAGCGAGGAATCGGAACATTCGGCCTGACGTCCGCCGCCAATGACGCCCGCGTCTACTTCTGGCAGTTCTTCGCCTCGGCCCTGTATGTCGCGACCGCGCCCCTGCACGCCGGCAGGGCCCGGGTCGTCGTACGGCTGTGGCTTCTCTCGGCGGCCGCGTACGCCGCACTGAGCCTGGCCGGATGGGTGAGCACGGGACTGCATTCGGTCGTCGACGCCGCCACCGTAGGGGGGCAGGTGTACGACCCGAGGCCGGTTCCGGCGAGGTCCGCGCTGGTCCTCGCGCAGAGCGCGGTACTCCTGCTGTACCCGTGGGGCGGGAGCGGCGGGAACTCGTCCGCATCGGCCGGGACCGTGGAGCACCGCCCCGGGGGCGACAGGGGGCGACAGGGGGGCCGGAGGACGGACGGCGGCCGACGAAAGGTCCTGCCGGCGCTGCTGTGTCTGGTCCTCGTGGTCTTGCTGCAGCACCGGACCGTCTGGGCGATCGTCGTCGTGATGGCGGTCGTGGGGTGGGCACTCGTCCCCGCCCGGGCAGGTCAGCGCCTGACCTTGGCGGCGGCGGCCCTGTTCTCGGCGTGCGTGGTCACGCTGATGTTCGCCGCCGGCATGTTCGGCAGGGTCGGCAGCGTCCTCGCCGGCTCCTTCCTGGAGACCCAGGACGAGAACAGCACGTTCGCCTGGCGGGTCCTCGGCTGGCAGGAACTGCTGAAAGGGCCGAAGACCCTGGTCGAATGGCTGCTGGGCAGTCCGTTCGGCACCGGCTACGACCGGTGGGTCGGGGGCGTGGTCATCTCCGTCTCCCCGCACGACTTCTACCTGCACGTCCTGCTGCGCCTGGGCGTGGTCGGGCTGCTCACGCTGCTGGCCCTGTACCTCGTCCTGTGGCGGCGGCTCGGTCGCGTCGGCGACGGCACGACCGCACTGCGGCTTGTGGTCGTCTCCCACCTCGTGCTCTTCGTCTCGTACTCTCCGTTCCCCGAGCAAGGCGTACTGCTCGGGTTGTGTCTGTGGCAGCTGCGTGCCGACGCGGCAGACCGGTCCGGCGGCGGGCCGAGGAGCCCGCTCGTCGACCGCGGCGGAATGAAACAGAAGGAATGGGCTGATATCCGGAACAAGGTGAATACCGGGATGGAACGGGAGGAACCCCGAGAATGGGACGATGACACTCCTCCATCGCGCCCGTCTCGCCGCCCAGCGCTTCGGCCTTGACGTGAACCGGTTTCCGCAGTGCTCTCTCGATCACCGCGTCGTGCAGCTCATTCTCCGCAGCCGCATCGATGTGGTGCTCGACGTGGGGGCGAACCGTGGTCAGTACGCGGCGATGCTCAGACGGTTCGGATACCGAGGGAGGATCGTCTCGTTCGAGCCGCTCCACGAGCCCCGGCGGACGTTGCGCCGCCGGGCTGCGGCGGACCCGCTGTGGACGGTGTCTCCCTACGCGCTCGGCGACGGTGATCGCACCGTCGACGTCAACGTGGCCGGTAACGGAGCGGCCAGCAGTTCCGTGCTGCCCATGCTGTCCCGGCACACGGAGGCCTGCCCGGAGTCCCGCTACGTGGCCGTCCAGCGAGCCGAGCAGCGGCGCCTCGACACCCTCTGGCCGCACCTGGCCGGACCCGAGGAGCGCGTGTTCCTGAAACTCGACGTCCAGGGGTACGAGGGAGCCGTCCTGGAAGGGGCCGCGGACCGCGTCCGTCAGTGCAGCGGACTGCAGATGGAGGTCTCGTGTGTCCCGCTGTACGAGGGAGGTCTGCTCCTGGAGGAGGCGCTGGGGATCGCACAGCGCCGGTACGGGATGACCCTGGCGGCACTGACGCCCGGCTTCAGCGACCACCGCACCGGGCAGCTGCTGCAGTGTGACGTGGTGTTCCTTCGCGAAGCCGCTCTCGCGGGGCGGCACGGCGGCACGGCTGACGGTGCGCTCGGGCGCGTGTGATCAGCGCCGGTCGGACGGATCCGTGGCCGCGGCGGACGGCAGAGGGGACGTGCGCGGTCCACGGCTCCCCAGCAGACCTGTGGCGACGGCAACCCTGAACGCGGGAATCCAGCGGCGCAGCAGCACGCACCCCAGCGCGACCGGCACCATGGCGAACAGTCCGTGCCCCAGGGCCACCCCCGGGGAACGGTCCGCCGAGCCGAGCGCGGCAGCACCGCCGAGTGCCACCCCGACGGCGAGGTGCGCCCCGTGCATGCGCAGGGTGGCGCCGGCCTGCATCAGGCCGGCGCGGCGCCAGGCCGCCAGCTGTACGGAATGGCCCACCAGTTGCCCTGCTGCGGCCGCGACCGCGACCAGCAGAAGGGACTGCGCCGACGCGGCTGCGGCAACCCCCGCCGCGGTCGCCACGACCGTGGCCGACAGCGTGCCGAGCAGGGCCCGGGGCGCGCTTCGCACCTGGTCGATCAACCCTCCGCAGTAGCACAGCAAGGTCATGGCCGCCCCGGCCGACAGGACGGGCACCAGCGCCACGGCCGACTCCCAGCCCGGTCCCAGCAGCAGGCGGAGGGCAGCCGGCCCGATGCCCGCCGTGACACCGAACCCCACGAACGCCACGGCCGACGCCGCGCACAGCGTCCGCTGCACGTCCCGGCCGGTGACCCCTTCGGCGCGCCGCTCGGCGAGCAGCGGAGTCACCGCCCAGTTGATCCCCTGGTACAGGAACGTCAGCAACATCCCGGTGAAGATGAACGCCCGGGAGTACGCTCCCGCGGCGCCTGCGCCGAGCAGCCGGCCCGAGGCCCACAGCGGGATGTTGTTGGTGACGAACTGCCCCAGGCTGTGGCTCGTCATGAATCCCGACGGGGCGAGCAGGTCGCGAGCCCTGACGCGGGGCCCGGGAGGCGGTGGCCGGTGAGCGAGCCAGGTCGTGCCCGCGGCCAGGGCCACGGCCGCCGCGACCGGCTGCGCGAGGGCCAGCCCGAAGGGGTTCCAGCCGCATACGAGGAGAGCCGCTCCCGTTGCCACCCCTACCGTCTGGCCCAGCGTCTCGGTCAGCACCGCCATCGGTGCCGCACCCGCACGACGCATGGCCGTGACGGTCACGTTGGCGCTCGGCTGCACGAGGAACACGCAGGCCAGCAGCCGCGTCATGAGGGTGAGCTCCGGCATGTGGAAGAAGGAGCCGAAGACCGGGGCCACGGCTTCCACCAGAAGGAAGCACACGACGCCGGAGATCATGCCGAGGCGTCTGGCGGCCCGCACGAAGGGCAGCGTGAGGTGCGCGCACCGGAGCACGCAGGCCGACAGCCCGGCGTTGGCGAAGTAGCCGAAGAACGGCACGACGGTCAGCGTGACGGCGTAGGCGCCGTAGGCGTGGGCATCCACGGCGCGGGCGGTGTAGGCCGTGTAGCCGAGCTGGAGCAGCACGACCGCCAGGGAGCCGGTGATGTTCCAGCGCAGGCTGATCATCGCTGACCGGGATGCGGTTTCCGCGGATTCATGCCCGGCGGAGGGGGTCGGGCGGTGAGCCGCTGACATGTCCGGGGGTTCAGCCGTTCGGGATGCTCTGCCGGGTGAGTTCGCCCGCGCGCAGGCTGGTGAGCGCGTCCACGGCCGGGGCGAGTTCCGGGCTTGCCAGGACGACACATCCCCGCTTCGCCCCGGTCTCGTCCGCCGACCCGCTCCTCGGGTAGAAAGCCCCCCAGCCGGGAAGCGCCGGGAGGTAGTTCACGTCCAGCGGAGTTCCGTGGTACGAGGTGAACTGATATCCGGGGTCGCCCGGTACGCGGAAGTCGTCGATCATCACGACCGCTCTGCTCCAGCGCTCCTCGATGATCTCCAGTTCCTGGTAGCGAGGCACGTCCTCCTGCCAGTGGGCATCGAGATAGAAGAACAGCGCGGGGTTTCCCGGCCGCTTCGAGAGAATGTGCAGCATCTCCCGTGAGTCCGTGCGGTACAGGCGGATGCCGGGCAGGCCGCGGCATTTCGTCGCGGCGTATCGGTAGAACCGCTCTGCGATCTCGGCCGAGTGGACGGGCAGGCCGGAGACCCCGCTCAGGAACCTCGTCGTGGTGCCGCGGAAGGAGCCGGTTTCGACGATCTCGTCGAAGTCGATCGCCGCCAGCAGTTCGCGGATGATCTCCTGGCGCTTGAGCTGCCCGTTGAACGGACCCAGTTCGGGCATTCCCAGGCGTGGAAACAGCAGATCCGTCCGAAAGGAGATCGCGGCAGGAAGGGCGGCGCTGGCTCTGATGTAGGCCCGCTGCGAGCGGTTCACAGTCCACTCCCTGGTGTTGTGTCGCCGTCCGGTTTCACCACCACCGCGACCATCATGTTGCCGACCCGGTTAACCGGCCGCAGCACTCTGTAGACAGCCTTGGCGACCGTCAGGCGCCACCGTTCCGGGAAGCGGCGTGCCAGCTTTCCGACGACCACGTTGTGGTCCCACATCCGGTGCGGCAGCACGATCGCCCGCTTGCACAGCAGGTAGCTGCGGGTGGCCTGGTTCAGGATGGAGCGGTTCCACCGGAAGACATAGTTGACGACGTCTCCGTGCCGTTCCCACTCGGTGCCGATGAGCCTTCCCACCAGACCGTCGTGCGGCTCGATCACGATGACGGCCGTCCGGGCCACCCGGAGCATCTCGGTGAAACCCAGAACCGGCCGCGGCAAGTGGTGCAGGCCGTCCTGGACGAGGACCAGGTCGTAACTGGAATCCGGGATCTCGGCCATGTTCTCGGCGTTCAGGGACATGGTTCGCAGCGTCGGTTCCAGGCCGCGGCACACGGCGAGAGCCTCTTCGGACAGATCACTGACCGTGATGTCCTTGAAGCCGTATCGGCTCAGGAAGACGCCCTCTCCGCCCACCCCGCCGCAGACGATCAGCACGCTCTGCCGCGCCGGATCGAGCAGTCCCCGGACACGCAGCATGCGCAGCGCGGTCCGCAGCCGCCGGTCGCGCAGAAAACGTGTCAGTGGATCGCTGGTCATGTGGAAGGACCAGTCGTCCCGGGTGCTGCAGATCTCCGCCATCGCGGCGCGCTGCAGATCAACTCCGCTTTTCACAGCTCCTCCTTCGAGGCGTATGAAAATGCAAGCCCCCACCGCCGGGACGAGACGGGGCTCAGGCGACAACCGCCTCGACGATCAGGGCGAACTGGGGCCGCGACTCCAGGTTCCGGAGTTCCGGGTCATCGCTCTGGCCGGGCGCGTAACGGCGGACCTCGGAGAACCCGGCCGAGCGGAGCTCCGCATCCACCGCGCCGAAGTCCCAGAGGAATCCGGCGTGATGGCCGCAGTCCTGGAAGGTCATGCGCAGCAGATCAACCGGATGCTCGGCCTGGTAGCCCCGCCGCCGGCACTCCTCCATCTCCCGTCGTGTCTCTTCGTCACGTGCCAGGTACAGCCGCACGGCGTGCTCGACATCGGGTGTCGACAGCCGGATACGCCCACCGGGTGCGAGAACGCGCCGGGCTTCACGGAACATGCGGCGGGCGGGCTCGAGGCGGATGTGCTCGATCATGTTGTCGGAGTAGATGTGACTCGCCGAGCCGGAGCGGACGGGCCACGTCCTGGTGGCATCCAGATAGGACCGCGTGTGCCAGCAGACATCGGTGCAGATCCAGCCGGGCCGACGACCCCGGAAGCTGCCCACTTCGATCTTGAGGAGGGGCCCCGACCGGACCGCGTGCGCGAAGCGGGCCTTGGCGACGGGGCGGTTGACGGCGCCGATGACCGATCTGGCAACGCTCTTCACAACGGACACGCGAGCGACGCTACAGCCCCGCACCGGACCGCCTTCGGTGCCACACCCCGGCCTGCGGCACGCATCACCCGCCCGGTCGTCGGGACGGGGTCGCGTGCCGCCGATCGCCGCACCCGCCCCCGCCCCCGCCCCTTCCCGAGCGGCGCCTGAGAGGCTCACCGCCGCACCGCGGCGTGTCCGCCGCGTCCGCGTGTCTCGCCGAGCAGCCGGAGCAGCCCTTCGCGGAAACGTGCGGCCATGGCACCGGTCGTATAGGAGGTGGCCTCCTCCCGGCAGCGCGCACGGAGGGAGGCGAGACGGGCCCGGTCGGTCAGCAGCGTCTGCACCGCCGCCGCGTACACCACCGGGTCGTCGGACGTGATGACGGCGTTGTGGCCGTTCCGCAGGTACTCGAATTCCGGTGCGTGCCAGGGCCAGTCCGTGGTGACGACGGGGGTCCGCAGGACGAACGAGTCCACCGCGCACAGTCCCACCCTGCCCGGCATCAGCATGATGTCGGACACCGCTCCGAGCAGCGCCACCTGTCGTCCCGTCATGTGCCCCAGAGGGACCACCGGGCTCCCGGGCGTGGAAGCCGCGGCCTCCACCAAGGGCCGATCGGTACCGTCCCCCGCCACGAGCAGCCGGAATCCCGGCAGGGCTTCGGCGATGCGCCCGGCGGACTCCAGCAGCAGGGGGATTCGCTTGGGAGCGTCCAGCCCGCCCACGAACAGGGCTGTGCGTCCGGGCAGCAGCCCGTGGCGCGACCGCAGGGCCGCAGCCTCGGCGAACTCCCGGGTCCCGGGCGTACCCGCTCGCTCGCGGGCCTCGGCGAGCGCCACGGTGTCCACGCAGTTGCGTACCACGGTGATGCGCCGACGCGGGAAACCCCCGGCGGCCAGGTGGTCGGCTCCGCCCTCGGTGTAGGCGAAGAACCACGAGGCGCGCCGGGTGAGAGCGTCCTTGGCGGCGGTCTCCATACGGCTCACCGGCTTGGTGTACGTACGGCCGTGGCCCCACAGCGCGACACGCGGGGTGAGGCCACCGGTCATGCGTGCCAGCTGCTGCCGGAGAAGGAGCGGATACGCCTCGAGATTGCGCAACGCCTGTTCCAGCACGACGACATCGGCGGAGGCCGCTCGCCCGTACACCTGCTGCCAGACGAGTGACCGGCCCCCGGGTACGCCCAGGCGGCGCACCGGGACCTGGATCGCGCCCGAGCAGTGCGCAGAGTCCTGCCGTGCCACATGAGAGGGGGGCGGAGGACCGTGCAGCACGTCGAGGGTGCATCCCTCGGCCTGGAGTTCGCTCCTGAGCCGTTCGAAGAATCCGGTCCGGTAGCTGGGCACATAGGGCTGGACGATCACGATCCTCGGGTGCTGACCGGTCTTCAGCACGTCGTGTTCCCCGCCGTGCTCGCCCGGCCGGCGGGCGGAACGTGCCGGGCGTCGGCCGGGTGCGCGAGCGCGGCGGCGTACACGGCCTCGATGCGCTGCGCCCAGACCTGTTGCGTGTAATGACGCAGGAACACCTCCCGGCAGCTCCGGCGCAGCGGGGGGAAGCACTCGGCGGCGCGGCGCAGCGCGGCGTCCAGTGGTTCGTTCCAGTCCACCACCGTGCCCGTGCCCTGCTCCTGTACCGAGTCCGCGACGGCCGAACCGGTGAACGCCAGCACCGGGAGCCCGGCGGCCAGTGCCTCCGGATAGATCAGGGGGGCGCCCTCCAGCCAGCGGCTGGGGAAGACCAGACCCCGCCAGGAAGGCAGCCGCTGCCGCAGTTCGCCGTGCTCGAGCGCGCCGAGGAAGCGGACCGACGGTGGTGCGGCCAGGCGGCAGTCGTCGAGCAGGGGCCCGTCACCCACCACGTCCAGGCGTTCTCCTGCCGGCCAGCGGTCCAACAGCTCCAGCAGCCCCTTCTCCGGGCTGAGACGCCCGGCGAAGACCCAGGCGGCCTCGTCCGTGCCGGTGCCGTGCCGGACTGTCTGCGCGGGGACCTCGAGTGCGGCGTCGGCGGTGGAGTTGGGCACGAGGTCCAGCCGCTCCGGTTCGATCCCGGCTCGGATGTACATCCGGCGGCTGGTCTCGGACAGCACCACGACACGGTCCGCGCGGCGCAGCAGTGGATGGGCGACGGCTCCGTGGCGCCCGGCCCACGCCAGTGGCGCGGTGGCCACCGACGAGTTGCGGTAGCAGCCGTTGCGCAGTCCGGCCCACCGGTCGCCGTCGGGGCACCGGGTGCACATCGCACCGTCCCGGTACAGCGTGGCGGCGGCGCACAACGGCCGGTAGTTGTGCACGGTGGCGACGACGGGACCGTGCCAGCGCCGCAGCCAGGAGCTGCCGAAGTTCGGGAAGAGGTTGTGCACATGGACCACGTCCGGGCGCAGCCTGCGCAGCTCGGCCAGAGGGGACCGGCCGCGTCCACTGCTCACGGTCACGGCGGCACGCAACGGGTGGAACGGGGAGCGGGCGAGTTCATCGGTGTGCGCGGCCACGAGATGTGCCTCGTGCCCCGCTCTTGCGAGGGCCGTCAGCTGATCGGTCACGGCCTGGTTCTCGCCGCTGGGAGTGGCTGAACCGTAGAAGCTGTGCACCACGGCGACGCGCAAGGACGACGAGCCGTGCGGCAGGGCCGTACCGGGAGCCATCAGCCGTGGGTGAGGGTGTAGTTGCGGGCCTCCGCGTGGCGCACCACGTAGCCGGCGTCCTCCAGCCGGCGGAGCCGTCGGCGCAGGGACCAGGGGCCTTGCGGAGCGTCGAACTCGATGCAGAGCACTCGTGGCAGTGTGCCCTCGGCGAGAATCCTGTCCAGCACGGGTCCTTCGGCTCCTTCGATGTCCATCTTCAGCAGGTCGACCCGCTGGTGTCCCAGCATCTTCATGAAGGTGGTCAATGTGTGGCATCGGGCGTCGAACCCGGGACCCCGGCCGCGGACCTCGGTGGCGGAGTGGGACACGTGCGCGGGGTCGGCGGGTGGATGGAAATGCAGCACGGTGTCCTCCTTCCACATCCCGAAGGGGAGGAAGTGCCATCGCGGTTCGGTGACTCCTCTGGCGAACGCGATCGAGCGGGGCGTGGGGTCCATGGCCCACACCTCACAGCCGAAGCGCCGCAGGAGTGCCAGGTCGAAGCTGACGTCCTCGCCCGCACCCGCCGCGTAGACGACGGAATCCGCGCCGATCAGATCGGTGGGGACCCACCAGCCCCCGTAGTCGCTGCCGAAGCGCTCCAGACCGCGGACGGGCCGGATGCGGGTCAGCCACGGCACCGCGACCTCCGCCGTCTTCAGCTTGATCCGCCGGGTGAGGTGTCTCGCCGCCATGCGCGTCACACGCGTTCCGTGGCGACGAGGCCGAAGGTCGTCGGCGGGAAGAGGCGCTCTCCGACGGCCTGAAGCAACCCCGACTGGGTGGACCAGTAACGCCGGACCTCCACCGTCGCGAAGTGGGGTGCGAGCAGGTCACGCAAGGCGTCCTCGTCGACGCCGTCGCGGACGACGTGGTACTCGACCATGTCGGCCTCATTGGTGTCGTCGTAGACGCCGCGTACGCGGCGCAGGCGGGTGGCGAGCCCGCGCCGGAGCTCGCCCTGGCCAAGGCGCCAGAGGAAGTAGGCGTTCCGGTCCAGGCCCAGCGACACCCGGGACCGGCGCGGATACCACAGGGGGTCCTGGGTGCTGTAGAAAGCGCCGCCGGGGACGATGCTCTCGATGAGCTGCTTGACGGTGCCGAGGTAGTCCGGGATGTGGTGCAGCACGGAGACGCACACCACGGCGTCGAGCGGCCCGACCCGGCAGGCAGCGCTGCCGTCCTTGTCGTGGATCACGGTGACCCGGGGGTTGTGCCGGAAGCGGCCGCGGAGGAAACGGACGCTCGGCTCGCTCATCTCCGTCACCGTGACCTGCGCGCCCGCCGCCACCAAGTGATCGGTGAAGGTGCCGTGCCCGGCTCCGAGTTCGAGCACCCGGCACTGGCCGTTCCGGTCGGTGACCTGTTGGACCAGGGTGTGCAGGTCCGCGATCAGCCGTTCGCGAAGGGTGTGGTGGCGAATGTGCGGGGAGCCCGCCGCGTAGTCGTGCCCGACTCCGTGCTCGCGCTCCTGCAGCTCCCCCATCGAGGGTGTGACCGGTGGGTTCGTCATGGCCGCACCTCGGGGATCCGGGCCGGGGTCCCCCGGCGGTGGCGGACGAGTCCGCCCGGGTTCAGGCGATCGGGTCCTCCGGCTGCCACGGCGCTGCCCGTTCGCATCGGGCGGGACGCCTGGCGCACCACCCCGTGGACGAAGCGCGCGTTGCCGAACAGGTACCGGCGCCACAGACGGCGTGGTTCACAGCCGAGCCGGAACAGCCATTCCAGCCCGTTGTGCCGCATCCAGTGCGGTGCCTGCGGTTTGTTGCCGGCGACGAAGTCGAAGGCCGCGCCCACGGCCACGGCCACCACGGGCAGCGCGTCGCACAGTTCGGCGGCCCAGCGGTCCTGCTTCGGCGTGCCCAGTCCCACCCAGACGATGTCCGCCCCGGCGGAACGGATCTGCTCCACCTGCCGGAGCCGTTCGTCGACGTGCAGGGGCCGGAACGGCGGGGAGCAGGTGCCCACGATCCGCGCCCCGGGATAGCGCCGCCGCAGCTCCCGGTGGAGTGCGTCGAGCACCTGGGGCGTGGAACCGAGAAGGTAGTGGTTCACTTCCGTGTGCTCGGTCAGGGCGAAGACGTCCGTGAGGAGGTCGGGACCGTACACACGTGTGCTCGGCAGTACCGCGGTGGGGTGGAGAAGCCGGTTGGCCCACACGACCGGCTGCCCGTCGGGCAGGTTCAGGGAGGCGGAGCGGAGGATGCCGCGCAGTCGGGGGTCCCGGTCGGCGAGGGCGAGTGTGTAGGCGTTGGACAGGTGGACGTCACTGCCGCGCCGGCTGCCGGAGGCGCCGGGTTCGTCGGTGAGCCCCTGACGTGCCTCGCGCGCCCTGCCGGCCAGGTGCACGACATGGCGGGCCGCACTGTCGCGGGTGTGCGCGGTGATGGGCACCCCGAGGCATTCGACCACGGGAGCGGTCACCGGCATCGTCGCGCTGCTCGGAGGGGCGGTCATGAGGCGGGGGCGGAGCTCGGCATGGGTCCGGCCGGCCGCGGGCCGCTCCCGGCGTACTCCCCGACGGACAGACGGTGGCGGAAGTACGTGACGGTCTCGCACAGGCCACGTTCCACGGGCGTCGTGGGCTCCCAGTTCAGCAGCTCGCGGGCCAGGGCGATGTCCGGGCGCCGCCGCTCGGGGTCGTCCTGGGGACGGGGGATGAGCGTGATCTCGGAGCGGGTCCGGGTGAGCTTGCCGATCCACTGCGCCAGTTCCAGCATGGAGACCTCGTGGGGATTGCCCAGGTTGACGGGTCCGCTGTGGTCGCAGGCAACCGTGCGCAGCAGGCCTTCGACGACGTCGTCGACGTAGCACAGGGACCTGGTCTGGTTGCCGTCGCCGGTGACCGTGATCGGCTCCCCGCTCAGCGCCTGGCGGATGAAGGTGGGGATCGCCCGCCCGTCGTCCGGGCGCATCCGCGGCCCGAAGGTGTTGAAGATGCGCACGATCTTGGCGTCCACACCGCGGCTCCTGCGGTACGCCATCGTCAGTGCCTCACCGAAGCGCTTCGCCTCGTCGTACACCGAACGCGGGCCCACCGGGTTCACATGTCCCCAGTAGCTCTCCGGCTGCGGATGGATCTGCGGGTCACCGTACGACTCCGAGGTGGAGGCCAGCAGGAAGCGGGCGCCCTTGGCGGCGGCCAGGTCCAGGGCGTGCCAGGTGCCGGCCGAGCCCACTCGGAGTGTCTCCAGGGGCATCCTCAGATAGTCCACGGGCGACGCCGGTGACGCCATGTGGAAGACGGTGTCCACCCGCCCCGGCTCGTCCAGGCCCTCGGTGATGTCCCGATGGCGGAACTCGAAGCGCCGGTCGCCCATGAGGTGCTCGATGTTCTCGGGACCGGACGTCAGGAAGTTGTCCACGCAGACGACTTCGTGCTCCGCCTGAAGCAGTCGTTCACACAAATGGGAGCCGAGGAACCCGGCCCCACCCGTCACTACCGCACGCATGCAGGTCCTCTCGGCCGCCCCGCCCAGGCTGATGGCGAGGGCGGGCTTCGGCGTCATTGCCGAAGCGTGGATCAATGTCGTGTTTCTATTCCTTAGTCAGAGATGCTCCGATTGGGATGTTCTGCGGGCCGCAATGCGCCCGAACAAGGACACCTTTCACCCGTTCCGCCGCAGAAGACGAAGGGATGCGCGATGCCGGTATCCGCTGCGAAGACGGCCTCTGACAGGCCGGCTCCCCGGGGGCGTGCGCGCGGAGGAGCCCGGGCCGCCAAGCGGTTGATCGACTGCGCGGGGGCCGCCGTCCTGCTCCTGTTCATGGCGCCGGTGCTGATCACCGCCGCCGTCGCGGTGAAGCTCGACAGTCCGGGCCCGCTGCTGTTCCGCCAGCGCCGCACGGGCTGGCGGGGCCAGGAGTTCCACGTCCTGAAGTTGCGGACGATGCACGTCGGTTCGGAGCGGATGCGCGACGCCATGACGGAGTCCAACGAGACCGACGGGCACCTCTTCAAGATCCGCGAGGACCCGCGGGTGACCAGGGCGGGGCGCTGGTTGCGGCGTTACTCCCTGGACGAGTTGCCGCAGCTGGTCAATGTGCTGCGGGGGCAGATGTCCCTGGTCGGTCCCCGTCCGCTCCCGGTCGTGGACTCGGCGTTCACCGGGGAGGCCCGGCGCCGCCTGCTGGTCCGCCCCGGGATCACCGGACTGTGGCAGGTGAGCGGACGGTCCGACCTCGCCTGGGAGGACGCCCTGCGTCTGGACCTCCAGTACGTCGACACCTGGTCGATCGGGCTCGACCTGAAGATCCTCTGCCGGACCCTTCCCGCCGTGCTGCGCGGTGACGGCGCCTACTGAGCCCGGCGCCCGCGCGGGGGTTCTCCACAGCCGACCGCCCGCAGGGCGTTGCGGGAGCCCACGGCCCCAGCGAACGAGATCAGCCAGGGAGTGACATCAGATGTCCGAGACTCGCCGTGGTGCGTCGCGGGGGCAGGAACCCTCGCTCGGTGCGGAGCAGGGGCAGGGGCAGGAACCCTCGCTCGGTGCCGAGCGGGGCCGGTGGAATCCGCGCCGGTACAGGGAGTGGGTCCTGCCCGAAGTGTTCGTCCGCCGGCTGCGCGACCGGCGCGTCAGGATGCCGCTGTACGCCGCGGCCGCACTGGTCCTGGCCGGTGCCGCCTGGATCGCGGTCACCGGGGTGCTCGCCCGAAATGAGCTGATGGCCGCCCAGCGAAGCCTGGAGACGCTGCGGCAGCACCTCACGCAGCCCGCAGCAACCCCGGCCGTCGCCGCCGGCCCGCCCGCGGCGCTGACCGCGACCGTGCAGGAGGCGGTGCGCGACGCCGGCGGCCACGCGGCCCGCGCTCATCGGCTCACGACCGGCCCGGCCTGGTTCCCGGCGGCTCATCTGCCGGTGCTCGGCGGCCCCCTCCGCACGGTGCGCGGTATCGCGGAGGCCTCCGCCCGGCTGACCCACGACGTGCTCCCTCCCCTGGCGCACACCGTCGCGGAACTCGATTCCGGCGGGACCGACGACGGCGGGCACCTGAACCTCTCCGCGCTGCGCCGTGTGGCTCCCCTGCTCGAACAGGCCTCGCGCAGTGCGTCGAGGGTGCGTGCCGACGTCGACGACCTCCCGCACGGCACCTGGCTGCCGGCCACCGACCGGGCGCGCACCGAACTCGCCCGGCAGCTAGGCCGGATCACCCCTCTGACTCACGATGCCGCCGCGGCCGCCCGGTTGATGCCCCCGATGCTTGGGGCCGACGGCCCGCGACGGTATCTGGCGGTGTTCGAGAACACCGCCGAGGCCCGTGGAACGGGCGGGCTGCCCGGCGCTTTCGCAGTGCTCAGGGCGGAGCGGGGCCGGCTGAGCTTCGAGCACTTCGGCAACGACACCGAGCTGAGCGAGGCCCATGCGGACCTCGACCTGGGAGCGGATTTCAACGGGCTTTACGGTCCCAGCGCCCCGACCCGGACCTGGGTCAACTCCAACATGAGCCCGCACTTCCCGTACGCGGCGCGGATCTGGGCCGCGGCGTGGCAGCGGCACAGCGGCCAGAGGGTCGACGGCGCCTTCGGTCTGGACCCCGGTGCGGTCTCCGGGCTCCTCACCGCCTCCGGGCCCGCCCGGCTGCCCGACGGGAGCGCCGTCACCGCCCGCAACGTCGTGGACCTCAGCGAGCGCGCCAGCTACGCGCTCCACCCGGACTTCAAGCGGCGCAAGGCCTACTTCCTCGATGTGGCGCGCACGGTGGCCATCCGGCTGCTCGGCGCGTCGACGGACTCCACGCGCCGGACCGCACTCTTCTCGGCACTGCACCGGCAGTTGGGAGAAGGGCGGATCAAGGTGTGGAGCGGGCACGCGGCGGAGCAGCGCGAGATCCTGGCGCGGTCGTTCGGCGGAGCCCTGCCCGAGGGGTCCGCTCCACTGGCCGGACTGGTCGTCAACAACGCGGCGGGCACGAAGCTCGACTACTACCTCGAGCGCCGGCTCACGTGGGTACCGGGCCGGTGCGTCGACGGCCGGCGCGAGGTCACCGTGACCGCGCGCCTCGCCAACCGGGCTCCCGCCTCGGGACTCCCGCCGTACGTCGTCCAGCGGGTGGACGACCCGCCCTACGACACCCGGCCCGGGGACAACCGCCTCCTGGTGTCCTATTACGCCAGTGCCGGCGCCACCTTGTCCGGTGCCACCCTGGACGGACGCTCCGCTCAGCTCAGCCACGGCACCGAGCGGGGCCACCCGGTCTTCACCCTCGACGTCGAGCTGCCCGCGGGCGCCGCGCGCACCCTCGTACTCCACTTGCTGGAGCGTCCCGCGGACCGTCCTGCCTTCGTGCTGCGTCAGCCCCTGGTGCACCCCCTGCGGGCCGGCGCGCTCCCGAGCGGTCCGTGCACCGGCTGATCCGGCAGCTCACCGGTACGGGATCCGGTTCCGGGCCGGCAGTGCGGGAACGCGCGCCTCGCCGACGGCGACGGCGGCTCCGACCGACTCGGCCGGAGATGGCACGTTTTGACCATCTATCGCAGATAAGATCACGCAGCTACCGAATGTAAATGTTGCTGCCGTTTTGCATACCTGGGATGGATATCTTGGATCTGTCCGACTACCTTCGGTTCCTGGTCAGGCGCTGGCGCATCATCGCGGCGCTGGGCCTGCTGGGAACAGCGGTCGGCGTGTTCGTCACCCACACCACCACACCGCAGTACCAGGCCACCTCGACCCTCTTCGTGTCGCTCCAGGACTGGGACGACTCGGTCAAGCTCAATCAGGGCAACAGCTTCGCCCAGGCCCGGGTCCGCTCCTACGCGGAAGTGGTCACCAGCCCTTATGTGACCGGGCCGGTCTCCGAGCTGTTGCGCCTTCGTATGACGCCCTCTCAGCTGGCGCGGAAGATCACCACAGAGGTGCCTCTCGAAACGGTACTTCTCAAGATCACCGTCACCGACACCCAACCCGCCCGGGCGGCCCGGATCAGCAACGCGGTCGCCCACCGCTTCGCCGAGGTCATCGCCAAGATCGAACGACCGGAGGGCTCCCGGCTCTCGCCCGTCCGGCTGAGCATCACCGGCTACGCCACCAAGCCCAAGACTCCGACCTCCCCGAATCTGGTGCTCAACCTCGCACTCGGCCTCGTGGCCGGCCTGGGGCTCGGTGCCGGCCTGGCGGTCGCGCGGGAGTCGCTGGACACCTCGGTGCGCAGCCGCAACGACCTCGCCCGGTGTCTCGCCCAGACCGGCGGACCGGCCGTACTCGGCAGCGTCGCCCTCGACCAGAGTGCCTCCCGGCACGCGGTGGCGGCGGACGACGACGCGTTCGGCCGGCGGGCGGAGGACTTCAGACGGCTGCGCACCAACCTCCGGTTCGTCGACATCGATGCTCCGCCCAAGGTCATCGCGGTCACCAGCGCGGTGTCCGCCGAGGGGAAGACGAGCATCTCGGTCAACCTGGCTTCCTCCCTGGCCGAGTTCGGTTCCTCGGTCTGCCTGGTCGACGCCGATCTGCGGCGCCCCAGCGTGGCCTCCGCGCTCGGTCTGGTGCAGGACGCCGGGCTGACCACCGTGATGATCGGCCAGGCGAACGCCGAGGACGTGATGCAGTCGGCGGGCGCGTTCTCGGTGCTGGCCAGTGGGATGCTGCCGCCGAACCCCGCGGAGATGCTGGGCTCGGAGCAGTTCCGCGGCGTGGTGCGCGCGCTCGCCGACAGGTTCGACCATGTGGTGATCGACACCGCGCCGGTCCTCCCGGTCGCGGACACACCGGCGATGGCCTCGGCGGTCGACGGTTACCTGCTGGCCGCCCGGTACGGGAAGACCTCCCGGGGTCAGGTCACCGACGCCGTGCGCACCTTGCAAGACGTGGGCGCCACCGTGCTCGGCAGCGTCCTCAACATGGTGCCCGCCAAGGGTGACATCGAGCAGTACGGCTATGGGTACCGTCCTCACGCCTCGGGACGCCGGGAGCGGCTCTGGCTCAGGCTCAGGCCGCGCCTTCGCCGCCGCGGCAGGCCGGCGACGATCGGCGCCTTCCCCGCGCCGGCCGCACCGTCGGGAAAGGACACCACGTCGGTGGCTGCCCAGGAAGGCGGAGAGCATCACTGACCGCGGAAGAGGACACCGCGACCGGTACTGACCGCCGAGAGGACACCGCGGCCGGTACTGACCTCGGAGAGGGCGCCGCGGCCGGTGCGGGGCGCGCCCGGTGGGTGCCGCGCCGCCGGCCGGGCGGTCGTCGGCGTGGGAGCCCCGGCGTGGCGGTTCGCGGCTCTTGGACGATGGCCGGGTGCGCGCGGACACGCGCGCTCCCGGCCCTCGCGGCCGCGGCCCTGGGAGGCTGCGTGCTGCTCTCCTCCTGTACGGCTGACGACCACTCACCGGTGCGCACACGGGCCGGATCCGCCGCGGGACCGGTCGAGCAACTGAGGGCCAGGGTCCTCGACGTCCTGCCCCACGATCCGACGGCCTATACGCAGGGCCTGGAGATGGCCGGGCGCACGCTCTACGAGGGAACGGGCATGCCCGGTGCGTCGTCGATCCGCCGGGGGCCGCCCGGCCGGCGTCCCACCGTCCGTGCCGACCTGCCGGCGCCGCTGTTCGGGGAGGGGGTCACCGTCCTCGGACGGACGCTGTGGCAGTTGACCTTCCGGGACCACGTCGCCATCGAACGGGACGCCGCAACCCTCGCGGAGCTGCGCCGTCTTCCCTACCCGGCGGAGGGCTGGGGGGCATGCCACCAGCCGGGGCGCGGGCGGCTGGTCACCAGTGACGGTTCCGCTCGGCTCACCTTGCGGGACCCGCGCACACTGGCCCCGACGGGCGAACTCCTCGTCACGCTTCGGGGCCGTCCGGTGCCGCGGCTCAACGAGCTGGAATGCGTGGGCGACCGGGTGTACGCCAATGTCTGGCCGTCCGACCGGATCGTGCGCGTCGACACCGGCACCGGGGCGGTCACCGCCCAGATCGACGCCTCGGGGCTGCTGCCCTCGACGGAGCGGCGGCCCGCCGAGGTGCTCAACGGCATCGCCGCCGTCCCGGGCACCGACGAGTTCCTGCTCACCGGCAAGTGGTGGCCGAAGATGTTCCGGGTGGTCTTCGTCGCCCGGTGATCCGGTCCGGGTTCCGGCCCGCCCCACCGCGCGGTGGGTACGTCGTCGGCCGCTCCGCACGTGGCTCCACCACCGGGGCTCCGGCCGGCGCCGGTGCCAGGCCGCGCTCCGGCTTCTACTTCCGCCGCCGCAGCCCGCGCAGACCGAGCAGGGCGGCGCACGCCACGGCCACGGCGATGGCACCGGTCCTGAGGTTGCCGCCGAACCCGTCACCGGCGGCACCGTCGTCCCGTGATGCCGAACCGCCGCCGCCGGAAGAGGCGCCGCCTCCCCCGGGCGCGTCCTGCGGCTCCACCGGGCTGTCCGCCCCCTCGGCCCCGTACATCAGCGTCTTACCGTCCGCGGTGTAGGTGACGGACTCGCCCTGCCCCAGGAACGGCACGCCGAGCCGCTCCTTCTTCTTGATCTTCCCGCCGTTCCAGTCGTAGGCGATCGCGCCGAAGTAGCTGCGCACGACGAGGTGTTGCCCGTCCGGGGAGAGCGTGGCGTCGGTGGCCTCCAGGTCGGGGACCGCGGCGACCGGACGGAAGACGTTCGTCCCGGACGGGGAGAGCCGCGCCGGGCCCTCGTACAGGTGCCCGCCCTTCTCGTTCTTGTCGACGATGTAGACCCGGCCCGTCTTCGGGTGCACCACGAGGGACTCGGCGTCCCGCGCACCGTCGGAGTACTTCACGACGTACTGGGTGGCCTTGATCGTCTGGTCGCGCAGGTTCTTCGGCTCGGGCAGCCGGTAGACCCAGACGTACGGCCAGGTGCCGCCGAGGTTGTCGCCGATGTCGCCGACGTAGATCTGGTCGTCCGGCCCGATGGAGACGGCCTCCACGTCGCGCGGGCTGCCCACGCCGGACAGGGTGATCGTGGCGACCGTCTCGCCCGTCGAGCTGTCGACGGCGTAGAGGTACGCCCCGTCGTCGCTGTCGTTGTGCGTCCAGTAGATGCCCGGGTGCTGCCGTGAGGCAGCCAGGCCGCTGGACTCGGTGATGCGCGGGTCCTTGATCGTGAACTTCTCGTCGTCGGCGGAGGCGGGCGCGGCGAGGGCCCCCGTGAGGAGGGCGGCGGCGAGCAGTGCGAACGGTCTGCGCATACCCCAAGCCTGCCATCCGGCCCGGCGGTTCACCGGCGTAATGGATCACAGGCCCGGATGAGCGGCCGAGGCGCGTGTCCCGACTCACACCCCGTCGGCCGTCGAGATCGTTCATCATGAGCGGATGCTCAGGTTCATGCCCGTCGGTGACTCCATGACGATCGGAAGCGCGGGCGAACACACATGGCGCTACCGGCTGTGGCAGCATCTGTCCCGGTCCTACGGCGGCCCCTGCACCCTCGTCGGACCCCGCGAGACCCTCTACGACAAGCTCGCCGAGGCCCCGGAGTCGTACGCGTACGCCGAACCGGACTTCCCGCGGGCCCACCTGGCCGGCTGGGGCGAGGGCTGGCTGCACATGGCGCCGCTGATCGGCGAGGCGGTGCGGTCCTGCCGTGCGGACGTCCTGCTGGTCTCCCTCGGCCTCATCGACCTGGGCTTCTACACCAACGCCGAGCAGACCGCCGAGAACGTCCGGGCGTTCGTGTCCGAGGCCCGCGCGGCGAACCGGCGGGTGCGGATGGTGTGGCTGCCGGTGATCCCGAACGTGCGCGCGGCGACGGACGCGCCCTTCGCCTGCGAGGTCACCCGCTTCAACGAACTGCTGGCGAAGACGGCGGCCGACCTCGACGAGCCCGGCTCCCCGGTCCTCCTGGCCTCGCTGCCCTCGTCGTACGACGTCCACGCCGACACCTACGACGGCACCCACCCCAGCGCGAGCGGCGAGCACAAGATCGCGGCGGCGTTCGCGGAGGCGATGTACCAGGGCTGGGACCTGGCCGGGCCGTACGCGCAGTAGCCGTCCACGAACGGGGCGGCGGGCACACACGGGTTCGTGCTTGCCTGGAGCGCACTCCACGACGTTGGCTTGGACACCATGAAGTACACGCAGCTCGGACGCACGGGACTCAAGGTCAGCCGGCTGGTCCTCGGCACCATGAACTTCGGCCCGCAGACCGACGAGGCCGACAGCCACGCCATCATGGACCAGGCGCTGGACGCGGGCATCAACTTCTTCGACACCGCCAACGTGTACGGCTGGGGCGAGAACAAGGGCCGTACCGAAAGCATCATCGGCAACTGGTTCGCCAAGGGCGAGGGGCGGCGCGACAAGGTCGTCCTCGCCACGAAGGTGTACGGCAACATGGCCGCCGACGGCCCGGCCTGGCCCAACCACGACAAGCTCTCCGCGGTCAACATCCGGCGGGCCGTGGACGCCAGCCTCAAGCGGCTCCGGACGGACCACATCGACGTGTACCAGTTCCACCACGTCGACCGGGACACCCCCTTCGACGAGATCTGGCAGGCGATCGACGTCCTGGTCCAGCAGGGCAAGATCCTCTACGTCGGATCGTCGAACTTCCCCGGCTACAAGATCGCCCAGGCCAACGAGATCGCCGCCCGGCGCGGCGGGACCATCGGGCTGGTCAGCGAGCAGTGCCTGTACAACCTCGCCGAGCGGCGCGCGGAGATGGAGGTGATCCCGGCCGCGCAGGAGTACGGGCTGGGCGTCATCCCCTGGTCACCGCTGCACGGCGGTCTGCTGGGCGGTGTCCTCAAGAAGGAGGTCGAGGGCAGGCGCCGCGCCTCCGGCCGCGCGGCCGACGCGCTCAACGACCCCGCGACCCGCACGCGGATCCAGTCCTACGAGGACCTGCTGGACAAGCACGGCATCGAGCCCGGCGAGGCCGCCCTGGCCTGGCTGCTCACCCGCCCCGGCGTGACCGGCCCGATCGTCGGCCCGCGCACCGCCGAGCAGCTCGCCTCCGCCGTCCGCGCGTCGGAACTGGAACTCTCCGAGGAGATCCTGACCGGCCTGGACGACATCTTCCCGGGCCCGGGACCGAGCCCTGAAGCTTTCGCCTGGTAGGACGCCCCCACAGGGGCGCGGGACCGCGGGTCGGCGTCGCCGTTCCCCGGGATCCTCTCGGGGACGGGGGGAACTGCGCGACCGGCCCCCGCCGGGGAACAGCCGTCCGCGGTTCCCCCGCCGCCCCTGCCCTACCTCCCGATCACGGAAGCGAGGGCGACGACGAGAAACATCAGCACGAGCACACCGGCCATGATCCGGTTGCGGGTTTTCGGGTCCACGGCATCGAGCCTAACCGGCACCCCCGAGTGCCCAGCGCCCGACCGCCTCGTACCGGGGCTGCTCCCCCGGCATCCCCGAGGTCGGCAGATTGCTGCGCACCAGGCAGAGCTCCCGTACGGTCCAGCTGCGGCCCGTGAACCCCGCGAGGGCGTCCAGGTAGGGCCGCACGTCCCGCGCGGCCCGGCTCCGCGCCAGGGTCAGATGCGCCTTGTACCGCCGGTGCTCCCCCATCGGCACCCCCGCCTTGCGCGCCGCCGCCTCCGCCCGTTCGGCCAGCAGCCGGAGGGTCGCCAGATCCCCCTCCGCCCCGGCCCACAGCGCCTTCCCGTGCCCGAACTGGCCCCCGCCCCGTACGGCCAGGGCGAACGGCTCGGTACGGCGTGCGGCACGCTCCAGCCGCTCCGACAGCCCGGGGACGAGTCCGTCGTCGACCTCGCCGTAGAAGGCGAGCGTGAAGTGCCAGCCGGGGCGGCCGGTCCAGCGCATGCCGTCGGCACCGGGCAGTCCGCGCAACTCGTCGACCACGGTGCCGAGTTCACGGCACACCTCGTCCGGGGGCAGCACGGCCGCGAAGAGTCTCATGGCTCCAGCCTTGCACCGTGAGCCCATGCGGATCACCATCCGGGACGGTGGACCGACGACATTCCCGCGATACTCGGCATGCTCGACAGCTGCGTGGAGGGGCAGGTCTCCCACGGGGCCGACGGCTTCACCCGCACCGAGCCCTTCACGGTCGGCGAGCACGCCTGGCCGGGGCAGTTGCCGGCCCGCGGGGTGTAGGGCGCCCCGCCGGCCCGGGCGCGTCCCGGTCACCGGCCGCTGGCACCTGCACACCAAGCCGAAGGACGGCGAGTACCGGGGCGAGCCGAGCCTGGACTTCGGGGACGAGATCGACCTGACCGGAACCGTGGTCGGGCTCGTCCTGGAGACCGGCGAGTTCCCCCGCGACTGACGCCTGCTACGCCGCCGGGGCCAGCTCCTCCTGGTGTTCCCGGGGGACGAACCGCACCCTCGGGTGGCCCCGGTGCCAGCCCACCGACAGGCGCAGGTTGCCGACCCGGGCCAGGATCAGGCCGATCACCGCCGCGGCCAGGGCCGCCACCGCGCCGCCGATCGCGAGGCCGACCCGGGCGCCGTAGGTGTCGGTGACCCAGCCGACGATCGGCGCGCCGACCGGCGAGCCGCCCAGGAAGATCATCATGTAGAGGGCCATGACACGGCCGCGCATCGCCGGGTCCGTGGACATCTGGATGCTGGTGTTCGTCGTGACGTTGACCGTCATGCCGAACAGGCCCAGCGGGACCATGAGCAGGGCGAACATCCACAGCGTGGGGGTCGTCGCGGCCAGGATCTCCAGCGCGCCGAAGGCCATGGCCGCCACGATCAGCAGCCGCAGCCGGGCGGTGCCCCGGCGCGCGGCGAGCAGCGCGCCCACCACCGAGCCGACCGCCATGAGCGTGTTGAACATGCTGTACGCGCCCGCGCCCGCGTGGAAGACGTCGTCCGCGAAGGCCGAGAGGTAGACGGGGAAGTTGAAGGCGAACGTGCCGACGAAGCCGACCAGGACGATCGGCCAGATCAGCTCCGGGCGGCCGGTGACGTAGCGCACGCCTTCCCGCAGCTGGCCCTTGCCGCGCGGGGCGCGCTCCACGAGGTGCAGCTCCCGGGCGCGCATCAGCAGCAGGCCGGTGAGCGGCGCGATGAAGGACAGGCCGTTGAAGAGGAACGCGTAGCCGGTGCCGACACCGGTGATGAGGATGCCCGCGACGGCGGGGCCGACCAGGCGGGCCGACTGGAAGTTCGCCGAGTTCAGGCTGACGGCGTTCTGCAGCTGCCCCGGTCCGACCAGCTCGGAGACGAAGGACTGCCGGGCCGGGTTGTCCACGACGGTGGCGAGGCCGACCGCGAAGGCGGCGACGTACACGTGCCACACCTGGACGTGCCCGGTGAGGGTGAGGACGGCCAGGGCGATCGCCGTGAGCGCCATCGAGGACTGCGTCACGAGCAGGGTGGGCCGCTTGCGCAGCCGGTCCACGAGGACACCGCCGTAGAGGCCGAAGAGCAGCATCGGCAGGAACTGCAGCGCGGTGGTGATGCCGACGGCGGCGGAGGAGCCGGTGAGGGAGAGCACCAGCCAGTCCTGGGCGATGCGCTGCATCCAGGTGCCGATGTTGGAGACGACCTGGCCCATGAAGAACAGGCGGTAGTTCCTGACCTTCAGGGAGGAGAACATCGAGGACTTGCGCGCGGGGCGGCCGGCGGGGGCGTCGGAGGTGGGCGGGGAATCGTGGGGGTCAGGTGCGGGGGCGGAAGCTGCTCCGGATCCCGAACTCAAATGTGTCGCCTCCTTGCAACGGCCTTCTTACAGATGCGCGAGCTTCTCCAGCACGGGGGCGGCGGCGCGGAGTTTCGCCCACTCGTCCTCGTCGAGGTTCTCCACCAGCGTGGCCAGGAACGCGTTCCGCTTGGCGCGACTCTCCTCGAGCATGGTCTCGGCCTGCTCGGTGCGGGTGACGACCTTCTGGCGCCGATCCTCGGGGTGCGGCTCCAGCCGGACCAGACCCTTGGCCTCCAGCAGTGCCACGATGCGGGTCATCGACGGCGGCTGGACGTGCTCCTTGCGGGCGAGTTCGCCCGGTGTGGCACGGCCGCACAGCGACAGGGTGCCCAGCACCGACATCTCGGTGGGGCTGAGCGATTCGTCGACCCGCTGGTGCTTGAGCCGACGGGACAGCCGCATCACTGCGGATCGGAGGGAGTTCACGGCGGCTACGTCGTCGCCATGGGTGAGGTCCGGCATGTTCTTTAGCTTAACTCATTACTCTCGCTAAAGACCAGCCGAGGCGCGCACTGTCGCCCGTGACACCCGCCACTGAACCGTGACATCACTCATATGGGTGACACGGCCGTAGAAGGCGCCACGCCGGACCGAACGGTGCCGCGACCCTCGTGCTCATGGGGACCAGTGTGCTCAGCCTGCGAATAGACCACGAGCTGCTCGAACGGCTCCGGCACCATGCGGCGAAAAGGGGAATGAGCGTCCAGGACTACGTCGTCCGGACGCTCGTTCGAGATGACTTCGACCAGCGGTTCCAGGCCGCCGTCGAGGAGACGGAGCGGTTCTACGGCGCCCCCGGCTCCCCGGACTCCGTCGGCTCCCCCGGCTCCGCCGGCTCCGGCGATGAGGATCAGGTCAGACCCAGCGCCGGCATCAGGTAGTAGAAGGTGAACACGGCCGCCACCGCGTACATCGCCGGCGGCACCTCCCGGCCCCGTCCGGCCGCCAGCCGCAGCACCACGAAGGTGATGAAGCCCATGCCGATGCCGTTGGTGATCGAGTAGGTGAACGGCATCATCAGCATCGTCACGAAGGCCGGCACGGCGATCGTGTAGTCCGCCCAGTCGATCTCCTTCACCGAACCGGCCAGGATCAGGAAGCCGACCGCGACCAGGGCGGGGGTGGCCGCCTGGGACGGGACCATCGTGGCGACCGGCGTCAGGAACAGGGCGACGGCGAAGAGGCCGCCGGTGACGACGTTCGCAAGACCGGTGCGGGCACCCTCGCCGACACCGGCCGTGGACTCGACGAACGCGGTCGTCGCGGAGGAGGAGCTGGCGCCGCCGGCGGCGACCGCGAGGCCGTCCACGAACAGCACCTTGTTGATGCCGGGCATCTGCCCCTCGCCGTCGGTCAGCTTCGCCTCGTCGGAGACGCCCATGATCGTGCCCATCGCGTCGAAGAAGCACGACAGCAGCACGGTGAAGACGAACAGCACGCCGGTGAGCATGCCGACCTTGCCGAAGCCACCGAACAGGCTGACCTGCCCGATCAGCCCGAAATCGGGGCTCGCGACCGGGTTGCCGGGCCACTTGGGCGTGGTCAGGCCCCAGCTCGGCACCTTGGCCACCGCGTTGATGATCACCGCGAGGACCGTCATGGCGACGATCGAGATCAGGATCGCGCCGGAGACCTTGCGCACGATCAGCGCCAGGGTCAGCAGCACGCCGAGCACGAAGACGAGCACCGGCCAGCCGTTCAGGTGACCGTCGCCGCCCAGCTGGAGCGGGACGGTGGTCTGCGCAGCGTCCGGGATCCGGGAGACGAAGCCCGCGTCGACCAGCCCGATCAGCATGATGAACAGGCCGATACCGATGGAGATGGCCTTGCGCAGCCCGTACGGCACGGCGTTCATGACGCGCTCGCGCAGCCCCGTGGCGACCAGCAGCATGACCACGAACCCGGCGAGGACGACCATGCCCATCGCGTCCGGCCAGGACATGCGCGGGGCGAGCTGGAGGGCGACCACGGAGTTCACGCCGAGACCGGCGGCCAGCGCGATCGGGACGTTGCCGATGACACCCATGAGGAGGGTGGTGAGCGCGGCCGTGAGGGCCGTCGCGGTCACCAGCTGCCCGTTGTCGAGCTGGTGGCCGTACATGTCCTTGGCGCTGCCGAGGATGATCGGGTTCAGCACGATGATGTAGGCCATCGCGAAGAAGGTGGCGAGTCCGCCCCGGACCTCGCGCGGCAGGGTGCTGCCCCGCTCGGAGATCCGGAAGAAGCGGTCGAGTGCGCCGTAGGGGTGCCCGGCTCCCGGCTGATCAGGGGCGGGGACCTTGGCGGGAGCCGAGGACGACATGTATTTGGTGATTCCTACGAAGAGAAGTGGTCAGACACAAACCGTTTCAGTATGAACATATAAAACCCTCATCGGCCATCTCCGCGCGTAGACCCGATCTCCTCGTAAGCTGTCCCCATGGCGAAGTGGACCCCCAGACACGAGGCGCCGGAGCCCCTGGAGGGCCCCGTGGTCGCCACCATCACCGGCGGCACCATCCTGTGGTTCGTCCTCTTCCTGGTCCAGCTCCCCTTCTACGGCTGGTTCGACGATCATGGCCACACCTGGTGGGTATGGACCTGCCTGGCCGGTGGCGGGCTGGGGCTGATCGGCGTCTGGTACGTCCGCAGGCGCGACGCCGCGATCAAGCGGGCGGCCGCCGGCGACCCGGCGACGACGCCGCCGGTCGGCTAGGCGCCTTCCTGTCCGTTCTCCACCGAGACACGCCCCCGCCCCCTCCCTACGCTCGTATAAGGCGGCGAAACGCTCGAAAACCGTCGGCGCGGAACCGCCGCCCGACCGGTGAGGAGCGCAGTGATGACGATGCAGAACAGCGTGGCCGAGGCCGACCGCGCCCTGAAGTCCAAGCACCGGGCGATGTGGGCCCAGGGCGACTACCCCTCCCTGGCCGCCGAGGTCATACCCGAGCTGGGCGCGATCCTGGTCGAGGCGTGCGGGGTGCGGTCCGGACAGCGGGTGCTGGACGTGGGTGCCGGCTCCGGCAACGCCGCGATCCCGGCGGCCCTGGCCGGCGCTGACGTGGTCGCCTCCGACCTGACCCCGGAACTCTTCGAGGCCGGCCGTCGGGTGGCCGAGAAGCAGGGTGCGCGGCTCGCCTGGCAGGAGGCCGACGCCGAGGCCCTGCCGTTCCGTGACGCGGAGTTCGACACCGTGCTGTCCTGCGTCGGCGTCATGTTCGCCCCACACCACCAGCAGGCCGCCGACGAACTCGTCCGGGTCTGCCGCCCGGGCGGCACCATCGGGTTGCTCAACTGGACGCCGCAGGGCTTCATCGGCCGGATGTTCGCCGCGATGAAGCCGTACGCGCCGCCGCCCCCGCCCGGAGCCAAGCCCCCGCCGCTGTGGGGTGACGAGGACCATGTCCGCGCCCTGCTCGGCGACCGGGTCACGGACGTCCGCGCCGAGCGCCGCACGGTCCGCGTCGACCGCTTCGAGACCCCCGAGGCCTTCCGTGACTACTTCAAGGAGCGCTACGGCCCCACCATCAGCGTCTACAAGAACATCGCCGGCGCACCCGAACGCGCCGCGGCCCTCGACGCCGCCCTGGTGGACCTCGCCCGCGACGGCGACCTGGGCACGGGCCCGGGCGGGACCGCCCTGGAGTGGGAGTACCTGCTCCTCACGGCGCGCCGGGCGGACTGACGACGGGGCGTGGCACCGTGGTCCCACGGCAGACAACTGCCGTACGACCACGGCGCGGAGTCCGTCCACCCCAAGTCGGATCTTCACCGCATTCAGCGGGTGAAGCGGCAAAACCGCACGTACCGTCGAATGCATGACGCATCTCGACGCGGGTGCCCGCCCCGACTCCGCACGGCCGGCGACGGTCACCTCCCGCGAGACCGGCCTGACCGGAGCTCAGGTCGCCGAACGGGTGGAGCGCGGACAGGTCAACGACGTCCCGGTGCGCAGCAGCCGGTCCACCGTCGACATCGTCCGCGCGAACGTCTTCACCCGCTTCAACGCGATCATCGGCGTGCTGTGGTTGATCATGCTGGTGGTCGCGCCCATCCAGGACAGCCTGTTCGGATTCGTGATCCTCGCGAACACCGGCATCGGCATCGTGCAGGAGTGGCGGGCCAAGAAGACACTGGACTCGCTCGCGCTGATCGGCGAGGTCCGCCCGACCGTGCGCCGCGACGGGACGGCCGGGCAGATCGGCACCTCCGAGATCGTGCTGGACGATTTGATCGAGATCGGGCCCGGGGACAAGGTCGTCGTCGACGGTGTCTGCGTCGAGGCGGACGGGCTGGAGATCGACGAGTCGCTGCTCACCGGTGAGGCGGACCCGGTCGTCAAGCACCCCGGCGACCACGTCATGTCGGGCAGCTTCGTGGTGGCGGGCGGCGGGGTCTTCCAGGCGACGAAGGTCGGCCGTGAGGCCTACGCCGCCCAGCTCGCCGAGGAGGCCTCCCGCTTCACCCTCGTCCAGTCCGAGCTGCGCTCGGGCATCTCCACCATCCTCAAGTACGTCACATGGATGATGGTCCCGACCGCGATCGGGCTGGTCGTCAGCCAGCTGGTCGTGAAGGAGAACGCCTTCGACGACTCCGTCGCGCGCACGGTCGGCGGCATCGTCCCGATGGTCCCCGAGGGCCTCGTCCTGCTCACCTCGGTCGCCTTCGCCATCGGCGTGATCCGGCTCGGCCGCAAGCAGTGCCTGGTGCAGGAGCTGCCCGCGATCGAGGGACTGGCCCGGGTCGACACGGTCTGCCTCGACAAGACCGGGACCCTCACCGAGGGCGGCATGGACGTCACCGAGCTGCGCCCCCTCCAGGGCGCCGACGAGACCTATGTACGGAAGGTGCTCGGCGCGCTCGGCGCGTCGGACCCGCGGCCCAACGCCTCCCTGAAGGCGATCATCGACGCCTACCCGGGCGTGGAGGGCTGGCGCTGCACCGAGGCCCTGCCGTTCTCCTCCGCCCGCAAGTACAGCGGCGCCGCGTTCAGCGAGGGCGACGGGCGGTCCGGCCGGTGGCTGCTGGGCGCGCCCGACGTGCTGCTGGCCGAGGACGATCCGGCCCTCGCCGAGACCGGCCGGCTCAACGAGCAGGGCCTCAGGGTGCTGCTGCTCGCCCGCGTCGCGCGGGACCTGGACGATCCCGAGGTGGCGAAGGGCGCGAGGCCCACCGCGCTCGTCGTGCTGGAGCAGCGGCTGCGGCCGGACGCCGCCGACACCCTGCGCTACTTCGCCGACCAGAACGTCCGGGCCAAGGTCATCTCCGGCGACAACGCGGTGTCGGTCGGCGCGGTCGCCGCCAAGCTCGGCCTGTCGGGCACCACCGTGGACGCGCGGCGGCTGCCCGCCGAGCAGGCGGACATGGCCGACGCCCTCGACGACGCCACGGTGTTCGGGCGGGTCACCCCGCAGCAGAAGCGGAACATGGTGGGCGCGCTGCAGTCCCGCGGGCACACGGTCGCCATGACGGGCGACGGGGTGAACGACGTCCTCGCCCTGAAGGACGCCGACATCGGGGTGGCGATGGGCTCCGGCTCGGAGGCGACCCGGGCGGTGGCACAGATCGTGCTGCTGAACAACAGCTTCGCGACGCTGCCGTCGGTGGTCGCCGAGGGGCGCCGGGTCATCGGCAACATCACGCGGGTGGCGACGCTGTTCCTCGTCAAGACGGTCTACTCGGTGCTGCTGGCCGTGCTGGTGGTGTGCTCGCAGGTGGAATACCCGTTCCTGCCCCGCCACCTGACCCTGCTGTCGACGCTGACCATCGGCATCCCGGCGTTCTTCCTGGCGCTCGCGCCCAACAAGGAGCGCGCGAAGCCGAACTTCGTGCGGCGGGTCATGCGGTACGCGATCCCGGGCGGGGGCGTGGCGGCGGTGGCGACCTTCGCGACGTATCTGCTCGCCCGGGAGCACTACACGGGTTCGGGGGCGCTGGACGCGGAGACCAGCGCGGCGACGCTCACGCTGTTCCTGGTCTCGATGTGGGTGCTGGCGATCATCGCCCGCCCGTACACGTGGTGGCGGATCGCCCTGGTCGCCTCGATGGGCGGGGCGTTCCTGGTGGTGCTGGTCGTGCCGTGGCTGCAGCACTTCTTCGCGCTGAAGCTGGTGGGAGTGACGATGCCGTGGACTGCCGTCGGCATCGCGGCGGTGGCGGCGGCCGCCCTGGAAGTCCTGTGGAGGTGGGTGGACCGCCGCTTTCCCGCTTAGCGCTCGGCTCGTACGGTGAGAATAACTGCCGCGTTTCGTCCGCGAGCCGTGTGTGGCCGTTCGCGCAGTTCCCCGCGCCCCTGAAGTGCCCCCGGCTTTTGCCGTCTCATCCGCAACGTTTGACGCGCGTGGCAGAGGAACGCCGTGGGGACGACACCGCCGGTCCCGTCATGATTCCGGGACCGGCGGTGTCGTAGCCGCTGGGGCGCTTACTGCACGTCGACGAAGTCACCCGTGGCGTTGACCGCCGGGGTGGTCGTGGTGCCCGCGAAGGAGTAGCGGAAGTAGCCGTCCGTCGAGGCCGTGACGGTGGTCTTCAGCTCGCCCGTGCTGTTGGACGTGATGGTCTTGAGGGTGGTGTAGGTGTCGCTGCCCTTCTTGCGGAACTGGAGCTTCACCGACTGGTTGGTGTAACCGTGGTACTTGTTGTCGTCCCAGTTGGCACGGGACAGCTTGCCGGTGACCGTGATGGTCCTGCCCTTCTTCACGGGCTCCGGCGAGGCGTTGACGGTGAGCTTGGAGGCCCGCTGGACCTTGGCCGTCTTGTAGGCCTCGCGGATCACGTAGTCGCCATCGTTGCCGGCGGCACCGGCCCACACCTTCCAGGTGCCCGCCAGGATGTTGCTGTAGATGTTCTCGTTCGGGTCGGCGATCAGCGTGACCTTGCACGTGGCGGTGGTCGCGCTGGAGTTGGTGCAGTTGCCGACCTGCTCGTCGTCCAGGTTCTCCGGAGCGATCGCACCGTCGGCGTTCTCGGCGTCCGGGCCGTGCCACAGCATCGCGAAGGCGTCCTGGATGCCCTCCGGGTCGGTGGCCGTCACGGAGACGGTGAAGGACTTCTTGACGGTCGTGCCGACCACGATGTTCTTGCCGCCGTTGACGGTCACACCCGTGATCTTGGTGTCGCCCAGGGACTCGTCCGCCGGAGCGGCGGCGGTGAACGGCGTGGCCTTCGAGGTGGACGGCACCAGCGACGCCAGGTTCGGCGCGTGATTGTCCGCCTGCGCGGCGGGCACAGCAAAGGCGGAAAGGGCCAGGGCGCCGGTGACGGCGGCCACGGTGGCTCGGATACGCATGCGTTCTCCAGGTGGAGAGGGGCCCCGGCGCTCGTCGTCGGCTCTCGGGGCCCAAGTGATCGTGGAGTCTGTTGACTCACGTGATCAGATAGTTCAGCGATGCGCATGGTTGTACGGCAGGTGAAAAGTTTGTGCGGGAGTTTTCACCAAGTGCCGTACGCCGCCCCAGCGGTGCGCCGCACCGGCCTTACGACACCGCCCGCTCAGTCGAACCACCGGTCCCGGGCCAGTTCGTCCGTGCGGGACGGGTCCTCCAGCAGGGCCGCCACCTCGAACCGCCGCGGCCACTGTCCCGCCGCCCAGGCGAGACCCGCGGCGACGCCCTCCAGGGTGGCGGCGTGCAGGACGCCGTCGTCGGTGAGCCGCCAGTCCATCTCCACGCCGTCGACGACGAGTTCCTCGTGCTCGACGTAGGAGGCCGGGGTCAGCCGCCCGAGCAGCACCCGCACCGGCTCGGGCACCTCGTGCTCGGTGCCCTCGGAGGTGACCTCCCCGGTGACCGACTCGCTCAGCCGCCGCACCTGGAACAGCTCGGCCAGGCCGGCGGCACGTGACGGGCGTACGGGGAGCAGCGGGACGCCCTCGGTGAACGGCAGCAGGTCGGGCGAGTCGCACACCACGGCGTCGGCCGCGTCCACGACCTCAACCCGGCCGTCGACGACGGCCCGCAGGTCGTCCGGGAGGGTCACCTGCTCGGGGTCCAGATCGGCCAACGCCCCGTACAGGGCGTGCAGCTGAGCGCCCGTCACCTCGCGCTCGGGGTCGGCGAGCCGGTCCAGCAGTTCGGCGGCTCCGCCGGGCTCGTCCAGCAGCGCGGCGACGGACGTCCGCACGCCGAGCGCCCGCAGCACCTGCTCGTCCTCAAAGCCGGTGGCGTCGGCCTCGTCGTAGAGCCCGCGCAGCAGCGGGTCGCCGCCGGCGGCCCTCAGGCCGGCCGGGCGGCGGCCGTCGAGCACCGGGTTCCCGCGCAGCCACCAGGCGGTGTACGGGCGGACGACCTCATGGGTCCCGTCCGGCAGCAGGATCCGCACGGGTTGCACGATCGCGTCCCTGAGCGGCGGCCGGGACAGCAGCGCCAGCGCCTGCGCCCACTTGTCCTCGTCCACGAGGTCCAGGTCCCGTACGGCGACGATCTCGGTGGCGACCGGCGGGACCGGGCTGTCCGGGAAGCGGTCGAGGACGTCCTCGCACCAGACGTCGACGGCGTCCAGCAGGCCCGCGTCGTCGGGTTCGGCGAAGTCGCTCTCGCGGGGCTCGAGTTCATCCGGGTCGAGGACGACGTCTGTGGCGCGGACGAGCGCGAAGTCCACCAGGACCCCGCAGGCGGCGAGCGGCTGCTCGCCCCACTTCTCGGCCAGTTCCGCGTCCACCGCCGCGAGTTCACCCTCGCGCATGACCTGGGCGAAGGGCCCGCCGGGGAAGACGAGTTCGCAGGCCGGGGCCGGTTCGCCGTCCTCGTCGGGCAGGGCGAGCGCACCCAGCCAGGGCTCGTCGCCGGGCTCCAGGCCGGCGTCCCGCACCAGCGCGAGCACGGTGTCGGCCAGTTCGTCGGCGTCGAGGGAGTCCTCCTCCCAGTTCACGCCGCCCTCGTCGTCCAGGGACGCGGCGACGGCGACCCGGACCTGCGGGGTGGTGAGGATCGCCCGGGGTGTCGCGGGCAGGGCGCCGAGCTTCTCCAGGATCGGGTGGGCGGCGTCGGGGTGGGCGACCTTCAGGCCGAGCCGGGCCAGCACCTCGGGGTCGATCCGGGCGGCTTCCGCGCCCGGCAGCAGGATCTGGCGGGGCCCGATGGCCGTACGTCGGTCGGCGAGCGGCACCGGGAGCCCCGAGAGGCGGTCCGGGTCGATCCCGGCCAGGCTGTCGTAGAGCCGACGCCACCAGACCGGTTCCTTCTCCAAGCCGGCCAGCCGGTCGATCGCGTCGGCCAGCGGGACGCGGGCGACGCCCAGGGTCCGCAGTTCGGCGCGGCGCTCCAGTCCGGCGGGCAGCAGGGTGGGAAGCACCTCGGCGAGCACCCGAACGGTGTCGGCGCCCGCGCCCTCGACGACCTCGGCGTCGCGCGGCCTGAGGGCTTCCGGCAGCTCGTCGTCCTCGCGGGGCGGGAGCGCGGGCGGCAGGAAGGAGGTCCGCGGCAGCCGCTGGAGGATGGCCTGGCGCAGGGCGCCGTCCAGTTCGCCCTTGCCGAGCGGGCCCGGCACGAGGTCGATGATCCCGCCGGTCACCGGCCGCCAGTCACCGAGGAGTTCGGCGTAGGCGTCGGCCGCGCGCTGGACGAGGAAGTCGGTGAGCGGGCCGGGGGCGGCGTGCCGGCGGGTGGAGTCCAGCGGGAACGAGGCGATGAGCAGGGCCGGGACGCCGAGCGGTTCGTCGCTCGGGGTGGGGGCGTGCACGACGGCGTTGGTGCGGGGCCGGGCCGGACTGCCGTCGCTGTCCACGGGCACCGCCCAGGTCACGGACCAGTGGGGCCGCAGCCGCTCCTCGACGGGCCGGTCGGCGAGCAGGTCGGGGGTGAGGGGCCCCTGGGCGGCGGCGGTGCGCCAGTGGGTGACGCCGTGGGCGGAGTCGTCGACGACGGTGAAGGCACCGTCGGTACGGCGGGTGAGGGTCCGCGGGCTCTCCCCGTCGATCTCGACGACCAGCTCTTCGAGTCCGGGCAGGGTGAGCAGCAGGGCGTCGTCGACGGCCCGCAGGAGGCGCTCGGCGAGGTCTGCGGCCGGGGTGTCGCGCAGCGGCAGGATGACGGCGGTGTCGTAGGGGGCGGGTGCGGTGCCCTCGGCGGCGTACGGCAGCCGCAGCAGGGGGACGTGGCCGTCGCGCCGCCGGACCTCGTCGCCGAGGCCGGGGCTGTGCCGGGCGGTCTCGGCGGCCAGTGCCCTGGCCTCGGCCAGCGACCACCGCACACCGCCGTGCCGGCCGACGACGGCGGGTTCGTCGGTGACGGAGAGCACGGCGGCGAAGCCGACCCCGAACCGCCCCACGGAGGACGTGTCGCCGGTGTCCCGCTTGGCCGACGCCCGCAGCGTGGACAGCGACTCGACGCCGGCCGCGTCCAGCGGGGCGCCGGTGTTGGCGGCGACGAGCACGCCGTCGCGCAGGGTGAGCCGCAGCCGGCCCGGTACTCCGGCCCGGGCGGCCGCGTCGGCGGCGTTCTGGGCGAGTTCCACGACGAGCCGGTCCCGGTAGCCGCCGAGGACCAGGTCCTCCTCGGCGTTGGCGTCCTCACGGAACCGGGCGGGGCTGGTGGCCCAGGCGTCGAGGACACCGCGCCGCAGACGGGCGGTACCGAACGGATCGGCCCCCTCGGCGGCGGGCCGCACGAACTTGCTGCTCACGTTCCGTTCCTTCTCCTCGTGGACGTGAGGAGAAGGTACCGCTTGGGGAGCGGACGGCGTGCGCCCGCCCGGCGCGGGCCGGGGCGGGCGGTGCGGCGGAGGGGGTGGTCCTGCCGCTACGAGTGCCCCAGTTCCTCCGTGTCCACGTCGGCGGTCGGGGTCACCGAGCCGGAGTCGGGGGCGGGCCTCAGCGGGAACGGGTCGACGCGGGTCTCGTCGATGACCGGGGCGGGCGGCTGGGGCGGCCGGGGCATGACGGCGGCCTCGGAGTGGCCGCCGCAGCCGTAGGCGAGGGAGACCAGTCGGCCGTCGGCCGGGGAGAACTCGTTGGCGCAGGCGCCGAAGGCCTGCCCGAGCGAGCCGCCGATGGGGACGAGGAAGCCGCAGCTGACGCAGGCCGCGGGGGCCGACTGGGCCATGGGGGTCTTCGGGCCGAACGCCTCCTCCCAGCGGTCGGCCGCGCTGTGCAGGCCGTAGCGGGACAGGACGCGGGCCCGGCGCATGCCCAGCTCCTCGGCGACCGCCGGGATCGAACCGCGGGAGGGTGCCACCGTGAAGCCGGTCGCGGAGCCGGTGGTGAGGTCCGCGTCCTCCGCCTCGACCAGGTCGGCCATCTCGTGCGACACGGGCACCGTCGGCGCCGACTCGTCCTCGCCCGAGTAACCCGGCTCCAGCCGCAGGTCCTCGGCGTCGGTGGGAAGCAGGTCGCCCGGCCCCATGTCGCCCGGGCGCAGCCGCTCGCTCCACGGCACCCACTCGGGCGCCAGCACGGCGTCCGGGCCCGGCAGCAGCGCCGCCTCGTCCACCGTGACGATCTTCGCCCGGGAGGCCCGGGCCACCGTCACCGCCCAGCGCCAGCCCCGGTAGCCGAGCTCCCGGCATTCGAAGAAGTGGGTGACAACGCGGTCCCCCTCGGAGACCAGCCCCACGTGCTCCCCGACGATTCCGGGCGCGGCGGCCTCCTCGGCTGCGGCGCGTGCGAGGTCGACGGCCTCGGCGCACAGACGGTCAGGGGTGCGGCTTCGCGTTGTCGCTGCGCTCACAGGTATCGCTTCTCTCCATACGCCGTCTCACGAGTGCGCCACTCCCGGCACAGGGGCGGACGGAGCGGACCGGGGGACCGCGTCGACGTCCTTCATCCATTTTGCGGGATGGCTGAGATACGCACGCTACCCTTCCGCCCCACTTCGCGTACACCGACGGTCCTGTTGCGCCGCCCACCGGACCCGCGGGCCGCCGCCCAGGGGATCACCCCACAGGCCCTATACAAGCGGTAATGGCACTACCCACGCCCTTATCGGGGCACTATGACGTCGTGGCAGCCGCGAAGACACCCCCGGGCGCCACCGGGACCGGTGGGTCGAAAGGGGTCAAGGGAGGCATCCGACCGGGCGGACCGGGCCGTGTGGGCGGCTCCCTCCGCAAGGTCGGCCGTGCCCTGCATTTCCCGGTGACCGGCACGGCCCGCGGCATCCGCAAGGCGACTCACGCGCACGGCGCGGGTGAGTCCGGCCTCGGCAAGCTGATCGAACTGCACGGGGTGAACGGCGCCGGAGACATGATGATCACCGTCGCCCTCGCGTCGACCGTGTTCTTCTCCGTGCCGACCGACGAGGCCCGGGGCCGGGTCGCGCTGTACCTCGCCATCACCATGGCGCCCTTCACCCTCCTCGCGCCGGTGGTCGGCCCCCTCCTCGACCGCGTCCCGCACGGCCGCCGCGCGGCGATGGCCTGCGCGATGCTCGCCCGGGCGCTGCTCGCGCTCGTCCTGTCCGGCGCGGTCGTCAGCGGCAGCATCGAGCTGTACCCGGCGGCACTCGGCGTCCTCGTCGCCTCGAAGGCGTACGGGGTGGTCAGAAGCGCCGTCGTGCCACGGCTGCTGCCACCGCGTTTCTCTCTGGTGAAGGCCAATTCGCGCGTCACCCTCGGCGGGCTCCTCGCCACCGGCATCGCCGCGCCGGTCGGCGCCGGCCTCCAGCAGATCGGACCGCGCTGGCCCCTCATCGGCGCCTTCGTGATCTTCGTTGTGGGAACGTTCCTGTCGTTCAGGCTGCCGCCGAAAGTCGACTCCGCCAAAGGCGAGGACCGTGCCCTGCTGGCGGCGGACGAGCAACACCTGCACGGGCCGCACCGGCAGCCGGTCAAGCGCCCGGGGCTGCGCACGGTCGGCCCGGCCGTCACCCACGCCCTCGCCGCCAACGCCGCCATCCGCTGTCTGACCGGGTTCCTGATCTTCTTCCTGGCGTTCCTGCTGCGCGAGCACCCGGTCTCCGGGCAGAGCGCCGCCGTGTCCCTGGGGATAGTGGGTGTGTCGGCGGGCGTGGGCAACGCGCTGGGTACGGCCGTCGGGGCGTGGCTGCGGTCCCGGGCGCCGGAGGTCATCATCGTGACGGTCGTGGCGGGCGTGGCGGGGGCGGCGATCACGGCGGCGGTGTTCTTCGGGGCGGTCATGGTGGCAGGCCTGGCGGCGATCGCCGGGTTCGCACAGGCCCTGGCGAAGCTGTCGCTGGACGCGCTGATCCAGCGGGACGTGCCGGAACTCGTCCGTACGTCGGCCTTCGCCCGCTCCGAGACCCTGTTGCAGATGTCCTGGGTGCTGGGCGGCGCCATCGGCATCGCGATGCCGCTCAACGGCACGGCAGGGCTGGCGGTGGGCGCCGTGATCGTCGGCATCGGGTGGCTGACGACCGTACGGGGGCTGATCGACTCGGCCCGGCGTGGCGGCACGGGCCGGGCGCGTGTGGCGTAGGGCCTGTCGTCCGGATCAGTTGGGCCGAGAGCGACTGCCTTTCGGCCGACCCGATCCCCGTGACACCGGCATGATCCGAAAGACGGGCCCCAGGGGCCCGTCCGGCGCCCTTCCGATGGATCTCCCGGGGAGCCGTACCCCGCGTGGGCGGTCCGCCGCGCGGGCCCGATAGCCTTCGCCCATGAACACGTTGCAATCCGTTGTGCGACGCCGCCGCGCCGTCGCCGTCGCCGGCGTCGTATCCGCCGGACTGCTCGTCCTGTCGGCCTGTGACAAGCCGACGCCGATGGCCACGGTCACCGTGGGCAGCGACTCGGTGAACTCCGAGGCCACCTGCGGCGGCGAGGGCGACGCCCTGAAGCCGTCCGATCTCGCCGGGTGCCTGAAGGACAAGGGCATCAAGAGCATCTCCGTCGACCCCGACGAGACGGTGCGTTTCGGGGTGGACCCCGAGATCGCCGATGAGGGCTGGACGATCCTGATGAACGGTCAGCCGCTGACCGACTCCAGCACGAAGACCTACCGCACGATTCCGGGCAGCGTGTTCTTCAACGCCCAGTACGGCGCGCAGGGCAACTCGACGCTGGTGTCCATCAAGGAGGGCGACAAGGACCCGTCCGGGCTCTGGAACTTCAAGCTGAAGAAGGACGCCTGATCGCTGCCGCTGGGCTTGGCCCGGTTCTCGTGGCCGCCGCCGTTCCTGTGGAGAGGGACGCGGTGGCTGCGGGTCTTGGGGCGTTGCCCCCGGCGTCCGATGAAGCGGCGCTCGGCACTGCCGGCGGTGCCCACGGCAGGACCGATGTGATCGCCGCGGGCGTGGGGCCAGCGCGTGCCGCGGCCTCTGTGGCCTCGGCTCTCACCGCCGCCGAGCTGCGCGGTGAGCCCTACGGTCTCGTCGTGTCCGCCGGGATCGGCGGCGGGTTCCAGCCCGGGGCGCCCGTGGGGTCGCTGGTCGTCGCCGACGGGATCGTCGCCGCCGATCTGGGGGCCGAGACCGCGGACGGTTTCGTGCCGGTCACCGAGCTCGGGTTCGGGACCGTGCGGCACGAGCCGCCGCCGGGTCTCGTGCGGCGGGTCGCCGAGGCCACCGGGGCCCGCACCGGGGCCGTGCTCACCGTGTCGACCGTGACCGGCACGGCCACCCGGGCCGCCGCGCTGCGAGAGCGGCACCCCACTGCCCTCGCCGAGGCCATGGAGGGCTTCGGCGTCGCCGAGGCCGCCGCCGCGCACGGCGTGCCCGTGCTGGAGATCCGGGCGGTCTCCAATCCCGTGGGGCCGCGTGACCGCGCCGCGTGGCGCATCGCCGACGCCCTGGCAGCCTTGACCGAGGGGTTCGGGAAGCTCACGCCCGTACTGGAGGGTTGGAACCGGCATGACCGCTGAGCAGCTGCAGATCGCCTACTCGCCCTGCCCGAACGACACGTTCGTCTTCGACGCGCTGGCCCATGACCGGGTCCCGGGCGCGCCCGCCCTCGACGTGACGTTCGCCGACATCGACATCACTAACGGCATGGCCGAGCGCGGCGAGTTCGACGTGCTGAAGGTGTCGTACGCCGTGCTGCCCTACGTCCTCGACGACTACGCCCTGCTGCCGTGCGGGGGCGCGCTGGGGCGGGGCTGCGGGCCGCTGGTGCTGACACGGGAGGCCGATGTCGACCTGGCCGGCCGCACCGTCGCCGTGCCCAGTGAGAAGTCCACCGCCTACCTGCTGTTCCGGCTGTGGGCCGCGGACACCCTGGACGGTGGGGTCGGCGAGATCGTCGTCATGCCGTTCCACGAGATCATGCCGGCCGTACGGGACGGGAAGGTCGACGCGGGGCTCGTGATCCACGAGGCACGGTTCACCTACGGCGAGTACGGGCTGCACAAGCTCGCCGACATGGGCGAGCACTGGGAGCACACCACCGGGCTGCCGATCCCGCTGGGCGCGATCATCGCCAAGCGGTCGCTCGGCGAGCAGAAGCTGCGGCTGCTGGCCGACTCCATCCGCACGTCCGTGCGGGCCGCCTGGGACGACCCCGAGGCGTCCCGGCCGTACGTCATGGAGCACGCCCAGGAGATGGACCCGGCCGTCGCCGACCAGCACATCGGCCTGTACGTCAACGAGTTCACCGCGGGACTCGGCGAGGACGGTTACGCGGCCGTGCGCGGGCTGCTGACGCGCGCGGCGGCCGAGGGACTCGTACCGCCCCTCGGCCCTGACGCGCTGCGTTTTCCCTGATCGGCGTTACACGTCCAGCTGGTCGGCGACCGCGCGCAGCAGGCCGGCGATCTTCTTGCCGGCCGTCTTCTCCGGGTAGCGGCCCCGCTCCAGCATGGGCGTGATGTTCTCCAGCAGCGTCGTCAGGTCCTGGACGATGGAGGCCAGCTCGTCCGGCTTCTTGCGGGTCGCGGCGGCGACGGACGGGGTGGGATCCAGGATCGCCAGGGACAGCGCCTGGTCACCGCGCTGTCCGGCGACGACGCCGAACTCCACTCGCTGACCCGGCTTGAGTGTCTCGACTCCGGCGGGGAGGACCGAGGAATGGACGAAGACGTCACCGCCGTCGTCGCGGGAGAGAAAGCCGAAGCCCTTCTCACTGTTGAACCACTTGACCTTGCCGGTGGGCACGTCTGTCCTCGTCCTCGTACTCGTCGGAAAACTGCTTCGGGAAACGGCTCTTGATAGCACTCGGGCGGGTCGTACGGACCCGCCGGTACCAAGGCTAATGCTCTTGCAGCCGGTGACAAGACGTCACCCGGTTGTTCCTTCGCGCTGGGAACTACCCTGGTCGGGTGCGTGACAAAACCCAAACGAATTCCGCCGCTCCCGGTGACCGTCTGGTCCGGGCCGGAGCCGTCGTCTTCTTCATCGGTGCCCTGGCCACACTGGTCACGGTCGCCCCTCTGCTGCTCGGGACGACTCCCTTTCCGACGTACATGTTCGGATTGAGCATGCTCATGGCCGTCGGATTCCTGATGGCCGGTGCCGGAGTGCTGTGTTCCGTGGCGGCGGGACGACGTCAGGCGCGCGCGGGACGGTAGTCCGAAAGCCACTGTGGGAATTCGGTCAGATCGGTGAGGACGACGTCCGCGCCGGCCGCGCGCAGTTCCTCCGGCGGGCAGGGGCCGGTGGCCACCGCGACCGAGAGCGCCCCGGCGGCCCGGGCGCCGCGGACGTCCCCGACGTGGTCTCCGACGTAGACGCCCGCGCCGTGCTCGCGCAGGGCCTCCGCCTTCTGCTCGGCCCACAGGTCGCCGATGACGGCGTCGGGCTCGATGCCGAGGTGCGCGAGGTGCAGTTTGGCGTTGGGCTCGTACTTGGCGGTGACGACCATCGCGCGTCCGCCGGCCGCCCGTACGGCCGCGATGGCCTCCCGGGCGCCGGTCAGGGCCGGGGTCGCGGTGATGGCGATGGTCGGATACATCTCCCGGTACAGGTCCGCCATGGCCGCGATCTCCTCGGCCGGGAACCAGTTGATCAGCTCCTCGGCCAGCGGCGGCCCGAGCCGGGTGACCGCCAGGTCGGCGTCGATGTACGTGCCCGTCCGTTCGGACAGCGCCAGGTAGCAGGCGCGGATGCCGGGCCGGGAGTCGATGAGGGTCATGTCGAGGTCGAAGCCGACGGTGAGTGCCATATGGGCCATTGTGCCCAGGCGGTGTGAACGGCGGACGGCGGCCCGTGACCGGGCGGCACGAGGCCTGCGAGCGACCGGCACGAGGGCAGCGAGCGACCGGCACGAGGGCAGCGAGCGACCGGCACGAGGGCAGCGAGCGACCGGCACGAGGGCAGCGAGCGACCGGCACGAGGGCAGCGACCGGCTGACGTGAGGGAGGCGACCGGCCGGCGTGAGGGCTGGGCGCGGCTAGAGGGAGGGCTGAGAGCGGCCGGCCGTGAGGGCTGGGCGCGGCCAGGGGGAGGGCTGGGCGCGGCTAGCGGGAGCGTTGGGAGCGCCACACCACGAACAGTGCCGACGCCACCGCCGCGCCCCGGACCACCCACGGCCAGGTCTCCGACACCGCCGCGTTCATCTGGCCCTCGGCGATCGGGGTGCCCCAGCGGCCGTTCATCCGGCCCCACAGCCAGAGCAGGCCCCCCGCCACGGAGAGGCCGGGCAGGATCACCACCGCCCACTTGGTCTCGGCCTGGGTCAGGCGACGTGAGGCGTAGGCGATGAGCCAGCCGAGCAGCAGGACGAACCAGTTGCCGAGCACGGCACCGGCGACGAGGCACCCGGCGGCGATCAGCAGGAGCGGGTTGCTCCAGTTCCCGGCGGGGAGACGGACCAGACGGCGGCGGCTTCCCTTCCCGGTCACGTCTGCCGCGTCGGCCACCTCGGTCGCCTCCACGGCCGGGTCCGTTTCCCCGGCGGCCGGCTTGCCCTGCTCCGGCTTCCGCGGCGCCGGCGGCCTCAGCAGGTCCGGCAGTTCCACGCCGCCCACGAAGCCCGGCACCTCGTCGCCCACGCCGAAGGGGCCGCTGTCCACCCGCCACCAGTCGGGCTGGACCGCGCTGTCGCCGAGCTCGTGCCCGGCGGCCAGGTGCGGCGGGGACGGCCCGTCGGCGGGCGTGGGGTGCGGCTCGTCGGCGGGCCGCGCCGGGCGGGGACGGGGCACGACGCGCCGTACGACGCCCTTGGCCCGATCGGCCCGCTCCACCGGCTCGGTGTCGCGCTGCACCGGGACGGAGGCCGGGGCGGCGCGGTGCGGCTCATCGCCCGTGCCGTCCGCGGCCGCGGTCACGACGTCGTCGGGACTGCCCAGACGGGACAGGATGCGGCGGACCGCGGCGGGCGAGTCGACGGTGGCTCTGGCGCGACGCTTGTCGATCTCGTCGCGCAGATCCGCGACCAGACGCATCCGGGTGGCCGACGACAACTGCCGCTGCTGGGCCACGTCGCCGACGCGGCTCAGATACTCGTAAACGACCTGGTCGCTCTCAATCCCCACGAAGTCCCCTCCGGGGCGGGTGCGTTGCGTGACGCCGTCGCACGACGGTACCGCGAGTGCCCGCGGGGCGGCCAAAAGCCCGTCCCGCGTACGGCGGCGAGGCGGCGAACAGTCGGCCCGGCCCGGGGAGGCGACCCGCTACCGTGGACCGGATGAGCACCGAGGACAGGCCCCCGGCCCCCCGCTCCCTCGCGGAAGCGCTCCGCGCGCGGGGCGATGCCGCGCTGGGCGCGCTCCTGCGCGGCCGCCCGGATCTCATCACGCCCGTCCCCACCGACCTGACCCAGCTCGCGACCCGTGCCGGCACCCGCGCCTCGGTGGTGCGGGCCCTGGAGCGGCTGGACCGGTTCGCGCTGCAGACGGCGGAGGCGCTGGCCGTGGCCAAGGACCCGGCGACGTACGACGAACTGCTCGGGCTCATGGCCGGGGACGACGCCGACCCGGCCGTCGTCGCCGCCCTGCCGCACGCCCTGGACCTGCTGCGCGAGCAGGCGCTGGCGTGGGGCGACGACGACCGGCTGCGGCTGGTCCGCACGGCCCGCGAGCTGCTGGCCCCCTCGCCGCAGCACCCTTCGCCCACGGGGCTCGGCCCGACGGTCCAGGAGGCCACCGCCGGGATGTCCCCGGGCCGCATCCAGGAGATCGTCACGACCGCCGGACTGGCGTCGACGCACGACTCGGTCTCCGCGGTGGGCGCCCTGACCGGGCTGTTCACGGACCGGGCCCGGATGGCCGCGCTGCTCGCCGAGGCCCCGGCCGACTCCCTCGACGTGCTGGAACGCCTGGTGTGGGGGCCGCCGTACGGGCAGGTCACCGCCGATCCGGCGCCCCGGCTGCGCTGGCTGCTGGACCGCGGCCTGCTGCTGCCGACGGCGCCCGGCACGGTCGTCCTGCCGCGCGAAGTCGCCCTGCACCTGCGGCGCGGCCTGGCGCACCGGGCGCCCGAGCCGGTGCCGCCGGTGGTCGAGGCGGCGGCCGTACATCGTCCACAGGTTGTGGACAGCACCGCGGCCGGCCAGGCGTACACCGCGCTCGCGACCGTCGAGGAGCTGCTGAAGGACTGGGACGAGGGCGGGCCGGCGGTGCTGCGGGCCGGCGGGCTGAGCGTGCGGGACCTGAAGCGCACGGCGGTGGCCCTCGACGTGCCGGAGCCGACCGCCGCGTTCTGGGTGGAACTGGCGTACGCCGCGGGCCTGCTCGCCTCGGACGGCGAGGCCGACGAGCGGTACGCGGCGACCCCCGCGTACGACGAGTGGCTGGAACAGCCCGCCGCCGAGCGCTGGTCGGTGCTGGTCACGGCATGGCTCGCGGCGACCCGGACGGCCGGTCTGGTGGGCGGGCGGGACGCCAAGGACCGTACGTTGTCGGCGCTCGGTCCGGGCCTGGACCGCTCGGCGGCCCCCGAGGTACGGCACCGGGTGCTGGCGCTGCTCGCCGGGCTGCCGGAGGGTGCCGCACCGGCCATCGGGTCGGTGCTGGCCCGGCTGCGCTGGGAGCGGCCCCTGCGCGGCGACCGGCGTGAGGACGACCTGCGGGGCCGGCTCGCCGAGTGGGCGCTGTCCGAGGCGGAGCTGCTGGGTGTCACGGGCCGGGGCGCGCTGTCGGCCCAGGGCCGGGCCCTGCTGGGGGCGCCCGCGGCCGCCGCTGCCGTCAGGGGCCCGGAAGCAGAGCCCTCCGGGCCGGGCGACAAACTGCCCGTCCACCACCACCGCCCCGCCCCGCCCGCCCCCCTCTCCCCCGCCGAACAGGCCGTGGCCTCCGCCGCCGCGGCCCGGCTGCTCGCGCCACTGCTGCCCGAACCGCTGGACCACGTGCTGCTCCAGGCCGACCTGACGGCGGTGGCGCCCGGGCCCCTGCAGCGGCCGCTCGCGGACATGCTGGGCGTGCTGGCGGATGTCGAGTCCAAGGGCGGTGCGACCGTCTACCGGTTCACGCCCGGCTCGGTGCGGCGGGCACTCGACGCCGGTCAGGCCGCCTCCGACCTGCACGCCTTCCTCGCCGCGCACTCCCGCACGCCGGTACCGCAGCCCCTCGCGTACCTGATCGACGACGTGGCCCGCCGGCACGGCCATCTGCGGGTGGGCGCGGCCTCGGCGTACGTGCGCTGCGACGACGACGCGGTGCTCAGCGAGATCCTCGCCGACAAGCGGGCCGCCGGGCTCGGACTGCGCCGGCTCGCGCCGACCGTGCTGGCCGCCCGGAGCGACCCGGCGGGGCTGCTGGAAGGCCTGCGGGCGATGGGGTTCGCACCGGCCGCCGAGTCCGCGGAGGGCGACGTGCTGATCACCCGCGCCCTGGCCCACCGCACCCCGCCCCGCGCCGCGCCCGAGCCGGTCCCGGACGGCCCGCCCGTCCCCGACGACACCCTCCTGTCGGCCGCGCTGCGCGCCATCCGGGCCGGTGACCTGGCCTCCACCACCCCGCGCAAGTCCGGCGCAACCCCGGCGGCGAACGGGGAACTGCCCCGCACCGGTGCCGCCGAGACCCTGGCCACCATGCAGGCCGCCGTCCTGACCGGCGAGGCCCTGTGGATCGGCTACGTCAACGCCGAGGGCGCCGCGAGCCAGCGGGTCATCGCCCCGATCCGCGTCGAGGGCGGCTTCGTCACGGCCTACGACCACACCGCGGACGAGGTCCGTACGTATCCGCTGCACCGGATCACCGGGGTGGCGGAGCTCGCCGACGACGCGGGCTGACGGCACCGCGCGGGCCGCGTCACCCGTTCGGGTACGAGCGGGCGTTCATGCACGCCACGCCGGGGATTTCCCACCCCCGGGCGACCTTCCCGGGCGTGCCGCATCACACCGTGCGTGCGGGGGCAGCCACCGGGTGTCCTGTGAGTCCCGCCGAAAGGAAATCCTCCATGAGCGCTGTCCGCCGGGTCGCCGCCGTCCTCGTCACCGCCGCCCTGATGACGTTCGGGGGGCTCGCCACCCCGGCCTCCGCGGTGGGCATCGACGCCGCCGGGCTCGTCCTCGAGACACCGCAGATCTGATCCGCTCGCGTGCGCTCCGCGGGCCGGTCCAGGGAAGGCCCGGGCCGGTTCGCGGCGGCGCGGTTCCGCCGTCCCCGATGTCGCTCTCCGAAAGGCCTTGTCGTCCCCATGCCCGGAAACCTGCGCGCCGTCGCCCTCTGTGCCGTCACGCTCGTGGGGGTGCTCGCGCCCTGCGCCGCCGCGGCCCCCGCGCCGCCGCTGCCGCTGCCGGCCGCCGCCGTGGAACCACTGGTCACCGAAGGGGCCGGCATCGAGGGCCCGCTGGTCAACAACCTCAGTCTGCCCACGCTGAAGTAGCGCGGCGCGTGCGGTAACTGTCCCCGTCGAGGCGTACGAGGTCGGCGTGGTGGGCCAGGCGGTCCGTGATCCCCGGGGCGCACGGTCCGAGGACCTCGTCCCAGCGGCCGAGCGGGCGGTCACTGGTCACGATCAGTGAGGCCCGCTCGTAGCGGTGGGCGACGAGCCGGAAGAACAGGCCCGCGGTCGCCGCGTCGAAGGGCGTGTAGCCGATCTCGTCGACGATCAGGAGGGGGTGATCGTCGAGAGCGGTCAGTTCCGCGTCGAGCCGGCCGGCGGCATGGGCGTCCGAGAGCCGGGCGGCCCACTCGGCGGCCGACGCGAACAGCACCCGGTGCCCGGCCCGGCAGGCCCGTTCGCCCAGGGCGATGGCCAGATGGGTCTTGCCGGTGCCGGGCGGCCCGACCAGCACCACATTGCGCCGGGCGGCGACGAACTCCGCCTTGCCGAGCCGGGCCAGGGCCTCCCGGTCGAAGTCCCGGGGGTGCTGCTGGTCGAAGTCCTCCAGCAGCTTGCGGGCGGGGAAGCCGGCGGCACGGATCCGGGCCTCGGCGTCGGCGTCAGGGGCGGGCTGCCGGGGGACGGCCTGTGTGGCCACCACGTGCTCGGGCTCCGGCCGGGCCCGCCGCGGGTCTCCTTGGTCGCTCTCCTCCCGGGGGGCTGCCGACGCCTGCCGGGCCTGCCCGGTCTGCCCGGCCTGCGCCTGGCCGGCCGGTGGGCGGTCGGTGTGACCGCCGTCGGGGTGGCCGCGGTCCGACTGCGCCACCATCGGCCCCGACATGTAGGCGAGGATCGCCGCCGAGACGATGAACGCCATGTGGATCACCGTCCCCCACAGCAGGGCGTGCCGCGAGGTGTGGTGGACGTCCACGAACATCTGGAGCAGGTGCACGGAGGAGATGCCCACGATCGCCGTGGCGAGCTTGACCTTCAGCACGTTGGAGTTCACGTGCGAGAGCCATTCCGGCTGGTCACGGTGGCCCTGGAGGCCGATGCGCGAGACGAACGTCTCGTAGCCGCCGACGATCACCATGATCAGCAGGTTGGCGATCATGACGACGTCGACGAGCTTGAGCACCGCGAGCATCACATACGTCTCGGTGGCGTGCCCGCTCACGCACATGAGGATTAAGGTCCACAGCTCCTTGAAGAACTTGTAGACGTAGACGCCCTGGGCTGCCACCAGCCCGAAGTACAGCGGGGCCTGAAGCCAGCGGGTGGCGAACAGGGCATATCCGAGCGTGGTGGTCGTCGGGTTGCGCACGCGCGCCATTCTTCGGGGCCGCGATGGAAAAACTGAATTCACACCACACGTTGGGATGAATAGGCATTCAGTACGACCGGACGCGCAGATCACACCGCCTGACGCGGTCGATCAGGCACACTGGACGTTTGGCCGGGGCGTCGCGCTGTCGAGCCGTCCGAGCCCTCCGGCCACAGAAAGGGTGCCTCGCGTGAATGGTCCGCTGATCGTCCAGTCCGACAAGACCCTGCTCCTGGAAGTCGACCACGAGCAGGCCGACGACTGCCGCCGGGCCATCGCCCCCTTCGCGGAACTGGAGCGGGCGCCGGAGCACATCCACACCTACCGCGTGACCCCGCTCGGTCTGTGGAACGCCCGCGCGGCGGGCCACGACGCCGAGCAGGTCGTGGACGCCCTCGTGCAGTACAGCCGCTACCCCGTGCCGCACGCGCTGCTCGTCGACATCGCCGAGACGATGGACCGCTACGGCCGTCTCACGCTGTCCAAGCACCCGGCGCACGGACTGGTGCTGACCACGACCGACCGTCCGGTGCTGGAGGAGATCCTTCGGTCGAAGCGGATCACACCCCTGGTCGGCGCCCGTATCGACCCGGACACGGTCGTCGTGCACCCCTCCGAGCGCGGGCAGATCAAGCAGACGCTGCTGAAGCTGGGCTGGCCGGCCGAGGACCTCGCCGGGTACGTCGACGGCGAGGCGCACGCGATCGAGCTGGCCGAGGACGGCTGGGCGCTCCGGCCGTACCAGAAGCAGGCCGTGGAGAACTTCTGGCACGGCGGGTCGGGCGTCGTCGTCCTGCCCTGCGGTGCCGGGAAGACCCTGGTCGGCGCCGGGTCGATGGCCCAGGCGAAATCGACCACGCTGATCCTCGTCACGAACACCGTCTCCGCCCGGCAGTGGAAGCACGAGCTGGTGAAGCGGACCTCGCTGACCGAGGACGAGATCGGCGAGTACAGCGGGACGAAGAAGGAGATCCGGCCCGTCACGATCGCCACGTACCAGGTGCTCACCACCCGGCGGAAGGGCGTCTACCCGCACCTGGAGCTGTTCGACTCGCGGGACTGGGGCCTGATCGTCTACGACGAGGTGCACCTGCTGCCCGCGCCGGTCTTCAAGTTCACCGCCGACCTCCAGGCGCGGCGGCGGCTCGGCCTGACCGCCACGCTGGTCCGCGAGGACGGCCGGGAGTCGGACGTGTTCTCCCTGATCGGTCCCAAGCGGTTCGACGCGCCGTGGAAGGAGATCGAGGCGCAGGGCTACATCGCGCCCGCCGACTGCGTGGAGGTCCGGGTCAACCTCACCGACTCCGAGCGGCTCGCGTACGCCACGGCCGAGACGGAGGAGAAGTACCGCTTCTGCGCGACGACCGCGACCAAGCGGAAGGTCACCGAGGCGCTCGTCCGGAAGTTCGCCGGGCAGCAGATCCTCGTCATCGGGCAGTACATCGACCAGCTGGACGAGCTGGGTGAGCATCTCGGGGCGCCCGTGATCAAGGGCGAGACGTCGAACGCGCAGCGGGAGAAGCTCTTCGACGCCTTCCGGGAGGGCGAGATCAGTGTGCTCGTGGTGTCCAAGGTCGCGAACTTCTCGATCGACCTGCCGGAGGCGACGGTCGCCATCCAGGTCTCGGGCACCTTCGGCTCGCGGCAGGAGGAGGCCCAGCGCCTCGGCCGGGTGCTGCGTCCCAAGGCGGACGGCCACCAGGCGCACTTCTACTCGGTGGTCGCCCGGGACACCATCGACCAGGACTTCGCCGCTCACCGCCAGCGCTTCCTGGCGGAGCAGGGGTACGCGTACCGGATCGTGGACGCGGACGAGCTGCTCGCGGAGAGCTGAGCAGGGGGACGGGCCGGCTCATCACCCAGGCGGGCGGGTCGGCTCACTTCCGGGACCTGCTGGTCGGGTCACCCCCCGGGGACCGGCGGGTCGGCTCACTTCGCGAGCGGGCCGGTCGGCCAACTTCACGGGACGGACGGTCGGCCAACTTCACGGGACGGACGGTCGGCCAACTTCACGGGACGGACGGTCGGGTCACTTCGCGGGACGGACGGTCGGGTCATTTGTGGCGGCGGACCACGCCGACTTCCTCTCCGTACTGGCCGAGGACGATCACGTCGAAGGCGGCGCCCGCGAAGACCTTGACGGCGCGCAGGGCGTCGCCGAGGCGGTGACGGTGACTGCCTGCCACGGCGGTGGCGCCGGGCGGGCGGCCCGGTGCCGGGGCGGGGTGGATGGTTGCTGCGCTCATATCTCCATGGTGCGATTCGACCCATAAGGTCCGCGTCGGTCTCGGGACCGAACCTCCCGGGCGTCGCGTACGCCCCTGGACCGACCCGCTCCCCCGAGGAGGAAGGGCCCGTCCCCTAGGGGACGAAAACCGTTCGCGGTCACCACCCCCGCTCCTCTAAGATCTCCGCTCTTGCCCGCCTCCCTCACGGAGCGCCGCCGACCGGACGGAAACCGGCCGGCTTCTCACCGCCCACTCTTCAGCAGGTCCCCCGGAGGCACCCCCTTGTCCACGCCCGTCGACGACCCGCTCGCGCGTGAGCGCTCCCACCTCGCCGCGTCCCGAACCGCCCTGCGTGCCATGCGCGAGGACGTCGAGTCCCTCGACATCAGCGACGTCACCGCGAACTGGGTGAACGCCGAGGTGCTGGCCCGCCAGATCGAGGAGCGCATCAAGACCCTGGCGGATCTCAGCGACACCCCGCTGTTCTTCGGCCGGCTCGACTACCTGCACGCCCCGGGGAGCGAGAAGGCCGAGGGAGCGGAGGGGGAGCGCTTCTACATCGGGCGACGGCATGTGCACGACCACGACGGCGACCCCATGGTCATCGACTGGCGCGCGCCGGTCTCGCAGCCGTTCTACCGGGCCTCCAAGAAGGACCCGATGGACATCGCGCTGCGCCGCCGCTTCGGCTACACCCGCGGCGACATCACGGCGTACGAGGACGAGCACCTGTCGGACCCCGCCGAGGCCTCCCGGACCAGCAAGCTGCTCCAGCAGGAGATCGAACGGCCGCGCGTCGGCCCCATGCGGGACATCGTCGCGACGATCCAGCCGGAGCAGGACGAGATCGTCCGCTCCGGCCTGTCCGGCACGGTGTGCGTGCAGGGCGGCCCGGGCACCGGGAAGACCGCCGTCGGCCTGCACCGGGTCGCCTACCTCCTCTACGCCCACCGCGAGCGCCTCGCCCGCACCGGCACCCTGGTCATCGGGCCGAACCGGTCCTTCCTGCACTACATCGAGCAGGTCCTGCCCGCGCTGGGCGAGTTGACCGTGCAGCAGGCCACCGTCGCCGACCTGGTGGCGCACGTGGAGATCAAGGGCACGGACGAGGTGACCGCGGCCGTCGTCAAGGGCGACGCCCGGCTGGCGCGGGTGCTGCGCCGGGCCCTGTACTCGTACGTCACGATGCCCGCCGAGCCGGTCGTGGTCGTGCGCGGCTCGCGCCGCTGGCGGGTCCCGGCGTACGAACTGGAGGACATCGTCCGCGAGTTGCTCGACCGCGACATCCGCTACGGCGCCGCGCGCGAGGCCCTGCCGCAGCGCATCGCGCACGCCGTGCTGGTGCAGATGGAACGGTCGGGTGAGGCGCCGGACGACCGGGTGCAGGACGCGGTGGCCCGCAACAGCGCGGTCAAGGCGGCCGTGAAGACGCTCTGGCCGGCCGTCGACCCGGCGAAGCTGGTGCTGCGGCTGCTCTCGGACGCGGAGTTCCTCGCGGTCCACGCCGAGGGGATCCTCGACGAGGACGAGCAGAAGGCGATCCTCTGGGCGAGGCCGGCGCGCAGTGTGAAGTCGGCGAAGTGGTCCACCGCGGACGCCGTCCTGATCGACGAGGCCACCGACCTGATCCAGCGCACGCACTCCCTGGGGCACGTCGTCGTCGACGAGGCACAGGACCTCTCCCCCATGCAGTACCGGGCGGTCGGCCGCCGCTGCACCACCGGCAGCGCGACCGTCCTCGGCGACCTGGCGCAGGGCACGACGCCGTGGGCGACGCGGAGCTGGCAGGAGGCGCTGGCCCACCTCGGCAAGCCGGACGCCCTGGTGGAGGAGCTGACGGCCGGCTTCCGCGTCCCGACGGACGTCATCACCTACGCCTCCCGGCTGCTCCCGCACATCGCCCCCGGGCTGACCCCGGTGGCGTCGATCCGCGACAATCCGGGCCACTTCGAGGTCCGGCCGGTCTCCGGCACGACGGACGTGGTCGAGGCCTGCCGCGAGTTGCTGCGCCACGAGGGCTCGACCGGCCTCATCGCGGCGGACGCCCGCGTCCCGGAGCTGGCCGAGGCCCTGAACCAGGCCGGGATCCCGTACCTCGGCCCCGGCGAGGAGACGACCGCGGACACCCGCCTGACCCTGGTCCCGGCATCGCTCGCGAAGGGTCTGGAGTACGACTACGTGGTCCTGGACGAGCCCCGGGCGGTGGTGGACGCAGAACCCGACGAACGCACGGGCCTGCGCCGCCTGTACGTGGCCCTGACCAGGGCGGTATCGGGTCTGACGGTGACCCACACGGCCCCGCTGCCACCACAGTTGGCCTAGGCGAGTCCTTCCCGCCGTCCGCGCCGCCCACCTGGCCGGGGACCTCGGCCGACTGCCCGGGCAGGGTGTCCACGGCGGTGGTCAGCGGGTCGCCGGCCGGCGTTCGTACACCGTCACCCGGCGGCCGCGGATCTGTTCGTCGGCCACCGGGGTGAAGTACTCGTGCAGGACGGCCGTCTTCGCTCTGTCCCGGGCAGTCGTCACCGGGCGGGCCACCCGAGACGCGTCCGTCACCAGGAGGACCCGGTGCTCGGCCAGCAGCGCGGCGCGTATGCGGTCCGGGTCCGCTTCCACGCCCTTCAGGGTGGCTGAGCCCACCGGGGTCTCCACCAGAGCTATGTCCCGAAGACCCGCGAAGGCGTTCGGGGACACGGACTTGGTGTCCCGACGGGCCGACGGTATGAAGAGGACCCCGTTCCCGGTCTGCTTCAGGTGCTGTATTTCCGAGGCCACCGCCAGCACGTCGTCCACCCTGCTCGCCGGCGACCGCTTGGCCAGTGACTGCGGCAGCAGTGCCAGCATCGCCACGGCGAGCGTCATCGGGAGAATGCACCTCGACGCCTGCGGGAAGCGGGGACCGGCCGCCCGTACCGCCGCGTCGACGATGGTCCCGATCAGGAGAGCCAGCCCCAGCATGCTGTAGAGGATGTAGCGGTCCAGGAACAACGGCTGGATCAGCGACAGCGCGATGAGGCCCAGCTGCGGCACCGCCAGCAGCGGCAATCCCACCGCCGCCGATGACAGCCGGCCGGCCCTCGGCCGGTCCAGCAGTGCGCCGACGCCCCCTATCGCCAGCAGAATGCCGGGGCCTATCAGCATGTGCCCGGACAGCGGCGGTATCCAGGACACCTGCCCGGACTGAGTACGGCTGAACACGATCAACGGCAGCGCGCCGGCGGTTGCGCACCCGGCCGCCACCGCCCAGCGAGCCGGTACCGGGCGCCCGGCACGAGTCCAGAGCAGGGTGACGAGGTGCGCCGCCAGGACCATCAGCGAGAGCCAGTTCAGCAGGCCCGTGACGAGGACCGTGCCGCTGTAGGCGGCCCAGTGACGCCTGGGCACCTGCCGTTGCAGGGCGGTCACCAGGAGCAGTGTGGAAACCCCGGCCCCGGCCGCCACCCACGCGTACGACCGGCCCTCCTGGCTGTAGAACTGCACGGCAGGCAGCAGTCCGAGTGCCATCCCACCGGCCAGGCCCGCACCGGCGCCGGCCAGTCGGCGGCCGATGACGGCCACGCAAGCCGCAGCGACCGCCGTGGCCAGCACCGACGGCAGCCGCAGCGTCACGATGCCGGGGCCGAAGCACTCGAACAGGGCGTGCATCAACAGGTAGTAGAGCCCATGGACCACGTCGACGTTGCCCAGCATGCGCCATATCTCCGCCGTCGAGCGCTCGGCCACCTGCCAGGTCGCGGCCTCGTCCCGCCACAGGCTGTCCTGCCGCGTCAGCCCCCACAGACCGCACGTCAGCGTCCACAGCATCGGCAGCAGCCAGACGGCGGCAACGCGGTACGAAACGGTCCGCGCCACGGCTTCCCTTTCCGGCCGGGAAAAGCGGAATGCCGTCTCTAACTTTTGACTGGCCGACATGCGGTGGACTCCCGAGGACAGTTGGCGATGGGGGCCGGATTCCCAGGGTCACCACCGGCCGCGACCCGTAGCACCTTAAGCCAGACAGCGCGGCCGCCGCCGCAACAAACGTGCCTCTGCGGGCCATCACACAGTGGAATCCTGCCACTGTCCGGATTCACCCCCTCACTCCATCTTCCACCTCATGATCCACAGCCTTTCAGCCAACTGGCAGCCGAAAACGATCAGGCTGTTGCGTCGTGATCACTTTCCGTTCAAGATTTGAGGTGTACACGGAAAGTCCACGAAAAACTCATAGTGAGAGGTGACGAGCCATGCACAAGAGAAACGTGGTCAGGGCGGCTGTCGCATCCGCGGCCCTTATTTTCGCTGCGGCCACACCGGCGATCGCCACCACCGTCGACGTGGCCGGCGGAAAGTGGAGCTACGACCAGGGAGCCAACACGGCGTGGTCGAACTTCAAGCACGCGTCGAATTGGCACGCGTCGTCCGTGAAGATCGGCAGCCAGACCTTCAAGAGCGGCTGCACCGCTCCGGGCCCTTGGTCCCTGGCTTCGGGCACGAAGAACGGCGGCAGCATCTCGTACCACTACGACCCCAGCTGCTGACAACCCAGTTATGGGGGCGGGTACTCCTCGCCCCCATGGCTGTTCCCTCATGGATTGACTGATAAGAGATGCTGCATCGAGGCACGAGATTCGTCCACGCCGCGGTTCTCGCCTTCGCCGCAGTACTGTCCTTCCTTTTCGTGCGCGGCCTGGACGAGACGGGAATACTCGGAAACACAGCCCTTGTCGAAGTAATCGACTCCGACGGGTCGAAGAGCGGGACCCAAGTCATCCGGGCCATCGAAAGCTTCTCAGCCGAACACAAGGTCGGGGTAGCCCGCGAGATGCCCGACATGGTGAACCCCGACGGTCTCCGGCATCTGTATCTGACATCCGCCGGAACGTCCATGACCGAGAGCTGGCCGGACGACGGCTATCCGCAGTTCAGCAGGAACCGTGCCACACGCGTGCACCCCATATCCGAGGTCGGAGCACTGGATCCCCGAGGTTCCTACTACGTGTTCGGCACAGCCTCGAACGTGAACGACCTGGTGACCCGGCTCGATGGCCTGGGTCTCACCACGAGCGTGACCCACCCCTTGTCATACGCGGAACTGAGTAGCCGGTACTCGGAAGACCCGCTGTTCCAGGCCTTCTGCGTGGTCGCGCTCGCAGCCGTGACGATAACCGGCGCGAGTGTGCTGCTCAACGCCAGGACGTACGGGGTCCTGCGGATGCAGGGCATGTCGTTCACCGGCATCCTCCTGCGTGACCTGCGGCAGTTGGTGGTCTACTGGCTCGCGGTCGCCGGCACCGTGACGGCGGTGGCACTGGCCTCGCTCGGCCTCTACAACGGCTTCGCCTGGCTCGGCCTGTTCGCCGCGGTGGCCGCGGTGGCCGCCGCCCTCCTGGTCATCCTGGTGCTCGCGGCCCACGCGGCCGTGCTCGCGCTGACCCACAAGGTCGACGTACTGCAGGCGCTCAAGGGCGAGTTGCCCGCACGGGCGGCGTCCCTCAGCGTGTATGCCGTACGCATCCCCGCGCTCCTGCTCGCGCTCAGCATCGCCACGAACGTCGCCGTCGCCGGCCGCGGGGTGCTGATGCGTCTGGACAACCAGAAGGTCTACGAGACGGTGGGCGACGCGGTCTCGATCCGCCTCAGCGGCGCGTTCGCCATGCGCACGGAACAACTGGACGAGCACGTGGGGCCATGGCTGCGCCAGGCCGACCGCGACGGCCGGGTCGTCCTCGCCGGCCGCAGAGACCTCCAGACCTCCGCCCCCGGCGCCCGGCTGCCGTCCGGCGAGTTCCTCGTCGTCAACGACACGTATCTCGCCGAACAGCCGGTACGGGACCCCGCAGGACGCCGCTACACCGCGCAAACCGGGCGGGACAAAGCTCCGGACTCGCCGCCGATACGGCTTCTCGTCCCGGATTCTCTCGCGTCCCATACGGCGGTGATCGCGAAGACGGCGTCCTCGATCATGGCTTCACGAAAAAACCAGAACATCCCGCTCGAGGTAATGAGGAGCAAGGCGGGGCAGCGTCTCTTCGGATACAACACCGGTGCCTACGCCTACAACTCCGGACACGGTCCCGACGAGGACAGGTCCTTGGTGCGCGACCCGGTGATCATCGCCGTACCCAATGGTTCGAGATATCTCACCGACGACGCATACACCACCTATGCCTCCCAGGCGGGAGTGGTCTTCCCCGACCCTGATGACGCGCTGAACGGCATCAAGGCGAACAACCTTCAGGACTACATCAGCGGGATCAGTCCCGTTGGCCAGAAAACCGCCTTGGACCTCAGGAACGCGGTCAGCGAACTACGGCTGCACGTATTCAATCTCATCATCTCCGCCATCATTCTCCTCATCGCCGGTGTCGGTGTTTGCATCATCTATTCCCGCAGAAACGCGCAGACGATTTTCGCGCGACACATCAGCGGCTGGAGATATGTCACCACACATCGTTTCATCCTCGCCGTGGAACTGGCCATCGCAGTGATATTCGCCACCCGGGTGCCTTTTCAGGCATGGCAGCAGGGGAAGGAACTGAAAGAGTATGCGGCCGCCGGTGCGCCGGCTCCTTTTCAACCCATTCATCTCACCGCGCTGGACGCCGGCGTCATCACGACCCTGGTTGCAGTGGAATTCGGAGCGGTGCTGCTCGCTCTCGCGTTCTTTCATCGTCGGATCGTGAAGGAAGGCGCGGCCTCCATATGAACTCCGCAATCACCGGAACTCCCTCGTTCAATTCGGAGAAGATCGTGATCGAGGTCGAAGACCTGTCCAAGTCGTTCGAGTCACGGGTTTTGTGGAGCGGGGTCAATCTCACCGTCGGCCAGGGTGAGATGCTCGCACTCGTCGGCCCGAGCGGATCAGGAAAGTCCACCCTCCTCAACTGCCTCGGACTGCTCGACAGGCCGACCACCGGAGCGATCCGGTACCAGGGGGACGACATCACACGCTTCGGCAGAGGAAGGACACGCCGGTTCCGTCGTGACACCCTCGGCTACCTGTTCCAGCACTACGCCCTGATCGAGAACGCGACCGTCCAGGAGAACCTGGAAGTGGCCGTCAGACCTCGGCGGGAAAGACCGGATGGCGAAGCTCCGGGCATCGCGGAGGCCCTCGACAGGGTCGGCCTGGCGGGCAGGGGCAAGGAACGGATCCACCGTCTGAGCGGCGGCGAACAGCAACGCGTGGCTCTGGCCCGGCTCTTGGTCCAACGCCCGGCGCTGGTCCTCGCCGACGAGCCCACCGGCGCCCTCGACGACGTCAACACCACCGCCGTCATCGACCTGCTCCGCGAGTTGAGCCGAGCCGGGTGCGCCGTTGTGCTCGCCACCCACGACGCCGGCGTCCGGGACCGCTGCGACACGGTCTTCGCCGTACACAGGTCATCACCCGCCGCCACCCCGGCACGCGCGGCGGCCGGCCCGGCCCCGGCCGGTCACTGACTCGCCTGCGCAGTCGGCCCCATGGGGGCCGCGTGGCAGTGCTCCAGCCCCCTGACCACAGTCGCCGAGACGCTGGTGCAGGACCGGACACCTCGCGTGATCCACAGGCCGGAGGCCCGGTCGCAGCAGCGCCGCATACGTCGTCAGCGGGCGTCAAGCGCCGCCCGCCACCGGGCCACCGCCTCCACCGACACCGGTTCGTCCCAACCCCGGGGCCGAGCCGCCCCGCCGATGTGAAAGGCGTCGATTCCCGCCCCCCGCAACACCGGCACATGCTCCAGCCGCAACCCGCCCCCCACCAGCAACCGCTGCTCGTACCCGGGCTCCCCCGACCGCCCGGCCTCCGCGAGCAGTACGGGCAGCCCCTCGTCGACCCCGCCCGAAGCCCCCGCGGTCAGGTACGTGTCGAGCCCCGGCATCCCGTCCAGCTGCTTGCGCAGGGCGTCCCGGTCGGCGGCCCGGTCGATCGCCCGGTGGAACGTCCAGGGGCATCCGTCCAGCACCGCCACCAGCCGCTCCACGGCGGCGAGATCGACCGCGCCTTCGCCGTCGAGGAAGCCCAGCACGAACTCCTCCGCCCCGGCCTCCCGCAGCTTGGCCGCCGTACCGGCGAGCCGGTCGACGTCACCCGCCGCGAAACCGCCTTCGAGCCGGATCATCACCCGCAGGGAGATGTCGACCGCACGCCGGATCCCGGCGACGGTGGCGGTCGGCGGGGTGAGCCCGTCGGCCGCCATGTCGGTGACCAGCTCGAGGCGGTCCGCGCCTCCCGCCTGGGCGGCGACGGCGTCCTCGACGCCGAGGGCGATCACCTCCAGGACTGCACGCTTGCTCATGGGGCCCCTTCGTCGGCATGCGTCGGCGTTCGATGACAGGTCTAGTCCAATCAAAGACTACGCTGCCCATTCGCGCCGATTCCCAAGCCCCCGGGCGGCGATCCCGCGGGCCGGAGCCCCCGGCCCCGGACGCGTGCCTCAGCCGAAGACGTTCAGCTCCTTCGCCTCCACCCCGGCCAGCTCGAACGCGGGCGCCCCGTCCAGCGGCCGCCCCGCGTACAGCCGTACGAGCGTCGGCCCGTCCCCGATGAAGCGGCCCGGGGGCCGTTCCCCGCCGCTCTCGCCGAGCCGCAGAGGCTCGTCCAGGTCGTCGAGGTCGGCGTGCAGCGGCACCTGCCCCCGCTCACGGGTGAGCCGGGCGAGCAGCGCGAGCGCGTCCGGCAGCCCGGCCCCGCCGTAGGCCCCCGGCTCCCCGAAGGCCTCGCGCACGTCCCCGGCGTGCACCCACTCACCGACGGCGAGGATGTCCAGCGTCCCGTCGGCCCGGGCGATCACCGGCCCGGCCGCGGCCATGCCCCGCTCCAGTTCGTCGACGATCTGCGCGTCGCTCCAGTCGGCCCGCTCCGCGATGTCCCGGTCGTTGGACTCGGGTGAGAACACGCCCTTCTCGAACCGGCCCTCCACCACCCGCGTCAGCGCGGACGAGCAGTGCGCCAGCACGTCCCGCACCGTCCAGCCCGGGCACGCGGCGACGGGCCGGGCGAAGTCCTCCCCGGTCCGGCCCCGCAGCAGCGGGATCAGCGCGTCACGCTCGATCGTGAGCAGCCGCCCGGGCTGCTCGGGGTCCCGTACGTCGTGCACATCAGCAGGAGTCGTCATGAACCCCACGCTAGTGCCGCGGCAGGCGAGGTTCGGCGGGAGAATGCCCCCATGGCCGATCTCGACTCCCTGCGCATCCGCTTCGCCCGTGCCCTGGAAGCGGCCCGGGGCCCGGCCGGCGGTCCGGACCCGGCGCCGTACGCCGACAACCTGCTGGCCCGCTGGCAGGAGCCGCAGCGCCGCTACCACACGGATGAGCACCTCACGGCGGTCCTCGACCGCGTCGACGAACTCCAGCGGTACGCGCACGATCCGGACGTGGTCCGGCTGGCGGCCTGGTTCCACGACGCGGTCTACCTGCCCGACCGCTCGGAGAACGAGGAGCGCTCGGCCCGCCTCGCCGAACGCGCCCTCGCGGAAGCGGGTGTTCCCGACGCGAAGACCGCGGAGGTGGCCCGCCTGGTCCGCCTCACCGTCACCCACGACCCCGCCGACGACGACCCCGACGGACAGGTCCTGTGCGACGCCGACCTCGCGGTCCTCGCCTCACCCCCGTCGGCGTACGCCGCGTACACCACGGCCGTCCGCGAGGAGTACCACTTCGTCCCCAGCGACGCCTTCCGCACGGGCCGCGCCGCCATCCTCCGCCAACTCCTGGACCTGCCCCGCCTGTTCCGAACCCCCCACGGCACCACCGAGTGGGAGTCCACGGCGCGCCACAACCTGACCGCCGAGCTGGAAATGCTGTCGCCCCCGCCCCACGACGCCTCGTAGCCTGCCCACCATGTGGACAACGGGAGCGGAACAGGTGGAGCAGGCCGTCGGCGAGTGTGCCGGGGTACTGGGGGCGGTTGCCGGGCGGGACTGGGAGGGTGTGCGGGCCGGACGGCTGGAGTGGAGCTGCCGGGAGACGGCCGTGCACATCGCGAGTGATCTCATCGCGTACGCGGGCCAGTTGGCCGGCCGGGAGCCCGAGGGGTACACGCCCTTCGAGATCTCGCTGGACGAGGGGACCGACAACGCGGGCGCGGTGCAGGTGATCCGCACGACGGGGGCCCTGCTCGCCGCGGCGATCCGCACCACCCCGCGTGACGTGCGGGCCTTCCACCCGTACCCGTTCCGCAGCGTGAACCGTGAGGGGTTCGCCGCGATGGGCGTGGCCGAGGTGCTGCTGCACACGCACGACATCGCCGAGGGACTGGGCGTGGCGTACGAACCGGCGCCCGTACTGTGCGACTTCGTGCTCACCCGGATCTTCCCGCACGTCCAGCCGGGGCCCACCCCGTGGGCGACCCTGCTGTGGGCGACGGGCCGCGGGGAACTGGCCGGCCGTGCCCCGCTCACCGAGTGGCGCTGGAACAACAACGTGGTGATCGGCACCGAGCGGCTCACCCTGGAGGGCGTCACCCCGGCGGCGGCCACCGACCTGTCCACGGTCGGCGAGGGCGGCTTCGAGTGGATCGAGGGCGGCCCGATCGAGGGCACCCGGGTCGGTGCGGGTCTGGTGTACAAGCAGTACGAGGACGGCGTCCACCGGCCGGAGTGGGGCATGTACGTGCTGGTCCGGCGCGAGGACGGCCGCGCGATCGGTGCCATGGGCTTCCACAGCGTCCCGGACGCGGAGGGCCGCATCGAGGTCGGCTACGACCTGGTCGAGGGCGCCCGCGGCCACGGCTACGCCACCGAGGCGCTGCGCGCGCTGTCGCAGTGGGCGCTGGGCCGCCCGGAGGTGCGGACCGTCGTCGCGAACGTCGAGCGGGACAACACACCGTCGCAGAACGTGCTTGCGCGCGCCGGGTTCACCCAGGTCGCCGAGGACCCGGAGCACTTGGCCTACGAGCTGCGCGAGCCTCGCGAGGGATAGCGTCCCTTGGGCCTCCGCAGCCCCGCCGCGTGCAGCAGCCGCACCACCTCGCGGCTGCTGACCTCCACCGCCCCGGCGCGCACCGCGTCGGCGTAGCGCTGCTCGGGGATGTCGTAGTGGTCGCGCTCGAAGGCCCGGCGGGGGACGCCCAGGGCTTCGGCGAAGGTGTGCAGTTCGTCGTAGGAGACGTCGCTGACGAGGTGGGACCACAGGCGGCCGTGGCCGGGCCAGGTCGGCGGGTCGATGTAGATCGTCACGCGGGCCTCATCAGGACGCCGGACCGCCGATGGCCTCGCCCAGCGATCCCACCGCGGCGACCTTCACGCCCGCCTCGCTGCACACCCAGTGCGGGTCGGGCCCCAACTCCGGTTCCACATCGAGGGCGTGCGGGTCGCCGGTGCCGCACACCGGGCACAGCGGCCAGCGTCCGTAGCGCTCCAGCAGGGCGTCCTGGACGTCCTGCGCGACCAGTCCGGCCACGTACCGGGCGCCCTCGGGCCACTGCTCGACCCACCACCGCCGCTGCTTGACGGACTCCTCGACCAGGGAGACGACATCCGCGTCGGCGACGCGGCCCGCGACGAGGTCGGCCAGCACGAGGGCGCGCGCGGCGTGCAGCGCCTGCTCCAAGGGGCTGATGGGATCCATGCACCCATTGTGCGCACTCTTGACCCGAACGCCGCGCCGAAAATATCTTTCATTCGTGACCCGAGACGTGAAGGAAATTTTCGCCCGTGAGCGCGGCGGTCCGTCGGGCGCGAGCGGCGCCCCGCCCGCCCCGGCCGCCCTCGCGGCCAAGGTCCGCACGCTCGGACCGTCGATGACGCGTTCCATGCAGCGCGTCGCCGAGGCCGTCGCGGGCGATCCGGCCGGCTGCGCGGCCCTCACGGTCACGGGTCTCGCCGAGCTCACCGGCACCAGCGAGGCCACCGTCGTACGCACCGCCCGCCTGCTGGGCTATCCGGGTTACCGGGACCTGCGCCTGGCCCTCGCCGGGCTCGCGGCGCAGCAGCAGTCGGGCCGCGCCCCGGCCATCACGACGGACATCGCGGTGGACGATCCGATCGCCGACGTGGTCGCCAAGCTCGCCTACGACGAGCAGCAGACCCTCGCCGACACCGCCGCCGGCCTCGACACCGTCCAACTGGGCGCGGCCGTCGCCGCCCTGGCCACCGCCCGCCGCACGGATGTGTACGGGGTCGGGGCGTCCGGCCTGGTCGCCCAGGACCTCACACAGAAGCTGCTGCGCATAGGCATGCTGGCGCACGCCCACAGCGACCCGCACCTGGCCGTCACCAATGCCGTGCAGCTGCGCTCGGGTGACGTCGCGATCGCCGTCACGCACTCCGGGTCGACGGGGGACGTCATCGAGCCGCTTCGGGTGGCCTTCGAGCGCGGGGCGACGACGGTGGCGATCACCGGCCGACCCGACGGCCCGGTCACGCAGTACGCCGACCACGTCCTCACCACGTCCACCGCACGGGAGAGCGAGCTGCGCCCGGCGGCCATGTCGTCCCGGACCGGTCAGCTCCTCGTGGTGGACTGCCTGTTCGTGGGCGTGGCGCAGCGGACGTACGAGACGGCGGCGCCGGCGCTGTCGGCGTCGTACGAGGCGCTGGCCCACCGGCATCGTTCCTGAGGCAGCCGCCCCGCCCAGCACCGGAAAGACACGGAAAGAGCCGTCCATGACCTCCACCTCCCACCCCCGTGACCTCAGGACCGAGTTGGAGTCCCTGACCACCGAGGCCTTCCGGCCGGAGCTCGCGGACATCGACCGGCTGCCCACCCTCGACATCGCCCGGCTGATGAACGGCGAGGACGCGACGGTGGCCGGGGCGGTGGGGGCGCGGCTGCCGCAGATCGCCGCCGCGATCGACGCCGTCGCGCAGCGCATGGCCCGGGGCGGGCGTCTGGTCTACGCGGGCGCGGGCACGGCGGGCCGGCTGGGCATCCTGGACGCCTCCGAGTGCCCGCCCACGTTCAACACCGACCCCGCCCGGGTCGTCGGCCTGATCGCGGGCGGCCCGGACGCCGTGGTCACCTCGGTCGAGGGCGCGGAGGACTCCCGCGAACTGGCCCGGGCGGACCTGGACGCCCTGGCCCTGACGCCCGAGGACTCGGTGATCGGCATCTCCGCCTCCGGTCGCACGCCGTACGCCATCGGCGCGGTGGAGCACGCCCGGGCCCGCGGCTCCCTCACCGTCGGCCTCGCCTGCAACCCCGGCAGTCCGCTCGCGGCCGCCGCCGACCACGGCATCGAGATCGTGGTGGGCCCCGAACTGCTCACCGGGTCCACCCGCCTGAAGTCCGGCACGGCGCAGAAGCTCGTCCTCAACATGATCTCGACGATCACGATGATCCGGCTGGGCAAGACGTACGGGAACCTGATGGTCGACGTCCGTGCCTCCAACGACAAGCTCCGCGCCCGCTCCCACCGCATCGTGGCCCTCGCCACCGGCGCCCCCGACGACGAGATCGAACGCGCCCTGGCCGCCACCGACGGCGAGGTGAAGAACGCCATCCTGACCCTCCTGGCCGACGTGGACGGCCCGACGGCGGCCCGCCTTCTGGAGGAGTCCGACGGTCACTTGAGGGCGGCTCTGGAGGCTCGCCCGTAGGGCCTGCCGTCAGGCGGGCGCGTGTGCCTCACGCCCCGTGTGGCGGAGGATCTCGTCGGCCAGGTGGTCGTCCAGTTGCGAGGGCAGGGTGTGGCCCATGCCCTCGATCAGGACCAGGCGGGCACCGGGAACGGCCTGGGCGGTGGCTTCGGCATGGGCGGGCGGGAACATCGGGTCCTCGGTGCCGTGCAGCACCAGCGTCGGCGCCGTGACGGAGGCCAGGTCCGCCGTGGAACCCACGCGGGCGGCCCCCGCGTACGCGTGGTTGAGCGCGGCCCGCAGGTCGCATGTCGACCTGACCTCCGTGCACCGCAGCTACTTCACCGGTCTGGCGTCCCGGCTCCGGCCGGCGTCCTAGGTGTGCCGTCCCGGGACGCCGGTGACACGACCCAGTGCCGCGGCAGGCAACGTTCGCCCCGTCGGACAAATTTGCCTGCCGCGGCACTAGGCGCGCTTCACTGCCAGGTCGCGGTGTCCGGGTCGACGCCGTGGGCCCGGGCGTCCGCATCGACGACGCGGCGGAACCACGCGGCGAGGCCGGGGCGGACACCGTCGTAATGAGCGGCGAACCCCGGGTCGTCCTCGTACATGCGCCACAGACAGACCTGCATCTGCCGGGTGAGGGGGAAGTACGCGGCGAACACCTCGCGGTGCCGCTCGACGAGCCGGTGCGCCTCCGGGCCGCCCGGGGCGACACCCGCGTCCATCGCCTCGCCGAGGGCCCGGTCGAGGGCGGCCACCGTGTCGGCGACGGCCTGCCATTCCTCCGGGGTCCGGGACGCCGAGCGTTCGGCGTACTGCTGCCACTGCGTCGTGTGCCCGTAGCGCCGGCGGGCCTCAGCGGGCCAGTCCGGGTTCCACTCGGGCCCGAAGATCGCGGCCTGCTGCTCGACGGTCAGCAGCAGGCCCCGCTCATGTGCGTCGATCATCCGGTCCAGTCCGGCGCTGAGCTGCTTCAGGCGCTCGATCCGCTCGGCGACCCGGGACTTCTGCGCCCGCAGCGCGCCGGGCACGTCCGCGGTCGCGTCGTCCAGGACGACCCCGATCCTGTCCAGACCGAGGCCGATCTCCCGGTAGACGACGACGCGGTGCAGGCGTTCCAGGTCGGCGGCGGTGTAGAGCCGGTACCCGGCGGCCGTGCGCAGTGACGGACGCGCCAGACCGATCTCGTCCCAGTGATGCAGCGCGCGAACCGTCACGCCCAGCCACGCCGAGACCTGACCGACGGTCAGACCGTCGACGTCCGCGGCCGCTACGGCGTCGGCGTCGCTGGCTTCAGGCATGCCCCCCATTGTCGCCGCGACCGATACCGGGCGGGGTGATGCCGACTGCCGCAAGGTTCCGTGCCTCCTCGCTGTCCGGGTCGAACGGTTTGGCCGCCGTGAACACGATCCGCGCGTTCTCGGGCGTGATCACCTCCACGTCGCGGGTGGTCCAGGGGGTGTCCCGGGGACCGTCGACCGAGTCCGGCCGCAGCGCACGGCAGGACTCGGCGAGGGCGTCGACCTCGCCGAGCACACACGCGAAGCTGACGCTCATCGCCGGCGCCCGCTCCGCAACGCTGTCCGCCGCGACGAGGAGGACGTCCTGGAAGGCCCACCGGCGCAGATGCACCAACGTGCCGGGGATGCCGAACAGTTCGAAGAATCCGAGCCCGCGGACCCAGAAGTCCAGCGAAGCGGCCAGATCACTCGTGGGGATCGTCACGAACGCGGGCATCCCGTAGATCCCGCGGAACGGCTCCGGCGGGACGGCGTCGGGGCCGGGGGCGGGCACGGGGCTCATCTCGAACGCGTCGTAGTAGTCGCTCATGCCCTCACCCTCCGGCCTCCCGCAGCGTGAGGGTCAAGCCGGTCCCCTGCCGCTCGAACGGTCGTCGGCGCCCGCGACCGCATCCGCGCGGCCCGCGCCGCAGCCGACCGGAGCGGGACCGGCGCCGGTCAGCCCGGAAGCCCGGCGACCAGCGGCTGCCTCCCCCCGCAGCGTTCCCCCTGCTCCGTCGCGGCCTTCTGCGCCAGGGCGTTGACGGCGGCGTTGAACCGCTGCGCCGAGGTGGGACGGTCCGGGCCCAGGACGTACTCCTTGAGGATCCGGCGCTCGGAGGCCATCGGGTCGCGCCGCGGCGCGCGCACCGAGTCGAGGATCTCCGGCAGCCGGTCACAGTCCCGGTCGAGGAGGTAGGCGCCCCCGGCGGTGGTGTAGGCGGCGCGGAAGGCCTCGTCGGTCAGGCCGTTCGCGTTGGTCAGCACGTACGGCTTGAGGCTCGCCACGAAGTCCGCGACCACGGACGACACATCGCTGATGAGGATGTCGGCCTGGTCGAAGCACTCGTACAGCGACGGCAGTTGCTGCGTGATCACCTGGTGTGCGACGGGGCCCCGGCTCTCCCAGAAGATCCGGTGCCATGCGGCACGCAGCTCGTGCCACTGCGCCGCCCCGTCCGGGCCGGCGACCCGCGCCTCGCGCGTCTGCTGTGCGTCGTCACCGGCGAGCCGACCCGACAACTCGCCGAGCCGGGCCCGGATCTCCGCGAGCCGGGGCCGGGCGGCGGCGAGCGCGGCCTCCTCCGAGGCGCCGTCCCGCCGCTCGTTGTCGGCGCGCAGCAGTTCCCGGATCGTCCGGTCCGCCTCGGCCGCCGCCCGTGAGCGCTTCCCGGTGAGGGGGTGCGGCTTGTAGAGGACCCGTACGTTCTGCGCGAGCAGCTTCTCCACCAGCGGCACGCCCATCGGGATCAGGGACGTGTGGCAGTCGTCGTCGCTCCAGCCCTCCCAGGTCGGCGCGTACAGCACGGTCGGCAGCGGCCCGGGCACGTGGTCGGAGTGCAGCCGGATCGACGACAGCTGCGGGCGGCCCACCTCGACGATCGCCTCATCGCTGATGGCGTGCCGCACCCGCTGGTAGCGGTCGCGCCCGGCCCGTCCGGCCACCCAGATCTCGTCGTACACCTTGCTGACCCGGTTGCTGCTGGCGAGCTTGTCGCTGTCGCCGTGCCCGATGAACACGTGCTTGGCCTCGGCGACGCGCAGCATGTGCACGTTCTTGCCCGCGTTGCCCGGGTAGAGCACGACCCGCATCTCGGGCAGCTCCAGCTGTGCCACGTCGTCGGCCTTCGGCACGCACACGACCGGGATCGACGTACGGCTGAGGTAGCGGAACGAGGCCCGCTCCCGCAGGATGATCAACGGCCGCCGCTCCAGCTGCTCCAGCGTCTCGATCCACATGTTGACCTGGTACATGAAGTCCCGGGAGACGGACGCGAAACTGAAGTAGAGCGCCACCTCCGGCCGGTACACGGCGAGTTGGCGGTTGACCTCGGCGATCACCTCGTCCCCCGACGGCATCCGGCGGGCCCGGCGAAGCTGCCCGAGCAGTGCCGCCACGGCCGCGACCGCGAGCCCGGCGGTGAGCGCGAAACCGACGCCGGCGGGCTGCCAGGTCCCCGCCGCGAGCGCCGCGAGCAGCCCCGCGTGGGCGGGCAGGTCCAGGTGCAGCAGCTTGCGCAGGAACCGCCGGTAGAGGAGCGCGGGCGGCGACTGCGGAATGCCCGCCCCGCTCATGTCGAGGTTGCGCACCACGACCGGCAGTGTGCGCCGCCGCCGGATGGCGTGGTGCACCGCCGTGTACAGCACCACCAGGGTGAAGTGGGCGGCGAACACGGCCAGCGCGGCGACCAGGACCGCGCCCGGCGCACCCATCCGGTCGGCCAGCGCGAGCAGCATCACCGTCCGTACGGCGAACCGCATCGTGCGGGTCAGTTGCAGCGCGGCCAGCCTCCGCACGAACGCGGGGGAACGCGTGTGCAGCACCTCGTCCACGGCGTACGTCACGGCCGAGGCGACGGCGAAGCCCCACAGCCACGGGAGCAGTGCGAAGACGGGCAGCGCGGCGAATCCGGCGGCGAACAGGAACACGAGCAGAAGGTCGGTCTTCCCGCGCACACGCAGGACACCACACAGCCAACGGAACGTCATGGGGAGTGCTTTCTCTGGGAAAGGACGTGTATTTCCGGAGTGGCGTGCGGTGGGGCGAACGCCGGGTGTATGCGCGATACGCCTGTTCGACGGCATGGGCGGGTGAATGGTTGTACACCTGCCGGCCACTATTACTTCACCGTGACTCGGGCTCCCGGTTGACCTGCCGCACGGGCAGTGAGCGCAGTACGTCAGTCAGGTGCTCGGCCGTTCGTACGTTGCACTGCCCCAACTCGACCAGCACGAACGGCTCGTCACTCGCGCCGGTCGCCCGAAGCTCGTGTTCCGGGCCGCCGCCCGGTCCGTTTTCGTCGAGAACCTCAAGGACGAGACGGCCTGAGCTTCGGGACCCGGGCTTCGAGCCCTTCTTTCAAGGAACGGGGGGAGGGCCTCAACCCGCCCACCCACTCCGAGAGTTGACGTGACGCATCCGGTTTGCCACGGACAGTCACCTGCCTCTACCGTTCCTGGACAAGCAACAGCCCCCGCCCGGTGCGCCAACACCTGCGGGGGCTTAACCAACGAGATCGAGGAACGTCGATCCCATGGCTGAAGCCAACTTTAGTGGTGCCTTCCCCTCCGCGCACCCCATGGCGGGACCGGGCTACGGCAAACGCACGACCCCTTATCAACTACGGGGCACAAACCACGACTTCTCCCACCTCCCACCCCGCGAAGCCGCCATCGCCGCCTACCTGGACCGGCTCCCCGACGGCGCAGACATCTCCGTGAAGACGCTGGCCAAGCACCTCCCCTACGGCCAGTGCGCCCTCGGCACCGCCCTCAACCGGATCCAGCAGGCGGGCCACCTGCGGCGTGGCCGGGAGTGCATCACGGCCGACGACGGCAGCTCCCGCTGGATCACCCGTTCGTGGTGGTCCCGTAGCGCCCGGGATGACGACTGGTGGGCCGCCTTCACCCGCGGCGACGTACCGCAGCAGACAGCACGCCCCACCCGCTCCCGCGCCCACATCCTTCTGGCCGCCCTCGGCCGCACCGCACCCGTCCTGTCCCTCTCCCAGGCGGACTGCGCGACGCTCGCACCACTGGTGACGGACTGGTTCGAGCGAGGCGCCACGGAGGAGGACGTACTGCGGGCGCTCACCGCTGGCCTGCCGACACCCGTGCACCACGCCGCCGCGCTGGTCCGCAACCGTCTGACCAGCAAACTCCCGCCGCCACCGGCCCCACCTCCGTCTCTCCGAGTCCTGGAGTGCGCGAACTGCGGCGCCCCAGGACGTCCGGAAACCCTGCCCGGGGGGCGTTGCAGCGCCTGCCGTGGGGAACGCGCCCCCTCACGACCCCCCGCACCTCTGCCCGCCCTCGCGGTTCACGACCGCGCGGCCGGGATCCGGGCGTCGATGTCCCTGCGCCGCCGTGCGGACGCCGACTGAGGACAATGGAGTCATGAACCACGCCCAGCTCACCGCCCTAGGCCGTGCCCTCCGGCTCCTCGGGGAGCACGGGGAGGCTCTCTCCACCGACACCCCGGACGGCAGACTGCACGAGGTCAAGGCCGATCTGAAGCGCGCGCTGGACCTGCTGGAGGACAGCGTGACCACGGCGGCGCCCAGTACCCGCTGCCCCGAGCATCCGAACGGCCCCGTCGACGAGGCCGCGCCCGATCTGTGCCTGCTGTGCGAGACGCGGCGCAGGGCGGCCCGCCGGGCGGAGTTCAACGGCCCCGCCCCCCAGCAGCAGCCCGCCGAACCCGCGCCGTCCCGCTACGGCGTGCGCGGCGACCGCCCCCAGCCCCAGCAGCGCTGGCTGGCGGAGCTGTGGAACGGCCAGGCCTGGCAGCTGTGCGGCACCCCGCGCCGGGACCGCCGCGAGGCGGAGCTGTTCATCGCGGCCCAGCGCAAGGCGCCCCGGGCCGCGATGGCGTACCGCCTGGTGCACGAGTTCACCGACTACGAGGTGCTGCGGGTGTGGGGGACGCCGATACGGATCGACATCGAGCCCATGGGCAACCTGTAGATCACCCCAGCAGCGGCAGCGGCCGGAAGTCGTACCCCTCCCACAGCCGCCGCGACGCCTCCTCCGGGTACGCCCGCACCTCCGGCTCCGCGTCCAGCACCTGCACCAGCCGCCGCTCGTCGTCGTACGCCGGCCAGCCCGGGTCGCCCGAGCGTGCGAAGGACGTCCAGGACGCGCGGAAACGGGACGACAGCGAGAGCGCCTCGGCGGACGGCTCCGAGCCCGCGAACAGCAGCAGCCCCAGGTCCGCCCCGTACGTGCCGAACAGCAGCGGGATGTCCAGGGCGTGGCACGCACCCAGCGCGCCGCCGTTGCCCGGCGCCGGCCAGGTCAGTTCGTAGACGTGGGCGCGTCCGCCGCCCGCGCGCTGCGCCTCGGCCAGGTGCAGGGAGGGCATGCCGAACAGCCAGTCCGTCTGGACGCGTTCGTGCAGCTCGGACGGGGAGGCGTCGGGGAAGGCCGCGCGATAGGCCTGTTCGCCGTCGGGGCCGGGGGCGAACAGGCGCAGGGCCGAGGCCGCCCGCTCGTCCGTGATCTGGCCGAGCCGGCCTGCCATGGCGAGGAACAGGCGGTATTCGTCGCGGTTGTGGCCGACGAGCAGCTCGATGTCCTTCGCGGACCCCGACCTCAGCGCCTGCCACGGGCTCGTCGGCAGTACCTCGCCGTCGACCACCGGCGAGAACGGTGTGACCGTCGGTGCCGCCTGGCCCCAGCGGTCGATGTTCCGGGGCATCTTCGGGCCGAGCGTCTCGCCCGCCGAGGTCAGCTTGCGGGGGGCGATCCCCGACAGGTCGGCGACCGTGGGGCGCAGACCCAGCTCCGCGGCGAGGGCCGTGCCGATGTCGCGGGCCAGGGCGTCGGAGAAGAACGTCCCCGGCACGCTCTGCGCGATCGCGCGGTGGAACAGTCCCGCTGCGCGCGGCATGGCGAGCAGCGAGGCGACCGAACCGGCGCCGGCCGATTCGCCGAAGACCGTGACCCGGCCGGGGTCGCCGCCGAAGGACTCGATGTTGTCCCGCACCCACTCCAGCGCGGCCACCTGGTCGAGCAGTCCGCGGTTGGCGGGGGCTCCCTCGATGTGGGCGAAGCCCTCCATGCCGACGCGGTAGTTGAGGGACACGACGACGAGGTCGCCGTCGGCCGCGATGCGGCGGGCGTCGTAGCCGGGGCTGCCGGCGTGGCCGAGCTTGTAGGCACCGCCGTAGATCCAGACCATCACCGGGCGGCGCGCGTCCGGGCCGGGCTCGGGGGTCCAGACGTTGACCGTGAGCCAGTCGTCGCCCTGCGGCACGTCGATCAGACCCGGGCCGCCCATCAGGCCGAGATCCTGCGGGGGCGGCGGGCCGAAGGCGTACGCGTCGCGTATGCCGTCCCACGCGGGGGCGGGCCGCGGGGCCTGGAAGCGGGCCTCGCCCACCGGGGGTGCGGCGAAGGGGATGCCGCGGAAGACGGCGAGGTCCTCCTCCCTCCGTCCGCGCACCGCTCCGGCAGTGGTGCGCACCACCGGGCCGGGCTGTTCGGAGGGGCCGCCCACCGGGGGGCGGGAGTCGGTCGTCGTCACTGAGGTCTCCTCACGGGGTGCCGGCGAACAAGCGTCCGTTCAGTCTCCTTGACTGACGCAAGCGGATCCAGGCACCCCGTGAAGTGGCGGGTCAGCTGAGGGTCTTCAGCGCCGCCACCCCCGTGAGGTGGGCGGGTCAACTGAGGGTCTTCAGCGCCGCCACCCCCGTGAGGTGGGCGGGTCAGCTGAGGGTCTTCAGCGCCGCCGGGCTGTACGGGGCCAGCTCCTCGAAGCGGCCGTCGAGCACCTTGCGGGCCCACTCGGGGTCCTGGAGCAGGGCGCGGCCGACGGCGACCATGTCGAACTCGTCGCGCTCGAAGCGGTCCAGGAGGTTGTCCAGGTCGCCGACGTCGGCGCTCTCGCCCTGGAAGGACCTGAGGAAGTCGGTACCGTCCAGGCCGACCGAACCGACGGTGATGGTGGGCTTGCCGGTGAGCTTCTTGGTCCAGCCGGCCAGGTTGAGGTCGGAGTCCTCGAACTCGGGGACCCAGTAGCGGCGGGTGGAGGCGTGGAAGGCGTCGACGCCGGCGGCGGCCAGCGGCGCGAGGATGGACTCCAGCTCCTCCGGGGTCTCGGCGAGGCGGGCGCGGTAGGCCTCCTGCTTCCACTGGGAGAAGCGGAAGATGACGGGGAAGTCGGCGGAGACGGTCTCGCGGACGGCCGCGACGATCTCCTCGGAGAGCTTGGCGCGGGCGACCCGGTCGCCGCCGTAGGCGTCGGTGCGGCGGTTGGTGCCCTCCCAGAGGAACTGGTCGAGCAGGTAGCCGTGGGCGCCGTGCAGTTCGACACCGTCGAAGCCGATGCGCTCGGCGGCGGCCGCGGCCTCGGCGAACGCGCCGATGACGGCGTCGATGTCGGCCTGCGTCATGACCTTGCCGGTGGGCTCGTCGGCGCCGATGCGCAGGCCGGAGGGGCCGACGGCCGGGGCGTCGGCGACCGGGGGCTCACCCTGGTTGCGGACCATGCCGATGTGCCACAGCTGGGGCACGATCGTGCCGCCCACGGCGTGCACCGCCTCGGCGACCTTCGCCCAGCCCGCGAGCTGCTCGTCGCCGTGGAAGCGCGGCACGCTGTCGCTCTGCCCGGCCGACTCGTGGCCGACGTAGGTGCCCTCGGTGACGATCAGGCCGACTCCGGCGGCGGCGCGGCGCGCGTAGTACGACACGACGTCCTCGCCCGGCACACCGCCGGGGGAGAACATGCGGGTCATCGGCGCCATCACGATCCGGTTCGGAACGGTCAGGCCGCCCAGCGATACGGGCCGGGACAGGATTTCGGCGGCGCGGGAAGCGGAGGCGGCGACAGTCACGTGAGGGCTCACTTTCGGATACCAGGGGGTATGTGCATACGCATGGGACCGACCTCACCCTCAACCATCCGGTCCCGCCCCGCCATCCCTCACCCGCTGTGATCCCGGACACGCCGCGGCTCCCGAACGGGACCCGCCCGCACGCGAGGGCCCCGGGCACGCCGAAGGGCGGCACCTCCTGCCGGAACAGGAAGTGCCGCCCTCGGTAAGGACGTTGATCAACCCTCAGGTCGATCAGAAGTCCATGTCACCGCCCGGCATGCCACCGCCGGCGGGCGCGGCGGCCTTCTCCGGCTTGTCGGCGATGACGGCCTCGGTGGTGAGGAACAGCGCGGCGATGGAGGCGGCGTTCTGCAGAGCGGAACGGGTCACCTTCGCCGGGTCGATGATGCCCTCGGCGATCATGTCGACGTACTCACCGGTCGCGGCGTTCAGGCCGTGGCCGACGGCGAGGTTGCGGACCTTCTCCACGACGACGCCGCCCTCGAGACCACCGTTGACGGCGATCTGCTTCAGCGGGGCCTCCAGCGCGAGCTTCACGGCGTTGGCGCCGGTCGCCTCGTCACCGTCGAGCTCCAGCTTCTCGAAGACCTGGGAGGCCTGCAGTAGGGCCACGCCACCACCGGCGACGATGCCCTCCTCGACGGCCGCCTTGGCGTTGCGCACGGCGTCCTCGATGCGGTGCTTGCGCTCCTTGAGCTCCACCTCGGTGGCGGCACCGGCCTTGATGACCGCGACACCGCCGGCGAGCTTCGCCAGGCGCTCCTGCAGCTTCTCGCGGTCGTAGTCCGAGTCGCTGTTCTCGATCTCGGCGCGGATCTGGTTGACGCGGCCCTGGACCTGGTCGGCCGAGCCGGCACCGTCGACGATGGTGGTCTCGTCCTTGGTGATGACGACCTTGCGGGCCTTGCCCAGCAGGTCGAGCGTGGCGTTCTCCAGCTTGAGGCCGACCTCCTCGGAGATCACCTCGCCGCCGGTGAGGATGCCGATGTCCTGCAGCATCGCCTTGCGGCGGTCGCCGAAGCCCGGGGCCTTGACGGCGACGGACTTGAAGGTGCCGCGGATCTTGTTGACGACCAGGGTCGACAGGGCCTCGCCCTCGACGTCCTCGGCAATGATCAGCAGCGGCTTGCCGGACTGCATGACCTTCTCGAGGAGCGGCAGCAGGTCCTTGACGTTGCTGATCTTCGAGTTGGCGATCAGGATGTACGGGTCGTCGAGGACGGCCTCCATACGCTCCATGTCGGTGGCGAAGTACGCCGAGATGTAGCCCTTGTCGAAGCGCATACCCTCGGTGAGCTCCAGCTCCAGACCGAAGGTCTGGGACTCCTCGACGGTGATGACGCCTTCCTTGCCGACCTTGTCCATGGCCTCGGCGATGAGCTCGCCGATCTGGGTGTCGGCGGCGGAGATGGAGGCCGTGGAGGCGATCTGCTCCTTGGTCTCGACGTCCTTCGCCTGCTCCAGCAGGGCGGCGGAGACGGCCTCGACGGCGCGCTCGATACCGCGCTTCAGGGCCATCGGGTTGGCGCCGGCGGCGACGTTGCGCAGGCCTTCCTTGACCAGGGCCTGGGCGAGAACGGTCGCGGTGGTCGTACCGTCACCGGCGACGTCGTCCGTCTTCTTGGCGACTTCCTTGACCAGCTCGGCGCCGATCTTCTCGTACGGGTCCTCGAGCTCGATCTCCTTGGCGATGGAGACACCATCGTTGGTGATCGTGGGCGCGCCCCACTTCTTCTCGAGGACGACGTTGCGGCCCTTGGGGCCGAGCGTCACCTTGACGGCGTCCGCGAGCTGGTTCATGCCGCGCTCGAGGCCGCGCCGCGCCTCCTCGTCGAACGCGATGATCTTGGCCATGTGAAGTGGTCCCTCCAGGACTGGGGGTGATTACTTCGGACCGCGCCCGCGCCCGCGACGGACGGCTCGCTCGCCTCGTGGGTTCCTTCCCCCACGTGGCCTGCGGGCCTCACCGACCCGGTCCTTACGTTGTCACTCTCACCTTCAGAGTGCTAACGCAATGATTAGCACTCGACCCCTGCGAGTGCAAGCGCCTCCCGGAGACCGGGCGGGGGCGTCAGCCACCCGCGAACACCGCCCCGCATCCTCTTCGAACAGGCCGAAGGGCCCGCACCCCGGGGGGTACGGGCCCTTCTGAGAAGACCGGTTGCTGACGCCTTGGTCGTGGTGCGCGTTCAGGCAGAGACGCGAACCATGTCGGCCTGCGGTCCCTTCTGACCCTGCGAGATCTCGAACTCGACCCGCTGACCCTCTTCAAGGGTGCGGTAGCCGTCCATCTGGATCGCGCTGTAGTGGACGAAAACATCCGCACCACCGTCGACCGCGATGAAGCCGTACCCCTTCTCCGCGTTGAACCACTTGACGGTGCCCTGAGCCATGCCTAACTCCCCTATTACTGGCCCTTGCACAGATCCACACTTCGCGGACCCGGGTCAGACCTCACCCCCCACGGTTGGGGGCGTGCGCCGGAACGCGTCGACCGCGGCTGAATGTATCTGTCCAACTGCCGTCTGCAACAGGTCAATCGGACGAGAATTCTGGACGCACAGGGTCCGGAATGTGGGGAGAATTCGCCCGAATCCAGGGCAAGTCGGGCCACGCAAAGGTAACAAAAGCCCCAAAAGACATGCACACTTTGGCTACATCTTGTCGGGCTCGAAGCGGGAATTCAGGGTTCCGATCAGTGGATCGGGATCGCGTTCCCCAACTGTACCCCGCTCAACCACGCAGAATTGCCCCCTCCGCTTCTCTCACGGAGGGGGCAATTCGATAAACTCTCAGTGACCGTCGTTACCGAAGGTAACAATCAAGCCGGTTCCCTGGTTCAGCCGCCCGCGACGGCGGGAATGATCGACACCCCGGCCCCGTCCGGCGTCGCCGTCTCCAGACCCTGCTCGAAGCGCACGTCGTCGTCGTTGACGTACACGTTGACGAACCGGCGCAGCTTGCCCTGGTCGTCGAGCACACGGGCGGCGATCCCGGTGTGGTTCTTCTCCAGATCGGCGATGACCTCGCCGAGGGTCCCGCCATCGGCGGACACCTCAGCCTGACCGCCGGTGTACGTGCGCAGGATGGTAGGGATACGAACGGTGACGCTCATGACTTCAAAACCTCCGGTTGGGCGAGATACCTAGGGGCGCGGGGCTGTGTTCGACATGCGGCTCCGCCGCGTGGGCGCGACCAGCCCCCATGGCCCGCACCGAACCAACGATGCTCAGACGAGTCCGGCCTCACGGAACGACTCGAGGCTGGGGCGAATGGTCGCCGTAAGCCCCGTCCCCGCCACCGCATCCAGCGTCTTCAGCCCATCCCCCGTGTTCAGCACGACGATCGACTTCGACGGGTCGAGCAGCCCGTTCTCCAGCAGCTTCTTCGTCACCCCCACCGTCACCCCACCGGCGGTCTCCGCGAACACGCCCTCGGTCCGCGCGAGCAGCTTGATCGCGTCGACGACCTGCTCGTCCGTCACGTCCTCCACCGCACCCCCGGTCCGCCGCGCGATGTCCAGCACGTACGGCCCGTCCGCCGGGTTGCCGATCGCCAGGGACTTGGCGATCGTGTCCGGCTTCTGCGGACGCACCACGTCGTGCCCGGCCTTGAACGCCGTCGACACGGGCGAGCAGCCGAGCGCCTGCGCGCCGAAGATCTTGTACGGCTTGTCCTCGACCAGACCGAGCTTGATCAGCTCCTGAAGCCCCTTGTCGATCTTCGTCAGCTGCGAGCCGGAGGCGATCGGCACCACCAGCTGGTCCGGCAGCTGCCAGCCGAGCTGCTCGCAGATCTCGTACGCGAGGGTCTTGGAGCCCTCCGCGTAGTACGGCCGGAGGTTGACGTTGACGAAGCCCCAGCCCTCGCCGGCCGGGTCGCCGATCAACTCGGAGCAGAAGCGGTTCACGTCGTCGTAGTTGCCCTCGATGCCGACGAGCTCGCCGCCGTAGACCGCGGCCATGACGACCTTGCCCTGCTCCAGGTCGTGCGGGATGAACACGCAGGAACGGAAGCCGGCGCGGGCCGCGGCGGCGCCCACCGCACCGGCGAGGTTGCCGGTGGAGGAGCAGGAGAGCGTGGTGAAGCCGAAGGCGCGGGCAGCCTCCAGGGCCTGGGCGACGACCCGGTCCTTGAAGGAGTGCGTCGGGTTGCCGGAGTCGTCCTTCACGAACAGCTTGCCGGCGTCGACGCCCAGCTCACGCGCGAGGTTGTCGGCCTTTACGAGCTTGGTCCAGCCCGGATTGATGTTCGGCTTGTCCGCCACGTCGGCCGGGACCGGCAGCAGCGGGGCGTAGCGCCAGATGTTCGCGGGGCCCGCTTCGATGCGCTTGCGGAGCTCCTCGGTGTCGTAGGCCGAGAAGTCGTACGCGATCTCCAGCGGGCCGAAACACTCCTCGCACGCGAAGACCGGGCCGAGGGGAACACGGTGGCCGCACTCGCGGCAGCTGAGCGCTGCGGCGGGGCCGAGGTCTACGGTGGATTCAGTGGTGCTTGCAACAGTCTGCGCAGCCATGTGAGGCGAGGCCCTTTCTCCTCATCTTCCTCACGACGCATCTCGCCGTGAGACGGATTTGGCACCTTCCCGAGCCGGGAGCCTCGCGCTGGTGGTCGACAGTGACCTACGAGTACCGACTGGAGGGTTGCCGGGGCTTCATCGGGCCGTTTCCCTCTGCCCCTCTGGATGAGCTGTATGCGGTTGTAAAGAGCGGGTGACCCCGGACATGCGATGGTCATCCGCGTTGTTCAAGACTGTAACCGACGACCAGGACAGTTGAGATAGTCGTCCGAACCGCGAGATGGATCACTCCGTCCCGCCCGGAGCACGCTAAGGAGCCGCCACGGTGCTGGAAGAAGTCGAGCGCTGGCTGAGCACCCGTTCCTGGTCCGCGAACGATCGCCCGCTCCACCAGATCCTCGCAGCGAAGCAGCGCACGGGCCAGACGGTCAGTGTGGTGCTGCCCGCGCTGAACGAGGAGGCGACGGTCGGCGACATCGCCTCCGTCATCCGCCACGACCTGATGCGGCAGGTCCCGCTCGTCGACGAGCTGGTCGTCGTCGACTCGGGGTCGACCGACCGCACGTCGGAGGTCGCCGCCGCCGCGGGCGCGCGGGTCGTGCACCGGGACGCGATACTCCCGCGCCTGCCCGCCGTGCCCGGCAAGGGCGAGGTGCTGTGGCGCTCACTGCTCGTCACCCGCGGAGACATCGTCTGCTTCGTCGACGCGGACCTCAGGGACTTCTCGTCCGACTTCGTCTCGGGGATCGTGGGCCCGCTGCTCACGGACCCGGACGTGGACCTCGTGAAGGCCATGTACGACCGCCCGCTGACCGCTGAGTTCGACGCGCCCGCCTCCGGCAGGACCTCCGGGCAGGGCGGCCGGGTCACCGAGCTGATGGCCCGCCCGCTGCTCAACATGCACTGGCCGCAGCTGGCCGGCTTCGTGCAGCCGCTCGGCGGCGAGTACGCGGCCCGCCGCTCCCTGCTGGAACAGCTGCCGTTCCCGGTCGGGTACGGCGTGGAGCTGGGCATGCTGGTCGACGCTCTGCACCTGGTGGGTCTCGACGCCCTCGCCCAGGTGGACGTGGGAGTGCGCAAGCACCGGCACCAGGACGGGCAGGCGCTGGGCCGGATGGCCGCCGCGATCTACCGCACGGCCCAGCTGCGGCTGGCCCGCGGGCACCTGATCCGGCCGTCCCTGACCCAGTTCGAGCGGGGCACGGACGGCTTCGAGCCGCGGACGTACTCCGTGGACACCGAGGAGCGTCCGCCCATGGTGGAGATCGCCGAGTACCAGGCGCGGAAGGCTGCCTGACCGGGACCGTTTTCGGCCGGGCCCGGCGGATCCACACGTTTGAGCGTTTCGGGGCCGGGCTAGGTTGAGGCTTATGGCTTCGACGTACGGTGCTGCACAGGTGCTGGTGGCCTCCAACCGTGGCCCGGTCTCCTACACGGTGGGCGAGGACGGTTCGCTGGAGGCCAAACGGGGCGGCGGCGGACTGGTCTCCGGGCTCTCCGCGATCGGCTCCGACGCGGACGCCCTGTGGGTCTGCTCGGCGCTCTCCGACGGCGACCGGGAGGCGGTGCGGCGCGGCGTCGGCGAGGACGGCGTGCGGATGCTGGACATCCCGCCCGACGTGCACGCCGACGCGTACAACGGCATCGCCAACTCGGTCCTGTGGTTCGTGCACCACATGCTCTACCAGACGCCCCTGGAGCCCGTCTTCGACGCCGAGTTCCGGCGGCAGTGGGCGTCCTACGAGGCGTACAACCGGGCGTTCGCCGAAGCGCTGGCCGAGGAGGCGGCGCGGGGCGCGGCGGTCGTGGTGCAGGACTATCACCTGACGCTGGTGCCGGGCATGCTCCGCGAGCTGCGCCCCGACCTGCGCATCGGGCACTTCTCGCACACGCCGTGGGCGCCGCCCGAGTACTTCCGGATGCTGCCGGACGACGTGGCCGGGCAGGTGCTGCGCGGCATGCTCGGCGCGGACCGCCTCGGCTTCCTCACCGAGCGCTGGGCGGAGGCGTTCACCGCGTGCGCCGAGCGGTTCGCGGGCGGGCCGGGCGGCACCCGGGTCGGAGTGCACGGCCTCGGCGCCGACGCGGACTTCCTGCGCAAGCGGGCCCACGAGCCGGACGTCGAGGAGCGGATCACCGCGCTGCGGCAGGAGATCGGCGAGGGCCGCCGCACCATCGTCCGGGTGGACCGCACCGAGCTGTCCAAGAACATCGTGCGCGGCCTGCTGGCCTACCGCCGCCTCCTGGAGACCCATGCCGAGTGGCGCGAGCAGGTGGTGCACGTCGCCTTCGCCTACCCCTCCCGGCAGGACCTCGCGGTGTACCGGGACTACACGGCCGAGGTGCGGCGGCTCGCGGACGAGATCAACGCCGAGTACGGCACGCCGGGCTGGAAGCCGGTCGTGCTGCACGTCAAGGACGACTTCGCCCGCTCCCTGGCCGCCTACCGGCTGGCCGACGTGGCCCTGGTCAACCCCATCCGCGACGGCATGAACCTGGTCGCCAAGGAGGTCCCGGTCGTCTCCGACGCGGGCTGCGCACTGGTGCTGTCCCGGGAGGCCGGGGCGCACGAGGAGCTGGGCGAGGACGCGATCACCGTGAACCCCTACGACGTGACGGGCACGGCGGCCGCCCTGCACGAGGCGCTGTCGATGCGCCCGGAGGAACGCGCCGAACGCAGCAAGCGCCTGGCCGCGGCTGCGACGGCCCTGCCACCGGCGCAGTGGTTCCTGGACCAGCTCGACGCCTTGAGGGGCTGAGCGGCGATGAGTGCCAACGCGTTGCCCACACCCGTCACGCAGGCCGGGCAGGACGGCCTCGCCGCCCTGCTCGCCGACCCCGGCAAGGCGCTGATCGCCCTGGACTTCGACGGGACGCTCGCGCCGATCGTGGCCGATCCCGAGCTGGCCCGGGCCCATCCGGAGGCGCTGGGCGCGCTGGTGGCGCTCGCCCCGAAGGTCGCCGCCATCGCGGTGATCACCGGCCGGCCCGCCGAGGTCGCCGTGCGCAACGGCGGCTTCGCGGACGTGCCGGGTCTGGAGCACCTCGTCGTCCTCGGGCACTACGGTGCCGAGCGGTGGGACGCCCGCAGCGGCAAGGTCACCGCGCCCGAGCCGCACCCGGGCGTCGGCGCCGTCCGCGCCGAACTGCCCGGGCTGCTCGAAGGGAGCGGGACCTGGGTCGAGGACAAGGGCCGGGCGGTGGCCGTGCACACCCGCCGGGCCGCCGATCCGCAGGCCGCCTTCGAGGCGCTGCGGGAGCCGCTCACCGCCCTGGCGACCCGGCACGGCCTGATCGTCGAGCCCGGCCGCATGGTCCTCGAACTGCGCCCGCCCGGCATGGACAAGGGCGTCGCCCTGAGCGACCACGCCCGGGAGATCGGCGCCGCGTCGGTCCTCTACGGCGGCGACGACCTGGGCGACCTGCCCGCCTACTCCGCCGTGGACACCCTCCGCACCACCGGCACCCCGGGCCTGCTGGTGTGCAGCGGCAGCGACGAGGTGACCGAGCTCAGCGAGCGAGCGGACGTGGTGGTGGACGGCCCGGAGGGAGTCGTGAAGCTGCTGAGGGCCCTGGCGGACCACATCGGCTGAGGGGCAGGTGCCTCCGGGGGCGCGGGGAACTGCCCGAACACCCCCCACGCACCAGCACCCGCACGACGGCCGAAAGCCCCATGGCCCTCAACGCTCCGACCGACGCCGCTCCCGAACCCGCCGAAGCCGATTCACGGTCACCGGGTCGTGCGCCAGCGCCCGCGCGTCATCCAGCAACGCGTTGAGCAGCTGGTAGTACCGCACAGGCGCGAGCCCCAGCTCCTCACGTATCGCCCGCTCCTTCGCACCCGGCCCGGCGAAGCCCCGGCGTTCGAGCGCGAGGATGTCCCGCTCCCTGCGCCCGAGCCCCTGCCCACCCGTGTCCTCGTCCATGCCCGGCACGGTAACGCCTGCCACCGACAGCGGAGCTACTCCGCGCTCTCCGCCCGGGTCGCCTCGGCCTGGAGGTGGCCCAGGACGCCCGAGGGGCTGCCGCCGGGCGCGACGGCCTTGCCGATCTGCTGCTTCACCTGGGCACTGACGTCGGCCCAGGAGGTCTTGCCGACCGGGTAGAGCTCGGAGGCCAGCAGCTCCTCCAGGAACGGCTTGAGGTGCCGGTCCTCCTCGGAGGCGGCCATCGTGCCGGACGCGGACGTGGTGACCGGCAGCAGGTCGTACTCGCGCGAGAAGGCCAGCACGTTCTTCTCGCTGTAGACGAAGTCGAGGAAGTCCCCCACCTGGTCGCGGTGGCCGTTCTTGCGGAACGCGGTCATCCAGTCGGAGACGCCCAGCGTGGACCGGCTCGGGCCCTCGTGACCCGGCGTGGGCACCATCCCGTACTTGACGCCCTGCTTCGCGGCGATCTTCATCAGTGAGGGGTGGCCGTTGAGCATGCCCACCTCGCCCTTGGCGAAGGCCGCGAACGCCGCGGCCCGGTTGAGCCGACCCGGCGCGACCGGACCGGTCAGGTCCTTGCCGACCAGGTCGTTCTTCAGCCAGGAGAAGGTGTCGATGTTCTCCGGGGAGTCGATGCCGTAGCTGTCGACGCCGTCGGTGTAGCCGCCCCCGCCGCTGAGCATCCACTGCATGGTCTCGGCCTGCGCCTCCTCCGGGCCGAGGGGCAGCGCGTACGGGTACTTCACACCCTTCGCCTTGAGCGCCTCGGCGTCCTCGGCCAGGTCGTCCCAGGACTCGGGCGGGGTGATGCCGGCCTTGGCGAAGAGGCTCTTGTTGTAGAAGAGCACGCGGGTGGAGGCAGCGAACGGCATGCCGTACTGCACGCCCTTCACCTGGCCCGCCGAGGCCAGCTGACCCACGAAGTCGGCCTGCACGGGTATGGAGAGCAGGTCGTCGGCCTTGTAGAGCTGGTTCGCGGCCGCGTAGTCGGCGTAGGCGCCGATCTGCGCCATGTCCGGCGGGTCACCGGCGGCGACCATCTCACGGACCTTGCGGTCGACGTCGTTCCAGGAGTAGACGCTGACGTCGATCTCGACGTCGGGGTGGTCGGCCTCGTACTCCTCGGCGAGCTTGTCCCAGTACTTCTTGGAGCTGTTGGCCGCGCTGTCGCCGTAGTCGGCGGCGACCAGTTTCAGGGTCACGTCGGCCGAGCCGCCCGTGAGCCCGCAGCCGCCGAGGACCGCCGTCATGCCCAGTGCGGACACCACCGCGATCGTTCCTGCCATCCGCCGCCGCTGCACCGCTGTTCTTCCCCAACCCCGGCGTCACCGCCGCCGAAACATTTCGATATCCGGAACAAGGTCTACACCACGTGAGTGGACTAGACCTCTTGCGGGTCCCCGGGTCACACTGTCCCCGTGAGACATGTCATCGCCCTCGATGTGGGCGGCACCGGGATGAAGGCCGCCCTTGCGGGCCCGGGGGGCGAGGTGCTGCACCGGGCCCGCCGGGCCACCGGACGCGCCCAGGGCCCGGACGCCGTGGTCGCGGGCATCCTCGACTTCGCCGCCGAGCTGCACGCCCACGGCACCGAGCAGTTCGGCACGCCCGCGTCCGCCGCCGGCGTGGCCGTCCCGGGCATCGTCGACGAGGCGGAGGGCGTCGCCGTCTACGCGGCCAACCTCGGCTGGCGGGACGTCCCCCTGCGCGAGCTGCTGGCGCAGCGGCTGGGCATCCCGGTCGCCCTCGGGCACGACGTGCGCACCGGCGGCCTCGCCGAGGGCCGGGTCGGCGCGGGCCGGGGCGCGGACCGGTTCCTGTTCGTGGCGCTGGGCACCGGCATCGCGGGCGCCATCGGCGTGGACGGCCGGGTCGAGGCGGGCGCGCACGGCTTCGCGGGCGAGATCGGCCACATCGTCGTACGCCCCGGCGGGGCCCCCTGCCCGTGCGGGCAGCGCGGCTGCCTGGAGCGCTTCGCCTCGGCGGCGGCCGTGAGCGAGGCGTGGGCCATGGCCGCGGGCGACCCGGGCGCGGACGCGGCGGACTGCGCGAAGGCGGTGGACTCCGGCGATCCGAAGGCCCGGGCGGTCTGGCAACAGGCGATCGACGCTCTGGCCGACGGCCTGGTCACGGCCCTGACGTTGCTGGATCCTCGCATTCTGATCATCGGCGGGGGCCTGGCGGAGGCGGGGGACACTCTGTTCACGCCGTTGCGGGAAGCGATCCGCACGCGCATCACCTTCCAGAAGCAGCCGTCACTGGTCCCGGCCGCCCTGGGCGACAGCGCAGGTTGTCTCGGCGCGGGCCTACTGGCCTGGGATCTTCTGGCATCGACCGACCGCATGGAGGTAACGCCCTGATGGCAGCCGACCCAGGGGCGCGGGGAACTGCGCGACAAGCCCCCACGCACCCGCGCCCCGCAACGGCCGGACACCCCACGGTCCTGACCGGCGCGACGGTGGTGCTCCCCACAGGACCCGTCGAAAACGGCCAGGTGAGCGTCGACGGCACCCGCATCACCGCCACCGCCCCCGAAAACGCCCAGGTCATCGACGCCACCGGCCACTACGTCATCCCCGGCTTCGTCGACCTGCACAACCACGGCGGCGGCGGAGCCTCCTTCACCTCCGGCACGGTCGACGACATCCTCAAGGGCATCCACACCCACCGCCTGCACGGCACGACCACCCTGGTCGCCTCCACGGTCACCGGCGACATGGACTACCTCACCCACCGCGCGGGCCTGCTCAGCGAACTCGCCGAGCAGGGCGAGATCGCCGGCGTCCACTTCGAGGGCCCGTTCATCTCCCCCTGCCGCAAGGGCGCCCACTCCGAGGCCCTCCTGCGCGACCCCCACCCCGCGGAGGTCCGCAAGCTGATCGACGCGGCCCGGGGCCGGGCGAAGATGCTCACGCTGGCCACGGAACTGCCCGGCGGCCTGGACTCCGTACGCCTCCTGGCCGACCACGGCGTGATCGCGGCGATCGGCCACACGGACGCCACGTACGAGCAGACCGTGGAGGCCATCGACGCGGGCGCCACCGTCGCCACCCACCTCTTCAACGCGATGCCGCCGCTCGGCCACCGCTCCCCCGGCCCGATCACCGCGCTGCTGGAGGACGACCGGATCACGGTCGAGCTGATCAACGACGGCACGCACCTGCACCCCGCCGCGCTGCGACTGGCGTTCCACCACGCGGGCGCGGACCGGGTCGCGTTCATCACGGACGCGATGGACGCGGCCGGTTTCGGCGACGGACGCTACTGGCTGGGCCCGCTGGAGGTGGAGGTCGCGGACGGCGTGGCCCGTCTGGTGGAGGACGGCACCATCGCCGGCTCGACCCTCACCCTGGACCGCGCCTTCAAACGGGCGGTCACCCTCGACGGCCTGTCCGTCGAGGACGCGGTGACGGCCCTGTCCGCCACCCCGGCCCGACTCCTCGGCATGGCCGACACGATCGGCTCACTGGAGCCCGGAAAATACGCCGACCTGCTGATCCTGGACTCCGCATACGAGTTGAAGGGCGTGATGCGCCGGGGCGAATGGGTGGTCGGTCCCCAACTGGGCTGATCCGTCCCGCAGTCGGGAGACGGTGGCCGGCTCCAGGACTGGGCCGACCGCCGTCTCTTTGGCATGATCGGGCTACCTGCACGTTCATGTCGGCACGCACATCGGGGGAGGTCGGCCCGGTGATCCTCACGGTCACGCTGAACACCGCTCTCGACATCACCTACCGCGTACGGTCCCTCCGGCCGCACGCCTCCCACCGCGTCTCCGAGGTGACGGAACGCCCCGGCGGCAAGGGCGTCAACGTGGCCCGGGTGCTGGCGGCGCTCGGGCACGGGGTGACGGTGACGGGATTCACGGGCGGAGTGACGGGCCGGGTCGTGCAGGAGAGGCTCGCGGCGGTGCCGGGAGTGGTGGACGCGCTGCTGCCGATCGCCGGGACGACCCGGCGCACCATCGCCGTGGTCGACGAGCGCACCGGCGACACCACCCAGCTGAACGAACCGGGTCCGACGGTCCTGCCCGCCGAGTGGTCGGCCTTCCAGGAGGCCTACGAGGACCTGCTGCCCTCCGCGTCAGCGGTGGCCCTGTGCGGCAGCCTGCCGCCGGGTGTCCCGGTGGGCGCGTACGCGGGCCTGATACGCACCGCCCGTTCCTTCTCGGTCCCGGTCCTGCTGGACACGAGCGGCGAGCCCCTGCGCCGGGGCGTCGCGGCCCGCCCGGACATCATCAAGCCCAACGCCGGCGAACTGGCGGAACTGACCGGCTCCCACGAGCCGCTGCGCGCCACCCAGGACGCCCGCCGCCGCGGCGCAGCCGCGGTGGTCGCATCCCTGGGCCCCGCAGGCCTCCTGGCAGTCACCCGGGAGGGACTGTGGCAGGCCACCCCACCGACCTCGTTCCGGGGCAACCCCACAGGCGCAGGCGACTCAGCGGTAGCGGGCCTGCTCTCCGCCCTGGTGGAACACCACCCGTGGCCCACCCGCCTCACCCGGGCGACGGCCCTCGCCGCGGCGACGGTGAACGCACCGACGGCCGGGGAGTTCGACCATGGGCTGTACGAGGAACTCCTCGCACGGGTAACGGTCTCGGGCGAGGTCAGCGCGGCCTAGCCGGGTCAGTCCTTGACCTGGCCCGCCTTCAGCCACAGCTGGTCCAGGAGGACGTTGCACTTGTCGCCGTCTTCGCAGGACAGCGAGATGGTGTTGGTGCCCTTGTTGAGGGTCGGCCAGGCGTAGGTCTTGGTCCAGCCCTTGGCGAAGTCGCCGTCCTTGGCGTGGGTGAAGTTGCCCAGGTTGAGCTTGTTGCCGAACGGCTTGCCGTTGACCGTGAGCGTCATCTCCTGGTCCTCGTCCGCCGTGCTGTAGCGGGCGAAGACCGTGTAGGCACCGTCCTTGGGAACACCGTTGACGGTCCAGGTGACGGACGAGCCGACCTGGTTGAGATTCCCTACGTAGATGCCGCCGTCGGACTGCGCGCCCTTGACGTCCTGGGCGAGGGTCGCGGCACCGCCGAGGCGCAGCGCCTTGGCGTCGATCGTGGGCAGATCCACCGTGCTCGCGCCGCCCTTGCTCGCCGAAGGGCTCGGCTTGGACTCCTCGGACTGGGTCGGGCTCGTGCCCACCTCGTCGGACGCCTTGTCCTTGTCCTTGTCGCCGCCCAGCATGGCCACGCCGATGCCGATGACGACCGCGGCGACCACAGCGATCGCGCCGATCAGCAGGCCCTTGGTGTTCGGGCCGCGGCCACGGCCGCCGCCACCACCGGCCGGCATCTGCTGCTGTGCGGTCTGCGCACCGCCGGGCAACGTCTCCGGCGCGGCGTAGTGCGCGTTCGGCTGGCTGTACGCAGCCTGCTGCTGCGGGACCTGACCGTACGGAGCCGTCTGCGCGTGCTGCGGCTGCTGGCCGTACTGGCGGGTGCCGACCGCCCTGACCCGGTTGACCGAGTTCGGGTAGCCGTAGCCCCCGGACGGCGGCTGGGCTCCGTTGGCCTGCCCGTCGGCGTAGAGATAGCCGAACGGGTCGTCGTCCTCGGGCGTGCTCGCGCCGTTGTTGCCGGGCGTCATCCCTTGGTCTCCTCAGTCAGGTGCGGTGCATGCGGTACACGGGTGAGTTAGCGAGCCTACCCGCTCCCGGAGACCCAAACGGGTGACTCGGACCGCATCAACTCGCTGACCTGGGCTTCACCCGGCGCGTCTGTGTTGTTTGGGACGAGATCGTTTCTCGACGTACATCCGCTCGTCAGCGGATTTCAACACTTCGTCCGCCGTCATTCCACAGTGTGCCCATCCGATGCCGAAGCTGGCACCGACCCGCACGGCCCGCCCCTCGGCGCGGATCGGCTGGATGATCTCGTTGCGCAGCCGGACCGCGAGGTCCTGCGCATCGGCCCGGCCGAGCCCGTCGGCCAGGATGACGAACTCGTCACCTCCGAGCCGGGCGACCGTGTCCCCGTCGCGCACGCCGTTGCTGAGCCGCCGGGCGACCTCGATGAGAACCGCGTCACCCGCGTTGTGCCCGAACCGGTCGTTGATCGACTTGAAGCCGTCGAGGTCGCAGAAGAGCACGGCGAGACCCTTGGTGCCGTCGTCGTGGGCCCCGTCCGGGGCGACGGTGTGCACATGGTGGTCGTAGGCGTCGAACGGCTCGGCGCCCTGCCGGAAGTCGAAGCCGGGCCCGGCCAGGTCGAAGGCCGGGTGGCCGTAGGCCGCGTCGACGGATTCCACGGCGGTGTGCGGGGACGACGCGCGTTGACAGAGCCTCGCGGACAGCCGGGAGCGCAGCTCCGCCGAGTTCGGCAGACCGGTGAGCGAGTCGTGCGAGGCGCGGTGGGCGAGCTGGAGCTCGCGTCGCTTGCGTTCCTCGATGTCCTCGACGTGGGTGAGGAGGAAGCGCGGGCCGTCGGCGGCGTCGGCCACCACGCTGTTGCGCAGACTGACCCACACATAGGTGCCGTCCCGGCGGCCGAGGCGCAGCTCCGCGCGTCCGCCCTCGGCCGAGGTGCGCAGCAGGGTGCCTATGTCCTCGGGGTGGACCAGGTCGGAGAACGAGTAGCGGCGCATCGCGGAGGCGGGGCGGCCCAGCAGCCGGCACAGCGCGTCGTTGGTGCGCAGGATCCGGCCGTGCTGGTCGCCGCCCATCTCGGCGATGGCCATGCCGGAGGGCGCGTACTCGAACGCCTGCCGGAAGCTCTCCTCGCTCGCCCGCAGCGCCTGCTGCTCGCGCTCCAGGCGGACCAGCGCGCGCTGCATGTTGGCGCGCAACCGGGCGTTGCTGATGGCGATGGCGGCCTGGAAGGCGTACATCTGGAGCGCCTCGCGACCCCACGCCCCGGGCCGGCGGCCGTTGCGCGGCCGGTCCACGGAGAGCACGCCGATCAGTTCACCGCCCGCCGCGCTGCCCTGCGGGCCCGGCGCGTACATGGGGGCGAAGAGGCGGTCGGCGGGGTGCCACTCGTCCTCGAAGCGGGGGGCGGGGCCGTCGGTGTACCACTGCGGTACGTCGTCGTCGTCGAGGACCCAGCCCTCGGTGTGCGGTATGAACACCAGGTCGCCCCAGCGCTCGCCCATGCCGAGGCGACGTTCCCAGGACTCGCGCGAGCCGACACGGCCGGTGATGAGGGCCTCCGCGGCGGGGTTCCCGGCGAAGGCGGCGACGACGAGGTCGCCGTCCGGCCGTACGAGGTTCACGCACGCCAGCTCGTACCCGAGGGCGGCGACGACGCCCTCCGCGACGGTCTGCAAGGTGTCCGCCAGGCTGCGGGCCGTATTCATGTCGGCCATGACCTGGTGCAGTTGTCGCAGGGACGCAAGACGGACGTAGGGCTCCGACTCGGTCTCCATGCTCGCCCTCCCCCCGAGTACTCGCAGCGATTCAAGGGTCTCGTCGGCGTATCGCCCTGGCAGCTTCCCCGCCACTGAATCACAGCGCGCTGCTCACTCGGTACACAGGGTCAACAATTCCTGCCCCTTGTGACTCAAGTCACAGGCAAAGCTGAACAATTGAGTGGAGTTTCTGCGTTCTTCACGTGCGGCTACCGAACGCAAAGTTTGTCGGATTGCGCACATGTATTTCCCCGGTGCCCCTGCCCTACGCTGCCGCCCCTACCGGGTTCCCCCGCCGAAACCACGTATGTCCGCCGGTGGTCCTAAGACCGTGATCGGGCGGGAGTCCGATGCGGGCCCCGCGGGACGGAGATTAGCGTTCTGGGTGTGCCGAACACTTCCGCTGCCACGTCCCCGATCATTCCGTCGCCCGCCTCCGGGCATGCTGAGGGGGTGAGCAACGACGAGTTCCGCGCCGCCATGGCCCGGCTGGCCTCGGGCGTGGTCCTGGTGACCGCGCAGGAGCCGCCGCTCGCCCCGGACGACCCCACGGCGCCGGGCGGCGAGGACGTGGGCATGACGGCCACGGCGTTCATGTCGGTGTCCCTGGACCCGCCCCTGGTGCTGGTGAGCCTGCGCGAGGGCTCCCGCATGGACGAGCTGCTCGAGGAGCAGGAGCTGTGGGCGGTCTCGGTCCTGTCCGAGAGCCAGCGGCACATCGCGGGCCGCTTCGCGATGAAGGGGCGCGTCAGCGACCGGCTGCTGTTCGCCGACATCCCGTACACGCGCGGCGAGTACACCGACGCCCCGCTCGTCGGCGGCGCCCTGGCCGTCCTGGAATGCCGTACCGAGCAGCGCGTGCCCGCCGGTGACCACACGCTGGTGATCGGCCGCGTCCTGACCGCCCGGGTGCCGAGCGCGGAGGGCGGCCCCCTGACGTATTTCCGCGGCCGTTACCGGCAGTTGGGCTGAGCGGTCCCGGCGGGACGCGCAGCGGAAACCATGGGGCCCGGGGGCCGGCGCCGCAGAAACCATTCGCCCGGGGCGAGCGCGCCGCGGGAGAACCACCGGAAACCAGGCGCTCAGCGGAAACCATTGGCCGGGGGCCGAGCCGCCCACCTAGGGTGCGCGCATGTCGGCACCCGGCCTCCGCCTCGAAGAGATCACACCCGCGAATCTCGACGCCGCCCTCGGCATCCGCGTCCGCCCCGACCAGGAACACCTGGTCGCCCCGGTCGTGAAGTCGCTCGCCGAGGCGTACGTCCATCCCGGCGCGGCCTGGCCCCGCCTGATCGTCGACGGCGACCGCCCGGTCGGCTTCCTGATGGCCTGCCTCGACATCGACTGGTACGAGGACGGCAGCGAGTTCCGCTCGGGCCTGTGGCGGCTGAACATCGCCGCCGGGGAGCAGGGTCGGGGGTACGGCCGTTTCGCCGTCGAGTCGGTCGCCGCGGAACTGCGCCGCCGCGGCACGAAGCAGCTGTACGTCACCTGGCACCCGGGACCGGCCGGCCCCGAGGGCTTCTATTCGGGGCTCGGATTCCGTCCGAACGGGGAGACCAGCGGTGACCAGACCGTGGGCGTCCTGGACCTGTCCTGAAGGGGGCCTGCTAGCCCCAGTTCCGCGCGGAGCGCCCCTGCTTGGTTTCCGAGCGCTGCTTCTTCTCCCGCAGCCGGCGCTCGTTGATGCCCCGGGGGATCCGGGTCGGCTTGCGGGGCTTGGGCGGGGGCGCGGTGGCCTCGGCCAGGAGCGCGGCGAGGCGCACGGCGGCGGCCTCTCGATTGCGCCACTGGGAGCGGTGCTCGGAGGAGCGCACGGTGACGACCCCGTCGACCAGCCGTCCGGCCAGCCGCTCCAGGGCTCGCTGCTTCCACACCGCGGGCAGTGCCTCGGTCTTCGCCAGGTCGAAGCTCAGCTCGACCTTCGAGTCGCTGGTGTTGACGTGCTGCCCGCCCGGCCCCGACGACCGCGAGAAACGCCACATGAGCTCGGCCTCGGGCAGGGAGACGGAGCCGCGGATGACGTGGTGACCGGACATGCCGTCCATGTTCCCGCTTCTGTCCCGTCCACGTCATCCCAATAATCACGGGTAAAGAAAGTAAAGGAGCTGGAACCCTGTGTACCCCTCTCCGCGTTCATGGGGGTAGCTGTAGCTTCGAAGCCGCAGCTTCTCCGCCGCATGTAAACGAGGGAAGGGACTCCCAACAATGGCTGTAAGCCTGTCCAAGGGTGGCAACGTCTCGCTCACCAAGGAGGCTCCGGGCCTGACCGCCGTCACCGTGGGCCTCGGCTGGGACGTCCGCACCACCACCGGCACGGACTTCGACCTCGACGCCTCGGCGATCGCGGTCAACCCGCAGGGCAAGGTCTACTCGGACGCCCACTTCGTCTTCTTCAACAACAAGCAGACGCCGGACAACTCCATCGTGCACACCGGCGACAACCGCACGGGCGAGGGCGCCGGCGACGACGAGGCGATCAACGTCAACCTCGCCGCCCTCCCGGCCGACATCGACAAGATCGTCTTCCCGGTCTCGATCTACGACGCCGAGACCCGCAGCCAGAACTTCGGCCAGGTCCGCAACGCCTACATCCGCATCGTCAACCAGGCGGGCGGTGCCGAGATCGCCCGCTACGACCTGTCGGAGGACGCGGCGACGGAGACGGCCATGGTCTTCGGCGAGCTCTACCGCAACGGCGCCGAGTGGAAGTTCCGCGCGGTCGGCCAGGGCTACGCCTCGGGCCTGGTCGGCATCGCCCAGGACTTCGGCGTGAACGTCTGACGGACGCCCAAGCGTCTTGCAGGGAAGCCCCGGGGGCCGGTCGTCCGGCTCCTGGGGGCTTCGCCCCCCGGGCGCGGGGCCGTGCCGATCGGCGGCTCCGCCGCGGGGCGCGACCGGCCGCAACCGCCCCGCACCGAACAGAGCACCCAAGGCCCCACGGCGCGTCGAAACCCTCCCCGGCCGGGATACGTTCCCCACGTGATCCTCGACCCGCTGCCCCCGACCTCGGCGCCTTTGAGCGGCCCCCTCCTCGCGGAGCTGACCGCCCTCTACACCTCCAACCACGAGTTCCACGCTCTGACCGGCGACTTCCCCGACCCGGAGGACATCCGCCCCGAGCAGGTCGCGGCCGCCCTGGCAGAGGAGTGGGAACACCCCGGCACCGAGATCCTGCTCGCCCGCGGCTTCGGCCGGCTCATCGGCATCGCCGTCACCCTCGACCACCACCCCGACCCCGCCGACCCGGACCCCTGGATCGGCCTGCTCATGGTGGACGCACGCCTGCACGGCCAGGGCCACGGCCGCCGCCTGGCCGCACTCGTGGAGGACCGCTTCCGCGCGGCGGGCCGCAGCGCCGTCCGCCTGGCCGTCCTGGTGGACAACCCCAAGGCCCTGGCCTTCTGGACCGCCCTCGGCCATCAGGTCATCGACCACCGTGAGGACCTGCAACACGGGCGCCCCTGCGCGGTCCTGCGCAAGGAACTGTCCACTCGGTGAGGCCTCAGGCCCGCTCGGGCTTCCCGTCCCCGTACAGCCACTCGTCCCAGACCGGCCGGAGATCGCCCCCGGGTGCCCGCCTCTCGACGAACGCCGTGAAGTCGGCCGTGCCGGCGTTGCCGTACCGGTACGTCGCCGCCCACCCCCTGAGGATCGAGAAGAACCGCTCGTCCCCGACGGCCTGCCGCAGCTTCTGCAGCACCATCGCCCCGCGCCAGTACACCGGCGGGTCGGTGATCTGCGCGGCGCTCGGCGGATCGGCCGGGGGAAACTCCCAGATCTCCTCCGCCGCCTCCTCGGTGTCGAAGTGCTCACCCGAGTACACCGCGTCGAACGTCTCCTGCGCGGTCCGTCCGCCGTGGTCCTCCTCCCACAGCCACTCCGCGTACGTCGCGAATCCCTCGTTGAGCCACATGTCCCGCCAGCTCTCGGGCGTGACGGAGTCGCCGTACCACTGGTGGGCGAGTTCGTGGACGAGGAGCGGGATGTCGGGAGCCCCGGGGAACACCGGGCGGCTCTGCGTCTCCAGGGCGTAGCCGACGGAGGGCGCGCTGTCGACGACGGCGCCGGTGGTGGCGAAGGGGTACGGCCCGAACCGCCGCTCCGCCCACCGCAGCACCTCGGGAAGCCGTCCGAGCACGGGCCGGCTCGCCGCCGCCTCCGCCGGGTCGACGGCCGTGTACACGGGCAGGTCCCCGGCCCGGGAGCGGCTGATGTCGAAGCGGCCGATAGCGAGGGTCGCGAGGTAGCTCGCCATCGGCTCACCGGTGTGCCAGACGAACGTCGTGCGCCCCCGCGTGATCGTCTCGCTCCGCAACTCCCCGTTGGAGACGGCCCGCAATCCCTTCGGCACGGTCACGGTGAGGTCGTACGCCGCCTTGTCGGAGGGGTGGTGGTTGCCGGGGAACCACGCCATCGACCCCGTCGGCTCGCCCAGTGCGAGCACCCCGTCCGCGGTGCGCAGCCAGCCCTCCTGGGAGCCGTCCGGGTCGGTGACGGTCTCGGGCGTCCCGGAGTAGCGGACGGTCACGCGGAACGTCTCGTCCCGCTCGATGTCGTCGTGCGGCCGGACGGTGAGCTCCTGCCCCGCGCGGTTCCAGCGGGCGATCCGGGGGCCGACGGTGACCTCCTCCACCTCCATGCCGAGCAGGTCGAGGTTGAAGGCGGAGAGGTCCTGGGTCGCGTGGGCGGTGAGGACGGCCGTGCCGGTGAGGCGGTGGGCGCCGGGGTCGTAGCCGAGGCGCAGGCCGTAGTGGCGGACGTCGTAGCCGCCGTTGCCGGCCTTCGGGAAGTACGGGTCGCGGACGCCGGAGCCACCCGGGATCCCGTGCACCCCGCCCCTGCACGCGGTGAGGACGACGGCCGAGGCGAGCAGGGCGGCTGCGCGGAGGAGCGTGGGTGCGCGGAGGAGCGTGGGTGCGCGGAGGAGCCTGGTTGTGGAGAGCAGCGTGGTTGCGGGAAGCGTGGGGACAAGTCGTGCAGAACGGGCCACGACCGCGATCCTACGATCACGTGACACCATCACCTCCGTGCTCGACATCGGCTACGCCCTCTCCAACCGCTTCCCCGACCCGCCGCAGACCGACTACCGCCGCGCGGACGTCCGGACGCTGCGGCACGACCTGTTCTGCGGGGACGTCTATCTGGCGGACACCAAGACCGACCACGAGGTGTCCACAGCCTGGGGATGGGTGCCGGTGCTCGACTTCGCGTGGGCGCTGTGCGACATCGTGGAGCGGATCGACCGGGACCCGGCGGGTTCCAGGGCGTCCCGGCCGCAGCGGGCCGAGCTGGACTTCACCGAGTCGACGGACCGGATGCTGTTCGAGCGCCGCTTCGGCTGGGTGGACATCGAGGCCGACTGGATGCGCGCGGAGGAGCCCCCGCTCACCGTTTCCCACAGCGAACTGCGCCGCGAGGCGCGGGACTTCCTGCACGACCTGATCGCCGACCTCACCGACCTGCACGACGACCTCGCGGAGAATCCCGCGATCTGGACCCTCCAGGCCCGCTTCCCGCGCCTGCCGTAGGCGCCGCCCGGCGGCGTCTTCCGTGGGCCCCCGACAGTCGTCCTCCGCAGGCGCCGCCCGGAGAGCGGCTCCGGTGGCCGCCGCGACCGCGTTCCGCAGCCGCCCGCCCGGCGTCAGCCCTCGACGCGGATGCCCCACTGCGCCGCCAGCGCCGGTGCCAGATCCAGCAGCTGTGCGGTGCTGATCACCGCCCCCGACAGCCGGTCCAGCCCCCGGCCGATCTCCAGGGACGCGGCGCCGCGCAGGTCGACGTCCGTGAGGGTCGCCGCGTGCAGGTCGGCGCCCTTCAGCGCGCAGTCCACGAACTCCACGCGCTCCAGGCGGGCGCCGCCGAAATCCGGCTCGACCAGCACGCAGCCCTCGAAGACGACGTCCCTGAGCCGGGCCGTGCGCAGGTTCATATAGTCGATCTTGCCGCCGCGGATCAGCACCCGCTCCAGCACCGCCCCGTGCAACTGCGGCCCACCGAGCCGGGCGTCGGTCAGCTGCACATCGCGGAGGGTCGCCTCGGCGAGGTCGGTGCCCACGCCCCGGATGCCGGTGAGGGACGAGTCCAGCACCCGGGCGTGCGGCAGCCGGGTCTCGTCCAGCGCGCAGCCCGTCAGGGCGCAGTCCATGAACCGGGCGCCCGATCCGTCCTGCCCGGAGAGGTCGGCCTCGCGGAACTCCAGCCCGTCGTAGTCCCCGTCCGGCTCCAGCTCACCTCCCCCGTACGGCTCCAGCGCCGGCAGCCGCACCTCCGGTCGCCGCGCGCCCCTCACCCCCGTACCGCCCGCCGCTCTCCTCGCCATCCCCCCATGCTGCACCCCGCCACTGACAACGCCCCCGACCTGCGCCGAAACCGGCGATGTCACATTCCGGCGCCCTCGACCGGTCGTACGTGGCAAAGGCATCCCGGTCCTGGAAGGCGACCCGTCTCCGGTTCCGGCTCCGACTTCGAGGGAGATCCCGATCCATGCACCGCATCACCGTCATCGGCGGCGGCTTCGCCGGACTGACCGCGGCCATCACCGCTGCCGAGGCAGGCGCCAAGGTCACCCTCCACGAGGCCCACCACACCCTCGGCGGCCGGGCGCGCACCGCCGAGGGTCCGTACCGCACCAACGAGGGCCCGCACGCCCTCTACAACGGAGGCCCGCACTGGGTCTGGCTCAAGCAGCGCGACCTCATCGGCCCGCTCGCGCCCCTCCCGCCCCTGGAGGCGGCCCGGCTCCGGCTGCGGCACCAGGGCGTGCTGCGCCGCACCCCGCCGTTCGCCATGCTGAAGCTGCTGCGCCGGACGGGCCGGCAGGCGCCCGTGGACGCCGACTTCCTCACCTGGGCCACGGACATCGCGGGCGAGGAGGGGGCCCGGGCCGCCGCCCACTACTCGGCGGTCGCCCTGTTCCACCACGACCCCGGTTCGCTGTCGGCCGCGTTCGTGCAGGAGCGGCTGCGCCGCGCCACGAAGCTGCCGCCCGAGGCGCACTATCCGCGCGGCGGCTGGGCGAGCCTCATCGACCGGATGGCCGCGTGCGCCTGGAACCTGGGCGTCCGGATGGAGACCCTGTCCCGCGTCGACACACTCCCCACCGACACACCCGTCGTCGTCGCCACCTCTCTCGACGCCGCCCGCCGTCTGCTCGGCGACGACTCCCTGACCTGGCCGAGCGGACGTACCGCCCTCGTGGACCTGGCCGTGCGCACCCGGCGCGGGGACGCCTTCGCGGTCTCCGACCTGGACGCGCCCGGCTGGCTGGAGCGGTTCACCGCCCAGGACCGCAGTCTGGCCCCGGCCAGCGAGCAGCTGATCCAGGGGCAGATCCCCCTCGCCCCGCACGAGTCGAAGGCCGACGGCACCGCGCGCGCCGAGCAGCTGCTCGACCTCGGCTTCCCGGGCTGGCGCGAACGGCTCACCTGGCGGCGCGCGTCGGTGGCGAACGGCCGTACGGGCGCGGTCGACCTGCCGGGCACCGACTGGCGCGACCGGCCGGCCGTGGACCGGGGTGACGGGGTCTACCTCGCGGGGGACCAGGTCGCGGCCCCCGGCGTGCTGTCGGAGGTGTCCTTCAACAGCGCCCTGACGGCCGTCTCCCTTGCCCTCGGCCGGCACGAGCTTGACCTCAAGCAAGCTTGAGGTTGAAGGCTGGTCGCAGCGAACACCCCACCGGAGAGCGAACGTCCGCCGGGGGGCGAGCGTCCATAGAAGAGCGAACGTCCACCAGAGGAGCTGTCATGCACGCCATCCGCCTGCACGCCTTCGGACCGGCCGAGAACCTCACCTACGAGCCGGTCGAGGACCCCCGTCCGGGCCCCGGCCAGGTGCGGATCGCCGTACGCGCGGCGGGCGTCCACCTCCTGGACGCCGCCCTGCGCGAGGGCATGCCGGGCGGCCCGGCGAACGAGCCGGCGGCCCTGCCCACCGTCCCCGGCCGCGAGGTCGCCGGGGTGATCGAGTCCCTGGGCGAGGGCGTCGCCGGCCTGTGGCTCGGCAAGCGGGTCGTCGCTCACCTCGGTTTCGTCCCCGGCGGCTACGCCGAACTGGCCGTCACCGAGGTCGAGCGCCTGCACGAGATCCCCGGCAACCTGGACTTCGCCGAGGCCGTCGCCATGATCGGCACGGGCCGCACGGCGATGGGCATCCTGCAGTTCGCCGAGCTCGGCCCCGACTCCGTGGTCGTCGTCCCGGCCGCCGCCGGAGGCATCGGCACGCTCCTCGTGCAGTACGCCAAGAACGCCGGCGCGACCGTCGTGGGTCTCGCGGGCGGGCCGGAGAAGACCGCCCGGGTGCAGGCGGCGGGCGCCGATCTCGCCGTCGACTACAAGGATCCCGCCTGGCCCGCGAAGGTCCGCGCGCACCTCGGCGGCCGGACCGCAACCGTGGTCTTCGACGGCGTCGGCGGGGACATCGCCCGCGAGGCGGTCGCCCTCCTCGGCCCGGGCGGCAAGCACATCGTCTTCGGCTGGTCCGGCGAGGGCATCCGGGACGGCGGCCCCTACCTCGTCGACGGTGTCTCCGAGCAGGTCCTCGGCCCGGTGATGCTGGGGAAGGCCGGCGGCACCGACCCCGTCCGCACCCTCGAACTGCGCGCCCTCACCGAGGCCGCGGCAGGCCGCCTCACCCCGGCGGTGCAGCGCTTCCCGCTCCGCGAGGCGGCGGCGGCTCACCGGGCGCTGGAGAGCCGGGGGACGATCGGAAAGGTGGTCCTGGAGCCGTGACCCGGCGCGCCGGCGGCGGCGAGGGTCCCAGGGATGCAGGCCGCCCCGCCGACGAGGAATGACGACGACGACCTGGCTCCCCACGACGGCGAGCCGCACCCCGGCACCCCCCGCCGACGGCGAACCACGACCCGCCACCCCCACCAACGACGAGCCGCGCCCCGGTCCTGGCCCTCCCCTCTCCTCCCCTCCCCCCTTCTGCAAAGTTCCGCTATGGATTCCGCGGATGCAGGCCGCCCCGATCCATGGTCTTCTGGCGGGATGAGTGTCACCCGGACAGGCGAAGAGGGCCCCTCCGTGGACACCGACCCGCGCCGCTGGTGGGGCCTGGTCGTCATCGCCCTGGCACAGCTGATGGTCGTGCTCGACGCGACCATCGTGAACATCGCCCTGCCCTCCGCGCAGCGAGACCTCGGCATGTCCGACGGCAACCGGCAATGGGTGATCACCGCGTACACCCTCGCCTTCGGCGGACTGCTCCTGCTGGGCGGCCGCATCGCCGACCTGGTGGGCCGCAAGCGCACCTTCGTCATCGGGCTGGTCGGCTTCGCCGCCGCCTCGGCGCTCGGCGGCGCCGCCACCAACGCGGGCATGCTCTTCGGCGCCCGAGCCCTCCAGGGCGCGTTCGCCGCGGTCCTGGCACCCTCCGCGCTGTCCCTGCTGACCACGACGTTCACCGACCCGAAGGAACGCGGCAGGGCCTTCGGCATCTACGGTGCCCTGGCCGGCAGCGGCGCCGCGATCGGCTTCATGGTCGGCGGGCTCCTCACCGAGTACCTGAACTGGCGCTGGTGCCTCTACGTCAACGTGCCGATCGCCCTCGTGGCCGTCCTGGGCGCGCTCGCCCTGCTACACGACCGCCCCGGCCACGCCGGCGCCCGCCTCGACGTCCCCGGTGTCCTGCTCGGCTGCGGCGGCCTCGTCGCGATCGTCTACGGCTTCAGCGAGGCCGAGTCCCGCGGCTGGACCGACCCGATGGTGCTCTCGTTGTTCGCGGCCGGGCTCCTGCTGCTCGTCGTGTTCGTCTGGTGGCAGTCCCGGGCACCCATGCCGCTGCTGCCGCTGCACATCATCCGGGACCGCAATCGGGCCGGCTGTTTCCTGACCATGGCACTGGCCGTGATCGGCATGTTCGGCCTGTTCCTGTTCATGACGTACTACCTCCAGGCCGTGCTCGTGTACTCCCCCGTCAAGACGGGCCTGGCCTTCCTGCCCCTGACGGCCGCGATCATCATCGGCTCCACCCAGATCTCGGCCCGGCTGCTCCAGCGGGTGCCGCCTCGCATGCTGATGGTCCCCGGCATGGTCCTCGCGGCGGGCGGCATGGTGCTGCTGACCCGGATGACGACACACTCGTCGTACGCCTCCGACATCCTGCCCGCGCTGCTGCTGCTCGGCCTCGGGATGGGCCTGACGTTCATGCCGGTCTTCGCCACCGCGACGGCTGGGGTCGCCCCGCACGACTCGGGCGTGACCTCGGCGACCGTCAACACCTCGCAGCAGGTCGGCGGCTCCATCGGCACGGCCCTGCTCAACACCATCGCGACCACCAGCACCGCCACGTACGTCACGGCCCACCTCACCGACCCGTCCGACCGCACCCGGGTGATGCGCGAGGGCGTCGTCCACGGCTACACCGTCGCCATCTGGTGGGCCGCCGGCATCATGCTGCTGGCCGGGCTGATCGCGGGCCTGATGGTCACGACGAAGGCCCCCGGACACGGCGCACCGGCTCACGCGCCCGTACCGGAACAGGTGACCTGAGGTAGCGGGAACGCCCCGCGAAATGCGCATGCCCCGCTGGGCCCGCCGCACTACCGTGCCCGGAGTGATCGACATTCCCCGGGAACTGGCGGCATCACAGGAGAAGTTCAACGGCGAGGCGGGCCGCGCGTTCATCGCCGGGCTGCCCGGGCAGGCGGCCCGCTTCCTCGACCGCTGGGGCCTCAGCACCGACGGACCGCCCATGCACGGCGTCTCCGCCCTGGTCCTGCCGGTCGTCCGCGGCGACGGCACCCCGGCGGTCCTCAAGCTCCAGATCCTCGACGAGGAGAGCGAGGGCGAACCGGTGGCGCTGCACGCCTGGGACGGCGACGGGGCCGTCCGCCTCCTCGACCACCACGAGCCCACCGGCACCATGCTGCTGGAGCGCCTCGACGAGACACGCATGCTGTCCCACGTGCCGGACGCCCACGAGGCCGTGGTCACCATCGCCGAGCTCCTGGCCCACCTCACGACCCTCCCGGCCCCGCCCGGCATGCGCCGCCTCGGCGACATCGCCCGGGACATGCTCGACCGGACCCCCCGGGCCCTGGCCCGCATCCCCGACCCCGAGGTCCGCCGCCTGGTCGCCGACTGCGCGGCCGCCGTACGCGAGGTGGTGGACGAGCCGGGTGACCGCCTCCTGCACTGGGACCTCCACGACGAGAACGTCCTCGCCTCCGGCCGCGCCCCCTGGCTCGCGATCGACCCCAAGCCGCTCGCCGGCGACCCCGGTTTCGAACTGTGGCCCGCCCTGGACAACCGCTACGACCCCGAGGACGTGCGCTGGCGCTTCGACGCCATGACGGACATCCTCGCCCTGGACCGCCCCCGGGCCCACGCCTGGACCCTCGCCCGCGTCCTCCAGAACACCCTGTGGGACATCGAGGACGGGCGCCCCGTCGACGACGCCCAGCTGGAGATCGCCCGCCGTCTGCGAGAGGCCGGAACCCGGGCGCCCCGGCGTGGTCGATGAAGGGCTTCCGGTCGACTTCGGGCCGCTCGCTGGGTATGGCGTCCGCATGACAGACGCTTCCACCGTGGTCCCTCTGGTCACCGGGCTGGGCGGAGCCGTGATCGGAGCCGCAGCCGCCGTCTGGGTACCGATGCGGCAGCGCCGGCATCAGTCCCGGGACGAGGAGCGGGCCTTCCATGAGCGCCTCGTCCGCGAGGAGATCAGCCGGCTCACCCGGCTGCGGACCACGGGGCGGGCCTGGTTCGACGTCCTGCTCCGTGCCCACCAGAGTCTCGGAGCGGGCCGGGACATCGACCTGAACCGCTTCGACGACGAGATCACGAAAACCAGCCAGGGAGCGGCTTCGGCGGGCTACCAGCCACCGAGACCGGCGACGGACCCCTCCCGCGAAGTGGAGGATCTCTCCGCGCAGATCTTCGACCAACTGCAGGACCTCTCCTGGGAGATCCGATCCCGCATCATCCGCGGGCCCGGCCCCGGAGAGACCACCCCTGACTTCTCAAGACAAATCACCCACATCAAGGAACTCCGAGCAGCACTCAACGTAAGACTCCTCGAACGCATCGAACAGCTGTCACAGCAACTACTGCGCTGAGGCCCGACACCACGAACGGGCCCACAGTTACTCAGGTACGTGCAGTAGGTCTACGGACACCGCACGTCCGGATCGCGCGGGTTGATGGCCTCTCGGCGGCCGACGCCGGGGACGACGGATGCGGGTTGATGGTTCGGCTCATCGAGTGACGGGTTCCTCCCTATGCTGAACTTCTTGTCCATTGATGCGTGGGGGTGTTGTCGTGTTGGTCGAGGGACTGATCGCGGTGGCGGCGGCTGGTGGCGGGGCGATCGTGCAGGCGGCGGGGACGGATGCGTGGGCCGGGATCCGCAACGGTGTCGCGCGCCTCCTCGGTCGTGGCGAAACAGGGCGGGAGCAGGCCGAGTTGGAGCGGCTTGATCAGACCCGGGCCGAGCTGGAGTCAGCTGGCGACGGAGCCGGGTCGGACAGGGTGCAGACCGTTTTGGCAACCCGGTGGCAGACCCGTCTGGAGATGCTCTTCGAGCAACTCCCGGAGGAGGAGCGGCAGCAGGTGGCCGCCGAGCTTCAGGCTCTGGTCCAACAGGCGCACGCCCAGGCACCGGTGCAGAGCACGCACAACGATTTCAGCAACGCGACATTCACCGACAGCCAGATTCTGGGCAGCGGCACGCAGAACAACACGATCAACCGGTAGCGGTTCGGGCGGCGGGCATGGGGACGAAGAAGGCGTCCGGAAAGCGCAAGAGCGGCGGGAAGAAGGACAAGCGTCCGGGGCAGGGGCGAGGAACCGGCAACAGTTTCGCGGGGGCGTCGTTCGAGCGCAGTCAGGTGCTCGGTAGCGGGACGCAGACCACGAAGATCAATGTGCAGGCGTACGCGGCGGTACCGACCGCGCTGAACTCTCTGCCGGGATTGCCGCAGGAGTTCACCGGACGCGAAGACGAGATCCGTAAGATCCTTTCCATCCTCGATCCCAGGAGCGGCCCGGGGGCGGCGATCGGGTCGGTCGCGGGGCTGCCAGGCGTGGGCAAGACCACCCTCGCGCATGCCGTGGGGCATGCCGCGCTCGGCAAGGGCTGGTTCACCAAAGTGCAGATGGTGAACCTGCGCGGCTACGACCCGACCCCTGTCCCGCCCGAGGACGCGCTGGAGGCGCTGCTGCGAGCCCTCGGCGTCGCGGCGGAGCACATCCCGCCCACCCTGGACGAACGGGCGGGGCTCTATCGGTCCCAGCTCGACGCTCTGAGGCGGGAGGAGGATCGAGTTCTGATCCTGGCGGACAACGCCTCGACCTCGGACCAGGTCCGCCCGCTGCTTCCGGCCGGTCACCACGCAGTGCTGGTGACCTCCCGGCACACCCTGCCCGGTCTCGGTGCCCGCTTGTTCAACCTCCACCCTCTCCAGCCGGATGCCGCCGTGGACCTCCTGCACCAGCGGCTGGAGGTGGCCGACCCCGACGACCGGCGGGTGGAGGACGAGCCCACGGCCGCGGAGGAACTCGCAGCGCTCTGCGGCTACCTGCCCCTGGCGCTGCAGATCGCCGCCGCGCTCCTCGCCGACGACCCCGACCAGCCGCTGTCCGAGCGGGTGCGGATGCTCACCGACGCCGGCACCCGCCTCGGCGGCCTGGACGACGGTGAACGCAACCTGCGCGCCGTCTTCGACGAATGCCTGACCCGTCTCTCCCACCAGGAGGCCGACCTCTACCGCCTGCTGGGTCTCCACCCCGGTCCGGACATCTCCACGCCCGCCGTCGCAGCCCTCACCGACCAGCCCGCGGACAAGATCACCCCTATCCTGCGGCAGCTCGTCCGGGCACGCCTGCTCACCCAGAACAGCCAGGCACGCGACCGCTGGTCCATGCACGACCTCCTGCGCGTCCACGCCCAGGAACAGGCCCGCATCACCATGGACCGCGGCCGTGTCCCCCGCCGGCGCTTCGAACAGGCCCGTACCCGGCTCACCGACCACTACGTCCGCCATGCCCGAGCAGCCGACACCCACTTCCGGCCGCCCGGCGAAGCCGTGTCGACGCTGTTCACCGGGCGGGAGCAGGCGCTGCTGTGGTTCGACGCCGAGCGTGAGAACCTCCTCGCCACCACCCACACCCATGCGCGTACCCAGACAGCCCTGGACCTGGGCTTCGCCCTCGGCCGCTACCTGGAGTGGCGACGACGGCTCCAGGACGCGGTGACCGTCAGAGCACACGCACTCGAAGCCTGCCAGGCACTCAATGACGCTGTGAATCTGCCCGGCGCCTGGAACAACCTGGGCGGTGCGCTGCAGGAACTCCGACGCTCCACCGAAGCACTCGACGCCTACCGCACCGCACTCGACCTCCACCAGCAGACCGGCAACACCCACGGCCAAGCCAGCGCCTGGAACAACCTCGGCGGCGCACTCAAAGAACTCCGGCGTTACACCGAGGCGCACGACGCCCACCGCACGGCACTCGACCTGCACCAGCAGACCGGCAACACCCACGGCCAAGCCAGCGCCTGGAACAACCTCGGCACCGCGCTCCAGGAACTCCGGCGCCACACCGAGGCACACGACGCCCACCACACCGCACTCGACCTGTTCCACCTGTCCGGCAACACCAGCGGCCAGGCCAGCGCCTGGAACAACCTCGGCACCGCACTCAAGGAGCTCCGGCGCTACGCGGAAGCACTTGACGCCTACCGCACCGCACTCGACCTCCACCAGCAGACGGGCGACACCCACGGCCAAGCGGTCACCCGGAACAACCTCGGCACGGTACTCAAGGAGCTCCGGCGCTACGCGGAAGCACTTGACGCCTACCGCACCGCACTCGACCTCCACCAGCAGACGGGCGACACCCACGGCCAAGCGGACATCTGGAACAATCTCGGCATGGCGCTCCAAGAGCTGCGGCGCTACCCCGAAGCACTCGAGGCCCACCAGACAGCACTCGACCTCCACCAGCAGACCGGCAACACCCACCGCCAAGCAGACGCCTGGAACGCCCTTGGCACCGCGCTCAAAGACCTTCGGCGCTACCCCGAAGCACTCGACGCCCACCAAACAGCACTCGACCTCCACCAGCAGACCGGCAACATCAGCGGCCAGGCCAGCGCCTGGAACAACCTCGGCACGGTACTGATGGAACTCCGACGCCTTCCCGAAGCACTCGACGCCTACCGCACCGCACTCGACCTGGACGAGCAGACCGGCGACACCCACGGCCAAGCGGTCGCCTGGAACAACCTCGGCACCGCCTGTCGCGGCCTGGAGCGGTACGCGGAGGCGATCGCAGCCGGGGAAAAGGCGATCGAGATGCTGACCCAGGAGGCGGACTGGGCACGCACCGGAGAGGCCTGGGCGGAGTTCGCCGCCACCCTGAACGTGTCCGGTGCCGAAGCGTCCCGGGTCCGGGAAGCATGGGACCAGTCCGCCACTGCCTACGCCCGTGCAGGCGACGACGAAGCAGCAGCCACATCCCGCGCGAATGCCGAGCGCCCATCAGGTACAGGACCATAGGCCCACGCCACCACACCCACTGACGACGAAACCCCAGGTCAGACCACATCCGACCTGGGGTTCAGCAGAGCCCCCTGTCGGATTCGAACCGACGACCTACGCATTACAAGTGCGTTGCTCTGGCCAGCTGAGCTAAGGAGGCGGGTGCCGTGGTGCGCGTTGCCGCGCGTGAGGGGCGGCACCACTTTACACAGAGCCCGTTACGCCGAGCCACGAAGTTCCGTGCCGTCGGTGGGCTCCTCCAGGGTGTAGGCGAACCGGTACGCCACCTCCGTCTCGCCGTGCCGTGCGGTGAAGCCGCCCTCCCCCGTGAGGCCGGTCAGCTCGCCGCTGCCCGAGCCCGGTACCACCTCGAAGGAGCAGTGCACGGTTCCGTCCTCGCCGAACGACCCCCGCTCCTCCACCGCGAAGCTCCCCTCACGGCCCTCGACACGGCCGCTGAGGAGCTCCATGCCGCTGAAGGAGCCGGTCTTCGCGGTGACGTAGACGATCGCGTACTCACAGCTCGTCCCGGCCGCCTCGACGCCGCCCGTGAAGGTGTTCCGGACGGACGCGTGGGCGAGGCGGGGGATGGCGTCCTCGGCGGGACCGATCACGCGTTCCTGCCAGTCGGCGAAGGTGAAGGTTCCGGTGGTGGTGCGGGTGCCGGGCATGGGTGGTGGTCCTCTCGGTGGGCCGGATGTCGATGTGCTCCACCAGCCTGGGCGCCATACCTGACATCTCCTGTCAGGTACCTCTCGTACGCCGCGACAATGGCCCCATGCGCGCCGACCGGCTCCTCTCCCTGCTCCTGCTGCTCCAGAACCGCGGGCGGATGACCGCACCCCAGCTCGCCGCCGAGCTGGAGGTGTCGGTGCGGACGGTCTACCGGGACGTCGAGGCGCTGGGAGCGGCCGGTGTGCCCGTGTGCGCCGACCGGGGGCCCGAGGGCGGCTACCGGCTGGTCGACGGGTACCGGACCCGGCTGACCGGTCTCACCGACGCCGAGGCCGGTTCGCTGTTCCTCGCCGGAATGCCCGGCCCCGCCCGGGACCTGGGGCTGGGAGCTGTCCTGGCCAGCGCCCAGCTGAAGGTCCAGGCGGCCCTGCCGGCGGAGCTGTCCGGGCAGGCGCGGCGGGTCCAGGAGAGGTTCCACCTGGATGCGCCCGCCTGGTTCCGGGAGGCCGATCCGGTGCCGTGTCTGGAAACCGTGGCGGCGGCCGTGTGGGAGCGGCGGGTACTGCGGCTGCACTACCGGCGCTGGCGCGGCGAGGTCCACCGGGAGGTGCGGCCGCTGGGGCTCGTCCTGAAAGGCGGCATCTGGTACCTGGTCGCCCTGGCGGAGGAGGCCGTACGGACCTACCGGGTCTCCCGCATGCTGTCCGCGGCGGAGACGGGCGAGCGCTTCGACCGCCCCGCCGGCTTCGACCTGGCCGCCTACTGGGAGGCGTCCTCCCGGCACCTGGAGGCCGCGCTGCGGCACGGGGTCGCCCGGGTCCGGCTCTCACCGCGCGGGCGGAAACTGCTGCCGATGCAGTTCGGGGCGGCGGGGGTACGCGCCCTTGAGGGCGCGGGCACGCCGGACGCGGACGGCTGGACCGAGGTGGAGTTGAGCGTGGAGACGGAGGCCGTGGCCGTCGGCGATCTGCTGCGGCTGGGCCCGGAGGCCGAGGTGCTCGGCCCGCCCGAGCTGCGCCGGGCCGTCGCTGGGGCCGTGGCGGCACTGGCCCGCCGGTACGGGCAGGAGTGAGCCCGGTACGGGCAGGAGTGACAGCCGTGCGCGGCCGCGGACCCCGGGCCGTGGCGCCGCCGGCCTGCCCCTACGGGCAGAAGCGACGGGCGGGGCACGGCGAGGCATGCGAGCCGCTTCGAAAATTTCCGCGAAGTTCACACGGCCGGAACTACTGACAGACGTGTGAACGCCGGGTACCGTCCTGAGCCAGTTCACACGCGTGGACTACACCACAACGGGATCACCGTCGTGGCACCGCCTTCCTACTCGGATCGTCCGGCACGTTCCTGCCGGTAGAAGGGGTTCATTCACCATGGCCACTGTGCAGTTCGACAAGGCGACCCGGATCTACCCGGGTTCCACCAAGCCCGCCGTCGACGCTCTGGAGATCGACATCGAGGACGGCGAGTTCCTCGTCCTCGTCGGACCCTCCGGCTGCGGCAAGTCCACCTCGCTCCGCATGCTCGCGGGGCTCGAGGACGTCAACGCCGGCGCCATCCGCATCGGCGACCGCGACGTCACCCACCTGCCGCCCAAGGACCGGGACATCGCCATGGTGTTCCAGAACTATGCGCTCTACCCGCACATGACGGTCGCCGACAACATGGGCTTCGCGCTCAAGATCGCCGGCGTCAACAAGGCGGAGATCCGGCAGAAGGTCGAGGAGGCCGCGAAGATCCTCGACCTCACCGAGTACCTGGACCGCAAGCCGAAGGCACTCTCCGGTGGTCAGCGCCAGCGTGTCGCCATGGGCCGCGCCATCGTCCGTGAGCCCCAGGTGTTCCTCATGGACGAGCCGCTGTCCAACCTGGACGCCAAGCTCCGCGTGTCCACCCGTACGCAGATCGCGAGCCTCCAGCGCCGCCTGGGCATCACCACCGTCTACGTCACCCACGACCAGGTCGAGGCCATGACGATGGGCGACCGTGTGGCGGTCCTCAAGGACGGTCTGCTCCAGCAGATCGACACCCCGCGCAACATGTACGACAAGCCCGCCAACCTCTTCGTGGCCGGCTTCATCGGTTCCCCGGCGATGAACCTCGTCGAGGTGCCGATCACCGACGGCGGCGTCAAGTTCGGCAAGTCGGTCGTGCCGGTGCAGCGCGACGCGATCGCCGCCGCCACCGACAAGACCGTCACCGTCGGCGTCCGCCCCGAGCACTTCGACGTGGCCGGCCCGGAGTCCGACCAGGGTCTCGCGGTCACCGTCAACGTCGTCGAGGAGCTCGGCGCCGACGCGTACGTCTACGGCACCGCCAAGGTCGGCGACGAGTCCAAGGACCTCGTCGTCCGTGTCAGCGGCCGTGACGTCCCGGAGAAGGGCAGCCAGCTGCACATCGTGCCCCGCTCCGGCGAGACCCACGTGTTCTCGACGTCGACCGGTGCGCGCCTGTCGGACTGATCAACCAGCAAGCACACGACACCGGGTGAATCACCCGGGTTGACGAAAAGGGCCCCGCGGCGTGCTGCGGGGCCCTTCCCGTTGTCGACAAATACCCCGGCAGATCGGACGTTTCGAGCGTTGTGCGTCAACCCGCTACCCGGAAAGTGGCGCTCTCTCATCCCCCGAACCGGTGACTAAATGTCTACAAACCATTACTGGGCGCTACCCTCACACGCGTGAAGCACTCCATGAACCAACAGACGCGACGCGGCCGGGGCCCCGCCCACCGGATCGGTCGCACCCTCGCATTCGTCCTGCCCGTCGTCCTGGTGCTCTGCGGGACCCTCGCGGTCACCCGGGTCAACTGGTCGGGGAACTCCACGGACCCGGTGCTCACCGCCGCGGACACCTCCGTGGGCACCCCGCAGGCCGCCAAGCGCGCCCCCCAGGACGTCCTGCGCGACAAGCTGCTGACCGAGCTGCAGGAGGAGGACCCGGGCGTCGCTCTCACCCACCTCCAGCAGGCCGTCAACGGCCGCCCGGCCCTGGCGAAGCACTGCGCGTCGATCGCCCGCGCTCTCGGCCAGGCCGCCGTCCGGGTCTACGGCCCGACCCGCGCGCAGTCCTACGCGCGCCCGGTCTGTGACACCGCCTTCGCGACCGGCGTCGCCGCCGCGCACAGCTGAGCGCACCGCCCTGCCGGCGCACACCACCCCGCCGCCGGGCGGGACGTCCACGACGGCTGACACGGGAACACTCGTCAGCTGCTGCCCCGGGCGGGACGCCACGTACAGTTCGTTCTCATGAGCGATCCGAGCGCCGCGTCCCGCCCCGTTCAAGCCGTCGTTCTGGCCGGTGGCCAGGGCTCCCGGCTGCGTCCGTACACCGACGACCGGCCCAAGCCGATGGTCGAGATCCCCGGTACGGGGACGCCGATCATCGGCCATCAGCTGTCCTGGCTCGCCGATGAGGGTGTGACGGACGTCGTGGTGTCCTGCGGGCATCTCGCCGAGGTGCTGCAGAAGTGGCTCGAGACGGCCGAGCTGCCCGTCTCCGTCACCACGGTCGTCGAGCCGGAGCCGCTCGGGCGCGGCGGTGGCCTCAAGTACGCCGCGGCGCACCTCCCGCACCCCGACCAGCCCTGGTACGCCACGAACGGCGACATCTGGACGCGGTTCTCGCTGCGGGACATGGCCGACTTCCACGCCGAGCGGGACGCCGTCGCGACGCTGGCGCTGGCGCGGCCCCGGCTGCCGTGGGGTGCGGTGCAGACCGACGGCTTCGGGCGCATCACCGACTTCATCGAGGCACCGCCGTCGACCTTCGAGATCAACGCCGGTGTGTACGTGTTCTCCCCCGAGTTCGCCGGGCTGCTGCCGCACCGGGGAGACCATGAGCGGACGACGTTCCCGCATCTGGCCCGTGAGCGGCGGCTGGCCGGGTTCACGATCCCGCAGGGGGCGTACTGGCGGGCCATCGACACGGCGAAGGATCTGACCGAGGCGGCGAAGGAGCTGGCGGCGCTGGGACGCTGAGGGCTCCGCCGGTCGCGCCGGGCGGTGAGAGACCTGACGGGTCCGTCAAGAAGCCGACGGCGTGGGGGCGCTGAGAGCTCGGCTGGTCGTTGCCCGTCGGCGGCCGACCGTTCGTCGTGGCTTGTCGCGCAGTTCCCCGCGCCCCTTGAGTCGGTTGCCTCCGAGCCCGTCGCTCCGTGAAGCCCCTCCTCCCCGCACCCCTTGAGTCGGTTACCTCCGAGACCGTCGCTCCGTGAAGCCCCTCCTCCCCGCACCCCTTGAGTCGGTTGCCTCCGAGCCCGTCGCTCCGTGAAGCCCCTCCTCCCCGCGGCCCTTGAGGCCCAGCCCTGACGCGTCAGAAGGCCCCGCACCGGGAGGTGCGGGGCCTTCTGCTGCCTTGGGTCGGCTGCTAGCCCAGCAGGCCGCCCACCAGGCCCGGGCGGCCCGTGGAGGAGGAGCCTCCGTCGCCCGTGCCGCCGGTCGAGCCCGTGCCGCCCGTCGCCGTGCCGCCGCCGGAGGTGGGGCCGGTGGTGGTGCTCGGGGCCTGGTCGGCCGGGGAGGTCTGCCGGGGCGGTGCCTGGCCTGCGGTCCCCTGGGTCTGGCTGGGGGATCCGCCGGTGACGGTGCCGGTGTCGCGGGTGGCACCCGGCCGCGTCGTGGTGCCCGCGCTGGGGCTCGCCGAGCCGGCCGTGGCGCCCTGGGTGGGCGACAGGGAGGCCGACGGGGTCCGCTTCTCCGGGCGCTTGCCGGGCTCACCCGGGAGCGGGGAGCCCGGCAGCTCGTTGCGCGGGGCTTCGCCGGGGCCCGGGACGACGACCCGGTCGGCGTCCCGCACCGCACCGCCGAGCAGCGAGCCGACGAGCAGGGTGATGCCGGTGACGATCGCGGTGACGAGCGCACCGCGCCGCAGCACGTAGCGGCGCAGGTCCCAGATGTCGGTGCGAGGACCGAGACGGCGCCAGGCGCCGCCGGCGAGGCGGCCGTCGACCGAGTAGACGGGGGCGCCGGCGATGATCAGCGGCGACCAGGCGGCGAGGTAGATGATGTCGGGGGTCTCGTAGGCCGGGACGCTCTTCCAGCTGACCGTCACCAGCAGCGCGGCCGACAGCAGGGCGCCCAGGCAGGCGGCGACGCGCTGCCAGCAGCCCAGCACCGTCAGGACGCCGACGATGACCTGCGCGAAGGCGATGACCAGGCCGGCGCCGACCGGGTGCTCCAGGGCGAACTGGCGCAGCGGCTCGGCCACTTCCCACGGGTGCAGGGTGTTGAGCCACTTGACCATGGAGCCGCGCTTGCCGCCTTCGAAGTAGACGGGGTCGCACAGCTTGCCCATGCCGGCGTAGATGGAGATGAAGCCGAGGAAGACGCGCAGCGGGAGCAGGACGACGCCGAGGTTCATCCGGCGCCCGGGGTAGTAGGCGTGCCGGGCCGGGTCGTCACTGTGCCGCTTGGCCCGGCGTCCGGTGCCGTCCGCCTCGGTCGCGGACTCCTCGAACTCGTCGTCCTCGTAGTCCGGTTCGCCGTAGGCCTGTTCGTCGTAGGCGCTGCCGACCGTGCGCATGGGCGGCAGCAGCCGGGTGCCGTCGGCGGGCTCGTGGGTGCGCTGCGGGCCGACGACGGGTGTCTCGACGGTCTGGGCGAGGTCGCCCTCGTAGCCGTCGCCCGCGTAGCCGTCGCCGCCGTAGCCGGCGCCCTGGTATCCGGGGGTGTCATGGCCCGGGCCCATGCGGGAGATGACCTGGGTGGCCCCGGCGTCGGAGGTGGGCTCGTCGGCGTGGCGGACGCTCTCGTGCCGCACGGCCTGAAGGAGCCGGTGTGCTCCGGTGTCGTCGGGGGCGGATCTGCCGCTCCAGACGACGGGTCGGCGGCGGGCGGTGGCCCCGTCCGTCCCTGCCCCCATCTGGGGGATGCGGGCGGTGTCCTCGGTGGCGGTCAGATGCCGTGCGACCCGGGGGGACTGGACGCGACGCGTCGATGCGCCCAACTGCACGCGGAAACTCGCGTGATTGACGATGACCTGCGCCGGGTCGCTCGGCACCTTCACCATGCTCAGCGCGGGAGCGTCGTCGAGTCCCGACGAGCGGTCCCCCGTGGGTGTGCGGGGTGTTCTGGTGTCCACACTCATCTAACCGAGTGACGTCGCGTTAGGACACTGCCTTGACCCGCCGGATGTGTCCGGACCCCGTCAAGCTTGTCCTCGTCGCCCCGATGACACCGGAATCACCCCGTACGGGTGAAGTTCCGGACGCTTGTTCAGCGGCGTCGACGGGCCGCCTCGTACAGCACGATCCCCGCCGCCACACCGGCGTTGAGCGACTCCGCGCCGCCCGGCATCGGGATCCGCACCCGGACGTCACAGGTCTCCCCGACCAGCCGGGACAGGCCCTTGCCCTCGCTGCCGACGACGACGACGAGCGGGCCGTCCAGGGCCGCGAGCTCACCGAGCTCGGCCTCGCCGTCGGCGGCCAGGCCGACGACCGTGATGCCGGCCTTCTTGTACGCCTCCAGGGCCCGGGTCAGGTTGGTGGCGCGGGCGACCGGGGTGCGGGCCGCCGTACCGGCGGACGTCTTCCAGGCGCCGGCCGTCATGCCGGCCGCGCGGCGCTCGGGGACCACGACACCATGACCGCCGAAGGCGGAGACGGAGCGGACGACCGCGCCGAGGTTGCGCGGGTCGGTGACGCCGTCCAGGGCGACGATCAGCGGGTCCTCGCCGTTGTCGTAGGCGGCGGCCGCCAGGTCCTCGGGGTGCGCGTACTCGTACGGCGGGACCTGGAGCACCAAGCCCTGGTGGTTGAGGCCGCTGGTCATCCGGTCCAGCTCGGGACGCGGGGCCTCCATGAGGTTGATGCCGCCGCGCTCGGCGGCGACCTGGAGGGCCTCGCGCACCCGCTCGTCGTTGTCGATGAACTGCTGGACGTAGAGCGTGGAGGCCGGGACGCCCTCGCGCAGCGCCTCCAGGACCGGGTTGCGTCCGACGACCAGCTCGGACGTGCCCTTGCCGCCGCGGCCGCGCACGGTGGGCCGGCGCACGGCCTGCTTCGCCTTGGCGTTGGCGACGCGGTTCTTCTTGTGTCCCTTGCGCATCTCGGCGGGCGGGGTGGGGCCCTTGCCCTCCAGGCCCCTGCGCCGCTGGCCGCCACTGCCGACCTGCGCGCCCTTCTTGCCGGACATGCGGCGGTTGTTGGCTGCCATGACCTACCTGTCTCTGCTGTCGCCGTGAGGCGGTGAAGTGCGTACGTCTATGAAGTGTGCCGCCCGAAGGCCCGGGCGACACAATCGATCTTCCGGCCGCGGCCGGGCCTAGCGCGGGCCGAGGCTCCAGCGCGGCCCCTGCGGGCTGTCCTCGATGACCAGGCCGGACTGGCCGAGCTGGTCGCGGATGGCGTCGGCGGTGGGCCAGTCCTTGCGGGCCCGGGCGGCCTCGCGCTGGTCGAGGACCATGCGCACGAGCGTGTCGACCACGCCGTGCAGGTCCTCACCTCGGTCGCCCTCTCCCGCCCACTGCGGGTCCAGCGGGTCGAGGCCGAGCACGCCGAGCATCGCGCGGACCTCGGCCAGCCGGGCCACGGCCGCTTCCTTGTCGTCGGCGGCCAGCGCGCTGTTGCCCTGCCGGACCGTGGTGTGCACGACGGCGAGGGCCTGCGGCACGCCCAGGTCGTCGTCCATCGCCTCGGCGAAGGCCAGCGGCACCTCGGCGGCGGGCTCGACGACGCCGGCCTTCTCCACCACGCGCTGCACGAAGCCCTCGATGCGCGCGAACGCCGACTCGGCCTCGCGCAGCGCCTCCTCGCTGTACTCGATCATCGAGCGGTAGTGCGGGGTGCCGAGGTAGTAGCGCAGCACGATGGGCCGCCAGCGCTTGACCATCTCGCTGACCAGGACCGAGTTGCCGAGCGACTTGGACATCTTCTCGCCGCTCATGGTGACCCAGGCGTTGTGCACCCAGTACCGGGCGAACTCGTCACCGTAGGCCTTGGCCTGGGCGATCTCGTTCTCGTGGTGCGGGAAGATCAGGTCCAGGCCACCGCCGTGGATGTCGAAGGCGGACCCGAGGTACTTGTGCGCCATGGCCGAGCACTCCAGGTGCCAGCCGGGCCGGCCGCGCCCCCACGGCGTCTCCCAGTCGGGCTCGCCGGGCTTGGTGGCCTTCCACATGGCGAAGTCGCGCGGGTCGCGCTTGCCGGTGATGCCCTCCTCGGCGGGCTGGCGCATCTCGTCGAGGTCCTGCCGGGACAGCTCCAGGTAGGAGGGCCAGGAGCGGACGTCGAAGTAGACGCTGCCGTCGGCCTCGTAGGCGTGCCCGCGCTCGATGAGGCCGCGCATCATCTCGACCATCTCGGTGATGTGGCCGGTGGCCCGCGGCTCGTAGGTGGGCGGCAGGCAACCGAGCACGGTGTAGCCGTCGTTGAAGGCGCGCTCGTTCTCGTAGCCGATGGCCCACCAGGGGCGGTTCTGGTCGGCCGACTTCGCGATGATCTTGTCGTCGATGTCCGTCACGTTCCGCACGAACGTGACGTCGTAGCCGCGGTACTCGAACCAGCGGCGCATGATGTCGAAGTTCAGCCCGGAGCGGATGTGCCCGATGTGCGGGGCCGCCTGCACGGTGGCACCGCACAGGTAGATCGAGACACAACCCGGCCGGAGCGGGGAGAAGTCACGGATCTGCCGGGCGCTGGTGTCGTACAGGCGAATAGTCACCACTCCAGGGTAGTGGGCCCCGGGGTGTGCCTCAGGACCTTCACCACGGGACGCACACATTCGTGACACAGGCAACGGGAACGCCCGGCGCCCGCCCTCAGCCGGTGCGCACCACCAGGGCCGTGGCCACCGCCATCAGGCCTTCCTCCCGGCCGGGGAAGCCGAGCCCGTCCGTCGTCGCGCCCGACACCGACACGGGCGCTCCGGCCGCCTCCGACAGCAGCTTCTGCGCCTCGTCCCGGCGCTTGCCGATCTTCGGGCGGGGACCCACCACCTGTACGGCGATGTTGCCGATGCGGAATCCGGCCTCACGCACGATGCGTGCGGCCTCCGTCAGGAGCGTGACCCCGGAGGCGCCCGACCACTCGGGACGGCCGGTGCCGAAGTGCTGCCCGAGGTCGCCGAGGCCGGCGGCGGAGAACAGGGCGTTGCAGGCGGCGTGGGCGACGACGTCCGCGTCGGAGTGTCCGGCCAGGCCCGGGCCCGCGTCCTCCCACTTCAGGCCGGCGCACCACAGCTCGCGGCCCTCCTCGAAGGCGTGGATGTCGGTGCCGATGCCGACCTGGGGCAGTACGGGCAGGTCAGAAGCCATCGTTGAGCCTCCTGCGGGCCAGGACCGCCTCGGCGAGGACCAGGTCCAGGGGACGGGTGACCTTGAAGGCCTCCTCGTGGCCGGGGACGGCCACGACCGTGAGGCCGAGCTGTTCGACCATGCCGGCGTCGTCGGTGACCTCGCCGCTCACCGTCTCGTGCGCCCTGACCAGGGTGGTCCGGTCGAAGCCCTGCGGGGTCTGCACCGCCCGCAGCAGGGCGCGCTCCGGCGTGGCGACGACCGGCTCCGGCTCGCCGGGGGTGCCGGCGGGCTCGACCTGCTTGACGGTGTCGGCGAGCGGCAGCGCCGGCACCACGGCCGGGGCGCCGTCCCGTACGGCCTCGATCACGGCGTCGACGGTGTCCACCGGTACCAGCGGCCGGGCCGCGTCGTGGACCAGCACGATGTCGTGGCCGGGCGGCAACGCGTCGAGGCCGAGCTTCACCGACTCCTGGCGGGTCTGCCCGCCCGGGACGACGAGGAAGTCCGTCCGTTCGGGCAGGGCGTGCGCGTCGAGCAGCGATCGGACCTCGGCGGCACCGTCGGGCGGCGCCACGACGACGACCGTGCCGACGGCGCGGGAGGCGGCCATCGCGCGGACGGCGTGGATCAGCATGGGGGTACCGCCGAGCGCGCGGAGCGCCTTGGGGGCGCCCGGGCCCAGCCGGACGCCGCGGCCGGCGGCGGGGATCACGGCCGCGGTGCGGGCCGCGGAGGGGCCGGCGGTCGGCGAGGGACGCGAATCGTCAGACATCGGTTCCTGTCAGGTTTGTGTGCTGGCCCGGCGTGGGTATGGCCTGGAGGAGTGCCGGGCGCGACGCGCTCGACCGGACCCTTCCGTGACGCCGGTCGAGCCGGCTGCCCGGGCCCGGCACCCCGAACACCGGGGCGTGAGTGATAACACATCTCGGAGTGACGGCGCATCGGCTTCGGAGTACGAACATGCCGCAGCGCCCGGCGACAAAGTAATTCGTCATCGGGCACCGCGGCATTTCGATGTGCAGGCGCGCGCTTGATCAGCCTCGACCAGCAGCCTTGATCAGCGGCTTCGGCAAGCGCAGGGCGCTGTGCGACGGGTTCCGCCTCAGGAGGCGAGCACCTCGTCGAGCAGGGCCTCGGCCTTGTCCTCGTTGGTGTTCTCCGCGAGGGCGAGCTCGCTCACCAGAATCTGGCGGGCCTTGGCGAGCATGCGCTTCTCACCGGCGGAGAGTCCGCGCTCACGCTCACGACGCCACAGGTCACGCACCACTTCCGCGACCTTGATGACATCGCCCGAGGCGAGCTTCTCCAGATTTGCCTTGTAGCGACGGGACCAGTTCGTGGGCTCCTCGGCGTACGGTGCGCGCAGCACCTCGAAGACCCGGTCCAGCCCGTCCTGACCGACCACATCACGCACGCCGACGAACTCCGCATTGTCCGCTGGCACACGTACCGTCAGGTCGCCCTGGGCGACCTTCAGCACCAAGTAGGTCTTGTCCACGCCTTTGATCTGGCGAGTTTCGATGGCCTCGATCAGCGCGGCCCCGTGATGGGGATAGACCACGGTGTCGCCAACCTTGAACGTCATGTGACAGGTACCCCTTCCGTGGCTATCCAGGGTAACACGGAAACTGCGGGTACTGAATGGCGTTTTCGCAGGTCAGGGCATATCTCGGGGCTTGACAACTCCGACAGGAACGTGCTTCGGACAGGGATCGGAAGAAGGTATTCGCAGGTGGGAGCGGCTCTTCGGGGCGAGCGAAACGCGTACGTTACACGCATCCGGAGCATCCTCCAGAAGGCCGAACCTCCCCATATGTCCGGTTCCGTATGATCGACTTCCGCTACTCCGTTCGGCGGCCCTGTACGGTTCACGTCGAATCCGGAATTGATCACGGGGTACCCCGGCGAGCCGCCGGTGATCAATTCCGAGGCGGCCCGCGCATTCCTTCACGGAACATTTGCGGTGCCGCGCGGGTCTCTTATGTGAATGCGGGACGACGGCCACGCCAATGTGACGCGGGAGTCACATGAGACTCAGGTGGGATCAGCGGCGCCGGGGGGTCGGGTGCGGCCGGACGAGGGCGGCTCGGTAACCTAAGGCCCGCTGACAGACACTTAGGGCGGCTTTTTCGGCCGCTCCGCTCGAGTCAAGGAGTTGCCGCCGCCGTGAGCAGCAGCCTTCGACGCGGTGCCCTCGCCGCCGTCGTCACCGCGTTCTCGATCGCCTCGCTCGCCGCGTGCGGCGCCGGCAACGACGCCCAGACGCTGGAGATCAAGCCGGACAACGCGGCGACGAGCGTCGGCGACATCAAGGTCCAGAACGCGATCGTGATCACGCAGCCCGACCTCGAGTCGACCGGCCCGGCCGCGATCTCCGCCACCCTCTTCAACTCGGGCCGCAGCGCCGAGACGCTGGAGTCCATCACCCTGCCCGGCACCGGCAAGACCGCCGAGCTCAAGCCCGCCAAGGGCGGCAGCCTCAGCATCCCGCCCGGCGGCTCACTGATCCTGGGCGGCAAGGACAACGCCACCGCGATGCTGCCGAGCAGCCGCGAGGCCGTGCAGGACGGCAACGCCCAGAAGGTCACCTTCACCTTCAGCAAGACGGGCGCGGTGAGCCTGTCCGCGTTCGTCGTCCCCGCCGAGCACTACTTCAAGGAGTGGGGCCCCACCGAGGTCCCGGCCGCGCCGGGCGCCTCGTCGTCCCCGTCGGGTTCGCCGTCCGGCTCTCCCGCCGAGGGCGAGTCGGGCGCACCGGAGAGCCCCGCGGCCGGAGAGACGCCGGGCGGCCACGACGCCTCCGGCACGCCGGGCGACGCCGCCTCGGCGAGCGCCGGTCACTGAGCGGACACGAAGGGCGGGCCCCCTCCTCGGAGGGGGCCCGCCCTTCGTGCTGCCGTCGCCGTCCGCCGGCCTACGGCTCGAACTTGTAGCCGAGGCCGCGGACCGTCACCAGGTAGCGCGGGGCGCCCGGATCCGGCTCGATCTTGGCGCGCAGCCGCTTGACGTGGACGTCGAGGGTCTTGGTGTCACCGACGTAGTCGGCGCCCCAGACGCGGTCGATGAGCTGCATGCGGGTCAGCACCCGGCCGGCGTTGCGCAGCAGCATCTCCAGCAGGTCGAACTCCTTCAGCGGCAGGTCGATCTTGGTGCCGCCGACGGTGACCACGTGCCGGTCGACGTCCATGCGCACCGGGCCGGCCTCCAGCGCCGCCGGGGTGACCTCCTCGGGCTCGCCGCGGCGCCGCAGCACGGCACGGATCCGCGCGACCAGCTCGCGCGAGGAGAACGGCTTGGTGACGTAGTCGTCCGCTCCTATCTCCAGGCCGACGACCTTGTCGATCTCACTGTCCTTGGCGGTCACCATGATGACGGGGACGTTGGAACGGCCGCGCAGCTGGCGGCACACCTCGGTGCCCGGCAGGCCGGGCAGCATCAGGTCGAGGAGGACGAGGTCGGCGCCGTTGCGCTCGAACTCGTCGAGTCCGTCGGGCCCGGTGGTCGCGACGGCGACCTCGAAGCCCTCCTTGCGGAGCATGTACGACAGGGCGTCGGAGAAGGACTCCTCGTCCTCGACGACGAGCACTCGGGTCACGGAAGGACCTCCGGGGCGGGAAGCGTTTCGTACGCGGTTGATTCGGGGGATGTGGGGGTCGACCGCCCGGCCTCCTCGTCGAGGCCCGCGCCTCCTGCGCGCGTCTGTCGGGCGGGCTGCTGATGTGCGCCGCGGGCCGCACCGGCCTCCGGCAGGCGCAGGGTGAAGGTGGAGCCCTGGCCTTCGGCGCTCCACACCGTGACCTCCCCGCCGTGCGAGGCGGCCACGTGCTTGACGATGGCCAGCCCCAGTCCCGTACCGCCGGTGGCGCGGGAGCGGGCCGGGTCGACGCGGTAGAAGCGCTCGAAGATGCGCTCCTTGTCCTTGTCCGAGATGCCGATGCCCTGGTCGGTGACGGCGATCTCGATGTGGTCCCCGCCGGGGGCGTTCACGCTGCGGGCCGCTATGCCGACGCGGGTGCGAGCGGGCGAGTAGTTGACCGCGTTCTCGACGAGGTTGCCGAGCGCGGCGGCGAGCTGGCCGCGGTTTCCCCACACGTGCAGGTCGGCCGTGCCGCCCGCGGCCATGGTGATCTGCTTGGCGCCGGCCTGGTGCCGGCAGCGGTCCATGGCCTCGGCGACGAGCTCGTCCACGCGGACCGGCTCGGCGTCCTCCAGCGGGTCGTCGTTCTGCACGCGCGAGAGGTCGATGAGCTCCTGCACCAGGCTGGTGAGCCGGGTGGCCTCGATCTGCATGCGCCCGGCGAACCGCTGCACGGCCTCGGGGTCGTCGGAGGCGTCCATCACTGCCTCGGAGAGCAGCGAGAGGGCGCCGACCGGCGTCTTCAGCTCATGGCTCACGTTGGCGACGAAGTCACGCCGGACCGCCTCGATGCGGCGGGCCTCGGTGAGGTCCTCCACCAGCAGCAGCACCAGCCGGGAGCCGAGCGGCGCGACCCGCGCGGAGACGGCCAGGGCCTCTCCGCGTCCGGTGCCGCGCCGGGGCAGGTCCAGTTCGACCTGGCGTATCTCGCCGTCCCGCCGGGTGTCCCGAGCCATCTGCAGCATCGGCTCGACGGCGAGCTTGCCGCCGCGGACCAGGCCGAGCGCGTACGCCGCCGAGCTGGCCTTGACCACGGCGTCGGCCTCGTCGAGGACGACGGCGGACGACCTGAGGACCGACAGGACCGTGTCCACGCCGGGCGGCAGCACGGCGTCGGTGTGCAGGGAGCTACGGGTGGGGCGCTTCTGCTCGCGCTCACTCCAGCGGAACGCGAGCATGGCGATGACACCGGTGAGAACCCCGGCGATCGCTGCCGCTGCGGCGACCGCCGCGTTCACGTCCATGCACCCAGGTTAGGCATGGCTCGGGCACCCTCCACAGCCGTCGGGCTGCGAGCTCGAACACTCGTCGCCCAGAGTTCACCTTGGAGCCAGTATTGGTTCATTTGGGATGCCGGAAACGGACGCGTACGAGGCGGAACGTGGGAGCGTGGGGTTCGGACCGCCGGTCATACGACGGTCGTACCGCCGGTTGTCCGGTGGGCCCCGGCCCTTGGACCCCCGACTGAGACGTACGAGAGGGAAGCCTGATGCGGGACGCGTACCACGAGGAACTGGACTCGATCGGCGACGGTCTGGTGGAGATGGCCCGGCTGGTCGGGTCGGCGATCGGGCGCGCCACGACCGCCATGCTCGACTCCGACCTGAAGCTGGCCGAGAACGTCATCGAGGCCGACCAGCGGGTCGACGAGCTCCAGCACGAGCTGGAGGCCCGGGCCATAGCCCTGCTGGCGCGGCAGCAGCCGGTGGCTACGGACCTGCGCATCGTCGTCACGTCGTTGCGGATGTCGGCCGACCTGGAGCGCTCGGGTGACCTCGCCCAGCACGTGGCGAAGCTCGCGCGCCTGCGCTACCCCGACCGCGCCGTCCCGAGCGACCTGCACGCCACGATCCTGGAGATGGGCCAGCTCGCGCAGCGCCTGATGGCCAAGGCCGCCGAGGTGATCATCACCAAGGACGTCGACCTGGCGCTCCAGCTGGAGCAGGACGACGACGAGATGGACCTGCTGCACCGCACCCTCTTCCAGCACCTGATGGACGACCGCTGGAAGCACGGCATCGAGACGGCCGTGGACGTCACGCTGCTCGGCCGCTATTACGAGCGGTTCGCCGACCACGCGGTGTCGGTCGCCAAGCGCGTGGTGTACCTGGTGACGGGTGAGCACGCGGACGAGCTCCAGACGGACGTGCAGCCGGAGATCCAGGCCGTTTCGGGGTCGGAGAGCGCCTGACGGCCCCGTCCGGGGCGGGAACCGGCGACCGTCCGGGGCGGGAACCGGGGACCGTCCGGGGCGGGAACCGGCGACGGTCGGGGGCGTGCCCAGGGGACGGTCGGCGACGGTCGGGGCGCGGGGGCGCCTCAGTGCGCCGTTGATGCGCCCAGCCGAACGGGCATCCAATGGGCACAGGCACCAGCCTCGAGGAGGGACCCATGGCCGAATCCCCCAGCACCACGCCCGACCCCGCCCGGCAGCGTGAGACCGAGCAGCCCGCCGAGATCAGGAGCCTGCCCCTGATCGCCGCGTGCGGCTGCGGCTCGGGCTGTGGCTGCGGGTGCCAGTCGGGCAGCCCCTGCCAGTGCGGCTGACGCCGGCGCTTCGCTGTCCGTACCACCCGAGGGGCCCCGACAGAGTCGCCGGGGCCCCTCGGCGTGGGGTCGCCCGAGCGGCCGTACGGGCGGAGCATGAGAGGTAGGCAAGGCGGCGCGGGCGAGCACCGTGCCGGGAAGGAGGCGCGAGGCATGCCCAAGTTCATGGACGTCCACAGCGGTATGAAGGGCATCACGGAAGAGCAGTTGCGTGAAGCCCACAACGCGGACCTCGCGATAGAGAAGGACGAGCAGGTCCACTTCGAGATGGCCTGGGCGGACCCGGAGTCCGGCCATGTCTACTGCCTCTCCGAGGCCCCCTCGGCCGAAGCGGTCCAGCGCATTCACGAACGCGCCGGGCACAAGGCGGACGAGGTGCACCCCGTGCCGTTGACGGTGCGGTGACCGGTTGAAGCCGTTGGCCCGTTGAACCGGTTGAACCCATGGAGTTGGTTGCACGGGTCCCGGGTGGCAGGCCGGTGACCCGTCGCGTGCGGCCCGTCAGCGGCGCCGGCCGGCGTTGAGGCGGGCCGCCTGGCGGGTCAGGTAGTCGCGTTCTGCGAGGTTGGGGGCCTTGAGGGCCGCCTCGGCGTACAGGCGGGCCGCCGTCTCCGGGTCGCCGTCGCGTTCGTGGAGGTAGGCCGCCACCGCGTCGCGTCGGGGCAGTGAGTCGTCCAGCTCGGCGAGCGCCGCGAGACCGGCGCGCGGACCGTCGGCCTCGCCCACGGCCACCGCGCGATTGAGCCGCACCACCGGGCTGCCGGTGAGACGGGCGAGTTCGTCGTACCACTCCACGATCTGCACCCAGTCGGTCTCCTCGGCGGTGGCCGCGTCGGCGTGCAGCGCCGCGATGGCGGCCTGGGCCTGGAACTCGCCCAGCCGGTCGCGGGCGAGGGCCGCCTGGAGGATGCCGACGCCCTCGGCGATCAGCCGGGTATCCCACCGGCCGCGGTCCTGTTCGGCGAGCGGCACCAGGCTGCCGTCAGGCGCGGTACGGCCGGCACGCCGGGCGTGGTGGAGCAGCATCAGCGCGAGCAGCCCCGACACCTCGGGGTGGTCGATCGCGGCAGCGAGCTGCCGGGTGAGCCGGATGGCCTCGGCGGCGAGGTCGACGTCGCCCGAGTAGCCCTCGTTGAAGACCAGGTAGAGGACGCGCAGCACGGTCGCCACGTCGCCGGGCTGGTCGAACCGCACGCCGGAGACGGTGCGCTTGGCACGGCTGATGCGCTGCGCCATCGTCGCCTCCGGCACCAGGTAGGCCTGGGCGATCTGCCGGGTGGTGAGCCCGCCGACGGCGCGCAGCGTGAGCGCGACCGCCGACGACGGTGTCAGTGAGGGGTGGGCGCACAGGAAGTACAGCTGGAGGGTGTCGTCCACGTCGGACGCGGGTCCGGGCGCAGGCTCCTCCTCGACGAGGTCCTCCCGCCTCCGGCGGGCGCTGTCCGCGCGTGCCCGGTCGAGGAACTTGCGCCAGGCCACGGTGACCAGCCAGCCCTTCGCGTCCCGCGGCGGCTCGGCCGGCCAGACGCGGAACGCCTCGACCAGCGCGTCCTGAACGGCGTCCTCGGCCGCCGCGAAGTCGGCTCCGCGGCGGACGAGGATCGTGAGCACACCCGGGGTGAGGCTTCTGATGAGGGCCTCGTCCATGGGTGAGGTCACTCCGTGATGGTGGGCGCGGCGGTCAGGAAGGGGCGCACCTCGAGCCACTCGTGGATCGGCTTGCCGCCCGCGCCGGGAGCGGCGGACAGTTCCCCGGCCAGCTCGACGGCACGGTCGTAGCCGTCGACGTCGATGATCATCCAGCCGGCGATGAGGTCCTTGGTCTCGGCGAACGGCCCGTCCGTGACCGGCGGACGCCCTTCACCGTCGTACCGGACCCACGCCCCCTCGGGGGCGAGCGCCTGCCCGTCGACGAACTCGCCGGTCTTCTCCAGCCGCGCCGCGAAGTCGTGCATGTACCGCATGTGGGCCGAGATCTCCTCCGGCGTCCACTGGTCCATCGGTACGTCGTTGACGGCCGAGGGGGCGCCTCGGTAGTGCTTGAGCAGCAGGTACTTCGCCATGGTGATTCTCCTCGGTGCCGGTGCGGCCATCTTGGCCGCTTTCACCCCGGGGACGGAGCCGGACGCGGGTTCTCGACATCCGCGCCGAAGTTTTTTCCGGCGGTTTCGCGGGCGGTGCTTCGCAGGGCCCGGCCGGAGGTGCTCACTGCCCGACGCGGCCGTCGATCCGTTCGCGCAGGAGGTCGGCGTGACCGCAGTGCCGGGCGTACTCCCCGATCAGCCCGAGCAGGACGTCGCGGAGCCGGAGCAGGCCGCCGGGCTCGGGGCCGTAGTCGGAGTGGCCGGCGTTGCCGGTGGTGAGGTCGGTGACGCCGGCCAGGTAGCAATCGGTGCGTTCGAGCTCGGTACGCCACTGGCGCCAGGCGGCGTCCACGACCGCCGGGTCGGCGACCGCCCCGTTGAAGTCGCCGTCCCGGTCCTCGGCGGTGCGGTACAGCTTCGGCGCGTCCTCGCCCGCCATCACCCGGCGGACGTGCCGCTCCTCCTCGGTCACGTGCCGCACCAGTCCGAGCAGGGACATCGTGGACGGCGGCACGGACCGCCGGGCCATCTGCCCGGCGTCAAGGCCCTGGCATTTCATCTCCAGGGTGAGGCGGTAGCTGCGCAGGTGATCCAGGAGGGTGCCGTGTTCGCCGACGGGCCGGGCATCCGTCTCGCGGGGGTCGTCACCGGGGTCGACCCACATGTCGGGATAGACGGTCGCCCGTGTCCACCGGGTCGGGTCCGTCTCCGCTGACGTCGCTGCTTCGCCGGTGTGCTCGCTCGAGACCATGCGGGCATGGTGTCCGGGGGCGGGCTCGCCCGCCACCGGATATCGGGGACGCTCTCGTACTGCGCGGTCTCCCCGAGGGGTTGGCCGCCGTGGCCGCGCCGTCGGGGCACGGGCCGCGGCGGGCACGAGGCGCGGCAGGACACGAGGCACGGATGAGGCGCGAATGAGGCGCGGATGGGGCGCGGATGGGGCGCGGATGGGGACAAAACGCACAGCAAATGACCGCGATGCGCGAGCCGCTCTGGCAGAGTCGATGCCTGTCCGAGGGGCGCCGAGCGCGTGCCCCATGCGCCCAGCGACCCGGGACATGCCATGACCGACGCACGAAGCGACTGCGGACGGAACGCCGACCGGACTCGCACCGCCGCCTTCCCGCCCGCGTGACGTCCACCGAGCAGCACGCCGAGGGCGCGGGACCGTTCACCACCCGGCTCACCTGGCAGGTCCCCGGCGGCGGCACCGCCGTGTGGGAGTCACGGCTCGCCCGGCGGCGCGGCATCATCGCGGTCCGCCCGGCCGGGGCACCGGACGGGCGGCACACCCCGGCCGACGATCTCGCGCTCGGCCGGCTGCGCAGACTCAACGCCATCGCCGCGACCGCCTTCGTCATCGGCGGCGCGCTCTTCGCGCTCGGCGGCGGTGTCGCCCAGTTCGGCTCCGGCGACGCCACCACCTGCGCCTCGATCTACTTCACCGGCGGCCTGTTCTTCAACACCGGCGGCTACGTCTCGCTGCTCCAGGTCGTCAACGCGCCCCGGCACGTCCCCGGGGGTGCCGGCCGCCTGGTCACGAGCGGCTGGCGCTGGTGGAGCTACGAGCCGACGCGGGTGGACTGGCTGAGCACGTTCGTCCTCTTCGCCGGCACGCTGGTGTTCGGCGTCAACCTGCTGGACTCCTTCATCCAAGGGCTGAGCGTCCAGCAGATCAACCGGCTGATCTGGGTGCCGGACGTGATCGGCTGCCTGTTGTTCCTGATTTCCGGGCACCTCGCCTTCGTCGAGGTCTGCCACGGCCGGCGTCCGTGTGCGGGCCGGCGCAGTCTCGGCTGGTTGATCGTCGCCGTGAACCAGTTCGGCTCCGTCCTCTTCATGGTCTCCGCGCTCGCCGCCTACACCCGCCCCGCCACGGCCGACCCGGCCAGCGCGGACATCGCCAACTGGGGCACCCTCCTCGGCGCCGCGTGCTTCTCCCTCGGCGGCCTCCTGCAGTTCGGCGAACGCCCTTGAGTACGGATGCTCCCGTGCCCGGCCGGGGAGACAATCGAAAGAGGAGATACACAGCTTCTCTACTGTGAAAGGTGGGAAGACCGTGGGCCTCGATACGTACGTGAACGACGCGCAAAAGCAGGCGTTCAAAGAGAACGCGACCGATTTCGCACAGCTGGAACCTCAGCTGGACGCGGTACGCCGGAGGGCGTTGTCCCGCCTTGAGAACGTGGGCCTGGCCGGTGGCACGGACATACTGAACTGCCTGGTCTGCGTGGTGTGCGACGGGTGGACCCTAGGCGACGACGACACCTGCGGCAGCTGCTCCCACGGCTGGTTCTCGCACAACGTGAAGTAGCCGGGGCCGCGATACCGCGGCCATGCTGTGCCCGCGACCCCGAGAAACTGGCCGAGTTCTACACCTCGGTCTTCGCGATGGAGCTCTTCCACCGTGATCCGGACGGGAGTTGCTTCCTCTCCGACGGCTCTTTCTCCCTCGCCCTGATCAAGCATCGGCTCGACGGGGAGACCCCGGTCGGCTTCAACCACTTCGGATCGCGGTGGCGGGCGGGGCCGCCGCGACTCCGTCAGCGCTGGAAGGGCATCGTCCCGCAGTTGGACGTGGCCGGTTTGCCCTCCAGGCGTTCGGTGAGCCAGGAGATCGCCGCTCCCTGGTCGGTGACGAGCGGGGCGAGGTGGTTGGTGAGGATCCTGTCGCCCAGGTCGGGCAGGTCGACTGCCGCGTAGGTGACGTTGCCGCCCTTGCGGCACCAGTCCAGGGCCAGTTGACGGGCCTGGGTGTGCGGAACGATGTCGTCCTGGACGCCGGTGGCCACACGGACCGGACCGGCCGGCCGGAGCGTCCCGATGCGCTGCTCGTCGAGGACGGCCCGGGCGCGGGGTTCCTCAGCGATGACCTCGGCGACGGACTTGCCGCTGTTCGTCCACGCGGTGCTGCGGGCGAAGCCGTAGCCGATGACGGCCTCGCCGACGCACATGGTCGACGCGTCGGCGAGGGCCTTGCGCCCGGCGTCGTTGAGGTTCGCCTCGGCGACGTCCCGCATGCCGGGGTACGCCTGGACGAAGCCGTTGATCGCCCAGCCCAGGGCGGCGGCCAGGGCGCTCCCGTCGATGCCCTTCATGACGGCGGTCAGGTCGGCGGGCGGAGCGCCCGCATAGGTGCCCGCGAGGCGGACGTCGGGTGCGTACGTGGGCTGGAGTTCGGCCGCCGACGCGCTGGCCCCGCCGCCCTGGCTGTACCCGTACAGGCCGACGGGGGAACCGGAGGTGAGGGACGTGCCGGGGAGAGCGCGCGCCGCACGGACGGCGTCCAGCACCGCGTGCCCCTCGTCCAGACGGTTGACGTAGGTGTGCAGACGATCGGTGGCTCCCAGACCGACGTAGTCGGTGACGACGACGGCCGCTCCGGTGGCGAGGAGACGGTAGATCGCGAGGATGTCGTAGGCGACGGAGAGGGTCTGTCCGTTGACGGTGAGCGGGTGCTGAAGGGCGAAGGAGGGCGCGCACTGGTCGCCTTGGCCCATGGTCCCCGAGGCCACCGCCACCAGCGAGCGTGGTCCGCCGCTCTCCCACTTCGCCGACGGCTCGATGTAGGCGCCGGTCACCGCGACGGCCCGGCCGGCGGAGTCGGTGGACTTGTACATCAGCCGGGTTGCGGTGCCCGGCAGGGACCGGCCGTCGAGGCCGGGCAGCGAGAGCCCCAGGGAGAGGGGCTCCTGCCGGATCAACGTGCCGTTGGTGGCGGGAAGTCGGGCGGGCGGGGTGTAGAAGGCCGGAATGCCGACGCCCCGGGACACGACGGGATCGGCGTCGGTTGCGGCGCCGCCGGTTGCGGCCGCGTCGGCCGTGGTCGCGCCCACACAGACGCAGGCCACAGTGGCGAGCGCGGCGGCGATCAGACGCTCGGAGACGGAACGCGGACGGCTTCGGTAACGGCTCACAGCTCACTCCTCGCGCTACTGCGGTGCGTGATTGCGCGAAAAACTAGCACTGGTAGTTACCGCTGGTAACACCTGAAGAAGTTACGTTCCGGTAACTGTTCGCCAGAGCAAGCACCGGGTGTTGCCGGGAGCACGGGGACGCGCTGCTCACCGACTCCGGCGCACACGTGGGGGACGTCGTCCGGGTCGTGCGTCGACTGACGGGGCCGAGCCTGTGGCGTGCCAAGGTGCTGGTGACGCGGGATCCATGCAGGGACGAGGGAACTGGCGGAAGCCGGGCCCGCACCGATGCCGAGTGCCCGGCGCAGCAAACCCTGTTGCCCGGCGAGTCACCTGTCGGATTCGATCGGAGCCATGACCGATGGCGCCGCAGTCGACATTGCCGACGAGCAGATCCTCAGCAACCAGATCATCCTGGGCATCAAGGCCCTCCGTGAGCATCTGGACTGCTCTCTCCATGAGGCCCTGGCGGCCTTCGCCGCCAGGTACGAGGTACTCAGGGCGGAGCGCCCGGGCGACTTCGCATGCGGTCATGACGAGTACTGGACCGGCTTCTACTCGTGAGGGCTCGACGCTGTGACCACACCGGGCCGGGGAGGGAGGGGGTGGGGTCACGGCAAGATGTCTCCAGTCCCGAGCCGGCGGCCGGGGCCTGTGCGACCCACCCCCCCATGGCCGCGAGCCCCTCACGATCTCCGTCCGGCCCGGAGGCCGCGACCGTATCGCGGGCCACCGACAACACAGCCGGCCCGAGAGTCAGGGGCGGTGAGCTCGCGCTCCTCACCCGTCGGCGCCGGCCACCTGGACCGCTACGCGCCGGGGGCGCGGTACCCGATCTGCCCGGCTTTGCGCAGGGCATCCATCGTTTCGTCGATGCTCAGGAGAACGGTCGTCTCGAACGAGCTGAGTGCGCCGCCTCCGCTGATCGCCAGTGCGACCGCGGCCATGGAGACGTTGTCAGGGGCCTCCCACAGGTTGTAGCCGTCGCGGGTGCCGAACGCGTACCAGAAGCCGTGCAGCTTGCCGCCGACGGACTCGATGTACGACTGAGCGGCCTTCGCACGGTCCTCGGGGTGGCCGATCAGTCTCGCCCAAGTCTCGGGCGTGTAGCTGAACCTCGACAGATAGAGCGGCATCGTGTCTCCCTTTCGTCCCAGCAAGGGATGCCCCCACAGGGTGCGAAACGCCCCCGAGGCCGCGCGCATCTCCCCCGAATGGCCGGGACGACGACCGCCAAGCCCACCGCGGTGACCGCTCCACCCACATCGGCCCGGCGACCACTCGGCCGCTCTTCACCGACCTCGGCCCAAGCCCAACAAAAAGCCCCCCACCAGGGGCTTCTTCAGTACTGCTTGCTTCTTCTCGCCCTGCGTCTCGCCGGGGATCTTGGTGAGCTGGGTTTTTGCAGGTCAGGGCAGTGGGGCCGGACCACTGGATGGTCGTCGTTGGTCGTTGTTTGCCAGTGCTGGGCGGCCTCGGACGGCCCAGAGACGGCGCGGATCGAGGTCCTCACTCCGGGCCGTTAGCCCGTCTCGCTGTGCTTTGCCGGCCTAGGTGACAGCGCTTCCGAGAGAGCCGCAGGCGGCATCGGCGAACGGCCCCCCAGAGCGCTCACCGCTGATCGAAGGCCTGCACAGCAGCCTCGGACTGGCCAAGTCCAACGGCTACTGCGGCATCAGCAGCTCTATCCATGCTTCGCCTGGTCCAGTGGGCGGCGACCAGGGTGGCTGGGACGGCAATGAACCTGACGCCCTTGTCCATCAGTGCATTGGTGAACTCGACCGCGAACCGGTGTGTTTCGGGCTACACGTCGGTGGGCTCGCTGGCATACCAGGGGAAGGTGTCCGGGTTCCGCTCGACCTCGTCCAACCAGCGGGCCAGGCGGTAAAGCTCTCCGCCGCTGAGCCTGATGGCGGCGTGGTGAGTCAACGTCTCATCACGCACTTAAACACCCATACCCGGCCGACGCTTAGAGGAGGTCTGAAATGCCGGGCTTAGGCGGCCGCTGCCGTCAGAACCGCCGTCGCCCAAGCGGCTCGCCTCTCCACGAACAGTCCACCCGTCGAAGAGGCGAGACGCTGTCAAAGGTGTGGCTACGTCGGTTCTTCCGTAACCCCCCACATGGGTCTACTTCTTACGGAAGATGTCCAAGAGAGTGGACAAAACCGATCGTAAGTGCTGATTCTTCTGCTTAAGGAGGCGTGCCTCCTCTTGGCTTAGATCACCTGACCGCAGTGTGCTGGCGCGCTGTTCCATGTAGGCGGCGGGGTCCGCTTGAAACTCCCTCATCCGAGGGTCAGTTTCTAAGGCGATACCGCTCCAAACACCCGCAGTTCTTGCCATGGTCGAATCCCCCCAGGACTCAGTGTCGTGCGCTCCCTCGCCGTCGCGACCAGCCATAGGCTCCGTCCTGACCCTGAAGCGAGCGCTCGTCATCGCTGGCCAGCTACGCCTGACCGTGCGAATCGATGCCACGGCCTCCATGCGATCTTGCGACCGCAAACGGTGCGGGGTGACGATGCACGCACTTCTGGACCGGCTGCGCCAACGTGTGCCGAGTCGACACACTAACGGAGAAGTACCCGAGTCGGCCGGTTTGGAAACAGACTTCGCCCACTTGGGCTACTCTCCGTGTGTCGTCCGTTACAGTGTCGCCCTGGTGGACAGCCGGGGGTGGGGGTTGCAAGTGGGCAAGGGCGTGATCGCTGCCGGCGGGTTAGCCGTCCTGGCATATGTCGCCCAGATGGTCATTGGTCTAGACATGGAGAGTTGGGCGTTCTGGACCATTACCAGCGTTGGTGCGGCTGCCACGTTGACAACTGTTCTACTGGCCAACCGGCGGGTAGCCACGTCGCATCAAGCGGCGGAGGCAGCGACGAAGAATCAACGCAGAGCCTTCGAGGACGTCCTGGTTCCGCTCGCGCTGAACCTGGACCACATCGTATCCAGTTCGGATGTTACTGAGAGGCGCGCACTCAAACAGCAGACCAAGTTGGCCATCGTCTCCCTTGCGGCCAACTTGATCGGTCCGCCAGACGCTCGTGCATGTTTCCTGGAAGAGACCCCCAACAGGGCGCCGGGTGCACGCGAAATCAAGTGCCAGAACGCCTTATGGTCTGGGCGTAATGTTGCGCCGGTTACCGTCTTCAGGGAGACGGATAGGCGGGGAAGAGAGCTCCTGAAGATGCTCGACGAGGGCACGAGCCTGTTTGTCCCCGATGTTGATCAGCTGCCTAATGAGCTGAAGCCTGACAGCGACACCTATAAGACCTATATCACTTGCGCGGTCACTTCTGGGGATCGAGCTTTTGGGCTTCTGGCTGTCGATTGCCTCAAGCCTGGCGACTTGCACCGAGACGACGTCACGATGGTTGAAGTTTTCGCCCGGATGCTGGGTGTGGCCCTCGCCGCTAGGCGCTAGGGCTTTCGTGAGGTCGGCGGCGCGGCCTTGGGCTGGAGTTTCAATGGGTGAGTCAAGCGCCGCGGTGTGTGAGCAGTAGCCGAAGAAGTGACAGGTCGGGGCTCTGACCTGCGGCCGTGCTATCGATCAACGCTGCGACCCGTGACATAACTGTTGGTGGTCCGCTGTCGCTTTGCTCCAAAGCGCCGGAGCCAGAGCGGAGTGGAGACAAGAGCCGGAGCCCGGAGAGGCCACGGCCCCGTCGGCCTGACGGCCCAGAGGCAGCGAAGCGCCCCCTACCAGCGGACAACCCGCAGGCAGGGGGCTTCTTCAGTGCTGCTTACTTCTTCTTGCCCTGGTTCTTGACCGCCTCGATCGCCGCTGCCGCTGCCTCGGGGTCGAGGTAGGTGCCGCCCGGGTTCAGGGGCTTGAAGTCGGCGTCGAGTTCGTAGGAGAGCGGGATGCCCGTGGGGATGTTGAGGCCCGCGATGTCCGCGTCGGAGATGCCGTCGAGGTGCTTGACCAGGGCGCGGAGCGAGTTGCCGTGGGCCGCGACCAGGACCGTGCGGCCGGTCAGGAGGTCCGGGACGATCGCGTCGAACCAGTACGGGAGCATGCGGACGACGACGTCCTTCAGGCACTCCGTGCGCGGCCGCAGCTCCGGCGGGAGGGTCGCGTAGCGCGGGTCGGCGAACTGGGAGTACTCGGCGTCGACATCCAGCGGCGGGGGCGGGGTGTCGTAGGACCGGCGCCACAGCATGAACTGCTCCTCGCCGAACTCGGCGAGCGTCTGGGCCTTGTCCTTGCCCTGGAGGGCGCCGTAGTGGCGCTCGTTGAGGCGCCAGCTGCGGTGGACGGGGATCCAGTGGCGGTCCGCGGCCTCCAGCGCCAGCTGGGCCGTGCGGATCGCGCGCTTCTGGAGGGACGTGTGGACCACGTCGGGGAGAAGGTCGGCGTCCTTCAGGAGCTCGCCACCGCGGACTGCCTCCTTCTCGCCCTTCTCGTTGAGGTTCACGTCCACCCAGCCGGTGAACAGGTTCTTCGCGTTCCACTCGCTCTCGCCGTGGCGGAGGAGGATCAGCTTGTACGGTGCGTCGGCCATGCCTCAGAGCGTAATCCACGCTTTCGCCCGTTCGCGTGGCTGCCCGGCAGGCGGACGCTTGACGGGATCTGTTAATTGAGTGGCCCCCGTCAACCCCGGGCTCGTAACGTGCTCATGCCTTCAGCGCTACTTACACCGGCCACTCACGCCTTGCTGCCCCGGGGGATCCATGCCGTACGTCCTGCGTGCCCGACGTGCCGTCCGGGAGACGGTCTCCGGTCTCCCCCGCGAGTTCTGGTGGCTGTGGACCAGCACTCTCGTCAACCGGCTCGGCGCCTTCGTCGCCACGTTCATGGCGCTGTACCTGACCCTCGACCGCGGCTACTCCGCCTCGTACGCCGGTCTGGTCGCCGCCCTGCACGGGCTCGGCGGGGTGGTCTCCTCGCTGGGCGGCGGGGTGATGACCGACCGGCTGGGCCGACGGCCGACCCTGCTGATCGCGCAGTCCTCGACCGCCGTGTTCGTCGCGCTGCTGGGCTTCGTGCACCATCCGGTCGCGATCGCCGGCGTCGCCTTCCTCGTCGGCATGGCGAGCAACGCCTCGCGGCCCGCCGTGCAGGCCATGATGGCCGACATCGTCCGGCCCGAGGACCGCATCCGCGCCTTCTCCCTCAACTACTGGGCCATCAACCTCGGCTTCGCCGTCTCCTCCATGGCCGCAGGATTCATCGCCGAGGTCAGCTATCGCGCCGGTTTCCTGATCGAGGCGGGGATGACGATGGCCTGCGCGATCCTCGTCTTCCTGCGGCTGCCGGAATCCAAGCCGGCCGAGCGGGTGGTGCCGGCGGGCGCCCGCGACGACTCCGTGAGCCTGCGCACCGTACTGCGCGACGGACGGTTCATGAGCGTCGTCGGGCTGTCGTTCCTCGTCGCGCTGATCTTCCAGCAGGGGTCGGTGGGCCTGCCGGTGGCCATGGGCGAGGCCGGGTTCACCCCGGCCGAGTACGGCATGGCCGTCGCCGTCAACGGTGTGCTGATCGTCGTGCTCCAGATCCCGGTCACCCGCTTCATCGAACACCGCGATCCCCGCCGGCTGCTGGTCGTCTCGTCCGTCCTCGCCGGGTACGGCTTCGCCCTCACCGCCTTCGCGGGGTCCCTGGGGGTCATCGCGCTCACGGTGTGCGTGTGGACGCTGGCCGAGATCGTCAACGCGCCGACGCAGACCAGTCTGGTCGTACGGCTCTCCCCGGTGCACGGGCGCGGGCGCTACCAGGGCATGTACACGATGTCCTGGGCGGTGGCCGGCCTCGTCGCCCCGCTGCTGTCCGGGTTCGTCATCGACCGCTTCGGGGCGGAGTGGCTGTGGGGGCTGTGCGCGGTGGTGGGGACGGTGGCCGGGGCGGGGTACGCCCTGCTGATGCGGCGCATACCCGGGGAGGAGAAGGTGGTCGAGCCACCGGTGGGGGTGCAACCGCAGCGGGAGGTCGGGGCGAGCTGAGGCGGAACCCGCGTCCCGGTCCGGCCGGCGGACCAGCGAGGGGAACTGCCGGCGGACCTGTCAGCGGACCAGTTCGCAGGCCTACCGGACTCATGATCCAGGTCTGCGCTGTCGAGTCTCCCTGACGATCGCCGCCCTACCCGTCCACGAAGCCGAGCTCCGTGTCCGGGCGGCACTGCGGGCAGGCCTTGACCCCTTCGGCGAGGGCTCGTCGGGCGTGGTCGCGGTCGACGCCCTTGCTGCGGCGGCCCGCGGTCCAGCAGCCGCCGACGTGGACGTACACGGCCTCCCGACCGGACAGACCGCGTTCGATCAGCCAGTCCGGCGCGGGCGGCCGGGCCTGGAGGCCACGCCGGTGTTCGGCCTGGCGGCGTTCCTCGTCCGCGATCCATCGGCGGGTGCGTGCCAGGTCGCGCGCCTGCACGCGCTCCAGGAAGCGGAGCAGCGCGAGCCGCGACTCTGGATCGTTCATACGTTCGATTCTAGGAGCAGGTCGCCCCCGGGCCCACCCGGCCCTTCCCACCCGGCCCTTCATCCCTGCTCAGGGAAAGGTGTCCCGGACTACCTGCGAGGTAATCGACTCCGCCCGGCCCCCCTGGCAGGCTGAGTTCCATGACGCCTGCCGACCCGACAGCCGCCGACACCGCCGAAGCCACCCGCGCCACCGTCCAAAAGTTCCTCGAACTGCGGCTCGCCGGTGACACCGATGGGCTGGCGGCCCTCTTCGCCGACACCGTCGACTGGGTGCTCGCCGAGAACCCCGCCGTGCCCTGGATCCGGCCCCGTTCCACCGCCGCCGAGTGCGCGGCGCAGGCCCGCGAGCTGGCCCGGTACACCGTCCCCGAGGACGCCCGCGCCTCCGTCGACACCTTCCTCGTCGACGGGACGGACGCCGTGCTCATAGGGCATGTCTCCGGAACCGTCCGGGCGACCGGCAAGCCCTTCCAGGGACCCTTCGCGCTGCGGCTCACGGTCGAAGGCGGGCGGATCACCCGGCACCACCTGTACGAGAACAGCGTGTCGATCGCCGCGGCCTGTACGCCTTGACGCCTTGGCGCGTGGCCGGGCCGTGGCGCCTCAGGTCATCCGCCGGTCACACCCCGCACGACCCGGACGTACTGCCGCTTGTCCTCGTCCCGTACGACTACTCCCAGCCGCAGCAGTTCCCCGCGCAGCTCCCGGGCCTCCCCGGCGCCGCCCCCGTCCTCGCGGGCCTGCGCACGGGCCCGCAGCAGGGCGTCCGCACCCGTGGGCAGTCCGGGGGCGCCGGGGACCCAGCGGCGGAACTCGGCGTGGTGCGGGTCCTGCTCCGCCCAGGTGTAGCCGTGTGCGGTGAGGGTGCCGGCGAGGCGGCTCCAGTTCAGGCCGCTGCGCTCCCGCGCCCGTTCGAGGCCGTCCGGGCCGAGCAGGACGAGCTGTTTGCCGTCCCGGAAGAACACGGAGGCCTCCTCTCGGGTGAACTCCTGGACGCCGTCCCGGACGGCCAGGGTCACGTGGGTGTCGCAGACGCGGACGGACAGCGACTCGTGCAGCGCCGTGAAGCCGAGCAGCAGTCCGCCGAGCACACCCACCGTGGTCGTACCGAGGGTGAGGGCGGGTTCCGGGACCGAGGTCAGCAGTTCGGCAGGGCCTTCGAGGGGGGCCCACGGCAGGGCGAGCAGCAGGCGGGCGAGGAGCGGCAGCAGCGCGCCGGCCACGGCACCGCAGGCCACGCAGAAGAGCACGACCGCCCAGGCCGGTTCGGCGAGTTCGGTGGCCCCGGCCGTCCGTGGCTCCGGGCTCTTCCGCATGGGAACGTTCCTGGCTTCCTCCATACGGCCAGTCTCCTGAGCAGCCACCCCCCTGTCGTCAGCCGTCGGTCTACGCGCCCGCAGCCGTCGGTCTACGCGCCCGCGACTTTGGTCTCCCCGCGGCTCCCCGCTCAGGGGTGCATCCGCGCCCCCTTCACCACCTTGTCCACCGCGTTCTTCGGGCCGTACACGGCGAGCCCCACGAGATCCAGGTCCGCGGTCGGCACGGCACGTACCGCGGCGCGGTTGTCGCGGTCGTTGCCCGTGGTGAAGAGGTCGGAGGTGAAGACCGCGCGGGGCAGTGCGCGGGAGAGGGCACGGGTGTGGGCGGTGGTCAGGGTCTCCTTCGTGGCCTCGAAGACCATGACCGGCTGGCGGAACATGGGGAGGTAGGGCACGCCGTCCGCGTCCTCGTACGGTTCGCCGATCACCTCGGGGACCTGCGTTCCGAGGCCGCTGACCAGGAACGACGTCACGTTGAGGCGCTGCCAGGGCTCCAGGTCCGCGCGCAGCAGCACGGCGATCTTCGTGTCGAAGCGGATCGGTTCGGTGTTCATGGTCCGAGCGTGCCCGCCCACCGCCGCCGGGGTCTTGTACGTTCTTTGCATGGCCTCCGAGTCCTCCCGGATCGTCTCCGCCTGGCGGCCCGCCGTCGAGGGTGTCGTCGAGGTCTTCCACGCGCGGTTCACCGAGTACGCGTATCCGATGCACGTCCACGACGCCTGGACACTGCTGATCGTCGACACCGGGGCCGTGCGGTACGACCTCGACCGGCACGAGCACGGCACCCCGCAGGACACCGTGACGCTGCTGCCGCCGCACGTGCCGCACAACGGCTCCCCCGTCACCGCCGAGGGCTTCCGCAAGCGGGTGCTGTACCTCGACGGGACGTACCTGGGGGACGAGTTCATCGGGGCGGCCGTGGACCGGCCCGATCTGCGCGATCCGCTGCTGCGCCGGCGGGTGGGCCAGTTGCACGGCGCGCTGGGACGGCCCGGTGAGGAACTGGAGGCCGAGAGCAGGCTGTTGTTCGTCGGGGAGCGGTTGCGCGGGCACCTGCGGGGCGATCCCGCCGCCGCTCGGCCGGCCGATCCCGTGCTCGCGCGGCGGCTGCGCGAGATGCTGGACGAGCGGATCGTCGAGGGCGTCGTCCTGCGCGAGGCCGCCGGGCTGCTCGGCGCCCATCCCGCCCATCTCGTCCGGGCGTTCAGCGCGGCCTACGGCATCGCCCCGCACCAGTACCTGACGTCCCTGCGCGTGGCGCGCGCCCGGCGGCTGCTCCTGGAGGGGCGCCCACCGGGCGAGGTGGCGGTGGCGGCCGGTTTCTACGACCAGTCACACCTCACCCGGCACTTCCGCAGGCTGGTGGGCGTACCGCCGGGGCGGTACCGGGCCGTCTAGGTCCTGTCGTCGCGCTCCGGTGCGGCTGCCAAGTCGTACCGGGCCCGTCAGCGCTCCGGGTGCTGGGTGAGGTGGGTGAACGCGTCCAGGTTCCGGGTCGACTCCCCCCGGGAGACCCGCCATTCGTACTCCTTGCGGATCGCCGACGCGAAGCCCAGCTCCAGCAGGGTGTTGAAGGCGCCGTCGGAGGCCTCCAGGACCTGGCCGAGCAGACGGTCCAGCTCGTCGGCGGTGACGGCGGCCAGGGAGAGGCGGCCGGTGACGTAGACGTCGCCGTGCTGGTCGACGGCGTAACTCACGCCGTAGAGCTTGAGGTTGCGCTCCAGGAGCCAGCGGTGGACGCCCGGTTCGTTCTCGTCGGGGTGGCGGATGACGAAGGCGTTCAGCGACAGGGAGTGGCGGCCGACGATCAGGGAGATCGTCGTCTTCAGCTTGCGGGTGCCCGGGAGCTGGGCGACGTAGGTACCGCGCTCGGGGCTCTCCCACTCCAGGTCGGCGTCCTTGAGCACTCCCTCGATGACCTGTGCCGCACGCTGTTCCTGATCGGTTTCACCCATGCAGCGAGCGTACGCGACGCCGGTGGGCCTGCATCGCGGCCGTGTAGACGTCCACGGTGGCGGCGGCCGCCGTGTCCCAGCCGAAGGACTGGGCGTGGCGGGCGGCCTGTTCGCCCAGCCGGTGCGTGAGCCGCGGGTCGTCGGCGAAGTCGCGCAGCACGCGCGCGTAGTCGGCCGGATCGTGGCCGCGGACGAGGAAGCCGGTGTGCCCGTCGCGCACGGCGACCGGCAGGCCGCCCACCGAGGCCGCGAGCACTGGGGTGCCGGCCGCCTGTGCCTCTATGGCGACCAGGCCGAAGGACTCACTGTAGGAGGGCATGACCAGCACGGAGGCGGCACGGAACCAGTCCGCCAGCTGTTCCTGGCCGACCGGCGGGCAGAACCGTACGACGTCCGCGATGCCCAGGCGCGCGGCCAGCTTCTGCAGGCCCTCGGGCTTGGCGAGGCCGCTGCCGGAGGGGCCGCCGACGACGGGCACGAGGATGCGCGAGCGCAGTTCGGGACGCTGGTCGAGGAGGACGGCGACGGCGCGCAGCAGTACGTCCGGGGCCTTCAGGGGCTGGATGCGGCCGGCGAAGAGCGGGATCAGCGCGTCCCCCGGCAGGCCGAGGCGGGCCCGGGCGGCGGCGCGGCCGTCGGCGGGCGAGAAGCGGCCGAGGTTCACGCCGGGGTGGACGACGGCGACCTTGTCGGGCTCGGCCGTGTAGTGCCGCACCAGCTCGTCGGCCTCTTCGGTGGTGTTGGCGATGAGGCGGTCGGCGGCGGCGACGATCTGGGTCTCGCCGATGACGCGGGCGGCCGGTTCGGGGGTGTCGCCGTCGGCCAGGTTGGCGTTCTTGACCTTGGCCATGGTGTGCATGGCGTGCACCAGGGGGACGCCCCAGCGCTGGGCGGCGAGCCAGCCGACGTGGCCGGAGAGCCAGTAGTGGGAGTGGACCAGGTCGTAGTGGCCAGGGCGGTGATGCGCCCAGGCCTGCATCACGCCATGGGTGAAGGCACACAGCTGGGCGGGGAGGTCCTCCTTGTTGAGGCCCTCGTAGGGGCCGGCGTCGACGTGCCGGACGAGGACGCCGGGTGCCAGCTCGACGGTCGGCGGGAGCGCGGCGGCGGTCGCGCGCGTGAAGATCTCGACCTCCACGCCGTGCGCGGCGAGGCGCTGGGCCAGCTCCACGATGTAGACGTTCATACCGCCCGCGTCGCCGGTGCCGGGCTGGTGGAGCGGCGAGGTGTGCACGGAGAGCATGGCGACGCGACGGGGCCTGCGGTGCAGCCGCAGGCGCGTCGGCGACGACGCGGAGCGCCTGCCGAGCCTGCCGATGTACTGGCTCACGTGGCGTTCCTCCTCGCTCCGGGCATGCCTTCGCAGGGCGCACGGTGCCCTCCGACGGGGTGCAACACCGGAGGGGGGTGCTCCATTTCCTGATTCGGGAGTTTTACCGAATCATTACCGCGTATCGCTCAACCGTTCGACGAGGTGATGCGGCACCTCGGCCCCGACCAGTGCCGGAAGCCGCTTAACCTCGTAGGCATGACACCCCGTGCAGCGACCCGGCCCCTGGGCACGGTGACGCGCGGGACGACCAACCCCAACCGGCTGCGCCGCATGGACCGCTGGATCGCGGCCACGCACGGCGCCGAGCTGCGCCGCGCCGCCGACCCGGTGGCGGTCGACCTCGGCTACGGCGCGGCCCCCTGGACGGCCGTAGAGCTGCTGGAGCGCCTGCGCACGGTCGCTCCCCGCACGCGCGTGGTGGGCGTCGAGATCGAACCGGCCCGGGTCGCTGCGGCGCTGCCCTACGAGCGGCCGGGGCTCACCTTCCGGCACGGCGGCTTCGAGATCCCCGTTCCGCAGCGGCCCCTACTCGTCCGCGCCGCCAACGTGCTGCGGCAGTACGAGGAGGGCGAGGTCGCGGCCGTGTGGCAGCGCCTGTGCGCACGGCTCGCACCGGCCGACCCGGCGACGGGATCGCGCGGCGGGCTGCTGGTCGAGGGGACCTGCGACGAGATCGGACGCCGGCACGTGTGGGTCGCGCTCGGCCCGGAGGGACCTCGCACGGTCACCCTCGCCACCCGGCTCGGCTCCCTGGAGCGCCCCTCCGACCTGGCGGAACGCCTGCCGAAGGCACTCATCCACCGCAACGTCCCGGGTGAGCCGGTGCACTCCTTCCTGCGCGACTTCGACCGCGCCTGGGCGGCCGCCGCCCCTTACGCCTCCTACGGCGCCCGGCAACGCTGGATCCGCGCGGTACGGGACCTGGCGGCCGACTGGCCGGTGGTGGACGGGCCCGCGCGGTGGCGACAGGGCGAAGTGACGGTGCGCTGGGCGGCTTTGGCCCCCTGCGCCTGATTCCTCCCGTCCGGTCAGGGGCCGTTGGAACGATCTCTTTGAGTCGTTCGTCACACGGACCGGGAGATCGTCCCACCGGGGGCATGCCGGCGTGGGAGCTGCGGGAAGTACTACCCCTGTCGCTTTCCGGGCCGGCATGGCAGCATCCCCAGGCGAGCCGCAAGTTACTGACGGTTAATCAGTTTGGGGGCCGAGGTATGGGAACGGGCAAGCGTGGCCTGATCGCGACGGCGGTGGCCGTGGTCTGCGCGGTCACGGTGCTGGCGGCACCGGGCACGGCGTTCGCGAACCCCACCCCCTCCCCCACCCCGAGCGCGGGCGCGGCGCTCGCCCCCGCCAAGGACCTCGAGGCCGTCCGCAAGAAGCTCGACAAGCTCTACCGCGCCGCCGGCCGCGCCACCGACGAGTACAACGCCGCCGACGAGAAGGCGGACAAGCAGTCCGCCGAGGTCGTCTCACTGGCCAAGAAGATCGTCAAGGGCCAGGAGAAGCTCAGGAAACTCAAGGACCGCGCGGGCGCGGCGGCCGCCGCGCAGTACCGCGGGGGCGGACTGCCGCCCGAGGCCCACCTGGTGCTGAGCGACGACCCGCAGGACTTCCTCGACGGCGCGGGCCGGGTCCGCGAGGGCCACCACGCGACCAAGGGCCTCCTCGGCGAACTGACCCGCACCCAGGAGGCCTTGGAGCAGTACGCCAAGGACGCCTCCGCCCAGCTGAAGAAGCTGGAGGCGGGCCGCAAGGCCAAGGCCGCCGCACAGAAGAAGATCGAGAAGCAGATCGAGCAGGCGGAGAAGCTCGAATCCGAGTTGCAGAAGGAGGAGCAGGAGCGCCTCGCCGAGCTGGAGAAGGAGGCGGCGGACAAGGCGCAGACCGCCTGGCTCGATTCCGGCATCCTCGAAGAGATCGACGGCAAGGCCTCCGCGCAGGGCAAGAAGGCCGTGAAGTACGCCACGGCCCAGATCGGCAAGCCCTACCAGTGGGGCGCCGAGGGGCCGCGGACCTACGACTGCTCGGGGCTGACGTCACAGGCCTGGATATCCGCCGGGCGTGGCATACCCCGCACCTCGCAGGAGCAGTGGAAGCGGCTGCGGCACATCGACATCCAGGACATGCGCCCCGGCGACCTCATCATCTACTTCGGCGACGCCAGCCATGTCGCCATGTACATCGGTGACGGAGCGATCGTGCACGCGCCGCGCCCCGGGCGGACCGTGACGATCGCGGGGGCAGGCACGATGCCCATCCTCGGGGTGGTTCGGCCGGACACGGGCACCGACGCCAACTGAGCACGGACGTCTGCCGGACGGCGGCACCGACTCGGTTGCCACTGAGCGCGAAAGCGGACCGGACGGCGGCACCGGCTCCCACGCCACTGAGCGGTGGAAACGGACCGGACGGACACCGGCCCCGATGCCACCGAGCAGGCATCGGCCGGACGACGGCCCGGGCGTGACCGAGCACGGCATCGGCCGGACCGGGTACACCGGATAGCGGACGCCCGCGGTGACCTGGCCCACGTGACCCACCGCACGCCCCCTCACGAGCGGTCCGTGCGCTGACGTGACGTTCGTCATCCCCGCAGCATCTCCGAGCTGTCCAACTGAGGTGCATATCGCGGCATATGACACTGGCCGGTGGCACAGCGGCGTGGCTCACACCATTCCAATGCGGCGCCGACACCCGCTATGGTCCCGCTCGGTGGGTCGAGGTCCCTCGCCCCACCGTGCCCTCGGGGGGAGGGAAGGAACCCAAGACGATGCCCGTACCCATACCGCGGCAGAGAGCGATCCCGGCCGCGGAGAGTGGTCAGGCGCAGGCCGCGTCCCCGCGCGGCGGCTCGGCCGAGGAGTCCGCGAAGGACGTCTCGCCCGCGACCCGCACGCCGGACGCCGCCGGGAACACCACGGACAAGGTGGAGAACAACACCGCCCACACCAACCTGACGCTGCTGCTGATCGAGGACGACCCGGCCGGTTCGCCGATCGTGCCGGACATGCTCGACCAGGCAGGCAAGCCGATCCGCGTCCGCACGGCCCGCAACCTGACGGAGGCCGGCCGGCTGCTGACCGACGACGTCCACTGCATCCTGCTGGACCTGGCGCTGCCCGCGCCGGGCCACAGCGACCCGGCGGACGAGCTCGCCGTGCTCAAGCACGTACTGGAGCTCGCGCCCCGGCACGCCGTCCTGGCGCTGACCGCGTCCGGTGACGCCGAGCGCGGCGCCGAGGCGGTGCGGGTGGGCGCCCAGGACTACCTCTTCCGCGACGAACTGGACGGCAGGCTGCTGAGCCGCGCGATCCGCTACGCGGTGGAGCGCAAGCGGTCCGAGTCGGCGGAGCGCCGGCTCGCCGAGGGCCGGCTGCGCGCGCAGGAGAACCGCCGCCTGGAGCGCGGTCTGCTGCCGACGCCGCTGCTGGAGGGCTCGTCGCTGCGGTTCGCCGCCCGGTACCGCCCGGGCCGCTCGCGCGCACTGCTCGGCGGCGACTTCTACGACGTGGTGCGCACGCCGGACGGCACGGTGCACGCCATGATCGGCGACGTCTGCGGGCACGGCCCGGACGAGGCCGCGCTCGGTGTGGAGCTGCGGATCGCGTGGCGGGCGCTGACCCTGGCGGGTCTGTGCGGCGACCAGCTGCTGGGCACGCTCCAGCAGGTGCTGGAGCACGAGCGGGCCGACGACGAGATCTTCGCGACGCTGTGCACGGTGGACATCGCGCCGGACGGCCGCCGGGCCGGGCTGTGCCTGGCGGGTCACCCCTCGCCACTGCTGGCCCGCCCGGGCAAGCCGGCGCGTCTGCTGCCCTACGACAACAACGGCCCGGCCCTCGGACTGCTGCCCGGCGCCCGCTGGCCGCGGATGCAGGTGGAGCTGGGCGCCGAGTGGAGCCTGATGCTCTACACCGACGGCCTGATCGAGGGCCACATCGGCCAGGGCCGGGAGCGGCTCGGGCAGGACGGCATGACGGAGATGATCCGTCGCCAGTTCGCCGAGGGCCTGCGGGGCGAGCAGTTGCTGCGGGCGGCGGTGAACGAGGTGCGCGACCTCAACGGTGGCGAGCTGACGGACGACGTGGCGGTGCTGCTGCTGGACCGGGTGCCGTAGCCCCGGCCGCTGCTGCTCCGGCCCTCGGCTCCGCTCTGCCGAGGGCCCTTACCTGTTGCGGGGCCTTATCCGGGGCGGGGGCCATACCTGTGGCAGGGGCCTTGGCCGTGGCAGGGCCTCACCCGCTGCAAGGGGCTTCAAGGGAGTGCCGAGGGGCCCTTACCGGCCGCCGTTCCAGGGGCCGTAGGGGCCGTCGCTGCTGGAGCCGCGCCGGCTGCGGCCGCCGCCCGGGAGCGCCCGGATCGCGGGGCGTACGTCGACCATGTACACGATCGTCGCGATGAGACCGATGATCGGCAGGAACGACAGGATCGGGAAGAGCAGGTTCACCACGAAGGCGATCCCGAGGATGATCAGCCAGAAGGGCTTGGTCTTCTTGTCGGCCGCGCGGTAGGCGTCCTCCCGGCGCACGGCGGCGTCGAGCAGCGCGAAACCGCTGAAAACGATCAGGGCCATGCTCAGAAGCCACATAAACCCTGCGAAGCCCTGCATCAGCACAACGTCCACCACCTGACTCGGCTCGTCCTACGCGGTCACCGTACCCGTACAACGGGCCGGGCACCCCCGGGGTGCCCGGCCCGTGTGGCCGCTCCGCCGTACTACTTGGCGGGCGGGGTGGTCTTCTTGGCGGTGGTGGGCTTGCGCGCCGGGGCCTTCCTGGCGGCCGGGGCCTTCTTCGCCTGGGCGGCGGCGGGCTTCGCCGGCTCCTCGGTGACCGCGACCGGCTGCGGCTTCGGCTTCGGCTCGACGGCCACGGCCAGCTCCTCGACGCCCTCGGCGACGTCCTCGATGCTGTCGGCGGCCTCGCCGCGCCAGGTCCGCACGGCCTGCTCGCCGTGCTCGGCGACCTTCTCGTAGGTCTCGCGGGCCTTGACGGCGTACTCGGCGGCCACGCCGACGCCGCGCAGCGCGAAGTCCTGGGCGCTCTCGCCGATCTTCTTCAGGTCCGCGTCGATCGTGCTGCCGAGCTTCTTGATGTCGACGTCGATGGAGCCGATGAACTCCGTGACCTTGGTCTGCAGGGTCTCCTGCGTCTCCTTGACGCGGGCGGAGGCCTCCTTGGCCCGGGCGGAGGCCTTCTCCTGGACGGCCTTGGTGTCGGTGTTGCGGGCGGCGTCGAACCGCGCGGGGGCCTCGGAGCGCAGCTGCTCCACCAGGGCCGGCACCTTCTTGGCCTGCTGAAGGGCGAGGTCGGCGGTGCCTGCGGCGAAGTAGAGCGGCGTCGGGTCGCTGAAGGTCTTGCGCAGGTCGTCGGTGATGGCCATGGTGATGGTCCTCCCGGATTCTGTTTCGCTCGAGGGTTCGGCTGAGGGTTGTGTGATCCGCGGCGGGCGGCCCATGCCCTGGTCCGGCTCAGCCGGCCGTCTGCTGCGGATCGGTGTCACTGCGCCCGCTGCCCTTGCGGGTGCGGCGGGTGGCGGTCGTACCGCCGTCGTTCGTGCTGTCGCTCTGTCCCGCGCTCGTGCGGCTGCGGCGCCGGGCGGGTCTGTCGCCGTCGGCCGGGCCGGCCGGGGGTATCCCGGTGCCGGGAGCGTCCCCGTCGACGCTCACCGCACCGTCGGCCGTCACGACACCGACGACACCCGCACCGTCCGAGTCGTTCGCGTCACCGTCCCCGTCCCCGAACCCGTTCTCCTTGCGGAAGGACTCGTAGATCTGCAGCAGCACCTGCTTCTGCCGTTCGTTCAGCGTCGGGTCCGCGAGGATGACGGCACGCGTCTCCACCTCGTCCCGGTCGCGCTCGGCGTCGAGGATGCCGGCCCGGACGTACAGCGTCTCGGCGGAGATCCGCAGCGCCTTGGCGACCTGCTGCAGCACCTCCGCGCTCGGCTTGCGCAGCCCGCGCTCGATCTGGCTCAGATACGGATTGGACACCCCGGCGGCGTCGGCGAGCTGCCGCAACGACAGCTGCGCAGTGCGCCGCTGCTCGCGCAGGTAGTCACCGAGATTGCCGACGTTGAGCGAGGCCATGCCTCCACAGTGCAACACCCCGCTAACTATTGCAAGCACCCGCTTGCAATAGTGCGCCACACCACGCCCGACCGCCTGCGGCCTGCTCTCCACACCTCAGCCTGCGGGGGCGCCCCAAGGACGTCGCGCGACGACCACCTGGACCCGGCTCCCGAAAGCGCCGGCACCCGGGATCGCCGTGGATGCCCGGAGCACTCGTCAGCCATGGGGCCGACCGTACGAGGAGCCACCTGACCGAGCCGCCGCCCGTCGGCCGGGGCTTGTGCCCTTCTTCGGGTCGACCGCCTCACTCGGGCGACCGGCAAATCGGTGGACGGACGGGACGGCCGTCGATTTGATCCGTGTCATGACGACTTCGCAGCAGGCCCTGGTGCGGGCCGCCGCCCGTGACAACGCCGCCTGGTGTGCCGTGATGTGCCGGGTGCACGGGGTGGAGAGCTCGTTCGGGGAGGACGCCTGGGCCGCTGCGCGGCGTACGCCCGTGTACTACCCCGACGCGGTGACGCTGCGGCCGGGCGCCGACCCGGGCGCACTCGTGGGACGGATCGACACGGCCTCCCCCGGCGCCTCGGTGAAGGACAGTTTCGCCGACCTCGACCTGACGGGGGCGGGGTTCCGGGTGTTGTTCGAGGCGGAGTGGATCCATCGGGAGCCAGGTGTGCCCGCCCCGCCCCCGGAGTTCGCGTGGGAGGTCGTGAGCGACCGGGTCGCGCTGCGCGACTGGGCGCTGGCCTGGGACGACGGGGGCGGGAACGCGGATCTTTTCGGGCCGGGGCTGCTGGACGATCCGCAGACGTCCGTGCTCGCCGGGCGGTCCGCCGACGGGCGGGTGGCCGGTGGCGCGGTGGCCCGTCGCAGTGACCATGTGGTCGGTGTGTCCAACCTCTTCGGACCGCCCCACGCGATCTGGCCCCTGGTCCTGCACGCCGTCGGCCTGCGTTTCCCCGGTCTGCCCGTCGTGGGCTACGAGCAGGGCGATGACCTGGCGGCCGCTCTCCGGCACGGTTTCGGGGCTGTCGGACCGCTGCGCGTGTGGGTGCACGAGCCGTCGGCCTGATCCGCGGCCCCGGTACGTCATCCCGGCTTGTACGCGAGAAACGTCCCCGCCCGGCGTTTCGACCTGCCCTCCGGTTCCTGCACCACCCGCGTCGTGACCACCAGCCCGGCCCGGTCGAGGAGTTCGGCGATGTGGTCCGGTGGCAGCAGGTGGGACTCGTAGGACACCGGATGGTCGCCGTAGGCCCGTGTGGGGTGCAGGTGCTCGCCGTCGCCCACGTGGCCCGCCAGCATCAGCCGGCCCCCGGGTGCGAGCGTGCGGTGGAACTCGGCGAAGACGGTCGGCAGCCACTGTGGAGGGGTGTGGTGGGTGGAGTAGTACGCCAGGATGCCGCCGAGTTCGCCGCTGCCGATCTCCAGCGCGGTCATCGAGCCGACGGTGAAGCGGAGTTCCGGGTACGCCGCCCGGGCCAGTTCGACCATCCTCGGCGACACGTCCACGCCGTGGACCGGTACGCCCAGCGCGGCCAGATGTGCCGTCACCTTGCCGGGGCCGCAGCCCAGGTCGGCGACCGGCCCGAGGGGGGAGGCGAGTTCGGCGAAGGCGGCCAGCATCGCACGGGACACCGGGTCCAACTCGGCTGGCGCCGGGACGAGTCGGACGTAGGCGGCGGCGACGGTGTCGTAGGACTCGCGGATCGCGGAGAGGTGCGAAGGTTCGGTCATGCCGCGAAGCCAGACGACCGCTGTGACACCGGGCCGTACTCCGGCGTCGGTACACCGGTCTGCTCCCGCCGGAGGACGACCGCGCGGAGCCGGCCCGGCAGGGTGCCGGGCATGGACACGGATACGAGGCAGAAGCCGCGGCCGAGCCCGCCCCGGAGGCTGGGCCGCTCCGCCCGCCGGGCCGCTCTGGTCGTGCACGTCACCGCCTCCGCCTGCTGGCTGGGGCTCTCGCTCGGGCTGCTCGCGCTCGGGACCACCGCGGCCACCACCGAGTCCGCGGTGACCGTGGCGGCGTCCGTCCGGGCCATGCGGCTCTTCGCCGACTGGCTCCTGCCGCCCGTCGCCCTGCTCACGCTCCTCAGCGGCCTGGTGCTGTCGCTGGGCACGGTGTGGGGTCTGGCCCGGTACCGGTGGGTGTACACGAAGTTCTGGCTGACCCTCGCCACGACCACCGCCACGGTGTTCGCCCTGCGCCCCGCGGTGCACGCGGCGGTCACGGCCGTGGCCGCGGGCGGGCCGCTGCCGGACGCCGGTGACGTGCTGTTCGGGCCGGTCGTGTCGCTGTCCGCCTATGTGTTCATGACGGCGATCTCCGTCCTCAAGCCCTGGGGCAAGACCCGACGGGGCAGAAGGTCGAGCACATCTACCTCAAGGCCATTTGCCTAATACCTTTAGGCAGATGCACACTCTCTTCAGGTAGAGGGGAGCATCAATATGGCACCACGCGTGGGACTGACGCCGGAGCGCCTGACCGAGGCCGGCGCCGAACTCGCCGACGAGGTCGGCTTCGAGCAGGTGACCGTCTCGGCACTGGCCCGCCGGTTCGACGTCAAGGTCGCGAGCCTGTACTCGCACGTGCGGAACTCCCAGGACCTGAAGACGAGGATCGCCCTGCTCGCCCTCGCCGAACTCGCCGACCGGGCCGCGGAAGCCCTGGCCGGACGGGCCGGCAAGGACGCCCTGTCCGCCCTCGCCAACGTGTACCGCGACTACGCCCGGGAACACCCCGGCCGCTACGCCGCCGCCCAGCTGCGACTCGACCCGCAGACCGCGGCCGCGAGCGCCGGTGTCCGGCACGCGCGGATGACCAGGGCCCTGCTGCGCGGCTACGACCTGACCGAGCCGGACCAGACCCACGCGGTCCGGCTGCTCGGCAGCGTCTTCCACGGCTACGTCAGCCTGGAACTCGGCGGTGGTTTCAGCCACAGCGCGCCGGACACCGAGGAGACCTGGGCCCGGATCCTCGACGCCCTCGACACGCTGCTGCGGAACTGGCCCGTGGCCCCCACCGATCCCCGAGGCTGACACCCATGCACACCGAGCACGACTGGATCACCACGCCCCTCACGACGGACCTGCTGCGCGGCGCCCTCGACGTGGAACGCACCGAGCACGGCCTGCTCCCCCACCGCCTGCCCGCACGGGCCCGCGCGCAGAACACCAACCCGCAGCTGGCGATGGCCGAGGCCCAGCCCTCCGGCGTACGGCTGGCGTTCCGTACCGCCGCGACCGTCGTCGAGCTGGACACGCTGCGCACCAAGCGCGACTACACCGGCTTCCCGTCGCGCCCGGACGGCCTGTACGACCTGCTCGTCGACGGCCGCCCGGCCGGCCAGGCCACCGGGACCGGCGGCAACGTCCTCACCGTCGACCTCGTCACCTGGGAGAGCGAGCTCACGCCCGGCCCGGTCGGTACCGTCCGTTTCAAGGGCCTGCCGGCCGAGGAGAAGGACGTCGAGATCTGGCTGCCGCACAACGAGACCACCGAGCTGGTCGCGCTGCGCACGGACGCCCCCGTGGCGCCGGCCCCGGACCGGGGACGCCGGGTGTGGCTGCACCACGGCAGCTCGATCAGCCACGGCTCGGACGCCGCGAGCCCCACGGCCATCTGGCCCGCGATCGCCGCACTGCGGGGCGGTGTGGAGCTGGTCAACCTCGGCTTCGGCGGAAGCGCGATGCTCGACCCGTTCACCGCACGCGCCATGCGGGACACCCCGGCCGACCTGATCAGCGTGAAGATGGGCATCAACATCGTCAACCAGGACGCGATGCGGATGCGCACCTTCGGCCCCGCCGTGCACGGCTTCCTCGACACGATCCGGGAGGGGCACCCGGACACCCCGCTGCTGCTCGTCTCCCCCATCCACTGCGCCATCCACGAGGACACGCCCGGTCCCACAGCCCCGGACCGCGACGAGATCGGCAAGGGCCGCCTGGTCTTCTCCGCCATGGGCGACCCGGCGGAGAAGCCCCTGGGCAAACTCACCCTCACCGTCATCCGCGAGGAGCTGTCCCGCATCGTCGGGCAGCGCGCCGCCGACGACCCGAACCTGCACTACCTCGACGGCCTCGACCTCTACGGCGCGCAGGACGCCGCCGCCCTCCCCCTCCCCGACCACGTCCACCCGGACGCGGCCACCCACCGCCACATCGGCGACCGCTTCCATGCACGGGCCTTCACCGGCGGAGGGCCCTTCGCGGCGGCGTAGCGACCGGCCGGCCGGGGCCGGCGGTCAGCCCTCGAAGCCCTGGTGCGCCAGGATCCCGTCGATGCGCGTGCGAGGGGCCGACTCCCGGGCGTCCTGGGTCTCGCCGGCCTCCTCGGCCGGCTGGGCCCGGCCGCGGCCAGGGCCTCCGCGCGGCGGGCCGGGGGCCCACGACCACGCCTTCCCGATCGGCGTCGACCGTGTCGCCCGCGTCGACGGTGACCCCGCCGCAGCGCACCCGCTCCTTCAGCGGCGGGGCTGCCGACTTGCTGCCCGGGACGGGGATGCCCCCACCTTTCCCTAGAAGGGCATTGGCCTCCCCCGCACCACCTCGAGCCGGGAGACCGCCCGGGTCAGCACGACGTACAGCCGGTGCAGCCCCCGTGCCTCCGCCTCGGCGATCGCGGCCGGCTCGACGGCGACGACCTGGTCGTACTCCAGGCCCTTGACCACGCTCGCCGGCACCAGGGCGACACGCGCGCCGAGTTCGTCCGGGCCCGCCGCCTCGATACCGGCCGCGTGCAGTGCCGCCCGCAGGCGGGGAACGTCCGCGTCGGCCGCGACGATCCCGACCGAACCCTCCCGCCCCAGCGCGTCTCGTACGGCCGCCACGACCGCCCCGGTGACGCCGTCGACGGTCGTCTCCCGCATCCTCAACTCCCCGTCCCCGCGCAGCGAACGGGCCGCCGGCACGTCCACGTCGAGGCGCTCCAGCAGCCGGTTGGCGAGCCCGACGACGGCCTGCGGCACCCGGAACCCCGTGGTCAGGGCGACCACGGCCGCGTCGGGTTTCCCCAGGTGTGCGAGAACCGTGCGCCACGACCGGGCCGCCCACGGTGTCGTCCCCTGCGCCAGGTCACCCAGCACGGTCAGCGAACCGAAGCGGGCCCGGCGGGCGATCGCCCGGCACTCCATCGGGGACAGGTCCTGCGCCTCGTCGACGACGACGTGCCCGTACCCCTCCGGGTGCTCGATCAGCCCCGCCACCTCGTCGAGCAGCACGAGGTCGGCGGCCGACCAGCGCGCCGACTTCCAGGACCCGGGCGGCCGCCGCCACAGCAGCGCCCGCTGCTCACCGGCGTCGAGGAGTCCCTCGGCGGCCGTCGCCAGCGCCTCCGCGTCGCCGAGCAGTCCGGCCACGACCTCCTCGGGCCGCACCCGCGGCCACACGGCATCGACGTACGTCGACACCGGCCGTGCCCGCTCGATCCGCCGCACCCAGGCGTTCGGGGGCGGCCCGGCCCGCCGCTCGGCCTGCTCGCGCAGACACCGCACGATCCGCGCCCGCACCCGCTCCCGCCCGACCCCGTACGGCGGTTCCTCCTCCCGCACCCGTGCCACGATCTGCGCCAGTTCCCCCGCCGGGACCCGCCACCGGTACGACCCGTCCGGCACGGTGAGCGACGCGCCGCCGCCGTCGGCACGCACCCGCGCGTACAGCGCCCGCCGGAGCACCTCGGCCATCCGGGCGTCGTGCTTCACGACCGCGGCCGGGTCGTCGTCGGCGCCCCGGACCGGGCAGCGGGCGATCTCCTCGCCCAGGGTCGACTGCCGCACGCCGGTCTCGCCGAGGGCCGGCAGCACCTCGGCGATGTACGACAGGAAGGTGCGGTTGGGTCCGAGGATCAGCAGACCACCGCGCCGGATGCGCTGAGGGTGGGTGTAGAGCAGATACGCCGCCCGGTGCAGCCCCACAGCGGTCTTGCCGGTGCCCGGCGCGCCCTGCACGCACACCGACACCGCCAGGTCCCCCCGTACGAGGTCGTCCTGCTCGGGCTGGATCGTCGCGGCGATGTCCCGCATGGGCCCGACCCGGGGCCGTTCGATCTCCCGGGCGACGATGTCGCTGTCGCGGGTCTCCCCCTGCTCCAGGTGCTCGTCCTCCAGGCCGGTGAGGTCCCCGGAGTCGCCCCGGCTGCCGGGCGCCCACCCGAAGCGCCTGCGCACCGCCACGCCCTGCGGGTCACGGGTCGACGCCTGGTAGAAGGCGCGTGAGACGGGCGCACGCCAGTCGACGACGAGGGGCGGTTCGGCCGGGTGCTCGGAGATCCGCAGCCGCCCGATGTGCAACGGCCCGTCCCCGCTCTCCAGGGCACCGAAGAACAGCGGCCCCTCGGGCAGTTCCCGCAGCGCCTTCGCCCGACTGCGCAGCCGGTAACCGAGGACTTCGGCGTCGGCCCCGGACGCGGACACGTCCTCGCCGGTGACGACCTGTTCACCGGCGCCCTCCACCATCGCGGCGAGAGCGGCCCGGCAGCGCTCGTGGTGGGCGCGTTCCTTGTCGAGGGCGTGCTGGAGGGAGGGCTCGGTCGAGGTCATTCCACCGAGCGTACGCGAAAATCTAACTGAGTTAAATAAATTACCGAGTCTCACTCGCTGGGCCGGGCCAGGGACCGGAGGGCAGCACGGCGGCGAGCCGGCCGAAGGTCCGCTCCGCGGCCGCCACCGCGTCCGGCCGCACGTCGGCCACCCGCTCCCCCGCGGCGATCCGCCGCCAGTTCTCCAGCGCCAGCACCCGCAGCACGGCCATGATCTGCCCGGCGGCCAGCCGCGCGTCCAGGTCCCCTCCGAGCACCTCGGCGAGCGCGGCCTCCGACCGCTCCTGATGCGCGTGCGCCCGGGCGACCAGGGAGGGCGTCCCGTAGAGCAGGGCGTGGAAGGCCAGCACCTCGGGATGGTCGTTGAGCCCGGTCACCGGGTCCCCCCGCTCCAGCCCGTCCACGAAGTGCCGCCGCAGCGCCTCCACGGGCGCGATCCCGGACTCCGCCACCACCCGGGCCGCCTCCCCCTCGTGGTCGGCGATCCGGTACAGCACCAGATCCTCCTTGGCCGGGAAGTACCGGAAGAGCGTCGGCTTCGAGATGTCGGCCGCCGCCGCGATCTCCGCGACGGACACCGCGTCGAACCCCTTCTCCAGGAAGAGCCGCACGGCGATGTCCGACACGGTCTCGTACATCCGCTGCTTCTTGCGCTCACGCAGGCCCGGCTTGGTCATACCGGCGAGCCTACGCAGCGGCGGGGTCAGGCCAGGGCGCGGGCGAGGTACGGGTTCGCCGTGGAGCGCACCGGCAGGCCGAGCGAGCCCGTGGCGACGGCCAGCGTCACCGCGTAGGAGTCCACCGCCCGCCGGACGTTGGGGGCGTCCAGGCTCGCGCCCGTCACGATGCGGTCCAGGTCGACGTAGGCGGAGCGCACGATCTCCAGCCGGCGGTACACCCGCCAGTCCTTGCGCCAGTCGCGGGTGTACGCGGCGGGCAGCAGGCGCTCCCAGCGGCGGAACATGCGCTCCCTGATCTCCGGCCGGGTCGGGGTGAGGTGCATGTGCCGGACGAGGTCGTAGAGGGGGTCGCCGACGACGGCCATCTCCCAGTCGATGATGGTCAGCGCCAGCCGGTCGTCGCGGCGTACGAGGTTCCAGGGGTTCAGGTCGCCGTGCAGCAGCGCGGGCTCCCGGTCGCTCACCTCGTGCCGGGAGAGGATCAGCTGAAGCCGCTCCGGGTCGGGCAGCCCGAGGTGCCGCGCCAGCTGCTGCGAGGCCTTCGGCAGGTCCCGCACCAGGGCGACCAGCTGGTCGCGCAGCCAGCGGTGGAACGCGCCCTCCCCGGCGGTCGGGTCGACCTGCTCGTACCTGACCTGCGTCAGGGCGCACAGCTGGTCCACCAGGCCGTCCGCCTCGTGCGGCAGCAGACCGTGGACGGGGTGGCTGGGGGGCCGGTCGACGTCCCGCGACCCGACATAGGTGTGCAGGGCGATGGTGTCGCTCTGGTAGGTCTCGCCCAGGGCGAGCACCCGCGGCGCGGCCACCCCGACCGACGACTCCTCGATCGCGCGCAGCACGGCGTGCTCGCTGAGGAAGCCGCGCTCCCGGCGGCACACGTCGGGCAGCTTCCGCCGTACGACCACGGGCGAACCGAAACCCGGCACCGCCACGACGGTGTTCAGGTGCGCGGTGCCCTTGAACACCCGGCCCGCGGGCGCGGCCCCCTCTGCCAGCAGGGCCTCCCGCACCGCCGCGGACGGAAAGTCGGAGCGCTCGGGCACCCGACGGTCGGGGCGCCATTCGAACGCCTCCGCGATCCACGCCCGGCCGCTGATGTCCCCGTTCATCCGCGACACCAGCCACCGGAACAGGGCCCGGCGGATCTCGCCCTCCCGCGGCACACCGACGAGCCGCAGCGGTTCCGCCGCCGCCTCCAGGGCCCGGCGCACCTCGGCCGTCGCCTCGTCCAGGCTCGTCTGCGTGAACGATTCCTCCAGCGACCGGGCGGCCCTCATCACGTCCGGGAAGACGGACTGCGCCCGCTCGAACGCCAGATAGTGCCGCAGATCCCGGGTCAGACCGCTGACCGCGGCCGGACGGACCTGCTGCATGGCCTCGCCCCAGGCGTCGACCACTTCGGCCCACTGGTGCGCCGGGTACCGCATCCGCACGAGGTGCGTCGCGAGGTCGTGCAGCGGGTCGCCGTAGGTGGCGAGCTCCCAGTCGACGCAGATCAGGGGCGGGTCGCTCGCGTACGACACGATCACGTTGTCGCGGTGCAGGTCGGCGTGGAGCAGGCTGTACGGCCGCCGGGCCATCGCGGGCACCCGCCCGGCCAGCCCGGCGAGCGCGTCCTCCGGGATGCCGAGCGCCGCGAACAGCCCACCGAAAGCAGTCCAGTTGGGCTGCCTGATCTGCCGGTCGGCCAGGTGGACCAGCGTCTGGAGGAAGCCCTGGCTGTCCGTGTCGTTGCGGGGCCAGCCGGACGGCAAAGCGGGCAGCGCACCCCGCCGTACGTGTGCCATCTGGGCGAGCAGACCGGCCAGGGCCCGGATGAGCAGGGTGTCGACGGGCTTGCCGTTGGCGCAGACGCTGGAGAGCGGAACGCCCTCCACAAAGCTGTGGACGGCGAAGTCCTCGCCCTTGACCAGACATTCCGGCGCGTGCGGCAGGACCCCCCGGACCGCGCGGAGGATCTCCGCCTCGTCCTCCCACGTCCGGATGACGACGGGCAGCGCGTCCGGACGCCGGATCCGAACCGTCACCGACGTACCGGCCTCACGCCCGACCAGGCGGGCCATGCCCTCCGTGAGCGGAAGGACGTAGTTCCGGTTGTGGTGGCCGCTGGTCGCCACACCCAGCTCGGCGGCCCGTTGCACGAAGGCCCGGCAGGTGGCGTCGTGCGAGGCGCGCTCCCCGAGAAGAGGACGGGAAGGAGAGGGTGCGCCCACGGGCCGCTCCGGAAGTACGAGAAGGGGGGACGGTCAGGCAAACGGTAGGTTCGCGGTCGGTGCGGCGCACGGCGGAGTGCGCCATCACGGGTGGTTTGCCACTCGTCCGCATGAGCGTGCGCGAGCTTGTTCGATGGCAGCCGGTCGGCCCCTTCCCATACGAACGAGGGCGAGCGTTTGACTCAATCGCTGCACGGTGCGGGAATGCTACACCCAGCCGCCCCCCGGCCCCCTCCTGTCTCCATAGGGCCTTTTCCGCTACTCGGGTCCCTCGGACAACAGGTCCCAGACGGAGCCGTACCACTTGCGCATGGTGTCCACGAAGACGGTGCCGGCCGAGTCCGGATCGCCGTCCTGCACGTGGTGCGTCAGCGTGGCACCGAGGCCCAGGACGTCGAGGGCCCGCAGCTGCTCCCCGCTGTCCAGCACCAGATCCCGCTCGACGATCTGGTACAGGCCGTGCAGCACCTCGACCCCGTTGATCACGTACAGCTTGAAGGTCGGCGTCAGGGGCGCGTGCCGGATGTGGAGCTCCACGGACGGAACCAGTGCCGCCGCCTTCAGGTCCCTCAGCACGTGGATCAGGGACTCGGTGCTCCGCCTGGTGATGGTCCGGAAACGGTCCCTCAGGCGGGGGGCGTCGGCGGCGTCGAGGGCTCGCGGATAGGGCAGCTCCAGCGACTCCGACGGCAGGAGGATGCGTAGGACGATGCGCTCGGGCGCGATCTCGCCAGAGCGGATCCGCTCGGCCTGCAGCCGGATGTGGACGTCCAGCGACTCGGACGTCAACGTGTAGACGTCCAGCGTGACTTCCTTCTGCTCGAACGCCGCGCTGATGAGCGGCCCGAGCCGTTGACTGCTCGTCGGCGAATGGATCCGCTGCGACTTGATCACCCGGGAGCCGCTCCCCTGACGGGATTCGATCCAGCGCTCACTCTTCAGCTCCGCGAGGACCCGCTGCACGGTGTCCCGGGAGACGCCGAACTCGTCGGCCAGCTCGCGCTGTGACGGCAGGCGCGAGTGCAGCGGGTAGCGGCCGCTTGCCATCCGCGCCCGCAGCTCGCCCGCGACGCGCTCGAATGATCTGCCGCCGCCCTCGCCGGTGTGCCCCTCACTCACACCGCGACCGTACCTCTTCCCCCACGTGGCCAAACCGCCTTCGGTCAACTGGGGCAGTCAACTTGGCCGCTGGTTAAGGGATCAGCAGCCCAGGGCAGAACCACTGTGCGGCAACCAGTCCAATTTGACTGCAAGTTGATCGCTCATCGGGAAGTGGTTCCGGGGTGGTTCTGGGGGCGCCATGAAACTCGCACAACTGCTGTCCGCACTCTTCGGTTTGACGTTCGAGAGCATGATCGAGACCCGCTACGGGCCCTCCGGCATGCTCTGCCTTTTCCTCCTCGGAGCCGGCCTGCGCACCCGGAACCCGACCTGCCTGCTCGTCGCCGCCGTCCTGCTGGGCCTGTTACTGGCCCGGTACTAGAGGCTCCTTCCACCGCGGAGATCCGTCAGAAGCCCCTCAGGGCCGACGCAGGCGCAGCAGCCGTAGCAGCGGCTCCAGGGAGTCCAGGACCACGTCGGCGCCGGCGGCCTTCAGGAGCTTGGCCTTTCTTCCGTTGCGCGCGTACCCCAGGAAGGGCACCCCGGCCCCCTCGGCCGCCTCGCGGTCGGACGGCGTGTCACCGATCATCAGGGCATCGCCCGGCGCCACCCCCATCGCGTTCAGCGCCCGGTTCAGACAGTGCGGATGCGGCTTCAGGTGGTGCAGTTCCCGGGTCCGGCCGTAGATGTGCGGGGCGAAGCAGTCGGCGAGGCCGCGCCCCGCGAGGTATTTGCGGACCACCCGGGGCGAGTTGTTCGTGGTGATGGCCAGGCGCGAGCCCACGGCGGCCCAGGTGCGGATCAGCGGGTCGGCGTACGCGGTCGGCCAGGCCGAGGACGCGGCTCGCAGCTCCTCCTGGGTGAGACGCTCCTCCAGCTCGGCGACGAGGTCGCTGCCGGGGTGACGGCGGTCCACGGCGCGCAGCACCACGTGCGGGTCGAGGGACTCCCGCTCGGTCTCGGTGAGCAGGCCGTGCAGGCCCCGGCTCTCCAGCCAGCAGACCAGGTCGCTCGCCACCCGCTCCGCCGAATGCCCGGCGAACAGGCGGCAGATGGGCCCGTCGAAGTCCCAGAGCACGACGCGCGCGCGTCCGGTCAGATCGCGGAGTTCGTACGGATCGTTCTCGGTCTCGATTGTCACCGCACCAGTCTGCGCCGTATCAGGAGTCACTAGGAGAGTGTCAGGTCGGTCGTGATGGTTTCCCAGAGGGCGTCGAACCACTTCTGGGATTCCTCCACGAACGCCGCGTCCCGCCGGCCGGCCCGCCGGGCGAAGGAGAAGAGCAGGGACTTCGAGCCCAGGACGTCGTACATGTCCAGCGTCCGGCTGCCCCACTCCTCCTCGCGTCTGGTCAGCATGTAGTAGCCCATCAGGGCCTCTTCGGCGTTGAGGAGGTACAGCTTCACCGGCGGGGTGAACGGCAGCGCCCGGAAGCGGACCCGGACGTCCATGCCGTGGGTGGAGCGCAGCGCGAGCAGGTTGTGCTGGAGGACCTGGCCCTGGGCGTTGCGCATGGCCAGCCAGCGCTGGTGGACGGAGTCGTCCTCGCCGTGGGACTCGACCGGGACGGGGAAGGCGAGTTCGATGTCGCGGGACGGGACCAGGATGCGGACGTCGATCGACTCGGGGCGGATGCGGCCCTCGTGGATCAGGCGCAGCGGCTCGCCGAGGGCGACCATGAGCGTCTCGGCGGTGTGGCAGACGACGTCGGCACGTACGGCCCGTGCCGAGAACGCCTCCACCAGGCGCGGGGCCAGACCCACCATGGTCGGCTGGGGCTCGCCCCGGGCGGGGGCCGGGGCAGCGACGCGCGGGGGGCTGCCCTTGCTGACGTTGGTGAGGAGACCGTCCTCCTGGAGGACCCGGAGGGCCTGGCGGACCGTGCCGCGTTCGACACCGAACTGCTCCGCGAGTTCCGCCTGGGTGGGCAGGCGGTCCCCCGGCTTGAGCTCACCGGCTCGGATGCGTTCCCGCAGGCTGTCGGCGATCTCCTGGGGCGATGACCTTTTGCTGCCGTTGACTGCCACGTTCTCCGCCACACTCTCCTGGGTCACGACCAAACGCTACAACTCTGATTTATCTGGCGGGAGTTGTTTGAAAGTTGTTTATGACTAGGGGCCAAGTGGGGACAACTTAATCAGAGTTGGTTGCCAACTTCTCGGAGTTGGCGGAAGTTTTGCTTCCGGACTTCCGAAGGGGGAACACCGATGCCCGCCCTCGCTCTCCTCTCCGCCGCCTTCGTCGTCGCCTTCGAGCAGCTCGTCCAGTGGAAGTACGGTCCGGCCGGCATCGTCGGCCTGATCCTTCTCACCGTGGGCGTCAAGGCCAAGAGCCCGGCCGTCAGCTCCGCGGGAGCGGTCGTGCTCGCACTGCTGATGACGGGGCCCGCCCGATGAGTCACCGCACCACCCCGGAACGACCCGTGGGAGACGTCAGCCCGTGAGTACCAGCTCCGAACTGATCGTCTCCCACAGCGCGTTGAACCACAGGTGCGACTGCTCCACAAACGTCGTGTCACGCAGCCCGGCGCCCTGCCGGAAGGCGAACAGCATGGACCGGGTGCCCTGGGCGTCGTACAGCGCCGGCTGCTCGCGGTCGGTATCGGCCTCCCGGCGCGTCAGCGTGTAGTACGCGAACAGCGCCTCCGTGCCGTTGAGCAGGTACAGCTTCACCGGCGGGGTGAAGGGCAGCGCCCGGAACGTGACGTGCACGTCGATGCCGTGCGTGGCGCGCAGGGCCAGCAGATTGTGCTGGAGGACCTGCCCCTGGGCGTTGCGCATCGCCAGCCACCGTTCGTGCACCCAGTCGTCGCCGCGCCCCTCGACGGGCACCGGGAAGGCCAGGTCGATGTCCCGGCTCGGCAGCAGCACCCGGACGTCGACCTTGGCCGGTTTCAGCCGCCCGGCGTGGATCTGACGCAGCGGTTCGCCGATGGCGAGCGTGAGGGAGACGGACGTCAGGCACACGGCGTCGATCTCGACGTGCTCCGCCGCGAACGCCTTGGCTATCCGCGGAGCGAGGGCCACCGTCGTGGGCCGCGGCAGCGCCTGTGGGCCGGTCAGCGCGCCGGCGGGATCGTACGCGACGGTCGCCGGGCTGCCCTTGGACACGTTGGTGAGCAACCGCTCGGACTGCAGGATGCGCAGCGCCTGCCGCACGGCACCGCGCTCGACCTGGAACTCGTGTGCCAGCTGGGCCTGGGTGGGCATGCGCGCACCCGGGCGCAGCGCCCCCGATCTGATGCGGGCACGCAGCTCCTCGGCCACCTCGTGATGGGTTCTCCGTGGCCGCCCCGACCTCTTCCGTCCTGGGACGGAACCGTCTTCCGGGTCCGATTCCGGGTCCACATCGGCACGGTACAACTTCCCGCCATCTTTGGGCAGTTCAGCGGAAGGTGGTTATGAGCCGCTTCCAGGCGGAGATAAGTACGGTGAAGTTGGTAGCCAACCTGAGGAACATGGTCACACCCTCAAGGCGGTTGGCCACCTGCCACAGGACTCCCATCCGGAGGGGAGCCGGGAGTCCCGCCCGGCCGGCACGGCCGCACGGCAACCACAACAGAACAGCTCGCTACGGATGCGGGTCCCAGCACACCAGCGGCCACCGCCGGCACACCGGCAGGAGGGAGCGGCTCAGAACATGTCCGGGCACCAAGGCCGCCTGGACGTACGCAGCAGGGCGTCGGCCTTCCGGGCGGCGCCCACTCGTTCCTCACGCACCCGTCCCAGCGCCGCCAGCCGCACCGCCGACTCGTCCCCGAGCCACAGCGCCGCCAACTCGCCCAACCCCAATTCGAGTTCCGCGCTCTGGGTGGTGGGCGTGCAGGACGCCCCCTCGGGCGAGGCCTCCAGCCGGTAGCGTCCGCCGGTCAGCCCGTCCACGCCGGCGACCTCCAGCACCAGCGTCCCCCGACCCTCGTACGTCCGCGCCTCAAGCGCCCGCTCGACGTCCAGGATGCGCACCCACAGCCAGTCGGCGAGCGTGGTGATCCTGGCCGCCCTCGGGTCGGGGAGAAGGTGCGGGAGCAGGTCGTCGGGCGCCCGCCGGCCGCTCTTCACCCGCACCACCCAGTCGACGGAGCACAGGTACTCCCACAGCGCGCGTTCCGCGGCCGGTGTCGTGCCGATCAGCCACTGCACGGTCGCCGTGTTCAACGGCTGCTTGGCGTCTCCCCAGTTGTCGTCCACCTCGTACGCGGCCATGCCCTGGACCTCACCGGACGCCGAGCGGTGGACGGCGAAGAAGGGCTGCTTCCACGTCGGATCCCAGGGCAGGGCGCCGGTGTTCGCCTTCCACCAGAACTCGTCGCGGTCGATGGCGCCCGGCCGGCCGCGGCGCATCCGCTCGTGCAGCTCGGGTCCGAGCTTGCGGACGTCCTCGCCGTCCACCAGGTCGATCCGCCCGCCGTCCGCCGGACCCGCCCACCGGGTGTCGAGGCCCGTGCGCGGCACGTCGACCGTCCACTCCGCCACCGAAGTCGCCGGCCCGAAGCCGTACCGGCCGTAGATCGGGTACTCCGCGGCGATCAGCGTCGCGACGACGTCCCCGCGGTCCTTCGCGGCCGTGAGATCCCGCGCCATCATGCGGCTGAGCAGTCCGCGGCGGCGGTGGGTGGCGGTGACCGTGACGCCCGAGACGGCGTCGGCCGGGACGACGGCACCGCCGACGGCCGTGAGCTCCTGGTCGAAGGAGCGGAAGGTCGCCACACATCGGCCCTGGTCGAAGGCTCCGAGGTAGCGACCCTCGATGAACCGCCCGCGCCGCCGGCCCTCGATCTCCTCCTCGGAAGGGGCCGGCGCCCGCAGGAAGCCGGTGTTCACGGCACGCAGCCAGTCGGCGAACTCGGCTTCGGCGATCGGGCGTATCTCGATGTCGTCGGCACGGGGCACGGAGGTCATGGATTCACGCTAGGCGGAGGGCCGACCGGTGTCGTCCGAATATCCCGCCCCCGGCCCTTCCCCCCCCCTCCCCGGCCCCCCGAGCCGCTCACACCAACAGGTCGTCGACCTGGGCCTCCCCTTCGCGGTAGCGGCGCGCGATCTCGGCACTGCACTCGTCGGCCGTGCGCTGGAGCCGCCGACGGCGCCGGGACACCTGCTGCTCGTGACGCTCCAGCCGCCCCATCGCCGTGTCCAGCTCCAGGTCCGTGCGCGCGCCCAGGTCGGACAGCTCGACCTCGGCGAGCATCTCCGCGGCCAGCTGCCGGCACTCCTCGCCCTGCGGGGTGCCCAGCGTGACGTGGCGGGCCGAGGAGCGGTGCCGGACCGGGCCGTCCCGCAGGATCTCCGCCAGCCGCTCCACCACCGACGTCTCCTCCGGCACGGCGGCGCGGGCCGCTCCCGCCGGGGTGCGCCGGGCCACCTCCGCGCGCAGGATGTCGATCCGCCCCTGGAGCAGCCGCCGCAGATAGCTGAGGTCCGCCTCGTCGCGCTGGGCCTCGCGGCGCAGCGTGCGCAGCTCGGTCAGGCTCAGCGCGGGCAGCTCGGGCGCGGAGCTGTCCGAGGGCAGCCGCGGGCTGTCCGTGCGCTGTGTGGGCGGCCGGTGGTACTCCGACGCGCCCATCCCCGTGTACGTCGACCGGACAGCCGCCTGCTGCTGTCCGGTGCTTGATGTGCTCATGTGCCTCAACCGTCCCCTCGACCGGTGTGTGCAAGCATCGTGCCACCCCGAGTGGCCGCTATGAGAACGAGTGCCCCCGATAGACCCCAGTTGGGCGGTATAGCGGCAAAATACGGCCGTGCAGGGGCTGTTGGCGTCCGCGCAAACCACCCTTTCGGGCCATCCGCCGACCGCGCGAGGCGCCGATGTCACCGCCCTGCATGATGGACGTATGCGAGCAGTGGTGCAGAGGGTGGACGGCGCGAGCGTCGTCGTGGACGGCGAGACCGTGGGTGCGATCGAGGGCGAGGGGTTGTGCGTCCTCGTCGGCGTCACACACGAGGACACCAAGGAGAAAGCGGCCCAGCTGGCCCGCAAGCTCTGGTCGATCCGCATGCTGCACGACGAGAAGTCGTGCAGCGACATCGACGCACCGCTCCTGGTGATCAGCCAGTTCACGCTCTACGGCGACGCCCGCAAGGGCCGCCGTCCCACCTGGAACGCCGCCGCGCCCGGTGACGTGGCCGAGCCTCTCGTCGACGAGGTCGTCGCCCAGCTGCGCTCCCTGGGCGCGACGGTGGCCACGGGCCGCTTCGGCGCGGCGATGAGGGTATCGCTGACGAACGACGGCCCGTTCACGGTGCAGATCGAAATCTGACCCGAAAGATCTACAAGTCCTACGGCTCGACGACGACTTCCTGGGCCGCGGCCGTGTCGCCGGCCACCAGCGGGGCGTCCACCGCCACATTCCGCTTCACCAGCGCGAGGGCGACCGGTCCGAGCTCGTGGTGGCGGGCCGACGTCGTGATGAAACCGACCTTGCGGCCGTCGGGGCCGTCGTCCGCCAGCCGGAGCTCCGTCCCGGCCGCGGGCAGGTGGACCTCGCTGCCGTCGAGGTGCAGGAAGACCAGCCGGCGCGGCGGCTTTCCCAGGTTCTGCACCCGGGCGACCGTCTCCTGCCCCCGGTAGCAGCCCTTCTGCAGGTGCACCGCCGAGCCGATCCAGCCCAGCTCGTGCGGGATGGTGCGGTGGTCGGTCTCGAAGCCCAGCCGGGGCCGGTGCTGCTCCACGCGCAGCGCCTCGTAGGCGAGGAGCCCGGCGGGCGGCCCGGCCTGCCCGGCGAACGACTCCAGCTCGGCGCGCGGCAGGAACAGGTCCCGGCCGTGCGGCGTCTCCCGTACGACGACGCCGTCCGGCACCTCGGCGATGAAACCGGCCGGGAGGTGCACGACGGCGATGTCGGCCGTCCGGTCGGCGACCTCGACCTTGTAGAAGAACTTCATCGACTCCAGGTACGCGATCAGCGCCTCCTGTGTGCCCGGCTCCACGTGGGCCCAGACCGTGGCGCCGTCGTCGACGAGGTACAGGGCGTGCTCGATGTGGCCGTTCGCGGAGAGGATCAGCGCCTCGGTCGCCCGGCCCACCGGGAGGTCGCTGACGTGCTGCGTGAGCAGCAGGTGCAGCCAGGCCAGCCGGTCCTCGCCGGTGACGGTGACGACCCCCCGGTGCGAGAGGTCCACGAAACCGGTGCCGTCGGCCAGGGCACGCTGCTCACGGAACAGGTCGCCGTAGTGGGCGGCGACACCTTCGTCCACGCCCTCGGCGGGGACGGCACCGGGCAGGGTCAGCAGGGGGCTCTTCATATCCGTAAGCCTACGACTCGGTAGTTGAAGCCTTGAGCGTGCAGTCCTCGCACCGGCCGAAGATCGCGAAGTGCTTCAGGTCGGTGTCGAAGCCGAAGGTCTGCCGCAGCTTGGCGGTGAACTCGGCGGCCACCGAGACGTCCGCCTCGATCACGTTCTGGCAGTCCCGGCACACCAGGTGGATGTGATGGTGCCGGTCCGCGAGGTGGTATGTCGGCGCCCCGTGCCCCAGATGCGCGTGGCTGACCAGGCCGAGCTCCTCCAGGAGCTCCAGCGTCCGGTACACCGTCGAAATGTTGACCCCCGACGCCGTCTTCCTCACTTCCACGAGGATGTCGTCGGGGGTCGCGTGCTCAAGGGTGTCCACGGCTTCGAGCACAAGTTGCCGCTGCGGGGTCAGCCGGTAGCCGCGCTGCCGCAGATCGCTCTTCCAGTCGGTGCTCACCACACCCAAGAGTCTAGGACCACTTGCACAGGACCGGTCGAGGAAGGCGTACGGCTACTTGAAGAAGGCGATGCCGTCGTCCGGCATGTCGTCGGGCAGGGCCTTGGCCCAGCGCTCGACCTCCTCCGGAGTGACGACCTTCTTCAGGTGGGCGGACATGTAGGGGCGCAGCTCGACCTCGGGGGTCTGCTTCTCGCCGACCCACATCAGATCGCTCTTGACGTAGCCGTACAGGCGCTTGCCGCCGGTGTAGGGCTGCGAGGCGGCCGTGCGGGCCACCGCGTCCGTGACGAGGTCGATCTGCGGCTTCTTGTCGGCCAGCTCGCCGTACCAGATCTCGATGACGCCGTCGTCGCGGGTCATCGTCACCTCGACCTTGCGGTCGGCGTCGATCCGCCAGTAGCCGTGCTCGGACTCCAGGGGGCGGACCTTGTTGCCGTCCTTGTCCAGCACCCAGCTGTGGGACTGGTACTCCAGGAAGTCCCGGCCGTCGTGGGTGAAGGTGACCTCCTGCCCGAAGTTGCACTTCTCGGAGCCGGGGAAGTCGTGCACGCCCGCGCCCGCCCAGTTGCCGAGCAGGAAGGCGAGCGGGACGAGGTCCTTGTGGAGGTCGGACGGGATCTCGATCATGGGAACTTCCTAGACGTGGGTCAGCGCTGGCCCTGGTACAGCTTCTTCACGGTCAGTCCGGCGAAGGCGAGGACGCCGACGGCGACCAGGACCAACAGGATTTCGAAGAAGATCTCCACGGGGTGCTCCTTGAGCGGGGGTGCGAACGGTTGCACAGGGCCGAGCCCAGCTTACGCGGGCCCGTTCGGCGCTTCGATTCCGGACTAGGCTTCCGGCTATGGCGAAGAAGCTGGTGATCAAGGTGACGGCGGGGGCGGACTCCCCCGAGCGGTGCTCCCAGGCGTTCACGGTGGCGGCGGTGGCCGTCGCCAGCGGGGTCGACGTCTCCCTGTGGCTGACCGGCGAGTCAGCCTGGTTCGCCCTGCCGGGCCGGGCCGCCGAGTTCGAGCTGCCGCACGCGGCTCCCCTGCCCGACCTGCTGGACGCCCTCCTCGCGGGCGGCCGCGTCACCCTCTGCACGCAGTGCGCGGCCCGCCGCGACATCACGGAGCAGGACGTCCTCGACGGCGTGCGGATCGCGGGCGCGCAGGTCTTCGTCCAGGAGGCCACGGCGGACGGGACGCAGGCGCTCGTCTACTGAGACGGGTCCGTGTAGAGGCAGAACGGGTGGCCCACCGGGTCCAGCAGAACCCTGACGTCGTCCTGCGGCTGGAGCTCTGCGAGCCGCGCGCCCTCGGCGACGGCCCGCGCGGTCTCCTGCTCCAGGTCGTCGACCTCGATGTCGAGGTGGATCATCATCTGCTGCCGGTCCGCGGCGCTCGGCCAGGCCGGCGGCCGGTAGGCGGGCTCGGTCTGGAACGACAGCCCCGTACCGCCGCCGGGCGGGCGGATGTGTACCCAGTCCTTCCCGTCCTGCCCGCACCACACCCGCCAGCCGGGCAGCAGCCGCAGGTAGAAGTCCGCGAGCTCGCGGGCGTTCGGAGCGTCCAGGACCGCCGCTGTCAGTCTCATGGGGCCGGGATACCCCGGAAGGGCGGGACGACGCCGCTCAGTGCGGCCGCTTCCTGCCGTCCAGCTCGTCCCACCAGTCGTCGGACTGGGGATCCCCGGAGGGGTCGTCCCACCACCGGTCCTCGGGGCCGCGCCGGTTCGCGACCATGGCCGCGACGGGCGGGATGACCATGGCGACCACACACATCCCGACGGCGACGGGAACGGACCACAGCCGCACCACACCCCAGGCCAGCACGAAGAGGCCGATGCAGAGGCCCATCATCGCGAAGTACGTGTGACGCCGGCGTGCGTACATGTCTCCAGCGTAGGTCCGCGCAGGCCGAAGGGCCGCACCCCAGGCGTCCAACCCGGGGGGTGCGGCCCTTCGAGGACCGGTCGCCGTCAGACGGCGATCGCGACCTCCGCCAGGCCGCCCTGCTGGGCGACGACCGTGCGGTCGGCGGTGGCGCCGGGCACGAGGGCACGGACGGTCCACGTGCCCTCGGCCGCGTAGAAGCGGAACTGTCCGGTCGCCGAGGTCGGCACCTCGGCCGTGAACTCGCCGGTCGAGTCCAGCAGACGGACGTAGCCGACCACGGGCTCGCCGTCCTTGGTCACCTGACCCTGGATGGTGGTCTCACCGGGCTTGATCGTCGAGGCGTCGGGGCCGCCGGCCTTCGCACCGCACATGTCGTACTCCTGAAGTCTGGAAAGGTCGGTCGGGGTTGCTTACTTGTTGGCGCCGAGCTCGATCGGCACGCCCACGAGGGAGCCGTACTCGGTCCAGGAGCCGTCGTAGTTCTTGACGTTCTCCACGCCGAGGAGCTCGTGCAGCACGAACCAGGTCAGCGCGGAGCGCTCACCGATGCGGCAGTAGGCGATGGTGTCCTTGGCCAGGTCGACGCTCTCCGCGGCGTAGAGCTCCTTGAGCTCGTCGTCCGACTTGAAGGTGCCGTCGTCGTTGGCGTTCTTGGACCACGGGATGTTGCGCGCGGACGGGACGTGGCCCGGGCGCTGGGACTGCTCCTGCGGCAGGTGGGCCGGGGCGAGCAGCTTGCCGGAGAACTCGTCGGGGGAACGCACGTCGACGAGGTTCTGCGAACCGATGGCGGCCACGACGTCGTCGCGGAAGGCACGGATGGAGGTGTCCTGGGCCTTGGCCTTGTAGTCCGTCTTCGGACGTTCCGGCACCTCGTCGCCGGGGACCAGCTCGCGGGCGTCGAGCTCCCACTTCTTGCGGCCGCCGTCGAGGAGCTTGACGCTGTCGTGGCCGTAGAGCTTGAAGTACCAGTAGGCGTAGGAGGCGAACCAGTTGTTGTTGCCGCCGTAGAGGACCACGGTGTGGTCGTTGCCGATGCCCTTGTCGGACAGGAGCTTCTCGAAGCCCTCCTGGTCGACGAAGTCACGGCGGACCGGGTCCTGGAGGTCCTGCGTCCAGTCGATCCGGATGGCGTTGCGGATGTGGTTCTTCTCGTAGGCGGACGTGTCCTCGTCCACCTCGACGATGGCGATGGTCGGGTCGTCCAGGTGCTCCTGGAGCCAATCGGCGTCAACCAGGACGTCGCTGCGGCTCATGCTTCTTCTCCTCCGGGGCAGTTACGGCGGGGCGTGCGAGGTCTGCAGGGCGCGCCCTTGAGGCAGGGCGGCGCACGGGTGCCCTTGGTGCGGGGCTGCGGGGATGCGCGCGTCGGCGCGACTGCCGACGCGATCGCTCAGAAGGTGCGACAGAGCATGGCGGCGACGCGGCACAGGTCTACTGCCCGCCGCTTCGTGAGGTCCGCCTGTCGCTTCATAGCGTCGATCGTAGGGACGGTTGGGCAGGCGTGTCACCGGTGTGTCGCATATTGAGACGCGATAATCCGCCATATGGGATCGAGAGACTGTCGAGCCGGTCACCGCACGGCCTCCGGCCGACCGTATCCACCATCACATCTACGCTACGGACATCGCCGTCTCGCCCACCGGACAGCCCTGGTCCGGCACCACGGCTGGCCCCCGCCGGAGGGCCGTCGCCGGCGGGCCCCCGCCGGAGGGCCCGCCACCCGGAGGGCCGTGGGCCGCCGTGCTTCCGCCTACCCGGCCAGCCGGACGTCGGAACCCTTCACCGTGATCTCGACGCCGTCCGGAGCGGCCTGGACCGTGTCCAGCTCGATGCCGCCGGGCAGGCCGTCGATCTTCTGCTGGAAGTCGGTGATCGCCCGGACGCGGTTCTCGGCGATGTCGACGCCGCCGAACCTGGGCAGGCCGTCGGCGTGCACGCGGACGGTGCCGTCGTCCACCTTCACCGAGCTGAGCACGGAGACCGGCTCGGGGAGCCTGGTGCCGAGGACCGTGGCCTCGACGGTGACCTTGATCTTGCCGTTGCCGCCGTCGGAGAGGCCCACGACGTTGGCGGTGACGCCCGGGGCGACCTGCGTGGGTTCGGACTTCGCCGTCTTCAGCAGCTCGTCGTAGGCGATGGTCGCGGTGCCGGTCGCGCTGGTGGCGGTGGCGGAGCTGTAGTCGCCGGAGAACTCGACGCCCTTCATGTCGGCCCGCAGATCGTCGATACGGATCTTCCGGCCGTCGTTGCCCGCGGCGGCCTCGTAGTCCTTGATGCCGACCTCGATGTCGTCCAGGGAACCGCCGGCGACCTGGGTGAGGAACGGGAAGCCCTTGATCGACACGTCGGGGGTGGACGACAGGTTCTCCGTCGTCTTCAGCCGGTCGGCGGCCTCGTCCTCGGCGAAGTTCACCGCGATGCGGTCGGCGATCACGAACAGCCCACCCAGGATCACGACGAAGATCAGCAGTATTCGCAGTGCGCGCATGCGGTGTGTCCCCCACCGGTCCGGTGCTTCGACGACCCGGTGGCCGTCCCTGGCGCGAGGGTAACGCCGAGGGGAAGGGGGACCGCGGAATTGTTGATCACCTGTGACAGGCGCGGAGGCCCGCCATCCGGGCCTCCGCGCCCGCGGACCTCCCGGGCCGCGGTTACGCCAGCGCCCGGCCCAGGACGTACACCGCCGGGGCCGCCGCGGCCAGCGGCAGGGCGACGCCCGCCGTGAAGTGGACGAAGCGGGAGGGGTAGTCGTAGCTCGCGACGCGGTGGCCGATCAGGGCGCAGGCGGCGGCGCCCGCGCCGAGGAGGGCCCCCGGGGTGCCGAGGCCCGTGGCCGACCCGGCCGCGATGCCCGCACCCGCCGCGGCGACGAGGGACACCACCACCGAGGCCGGGGTCGGCAGCGGCAGGGCCCGGGCCAGGACGGCCACCGCCACCCCGACCGCGCCCACGGTCACCGCGTCCGCCTCGGCCGCGAGGTATCCGCCGGCCACGATCGCCAGCGCCGAGGCGGCGACCGTCGCCATCAGCCCGTACATCCGCTCGTCCGGGTCGGCGTGCGAGCGCAGCTGCAGGACCAGCGCGAGCAGCACCCACACCCCGAGTGTGCCGAGGATCGCCGCCGGCGAGCGGTCCGAGGCCAGCAGCGCCGCGTCGGCGGCCAGCGCGCCCGCGAAGCCCAGCGCGATGCCCTGCCGGGCGGGCCACATGCCGTTCAGCCGGAACCAGCCGGCCGCCGTGACGGCCTGGAGGACGACCAGCGGCACGAGCAGCGCGTACGTCCCGACCGCAGCGGCACCGGCCAGCAGCAGCCCGAGCAGCGCCGTCAGCGCGGCCGGCTGCATGCCGGGCTCGATGATCGGGGAGCGCCCCTCCGCCCGGGCCCGCTGCGCGTCCGTGACGCGCGTGTTGCCACCGACGGTGGCGGGGCCGTAGCCGGGGGCGGAGGCGCCTGCGGCGTCGGCCGTGGCCGGGGCGTGGGCTTGGGCCGCGGGTGCCTGGTGCTGCGGTGTCGCGGGGTTCCGGGGGGACTGGGGCGGCCGGGGTGACCGGGACGACTGGGGCGTCAGGATCGCCGTCTCCGGGTCCGGCGCCTGCGCGGCCACCTGCCGGTGATTCTGCGTCTCCCAGGTCTGTCCCTGCCACTGCTGTGTGTACTGCTGAGCGGCGTGCGGGTCCTCGTACCCCTGGGGCCCCTGGCCGGGCCACGCCTGTGGCTGCTGCCCGTAGGGGTCGTAGCCGTCGTACGGCTGGTGGGGCTGGTTCGGCTGGTCGGTCATCGTCACCCTCCTGCGAACGGCGGGAGCACCTCGACCGTGCCGCCGTCGGCCAGCCGTACCGTCTCATGTCCGCGGGTGCCCACCGGGTCACCGTCCACGAGGAACGAGCACCGGCGCAGGACGCGCTCGAGTTCGCCGGGGTGCCGCTCGCGCACCCCGTCGAGCGCCTCGGCGAGCGTGACCGCCTCGTACGGCTCCTCGGCCACCCCGGCCGCGGCCTTGGCGGCGGCCCAGTAGCGCACCGTGACCTTTGGCATCTGCTTCCTCAATGAATTCGACGGTGAACCCCGTCAGGCTAGCCCGCCCGGGCGACGCCCCACTCCCCGATCCTGGCCAGCAGTTCGTCGCCCGTCGCGTGCTCGGCGTGCCCCATGCCCGGCTCCAGCCACAGTTCGCCCTGGTCACCGGCGGCCGCGGCCAGCATCCGCGGATGGTCGACGGGAAAGTAGCCGTCGGCGTCGCCGTGCACGATCAGCAGTGGGGTGGGGGCGATCCTCGGCACCGCCTGCACCGGCGAGAGGGGCACCGGGTTCCAGTCCCGGCGGTGGATGCGCGTGCGGAAGCCGTACCGGCCCACGATCCGCCCCTCGGGCCGGGTCACCAGCCAGTGCAGCCGCCGCATGGGCGCGGTCCCCCGGTAGTACCAGCGGGCCGGCGAGCTGACCGACACCACCGCGTCGGACTGCCCCGGGTGCAGCGCCGCGTGCCGGAGCACCACCGAGCCGCCCATCGAGAAGCCCACGGTCACCACCCGGGCGTGCCCGCGGCGGCGCGCCCAGGCCACCGTCGCCGCCAGGTCGAGCACCTCCCGGTCGCCGACCGTGGAGTGCCCGCCGGACGTCCCGTGCCCGCGGAAGGAGAAGGTGACCACGCCCCCGTACCGCGCGAAAGCCTGCGCGATCCGACGCACGTGCGGGCGGTCCACCGCGCCCGTGAACCCGTGGGCGACGACGAACACGGGATGAGCGGAAGGCGTCCCCGACGTGTCGTGCACGGCCGCTCCCGGCTCGTACAGGGCGTCGATCGCGACACCGTCGGACGTCCGCAAAAACGCCCGCGAAGACATCCGCACAGGCTTTCCCCCACTCGTCTCGGCATGCGGACGATCGGTGGAACGCGCCACATGACCTGCCCGACCGGAGCTCATGTGGGCTATTCTGCTGGACAGAGGACTCGGGCAGCGAAGCCCCCGGGTCCTTTTGTGCTTTCGGAAGCGTTGTATACGACGCGGGAAACCGCAGGTGTACGGGGCCTTCGGGATCGCAGAGCGGTGCTGTGCCAACAAACGTCCTCGCAGGGACCGAGGAGGAACCAGACGTATGAGTTCTCTGCTGCTCCTGACCAATGCCCTCCAGCCGTCGACGGAGGTGCTCCCCGCCCTCGGCCTGCTCCTGCACAACGTGCGTGTGGCGCCCGCGGAGGGACCCGCCCTCGTCGACACCCCCGGCGCCGACGTCATCCTCATCGACGGCCGCCGCGACCTGCCACAGGTCCGCAGCCTGTGCCAGCTGCTGCGCTCCACCGGACCGGGCTGCCCGCTCGTCCTGGTCGTCACCGAGGGGGGCCTCGCCGCCGTCACCGCGGACTGGGGCATCGACGACGTGCTGCTGGACACCGCCGGCCCGGCGGAGGTCGAGGCGCGGCTGCGGCTGGCCATGGGACGGCAGCAGATCGTCAGCGACGACTCCCCGATGGAGATCCGCAACGGCGACCTGTCGGTGGACGAGGCGACGTACTCGGCGAAGCTCAAGGGCCGCGTCCTCGACCTCACCTTCAAGGAGTTCGAGCTCCTGAAGTACCTCGCCCAGCACCCCGGCCGGGTCTTCACCCGCGCCCAGCTGCTCCAGGAGGTCTGGGGCTACGACTACTTCGGCGGTACGCGCACGGTCGACGTGCACGTACGGCGGCTGCGCGCCAAGCTCGGCCCGGAGCACGAGTCGCTGATCGGCACCGTCCGGAACGTCGGTTATCGATTTGTTACGCCGGAGAAGCCGGAGAAGATGGAGCGCGCCGCCGAGGAGGCGAAGGCCAAGGCGGCCAAGGCAAAGCAGGACACCGCGGACAAGTCGGCCGCCCCGGAAGCCGCCGGCGCCCGCGCCAAGGCGTAAAGAGGCGTATTGCCCCGCCGACCTGGGCATCGCTCCCCGCACAGGGTGTCCCGGACGGCAGTCGGGATATCGTACGGAACCTCCTTTACGCCCTGCCCACAGCCGGTATATCCGCGTAGACTCCGCGCGTGGCCAAGGTGACTCGGGATGATGTGGCGCGGCTGGCAGGGACTTCCACTGCCGTGGTCAGCTATGTCATCAACAACGGACCCCGGCCGGTCGCCCCGGCCACGCGCGAGCGTGTCCTCGCCGCGATCAAGGAACTGGGGTACCGGCCCGACCGGGTGGCCCAGGCGATGGCCTCCCGGCGCACGGACCTCATAGGCCTGATCATCCCCGACGCCCGCCAGCCCTTCTTCGGGGAGATGGCGCACGCGGTCGAGCAGGCCGCATCCGAGCGCGGGAAGATGGTCCTCGTCGGCAACACGGACTACGTGGGCGAACGCGAGGTCCACTACCTGCGGGCCTTCCTGGGCATGCGGGTCTCCGGCCTGATCCTCGTCAGCCACGCGCTCAACGACCTGGCGGCCGCCGAGATCGAGGCCTGGGACGCCCGCGTCGTGCTGCTGCACGAACGGCCGGAGGCCATCGACGATGTCGCCGTCACCACCGACGACCTGGGCGGCGCCGAGCTCGCCGTCCGGCACCTGCTGGAGCACGGCTACGAGTACGTCGCCTGTATGGGCGGCATAGCCGAGACCCCCGCGGTCGGCGACCCGGTCTCCGACCACGTCGAGGGCTGGCGCCGCGCGATGGACGACGCCGGGATCTCCACGGAGGGCCGTCTCTTCGAGGCCCTCTACAACCGCTACGACGCCTACCAGGCCGCCCTGAAGATCCTCTCCGGCCCCGAGCGCCCGCCGGCGATCTTCTGCTCCACCGACGACCAGGCGATCGGCCTGCTGCGCGCGGCGCGCGAGCTGCGGATCGACGTCCCCGGCGAGCTGGCGGTGGCGGGCTTCGACGACATCAAGGAGGCGGCCCTCGCGGACCCGCCCCTGACCACCGTCGCGTCCGACCGTTCCGCGATGGCCCGGGCGGCGGTCGACCTCGTCCTCGACGACGGGCTGCGGGTCGCCGGAGCCCGGCGCGAGCGGCTGAAGGTGTTCCCGTCGCGGCTGGTCACCCGGCAGTCCTGCGGCTGCGCGTAGCCTTCCGGCGGTGGACCGCGGCCTCCGGGCGACAGGCGGTCTTTATATCGGGCATACGAGGTTCTGTCGGGCTTCTCAGGGAGCACTCAGGAAGCTCTCATGGTCGGGCGACAAGCTCGCTTCCATGACCGAGAGCTTCCACCGCAGTGGCGAGTACGAGAACCCTTACGAGGGTCAGCAGCAGGCCCCGGTGAACCCCGAGTGGCCGCCCCCGCCGGCGTACGCCCCGGCGCATGCTCCGCATCAGCAGAAGCGCAACCGCGGCCCCGTCGCCCTGATCGCCGCCGTGGCGATCGTCGCGGCGGCGATAGGCGGCGGCACCGCCTACGGCATCCAGGAGCTGACCGGCGACGACACCGTCGCCTCCAGCTCCACCAGCACCAACGTGGTCCCCTCCAGCCAGAAGGGCACGGTCGCCGGGGTCGCCAAGGCGGTCAGCCCGAGCATCGTCGAGATCAGCGCCGACTCCAACGCGGGCTCCTCCACCGGCTCCGGCGTGATCATCACCAGCGGCGGCGAGATCGTCACCAACAACCACGTGATCGCCGGGGCCTCGCAGATCAAGGCGACGACCAGCGACGGCAAGTCGTACACGGCGAAGGTCGTCGGCACCGACAGCAAGAAGGACCTGGCGCTGATCAAGCTGGAGAACGCGTCCGGCCTGAAGGCGGCCACGCTCGGTGACTCGGCCGGGCTCCAGGTCGGCGACCAGGTCGTGGCGATCGGCTCCCCCGAGGGGCTGTCCGGCACGGTCACCAGCGGCATCGTCTCGGCTCTCGACCGCGACGTCACCGTCCCGACCGAGGGGGGTCAGGACCAGGGCGGGCAGCAGTGGGGGCAGGGCCAGGGGCAGGGCGACCAGTGGCCGTTCGAGTTCGGCGGCCGCCAGTTCAACGGCGACACCGGCTCCGACACGACGACGTACAAGGCGCTTCAGACCGACGCGTCCCTGAACCCGGGCAACTCCGGCGGCGCGCTGATCGACATGAACGGCAACATCATCGGCATCAACTCCGCGATGTACTCACCGGCCGGCCAGGCCTCCTCGTCCACCGACGCCGGCAGTGTCGGCCTGGGCTTCGCCATCCCGATCAACACCGTCAAGGCCGACCTCGCGAAGCTGCGGGCGGGGGCGACCGACTGAGTCCCGACCGGCTGAGCGGCGAGCACCGCGGGTCCTGCCGGTGGCGTACGCCCTGCACGCGCCGACGGGCCGGGCGGCAGAGGTCGCGTCGGCGGGCGGGCAGGCGCCCAGGAGGGCGGGCCGGCCGCCGGCCGGTGCAAGGCTGACCCGCCCCTGACGCGTCCCGCCCCCGGGCAGGCGTTCCGCCCGGCGCGGACGGCCGGCGTGGGACGCTGAGAGCGTCCGAGCAGCACCCTCGTCCCCCTTCACCCCCGAGGACCCCGACCCATGAGCCCCGCAGACGGCGACCGTGACCCGCAGCGCATCCTGATCGTCGACGACGAGCCTGCCGTACGCGAAGCGCTCCAGCGCAGCCTCGCGTTCGAGGGGTACGGGACCGAGGTCGCCGTCGACGGCGCGGACGCCCTGGACAAGGCGGCGGCCTACCGGCCCGACCTGCTGGTCCTCGACATCCAGATGCCGCACATGGACGGCCTGACGGCGGCGCGCCGCATCCGCGCCACCGGCGACACCACGCCGATCCTGATGCTCACGGCCCGCGACACGGTCGGCGACCGGGTCACCGGCCTCGACGCGGGCGCCGACGACTACCTGGTCAAGCCCTTCGAGCTGGACGAACTCTTCGCCCGCATCCGCGCCCTGCTGCGCCGCAGCTCCTACGCCGCCGCCGTGGGCGCGGCCGACCCGGCCGACGAGGACGCGCTCACCTTCGCCGACCTGCGCATGGACCTCTCGACGCGGGAGGTCACCCGGGGCGGGCGCCAAGTGGAGCTGACCCGGACCGAGTTCACCCTCCTGGAGATGTTCATGGCGCACCCGCGCCAGGTCCTCACCCGGGAGCAGATCCTCAAGGCGGTCTGGGGCTTCGACTTCGAGCCGTCGTCGAACTCCCTGGACGTGTACGTGATGTACCTGCGGCGCAAGACCGAGGCGGGCGGGGAGCCGCGGCTGGTGCACACGGTGCGGGGCGTCGGTTACGTGCTGCGGCAGGGCGGCGCCGAGTGAACAGGGCCGTACGCCGCTTCCGCGCCCTGCCGATCCGCTCCCGGCTGGCGCTGCTCGTCGCGGCGGCGGTGGCGTTCGCCGTGGCGGCGGTCTCGGTGACCTGCTGGTTCATCGTGCAGGGGAAGCTGTACGACGAGATCGACAACGACCTGAAGTCGTCGGTCGGGCCCTTGCGTTCGGGAGAGTTCCAGGAACTCACGGAGAGTTGCCGCCAGACGCCTTCCGACTCGCTGGGCATGGGGGCACGGCCCAAGACCTACGGACAGCTGGTCCACGCCGACGGCAAGGTGTGTCTCTTCCCGACGTCCACGACCCAGGTGAACGTCACCGGCGACGACAAGGCCGTGGCCAAGGAACCCGACCCGAACCAGGGTCACATCCGCGACGGCACGGACGACGAGGGCAACAGGCTGCGCGTCCTGACGACGGCGGTCGTCATCAAGGACGGGCCCCTGACCCAGGGCGTGGCCGCCGACTACTCCCTGGTCATCGCCCTGCCGCTCAAGGGAACGCAGTCCACGCTCAACGAGCTGGCCCTGATCCTCCTCCTGGTCTCCGGCGTGGGGGTCATCGGCGCCGGAGCCGCCGGCCTGGCCGTCGCGCGGGCCGGGCTGCGCCCCGTCGACAAACTGACCGAGGCCGTCGAGCACGTGGCCCGCACCGAGGACCTGCACATCCGCATCCCCGTGGAGGACGACAGCGAGGACGAGATCGCCCGCCTGTCCCGCTCCTTCAACTCGATGACGTCTGCGCTGGCCAGCTCCCAGGAGCTGCAACAGCAGCTCATCGCGGACGCCGGACACGAACTGCGCACCCCGCTCACCTCCCTCCGCACCAACATCGAACTCCTCACCCGCAGCGAGGAGACGGGCCGGCCCATCCCCGAGGCGGACCGCAAGGCGCTGCTCGCGTCGGTGAAGGCGCAGATGACGGAGCTGGCCGCGCTCATCGGCGACCTCCAGGAACTGTCCCGTCCCGACACGGGCCAGCACGGGGGCCGGACACAGATCGTCGCCTGGCACGACACGGTCGAGTCGGCGCTGCGGCGGGCACGGCTGAGGGGCCCCGAGCTGACGATCACGGCGGACGTCGAGCCCTGGTTCGTCCGCGCGGAACCCTCCGCGCTGGAACGAGCGGTGGTCAACGTTCTGGACAACGCGGTGAAGTTCAGCCCGGAGGGCGGCACGATCGAGGTCCGCCTGACCGGGGGCGTCCTCACGGTCCGCGACCACGGCCCGGGCCTCCCCGCCGAGGAACTTCCCCACGTCTTCGACCGCTTCTGGCGTTCCCCGAGCGCACGAGCCCTCCCGGGCTCGGGCCTGGGCCTGTCGATCGTGGCCCGCACGGTGCAGCAGGCCGGGGGCGAGGTCTCCTTGTCCGGCGCGGACGGTGGCGGCACGGTGGCGACGGTACGACTGCCGGGGGCATCGGTGCCTCCGCCGGAGAACCCTCCCACCTCGGCCTGACGCGTGTGGGCGGCCCGCTTTCGCAAGGTCAGCGCTCTGTCACGTGTTTCTGACGCCCTCGAGAAACGACACCCAGGGGCCCGCGGCGAACACGAGTATCGGGCCGTCAGGCCTCTTGCTGTCGCGGACGGGAACGATGCCGGGGTGGCCGTCGGCGACCTCCAGGCAGTTCGTGCCACCCCCGTCGCTGTAGGACGACTTGCGCCACGCGGCGGCGGTGTTGTCGGGGGCTTGGTTCATTCTCTGCACTCCTCAAGAAGGCGCTTGATGAACGCCGTCGACTCCACGGGAGTCAGCGCCGCGTCCCTGACGCGATCGTAGGACAAACGGATACGCATGACCTTGTCCGCTTCCGTGATCAACTCTCCGAAGCCAATTCCCTCCGTCCAGGCGACTGGATCACCACCACGCCGCCAGAACAGCCAGAGGTGGCTGTCCATCAAGTCGTGCACCCCGGCGCGGAAGGGCAACACCTGGATCGCGACGTTGGGCAACTCGGCCGCGTCCAGGAGGTGCGACAACTGCTCCGCCCACACCTTGCGGTCAGGGACAGAGCGCCGCAGAGCAACCTCGTCCAGGATCACCCGCACGTCCGGCGCCGATTCACGGCACAGCAACTCCTGCCGCCCCATCCGCGCAGCCACCTGTTCCTCGACTTCCTCACTGTTGCCTGCCGTTGTCTGGGCGCCTGACAACCCTGACAACACCGCCCGGGCGTAGTCCTCGGTCTGCAAGAGGCCCGGCACGCGCAGCTGGAACATCCACATGATCTGTGCTGTCGCCTCAAGGTCCATGAATGCCTTGTACTTGTCCTTGATGACCTCCCTGCGCGCGTTCCGCCACTCACGAACCAGCAGGTCAGCAGAGCCGTAGTAACTGTCCAGGTCCTCCATGACCGCCAGCTTGGACAGCCGGTCCCCCTTCTCCAGGCGGCTCAAGTAACTCTTGTCGTAGCCGGTCTCCTCGGACAACTGCCCCAGTGACTTGCCCGCCTGCTCCCGCAGGAACCTCAGCGTCCGCCCCAGGACCTCCCGCCCGCCGTCAACCACTTCTCCCACGTCACCCCTCCCCGTTGCCTGAGCGCCCGGACAACACCTGGCCTCTTCCGCAGCGTAGGGGCAAGTAGTGACGATGTGGGCACGAACGGTAATCACCGCTCGTCACACCCCACCCTGGAGGCTCACACGTGAGGCTGCTCCCCTGGACCGGCTCCGACGGCAGGCCCTGCTACCTCAGCACCGACGACCCCGACAGCCTGCTCTCCCGGCTCGCGGACGATCTGGAAGCCGCTCAACTGGCCTCCGCCGAGCAGGTCGTCGCCGGTGCCAGAGCCGTACTCGACGACCCCAAGGCCGCCGACCGCGCCGTGCGTTTCGCTCTCACCCGGGCAGTGGAATCCCTGACGGACGTGCTGCGGATCGCCCTCAGCCGCGGTCAGTCGCAGCCGCGCAGCGATCCATGACGGCAGACACCCCGGCAACCTTTCCCCGTGGGGCGGCGACTGGTCAGCGGTCATTCCCCCACACGGAACGGATCGCCGCATGAGTGAGCCGCGCAGCACAGCCCAGCACCGTCGCCGCAGAAGCCGTACCGCCCTGGCGGTCGGGGTCCCGCTGGCCCTGACCGCCGCCGGCGCCTTCGCCTACGGCGGTGACCTCGGCGTCCTGGGCTCCACCGCATGGCAGGCCTCCGCCGCCTCCGCCACCCCCTCCTGGGTCGCCGACACCGCCGACGGGTTCGCCTCCGTCAACTCCCTCGGGCAGAACGGGACGTACGGCGGGCGCGGTGGCCAGGTCGTCACCGTGAAGACGCAGGCCGAACTGGAGAAGTACGCCACCGCGACCCAGCCGTACGTCATCGTCGTCGCCGGGGTCATCGACATGAACCCCGTCGGCAGAGAGATCAGGGTGCAGTCCGACAAGACCATCGTGGGTCAGGGGACCGCCGGACACATCGTCGGCGGCGGGTTCTTCCTCGGCCAGGGCGTGCACAACGTGATCATCCGGAACCTGACCATCCGGGACGCGTACCAGGGGATCTGGAACGACAAGGAGCACGATTTCGACGCGATCCAGATGGACGGCGCCCATCACGTCTGGATCGATCACAACGACCTGCGGCACATGGCCGACGGGCTCATCGACGTCCGCAAGGACTCGACGAACGTCACCGTCTCCTGGAACAAGCTGAGCGACAACAACAAGACCTTCGGCATCGGCTGGACCGAGAACGTCAAGACCGACATCACGATCCACCACAACTGGATCCGTGAGACCGAGCAGCGCAACCCTTCCACGGACAACGCCGCCCACGCGCACCTATACAACAACTTCCTGGAGGACGCGCCGAACACGAGCATCGGCTCGTCGTACGGGAACTACTCGCGCGGCAAGACGAAGATGGTGCTGGAGAACTCCCGCTTCCAGGGCGTCAAGAACCCGGTGATCAAGGACAGCGGCGCGGCGATCGTGCAGCGCGGCAACGTCTTCTCCGGCACCGGCGGGCGCAACGAGAGCGGCGGGAGCGCCTTCGATCCGAAGGCCCACTACCCGTACACCCTCGACCGGGCCGAAGACCTCCCGGCGATCCTCAAGTCCGGTGCCGGGCCACGACCTTCCCTGGGCACCGCCACGGCCACCGCCTCCACCAGGGCCGCGGCCGCGACCACCCTCACCGTCGCGGCGGACGGCAGCGGCCAGTACCGCACCGTGCAGGCCGCCGTGAACGCCGTACCGGCGAACAACCCCTCGCGCGTGGTGATCGCCGTGAAGCCGGGCACGTACCGGGAACTGGTGAAGGTGCCCTCGAACAAGCCGCACGTCACCATCCAGGGCACCGGCGCCAGCCGCAAGGACACGACCATCGTCTACAACAACGCCTCGGGAACCCCCAAGCCCGGCGGCGGCACCTACGGCACCGGCGGCAGCGCCACCGTCGCCGTCGAGGCCGACGACTTCCAGGCGCGCAACCTGACGATCTCCAACGACTTCGACGAGAAGGCCAACCAGAACATCAAGGACCAGCAGGCCGTCGCCCTGCGGACCGCCGCCGACAGGGTGTTCCTCGACGGGATCATCGTCAGCGGGGACCAGGACACCCTGCTGCTCGACACCGCGTCCAAGGACCGGCTGGGCCGGGTCTACGTCGGCAACTCCTACGTCATCGGCAACGTCGACTTCGTCTTCGGCCGGGCCACGGCCGTCGTCGACAAGTCCGTGATCACGCTGAAGAAGCGCTGGAACGGCACTTCGGCCGGGTACGTCACCGCGCCGAGCACCGCGGCGAACCGCAAGGGTTTCCTGATCGCCAACTCCACGGTGAACGGTGACGTGTCGGCCGGGAGCTTCCACCTCGGCCGGCCCTGGCACGCCGGTGGGGACGCATCCCTCGATCCGCAGACCACGGTCCGCAACACCAACCTGAGCAACGCGATCAAGTCGACCCCGTGGACCGACATGAGCGGGTTCTCGTGGAAGGACGACCGGTTCGCCGAGTACGGCAACTACGGCGCCGGCGCGGGCAAGGCGAGCGCCGACCGGCCGCATCTGACCGACGCGCAGGCCGCGAACCAGGAAGTCGCGGACTGGCTCGCCGGCTGGACGCCTTCGGCGTCCTGAACGGCTCCCTTCCGGGTCCGGCTGACGAGCGGCGCCGGACCCGGAAGGGCCACCACCTCAAGGGGTGCTCACTGCTTCCAGGCGTAGTGCAGCCGGTCCAGGCCGCTCTGGTTGTTGACCGTCAGGCTGAGGTCGGTGCCCGTGCCCTGGAGCGTGGTGAGGGAGTAGGTGTCACCGTTGCGCAGGCCGGGCCAGTAGACCGAGCCCAGCCCGAGCTCCCGGATGGTGTCGGTCGCGGCCTGGATGTAGGCGATCTCGCTGGACGTGCCCGCGGGGCCGTTGTAGTCCAGACCGGTGGTCATGGAGGCGCCGAACTCGTCGAGGATCGTGCGCGAGGCGCAGTCGCCGATGCGCGCCTTGAAGTCCTGCTTCCACTGGTCGACGCTGGTCCAGTCGGTGTGCCAGAAGCCGTAGTTGTGCAGGGCCAGCCGGACGCCCTTGAGGCGCGGGTCGGCGCAGACCGGCTTGACGTCCTCGCTGTACTTGTAGCCGCCGATCAGGACCCGGTCGCGGGGCACGTTCGCGTGGGTGTCCACCCACTTCGCGGCGATGTCGGTCCACTCCTGGGCGGTGTAGCCGAAGGGCTCGTTCATCGGCTCGAAGTACACCTTGGAGTTGCGGGCGTAGGCGGAGGTGATCCGCGCCCACATCCGGTCCCAGGACGCCTGGTCGTCGATCTTGCCGTCCTTGGCGTCGTCGGCCTCCCAGTAGCCGAGGATGACCTTGAAGCCCTTGTCGGCGGCGGCGTCGATCGCGCCCCGGTACGACTTCCAGAACGGCCCGTTCACCGACGTCGGGTTGACCGGGAGGCGGACGGTGTTGGCGCCCAGCCCGGAGAACCCGCCGATGATCGCCTTGGACTTGGCGTACGTGGTGGCGTAGCTGTCGGCGGTGGACAGACCCGAGGGCACGACCGCGTCGTGGGCGTAGTTGTCACGCGGGTCAGCCCAGTTGACGCCCTTGAAGTCGCTGACGGGCGGCGGGGTCGGACGGTGAGCGGGTGCGGCGGCGGCGGGGGAGGCGAACGCTCCACCGAATGCCGTGACGCAGGCCAGCAGCGCCCCCACGCCGGCTGTTCCGCACTGGATCTTTGTGGGCACGACATCCCCTTCTGAGCAGATGCGAAGGCGAGCGGCCCCAGGAGACCGCTCAGTGGAGCACGAAACTAGAAGGGGACTCGAACAGAGGTCAACACTTCTGCACACAAAGTTTCACCAAGGGCGCCCTCGGCCGAAGGTCTCTGGCGGGGGTCCCTGGCGAAGGCCTCCGGCGGAGGTCTCTGGCGGAGGTCTCGGCCGAACGCCTCGGCCGGAGGTCTCTGGCCGAGGTCTCGGCCGAACGTCTCAGCTGCCCACGGTCAGCCCCGAGCCGGAGAGCCGTACCCGGATGCCGTCCTCCTCCACCCGGACGTCCTCCAGCTGCACGTTCCCCTGCTCCGGCTTCGGCAGTTCGAAGGCCAGGGCGAGCCGGTCGGCCAGGACCGGACGGGTCAGGCCCGACAACTCCCCGAGCAGATCGGGGTCGAGGCCCAGGCTCTTGAGCACCTGGGGATTCTCCAGGGCGAGGTCGATGAGGTTCAGACGCTCGGCCTGGCGGACGAAGCGCGGGGAGCCGGTCAGCTCGGCGAGCTTGCCGTCGTCGGCGAGAGCCTGCCGCACGGTCGCCTCGGGCACGCCCATGCGCTGCACGATGGCCGGGACCGACAGCAGCGCCTTGGCCTTGCGGGTCTCCCGGGCCAGGTCGGCGGAGGCCTTGGGCGTCAGGTGCAGTCCCTCGGAGGCGCGCTTGCCGGGGCGGTAGGTCGCCAGGTCCCCGATGTCCAGACGCATGCCGCCGATCTCGGTGGCGATGCCCCGCTCCCCCTGCCGCTGGATCCGGGCCTCGGCCCGCAGCTTCAGGTCGTGCCCGGCGACCGGCAGGGTGCCGCTCGCCCGGACCCGGTCGCGGCCCTCGCCGGTGAACGTCACCTGGGAGGCGCCGAGTTCGCGATTGAGGTCGGCGAAGGAGAGCTGGACGTCGCCGTCGAAGCGGGGGACGCGGGCGCCGCGCACGGAGGTGAGGCCGTCGGCGTTCAGCGTCACGTCGTGGGCCGTGGCCGACACCTTGGCCAGGGAGACCCGGTCGGCGGCGACATCCGGGACGGTCACCTTCACCGACTCCAGCCGCTTGTCGGCGAGTTGGGTGAGGAAGGGGAAGCCGCCGATCTCCACCTCGGGCGCGGCGGCCAGGTCGAGACGGTCCTTGAGGGTGTCCGCTGCGCGGTGCTCGGCGTAGAGCACCGCCCAGCGGTCGCCGAGGGCGGCGAACGCGGCGAGGACGACCAGGCCGACGACCGCCTTCACCGCGAGCGGCAGGCCAGCGAAACGATTCTTCCTGCGTCGCCTGCCGCCGCGGCGGTGGTCCGGCGGAGCCCAGGCGTCCTCGGCGCCCGCATCGCGTTCCTCCGTGAGGAACTCTTCCAGAGGGGTCTCCTCCAGAGGCCCGTCATCGAGGGCGGCGAGCTCCTCGTACGGGTTCGGACGGGGATGCGCATCGATGTGGTGGGGGGTACGCATCGATCCATCCGATCATGCGTACCTCCCCCACTCGCAACCTGAACCCCGGGTATGCGACTTACTTCACGATGGTGATGCGGTCCGCCTTCGGCGGAGCGATCGGGTCCGACGCCGAGGAGTTGGCCGTCAGGTACTGCTCCAGAGCCGTCAGGTCGTCACTGCCGACGACGTCGTTCGTGCCCTGCCCGAGGGTCGGGAAGCCGTCACCGCCGCCCGCGAGGAAGCTGTTCGTCGCGACGCGGTAGGTGGCCGCCGGGTCGATGGCCGAGCCGTTCAGCTTGATGCTGTCCGTGACCACCCGGTCGGCACCGGACTTGGTGAGGTCCAGCGTGTAGGTCAGGCCGGACGAGATCTGGAGGATCTTCGGCGCGGCCGCGTTCGGGCCGGACACCTGCTCCTTGAGCGCCTGGATGACCTGCGCGCCCGTGAAGTCCTGGAGGTTCACGGTGTTGGCGAACGGCTGGACCGTGAAGCCCTCGGCGTAGGTGACCACACCGTCGCCCTCACCGGCCTTGGCCGCGTAGGTCAGCGGTGCGCGGATGCCGCCCGGGTTCATCAGTGCCAGGTCGGTCTCCGGGTCGAGCTGCTTGCCGTGGGCGAGCTGGGCGTCGGCGATGAGGTCGCCGAGCGGGGACTCGCTGCCGGTGTTGCCGATGTCGCCGGAGATGTAACCGATCGGCTTGTTGCCGATGGGCGCGGCCAGCGTGTTCCACTTGCCGATCAGCTCGGTCATGTCGGGCGCCTTGGGGACGTCCCGGGTGACCACGCGGTTCGCGGACTTCACCGCCGTGCGGGCGATGTCGCCGGTCTTGCGGTCGTAGGTCAGCGTGGTGTCGGTGTAGAGGCGGCCGAACGACGCGGCCGAGGTGACCATACGGGGCTTGCCCGCCGGGTCGGCGATGCTGCACACGTACGCGTTGTGGGTGTGGCCCGTGACCAGCGCGTCCACCTGCGGCGTGACGTTCTTGGCGATGTCGACGATCGGGCCGGAGACGCCGTCGCCCGCACCCGGGGAGTCACAGTCGTAGTTGTACGACGTCGACGCCGGGAAGCCGCCCTCGTGGATGAGCGCGACGATCGACTTCACGCCCTGCTTCTGCAGCACCTTGGCGTACTTGTTGATCGTCTCGACCTCGTCCTTGAAGGACAGGCCCTTGACGCCCTCGGCGGAGACGATGTCCGGGGTGCCCTCCAGGGTCACTCCGATGAAGCCGACCTTGACGCCGTTCTTCTTCCACACCCAGTAGGGCTTGAGGATCGGCTTCTTCGTCTTCTCGTCGAGGACGTTGGCGGCCAGGTAGGGGAAGTCGGCGCCCTTGAACTTCTTGTCCGTGTAGCAGCCGTCCTTCGGGTGGCAGCCGCCGTTCTGCAGCCGGCCCAGCTCCTTGGCGCCCTCGTCGAACTCGTGGTTGCCGACGGAGGTGACGTCGAGGTCGAGCTTGTTCAGCGCCTCGATGGTGGGCTCGTCGTGGAAGAGCCCGGAGATCAGCGGGGAGGCGCCGACCATGTCGCCGCCGGCCGCGGTGATGGAGTACTTCTCGCCCTTGCGGGCCTGCCGCAGGTGCGTGGCGAGGTACTCGGCGCCACCCGCGTCGATGGTCTTCGTCGTGCCGTCGGGCTGGGTTTCGGTGACCCGGCCGGAGGAACCGGCGGGCGGCTCCAGGTTGCCGTGCAGGTCGTTGAAGGACAGCAGCTGGACGTCCTGGTAGCGGCCGGGCCAGTACCCGCCCGCGCGGTGCTCCTCCCCGGCGGTCGCCGACCCGGGCAACCCCGCGGCGGCCAGCGCGCCGACGGTGACGACACCGGCGGCGAGAGCGACCAAACGGTTCGTACGACGTTTGCGGCGCTCCGAGTGCGCCGGTGAAGTGGCTGGCATTCGCCCCCCTGTGGGTGTGCTTTCAGTTGTGCTCGGACGGTGTTGCCGTCCGGCGCAGCCTAGAGTCAACGCGCGTAGCGCGACAGGCCTTTCGTGGTTACGACCTGGTTGCTTCTTTGCCGCCGATTTGCCGGTGGTGCCCCGTACCCTCGTACGCATGACCAGCGACGACACCGTGAGGCCAGGCCGCCCCCGCTCGATCGAGACCCTTGCCGCGCTCTCCGCGGAGCAGACCGAGGCCGTGCTCGGGCTGCTCGACGAGGCGGCCCGGACCGACGGACAGCAGGCGGTGTCCGAACAGGGCCGGTTGCAGCTGCGCGGCGGGGAGCGGGAGGGCGTGTCCCATCTGCTGCTGACCGCCGGCGGGGAACTTGTCGGTTATGCCCAGCTGGAGGACACGGACCTGGTGGAGCCGCCGGCCGCCGAGCTGGTCGTGCATCCCGGGCACCGCGGGCACGGGCACGGGCGGGCACTCGGCTCCGCCCTGCTGGCCGCCTCCGGCAAGCGGCTGCGGGTGTGGGCACACGGCGGGCACTCCGCCGCCCGGCACCTCGCGCAGGTCCTCGGCCTGACCCTCTTCCGTGAACTGCGGCAGATGAGAAGGCCGTTGACCGACTTCGACGCACCCGAGCCGGTGCTCCCCGAGGGCGTCACGGTCCGTACGTTCGTCCCCGGCGAGGACGACGCGGCCTGGCTGGCGGTGAACGCGGCCGCCTTCGCCCACCATCCCGAGCAGGGCTCCCTCACCCAGCGCGACCTCGACGACCGCAAGGCCGAGCCGTGGTTCGACCCGGCGGGCTTCTTCCTGGCCTTCCGCGGCGACGAACTGGTCGGCTTCCACTGGACGAAGGTGCACGCCGAGGAGGGCCTGGGCGAGGTGTACGTGCTCGGCGTCGGCCCCGGCGCGCAGGGCGGCGGGCTCGGCAAGTCCCTGACCACGATCGGGCTGCGGCATCTCGCGGGGCAGGGGCTGCCCACGGCGATGCTGTACGTCGACGCCGACAACAAGGCGGCGGTGTCGGTGTACGAGCGGCTGGGGTTCACCACGCACGAGGTGGACCTGATGTACCGGACGGAGACTTGAGCCGTGCCGTCGACGACCGGCCCGCGTGTCCGGCCCGCCGCCGAGTCCGACCTCGCCGCCCTCGTCCGCCTCCGCGACGACGCCGCCCGCTGGATGCTGGCCCGTGGCATCACCGGGCAGTGGCGGCCGGGGGAGCTGGACGAGGACCACTTCCGCCGGATCATGACCCGGGGCGAGGTCTGGCTGGCGGAGGCCGGGGGGCGTCCGGTCGGGGCCTGGGAGCTGTGGTGGGAGGACGAGGACGCCTGGGGCGCGCAGCCGCCCGTGGCCGGGTACGTGCACCGGCTGATGGTGGACCGGACCGCCGCCGCGCCCGGCACGGGGCGGCTGCTGCTGACAGCCGCGGAACGCCGTGTGGCCGAGGCGGGGCGGACCAGGGTGCGGCTGGACTGCCTGGCGGGCAACGCACCGCTCAACGCCTATTACGCGGAGGCCGGTTACCGGGTGGTGGGCCACAAGGCGGGCAAGCCGCAGCCGGGCGGACCGCCCAAGTCCTTCACGCTGTTGGAGAAGCGGCTCGACACTCCCTAGGCGCCGGGTTCGCCCAAGACGGCCGCCAGAGGTCACCCTCCGGCGGTCGCGGGCGGGTCGCCGTCAGATGTTCGCGCAGTGCCGTCAGACCGGGATGCGGGTTGTCCGCGCGCCACAGCAGGGAGTGCGGATAGACCGGCGTGGGGTCACGCAGGGGGAGCCGCAGGTCGTGGCCCACGGGCCAGACGTGCGGGGTCCGTTCGCTGAGGAAGGTCGCCAGGGCCGGGGATCCCGCGATGGTGTCGAGGAGAGCCTCGAGGCCGAAGTTGGGTCCGATGGTGTCGACGGCCGGCCCGAACTCGGCGGCCAGCGCCTCGTAGTACGCGTGCCACTCGGTCCCGGGCGCGTTGCCCGGCATCCAGACGCGGTGCCCGGCGAGCTGCTCCGGCGTCACCCAGGGGGCCCGGGCGAAGGCGTGGCCGGGGCCGACGCACAGGTGCATCGGCTCGTCCAGGACCGGCAGCGCGGCGATGCCGTCGGGGAGTGGGTGTCCGGGCATGGTGACGGCGCGGAAGGTGGCGTCGACGGCCCCGTCGCGCAGGGCGGTCACGGCCGTGTCCACGTCGAAGAGCGTGACGACGTCCAGCGGGATCTCCGGGTGCGCCCGGTGGAAGTCCTGCACCAGCCCGCCGGGGGCGGCCCGGCGTCCGACGACGTCGACCCGCAGCGCCCGGCTTCCGGGGCGCACGGCGGCCGTTGCCCGCTCCTCGGCCCGGAGCAGGGCCCGGGCGTGCGGCAGCAGGGCCTGCCCGTCGATGGTGGGCTCAGCCCCGCGCGGCGTACGCACCAGCAGCCGCACCCCGAGGTCCTTCTCCAGCGCGGCGATCCGCTTGGAGACTGCCTGCTGGGTGAGGCCCAGATCCGCGGCCGCCCGCTGGAACTGCCCGGAGTCGGCGATCGCGACGAAGGCCCGTACGGCTTTGAGGTCCACGAGGGGCAGGGTAACCGCGCTTGACTTTCCGGCCCCCCTTCCACCACCCTTTCACTACTCAATTAGTGAAAGGGTGGTTCAAGCAGTGGTCGAGTACCGCATCGACCGGCGCAGCGGCGTGGCCACCTACGTCCAGATCGTCCAGCAGACCAAACAGGCTCTGCGGCTCGGCCTGCTGGAGCCGGGGGACAAGCTCCCGACGGCCCGTGAGGTCGTGGAGGCCACCGCCATCAACCCGAACACGGTCCTCAAGGCCTACCGGGAGCTGGAACGCGAGGGGCTGGTCGAGGCCCGCCGCGGGCTGGGCACGTTCGTCCGCAAGTCCCTGAGCACCGCCCCCGCCGACTCCCCGCTCCGCGCCGACCTGGACGCCTGGGCGGCCCGGGCCCGCGAGGCCGGCCTGGAGCGCGAGGACGTGGCCGCCCTCTTCACTTCCGTACTCGACGCGCACTTCGCCGACTTCAAGGGGGACGCATGACCGACACCGCCATCGAGGCGGCGGGCCTGGGCAGGAGGTTCGGGCGACGCCGCGCCCCGGCCCTGGACGGCTGCGCATTCCGGCTCCCCGCGGGCCGCGTCTGCGCCCTCACCGGCCCCAACGGCGCCGGCAAGTCCACCCTGCTCGCCCTGGCGGCCGGGCTGCTGCGCCCCACCGAGGGCACCGTCACCGTGCTCGGCACGACCCCGGCCGCGGCCCGCGCGCGCCTCGCCCACGTCGCCCAGAACAAGCCCCTGTACCCCCAGCTCACCATCGCCGGGACCCTGCGACTGGGCCGCGACCTCAACCCCCGCCGCTGGGACGCCCGCACGGCCGAGCGGATCGTCGCGGAGGGCGACCTCGACCCCGACACGAAGATCCGGTCGCTCTCCGGCGGCCAGCGCACCCGCGTCGCCCTCGCCCTGGCCCTCGGCAAGCGCCCCGAACTGCTGCTCCTGGACGAGCCGATGGCCGACCTCGATCCGCTCGCCCGGCACCAGCTGACGGCCACGCTCATGGCCGACGCCGCCGAACACGGCACCACGGTTGTCATGTCCTCGCACGTCGTCGCGGAACTGGAGGGTTCCTGCGACCACCTGCTGCTGCTCGGCTCCGGCCGGGTCCGGCTCGCCGGGCCGCTCGACGAGCTGCTCGCCGCGCACACCCTGGTCACGGGCCGCGCGGGTGCCGCCCTCGACCCGCACACGGTGGTCGAGTCCCGCACCACGGGCCGCCAGCTGACCGCCCTGGTCCGGCCCGCGGGCCCCCTCGGCGACGGACTCCACGGCGACCGCCCGTCCCTGGAGGAAGTGGTCCTGGCCCACCTGCGCGCCCCCGACGCCCCACCGCTGCTGCTCGACGCGCGGCAGGCCGCCGTATGACCGCCCTCGACACCATGGCGACACCAGCCGTCCCCGGGCGCACCTCACCGTCGCGCGGCCTGGTCCTGGCCATGCTCCGGCTGCACCGCTCGGCGCTGCTGTTCTGGCTGGGGCTGGTGGTGGTGGCCGCCGGGGCGCTGCTGTGGGCGATGGGCCCGGGTGCGGACGCCGCCTGGACCGAGTACGCGGACACGGGCTGCGACCTGTCCCGCCCGAACCTGGGCTGCGACATCCCCGGCCCCGCGAGCAGCCGTTACCAGACGGCCGTGGCGGTCGGCATCGGCCTCGTCAGGCTCCTCCCGCTACTCATCGGGGCCTGGGCGGGCGGCGCCCTCATCGGCCGCGAGCTGGAGAACGGCACCGCTCAGCTCGCCTGGACCCAGTCGGTGGGCCCCCTGCGCTGGCTGACCGCCAAGCTCGCGGTCCCGGCCCTGCTGCTGGTGGCGGGCACGCTCACGCTGACGCTGCTGCATCGCATGCTGTGGTCGTCGGACCGTGCCCCGCTCGGCGTCATGAGCTGGCGCGCCTGGTACGACGACGGCACCTTCGAGATCAACGGCACCATCGCCGCCGCCCAGGCCCTCGCCGCCCTGGCCCTCGGCGTCCTGGTCGGGTTGCTGCTGCGCCGGACGCTGCCCGCCCTGGGCGTCGCGGTCCTGGCCGTGGTGTCACTCGTCTACGTCATCGACGAGCTGCGCCCGCACCTGTGGCCGGTGAAGACGGTCGTGAGGGGCCTGGACGAGGGCACCGCCGGCTCCGACAGCATGATCGTCGAGACCGGTGCCCTGTCCGCCTCCGGTGCCCGCGTCCCGATCCCGGCGTGCTCGGGCGAGCCCGGCTGCGAGGCCAGGACCGGCATCACCCACTACTACGCCGACTACCACCCGGCGTCCCACTTCTGGCCCCTCCAGCTCATGGAGACCGGGCTCCTCCTCACCGTCGCCGCCCTGGCGGCCGCGACCGCCTTCGTCCTGCTGCGCCGCCGCACGGGAGCCGCCGTATGACCGCCCTCGACACAGTGCCCGCCAAACCCGCCACCCGGCCCGGCCCCCATCGGGGCGGCCTGCTCCGGGCGGTCGCCCGGACCCACCGCACGGCCCTCGTCCTGTCGCTGGCGGCCCTGGCCGCCGCGACGGCCGCCCTGATCCTGCTGCACGCCCTCGGGGACGAGGCAAGGGCCGGCATGAGCGCCTGCGCCACTCCCCCCACCGACCGGCTCCCCTCCTGCGCGGCGGTCGAGGCGATCAGCGCCGACGAGACGTACGCGAACGGCATCGCCGTACTCGCCACCGCCCTGTCCTGGGTGATGTTCCCCGTGGCCGCCTGGGCGGGCGGCGCCCTGGTCGGCCGCGAACTGGAGAGCGGCACCGCCGGGCTGGCCTGGACCCAGTCGGTCGGCCCCCTGCGCTGGCTGGCCGTGAAACTGGCCGCCCCGGCCGCCCTGCTCACCGCCGGCACCGGCACGCTCGTCCTGCTGAACCGCTGGGCGCGCGGGGACGGCGATCCCGACCTCGTCGGCGACTGGTACTACCCCGACGCGTTCGTGTCGACGGGCCCGGTGGCCGTGGCCTACGCCCTGGCCGGCCTCGCCCTGGGGGCCCTCGCCGGCCTGGTGTGGCGCCGGGCCCTGCCCGCCACGGGTGTCGCCCTCGCCGCCGCGCTGCTCGTGCACAGCCTCCTGGAGCGCCACCGCGAGGACCTCTGGCCGGCCGTGACCCGCACCGAGGCCGGCACCCTCGAGCTGCCCCGCTCCGCGTTCCAGGTCGCCTGGCAGGACGCTCCCCGGCACGGCGTGACGCTCACCCGCGCGACCTTCCACCCCGAGTCGCACTTCTGGCCGCTGCAGTACGTGGAAACCGGCCTCCTGCTGGCCGTGGCCGCCGCCGCGACGGCCGCCGCCTTCCTCGTCCTGTCCCGCCGCCTCCCCTGAGCCCGGTCCGCGCGTCCTTCCACGGGGGGATGGACGCGCGGACCGTACACACCGACGCCGGTGCGCGGACACGTCCCGGCCGGTGGCGTGGCGTCGCGCCGAGCGGTGTCCACAGCCTGTGGGCGGCAGACCCGGCCTTCCACCCGGCCTGTGGACGCCCGCGGTCCGCCCCCCGGTGTCCCGCACGTCATGTCTCCGTAACCATCGATTCAGACGAGCTTGCGAAGCTCGGCCAATGAATCCCGCCGTGCCCGAGCCTCCCCCGCCCCGTGAGGGTCCCGAGGGAAACGGGAGCACTCATGTGGCACCTCCGCTCCCGCCCGAGCTGTCCGACGCGCCCGTGATGCTCGCGGCGCGGAAGAATGGGTCCATGAGCCAGCCGAACACCCAGGCACAAGGCCACCCGTCTCCCACCACCGCCCGTGGTGGAGGCTCTGCGGGCCACAGCAGCAATCCCAACGCGCAGCCCTCCGTGGGCTCCATCGCAGCCCACCGCCCGCACACGGTCGCGGCAACCGTCTCCGATCTGGAACCCGACATCGACGCCGACCTCGACGCCTACGAGGAGTCGCAGGCCGACGGCGCCGAACTGCCCCAGGGCCGGTTCCTCGACCGGGAGCGCAGCTGGCTCGCGTTCAACGAGCGGGTGCTCGAACTCGCCGAGGACCCCGACACGCCCCTGCTGGAGCGGGCCAACTTCCTCGCGATCTTCGCCAGCAACCTGGACGAGTTCTTCATGGTCCGGGTGGCCGGACTGAAGCGCCGTATCGCCACCGGCGTGGCCACCCGCTCCGCCTCCGGCCTCCAGCCGCGCGAGGTGCTGGAGATGATCTGGGCCCGCTCCCGCGAGCTCATGGCCCGGCACGCCGCCTGCTACCACGAGGACGTCGCCCCCGCACTCGCGGAGGAGGGCATCCACCTGGTCCGCTGGAACGAACTGCAGGAGAAGGAGCAGGCCCGCCTGTTCACCCTGTTCCGGCACCAGATCTTCCCCGTGCTGACCCCGCTGGCGGTCGACCCGGCGCACCCCTTCCCGTACATCTCCGGCCTGTCCCTGAACCTGGCCGTCGTGGTGCGCAACCCGGTCACCGGCCACAAGCACTTCGCCCGGGTGAAGGTGCCGCCACTGCTGTCCAGGTTCCTGGAGAGCTCGCCGGGCCGTTACGTCCCCATCGAGGACGTCATCGCCGCCCACCTGGAAGAGCTGTTCCCGGGCATGGAGGTCCTGGAGCACCACGCCTTCCGCCTCACCCGCAACGAGGACCTGGAGGTGGAGGAGGACGACGCCGAGAACCTCCTCCAGGCGCTGGAGAAGGAGCTCATGCGGCGCCGGTTCGGGCCGCCGGTGCGCCTGGAGGTCGAGGAGTCCATCGACCGCGAGGTCCTGGACCTGCTGGTGCGCGAGCTGAAGATCAGCGAGGCCGAGGTCTATCCGCTGCCCGGCCCGCTGGACCTCACCGGCCTGTTCCGCATCGCCTCCCTGGACCGGCCGGAACTCAAGTACCGCAAGTTCGTCGCCGGCACCCACCGCGACCTCGCCGAGGTCGAGTCGGCGTCCGCGCCGGACATCTTCGCCGCGCTGCGCGAACGGGACGTCCTGCTGCACCACCCGTACGACTCGTTCTCCACGTCCGTCCAGGCCTTCCTGGAGCAGGCCGCCGGAGACCCGGACGTCCTCGCCATCAAGCAGACCCTGTACCGGACTTCGGGCGACTCCCCGATAGTCGACGCGCTCATCGAGGCCGCCGAGACCGGCAAGCAGGTCCTGGTCCTGGTGGAGATCAAGGCCCGCTTCGACGAGCACGCCAACATCAAGTGGGCGCGCAAGCTGGAGGAGGCCGGCTGCCACGTGGTCTACGGCCTGGTCGGGCTGAAGACCCACTGCAAGCTGTCGCTGGTGGTCCGCCAGGAGGGCGAGACGCTGCGCCGCTACAGCCACGTCGGCACCGGCAACTACCACCCCAAGACGGCCCGTCTCTACGAGGACCTCGGCCTGCTCACGGCCGACCCGCAGGTCGGCGCGGACCTCTCGGACCTCTTCAACCGCCTGTCCGGCTACTCGCGCCGGGAGACCTACCGTCGTCTGCTCGTCGCCCCCAAGTCGCTGCGCGACGGCCTGGTCTCGCGGATCACCAAGGAGATCCAGCACCACCGCGCGGGACGGCCCGCGTACGTCCGCATCAAGGTCAACTCGATGGTCGACGAAGCCGTCATCGACGCCTGCTACCGCGCGGCCCAGGCGGGCGTGCCGGTGGACATCTGGGTGCGCGGCATCTGCGCGGTGCGCCCCGGCGTGACGGGCCTGTCGGAGAACATCCGGGTCCGCTCGATCCTCGGCCGTTTCCTCGAACACTCCCGGGTGTTCGCCTTCGGCAACGGCGGCGAGCCCGAGGTGTGGTTCGGCAGCGCCGACATGATGCACCGCAACCTCGACCGCCGGATAGAAGCCCTGGTCCGGGTGACCGACCCGGCCCACCGGGCTGCCCTGAACCGGCTGCTGGAGACCGGCATGTCCGACTCCACCGCCTCCTGGCACCTCGGCCCGGACGGCGACTGGACCCGGCACGCGACCGACGCGGACGGACAGCCCCTGCGCAACGTCCAGGAGATGCTCATAGACGCCCGGAGGCGCCGGCGTGGCACAGCGACACCTTGACCCGACGGACCCCCGGTCCAGGCACGTCGGGCCCGCCCCCACGGGAGACGCCCTCGCGGGCTATCTGCGGGCCCAGGCGACGGAGTTCCTCCGGGCGCTGCGCCTGCACCGGGAGACGGGGTCGGGGGCGAGCGGCTCGGAAGGCTCGGCCGAGGCGGCACGCGCCCTGCGCCGCTCGGCCCGGCGCATCAGCGCCAGCCTGCACTCGTTCCAGTCCCTCCTCGACGCGGACTGGTGCGAGGCCATGCGCCCCGAACTGGCTTGGGTGTCGGGGACGTTGGCCATGGAACACGCGTACACGGCCCGGCTGGAACGCCTGCTGACGGCCCTGCACCGCCTGTCGGGCTCTTCGGCCCTCCCGTCCCGGGCGGCCGCCCCGACTGCCGGTGGCAGTACCACCGGCGCGCCGCCCGTGCCCCGCAAGGCGGCACCGGGGGACACCGGGCTGCGCACCGCCCCGGCCTCAGCCTCGGCCTCGGCCTCGGCACCGGAACGCGGCAACCTGACCGTGGGAGCGGCCAAGGCCGGCGCCCTGCTCGACCGCCAGCTCACCCTCGCCCGCACCCGGGCCCACTCCACGGCCCTGCAAGCCCTGGGCAGCAGCCGCTTCCACGCCGTCGCGGACAAGGTCGCGGTCCTGGCCAGCGAGGTTCCCCTGACCGAGGCCGCCGGCACCACCGACCTGCGTCCCCTGGCCGCCGCCGCCCAGGACCGTCTCGCGGACGCCGTGAGCTCCCTGCCGCTGGTCACCGCGGGAAACCCGTACAACGCCACGGCACTCGTCCACGGCCTGTCCCCGGACACGGTCCCGCACCCGCAGGACGCCCCGTGGCACCAGGTCAGGCTGCTGCTGCGTCTGCACCGCTACGCCCGCGAGGCCGTCAGCGGGCCCAAGGGCAACGCCGTGGTGGACCTGCGCCTGCTCTCCGCGGGCCAGGCCCTCAACCTGCACCGCGACGCCTCGGAGGCGGCGGCAGCGGCGGCCCAGGCGGCCCGTACCCCGCGCATCGCCCCGGCCACGGCCTACGCCCTCGGCGTGCTCCACGCCGACCAGCGGCACGAGGTGGAGGCGGCGCGCTTCGCGTTCCAGCAGGCCTGGCAGAAGGAGCCCGTGGGCGTGTCATGACCAGGCCCGGCACCAGGAGGCGGTGAGACCCGGTGAACACCCCCAAGGACACCACGGTCCAGGCGGCGGGCTGCGTCCTGTGGCGCCCGTCCCCGGCCACCGGCGAGGCGGAGCTCTGCCTCATCCACCGGCCGAAATACGACGACTGGTCGTGGCCGAAGGGGAAACTGAAGCGCGGCGAGGAGCCACTCGCCGGAGCGCTGCGCGAGGTGGCGGAGGAGACGGGCTGCCAGGCCGTGCCGGGTCCCGAGCTGTCCACCCAGCGGTATCTCGCGGGTGGTCGGCCCAAGCAGGTCCGCTACTGGGCCGCCGAGGCGGTGAGCTGCGCGTTCGTGCCGACGGACGAGGTGGATCGGGTCCTGTGGCTGGCGCCCGCCGCCGCCCACGACCGTCTCACCCAGCCCCACGACCGGCCCCTGGTCGACGAGTTGCTCGCCGTGCTGCACCTGCCCCGCACGACCGGCTGACCGAACGGTCCCGCTTCATCCCTGAAGCGGAACGCCGTCGTTCTCTCCCCGTGAGCATTCCGTGACCTAACCAGGCCTTATGCAGGGGTTCACCCCTCGTTCATGTGCGGCCATCGGCGGCTTCACCTGATCTGCCTAATTTCGGCCTTACCGACGTGAGCCGCGCCCACAGGGCGCGAACGCGTCCGCGTCACTCAGACTTCGCACGCCGCCGATCAGGACGGCGGCTCCCGGAAGGAACTCAAGTGAAGCTTCAGCGCATGAACCGGCGGGCCCTCGCTCTCGGTGCTCTCGCCGTCTCCGGCGCCCTGGCCCTCACGGCGTGCGGCTCCGACGACACCGGCGGCAACAGCAACGGCGGCGGTTCCTCGAACGCCGCCGCGCCGAGCAACGTCAAGTGCGACGACGCCAAGGGCCAGCTGCTCGCCGACGGCTCGTCCGCGCAGAAGAACGCGATCGACGCCTGGGTGAAGCAGTTCACCGCGGCCTGCCAGGGCCTCCAGATCAACTACAAGGGCGGCGGCTCCGGGGCCGGCGTCACCGCGTTCACCCAGGGCCAGGTCGCCTTCGCCGGCTCCGACTCGGCACTGAAGCCCGACGAGGTCGTCGCCTCCAAGAAGGTCTGCAACGGCGGCCAGGGCATCGACCTGCCAATGGTCGGCGGCCCGATCGCGGTCGGCTACAACGTCAACGGCGTGGACAACCTCGTCCTGGACGCCCCGACCCTGGCGAAGATCTTCAACGGCAAGATCACCAACTGGAACGACGCGGCGATCAAGAAGCTGAACCCCGACGCGAAGCTCCCGGACCTCAAGATCCAGGCGTTCCACCGCTCGGACGACTCCGGCACCACGGACAACTTCACCAAGTACCTGATCGCCACCGCCAAGGGCGACTGGCCCTACGACGGCGGCAAGACCTGGCAGGCCAAGGGCGGCCAGTCCGCCTCCGGCTCCTCCGGTGTCGCCCAGCAGGTGAAGCAGACCAACGGCGCCATCGGCTACTTCGAGCTGTCGTACGCCAAGGACGGCCTGAAGACGGTCGACCTGGACACGGGCGCCGCCCAGCCGGTCAAGGCCACGGTCGAGAACGCCACCAAGGCGATCTCCGAGGCCAAGGTCGTCGGCACGGGCAAGGACCTCTCCCTGGAGCTGAACTACGGCACCAAGGCCGAGGGCGCCTACCCGATGGTCCTCGTCACGTACGAGATCGTCTGCGACAAGGGCAACAAGTCCGACACCCTGCCCGGCACCAAGGCGTTCCTGCGCTACATCGCCTCCGAGGACGGCCAGAAGGTCCTCTCGGAGAACGACTACGCGCCGATCCCCGCCGACATCATCTCCCAGGTCCGCACCACCATCGAGGGCCTGAGCTGACCCGCGTGCGGCCCGGCCCCCTCCCCGGGACCGGGCCGCACCGTCCGGTGCACCGCCGCCAGTGGCCGTACCCCGCGTACGGCTCCGCAGACCGGAGAACCCGATGGGCACACCCACACAGATAACCGACGCACCTCCCCCCGCTCCGCAGCCGACCACCGACAAGCGCGCCGCGCGCGGGGCCACCCGTCCCGGAGACCGGATCTTCCTCGGCCTCTCCCGCGGCTCGGGCATCCTGCTGCTGGTGATCATGGCCGCGATCGCGGTCTTCCTCACCTACCGCGCCTCCCTCGCCATCAGCAAGGACCAGGGCAACTTCCTCACGACCTTCCAGTGGGACACCAACCTCGTCCCGCCGAACTTCGGCATCGCCGTCCTGGCCTTCGGCACGGTCGTCTCCTCGATCGTCGCCATGGTCATCGCGGTCCCGGTCGCCGTCGCCATCGCGCTGTTCCTCACCCACTACGCCCCGCGCCGGATCCGCGGCCCCATCGCGTACGTGATCGACCTGCTCGCCGCCGTACCGTCCATCGTCTACGGCCTGTGGGGCGCACTCGTCCTGGTGCCGCACATGACCGGCCTCTTCGGCTGGCTGAACGACTACTTCGGCTGGACCGGAATCTTCTCGTGGGAGGGCGGCGCCCCCCGCTCGATGCTGACCGTCGGCATCCTGCTCGCGATCATGATCCTGCCGATCATCACCAACGTGAGCCGCGAGGTCTTCCGCCAGGTCCCGCAGATGCACGAGGAGGCAGCCCTGGCGCTCGGCGCCACCCGCTGGGAAGTGATCCGCATGGCGGTCCTGCCCTTCGGCCGCTCCGGTGTCATCTCCGCCTCGATGCTCGGCCTCGGCCGCGCCCTCGGCGAGACCATGGCCGTCGCCACCGTGCTCTCCCCGACCTTCGACATCCAGGCCAGCCTGCTCGACCCGGGCGGCGGCACGTTCGCCCAGAACATCGCCAGCAAGTTCGGCGAGGCCACCGAGTTCGGCCGCGACGCGCTGATCGCCTCCGGTCTGGTCCTGTTCGTCATCACCCTGCTGGTCAACGGCGCGGCCCGCGCGATCATCGCCCGCCGCAAGGAGTACTCGGGGGCCAACGCATGAGCACCGCGACCATCACCCCCAAGGGCCCCGGCACCCTGCGCGGCGCCCGTCTGCCCAAGTGGTCCCCCTACGCCATCGCCGCCGGCTCGATCGCCCTCGCGATCGGCATCGGCCTCGTCGGCGGCCTGCACAGCCGCGTCCAGTGGGGCCTGATCGCCGCGATCCTCTACGTCGTCGGCACGTACGCCATCGCCGCGGGCGTGGAGGGCAAGCGGCAGGCGAAGGACCGCATCGCGACCTCCCTGGTCTGGGTCGCCTTCCTGCTCGCCGTCGTCCCGCTGGCCTCCCTGGTCTGGTCGACCGTCGCGCGCGGCGTGAAGGTCCTCGACGTCTACTTCCTGACGCACTCCATGGGCGTCGTCGCCGACACCGAGCCCGGCGGCGGCATCTACCACGCCATCCTCGGCACCCTGGAGCAGGTCGGACTCGCCACGGTGATCGCGGCGCCGGTCGGCGTGCTCACCGCGATCTACCTCGTCGAGTACGGCCGGGGCAGGCTCTCCAAGGCCATCACGTTCTTCGTCGACGTCATGACGGGCATCCCGTCGATCGTCGCGGGTCTGTTCATCCTCAGCCTCATGCTGATGTTCGACATGCAGCCCTTCGGCTTCGCCGGCTCGCTGGCCCTGGCCATCCTGATGATGCCGGTCGTCGTCCGCTCCACGGAGGAGATGCTCAAGCTCGTCCCGAACGAGCTGCGCGAGGCCTCCCTGGCGCTCGGCGTCCCCAAGTGGCGCACCATCCTGAAGGTGGTCCTGCCGACCTCCATCGGCGGCATCACCACGGGCATCATGCTCTCGATCGCCCGCATCACCGGTGAGACCGCCCCGGTCCTGCTGCTGGTGTGGGGCAATGCGTTCATCAACGCCAACCCCTTCGAGGGGGCGCAGGCCTCGCTGCCGCTGTACATCTACCAGCAGTACGCGAACAGCGCGGGCTCCGGAGCGGCGTACGACCGCGCCTGGGCGGCCTCGCTCACCCTGATCGCCTTCGTGATGCTCCTGAACCTGGTGGCCCGCGGTATCGCCCGCTGGAAGGCCCCGAAGACCGGTCGCTGACGCGACAACCTGCGGCTACCGCCGCCCGGGGCCACAGCGACCCCCCAGACTTTTTGGAAGTGAAGTAGTCATGGCCAAGCGAATCGACGTGAGCGGACTGACCGCCTTCTACGGCTCCCACAAGGCGATCGAGGACATCTCGATGACCGTCGAGCCGCGCTCGGTGACGGCGTTCATCGGCCCGTCCGGCTGCGGCAAGTCGACGTTCCTGCGCACGCTCAACCGCATGCACGAGGTCACCTCGGGCGGCCGGGTCGAGGGCAAGGTGCTCCTCGACGACGAGGACCTCTACGGCACCGGCATCGACCCGGTGTCGGTCCGCCGCGAGGTCGGCATGGTGTTCCAGCGTCCGAACCCGTTCCCCACGATGTCGATCTTCGACAACGTCGCGGCGGGCCTGCGGCTGAACGGCAACTACAAGAAGAGCGAACTCACCGACATCGTCGAGCGCTCCCTGAAGGGCGCGAACCTCTGGAACGAGGTCAAGGACCGCCTGAACAAGCCCGGCTCGGGCCTCTCCGGCGGTCAGCAGCAGCGTCTGTGCATCGCCCGGGCGATCGCGGTCGAGCCGAACGTCCTGCTCATGGACGAGCCCTGCTCGGCGCTCGATCCCATCTCCACGCTCGCCATCGAGGACCTGATCGGTGAGCTCAAGGAGCGCTTCACGATCGTCATCGTGACGCACAACATGCAGCAGGCGGCCCGCGTCTCCGACCGCACGGCGTTCTTCAACCTCGCGGCCGTCGGCCAGCCCGGCAAGCTCATCGAGATCGACGACACGGAGCGCATCTTCTCCAACCCGTCGGTGCAGGCCACGGAGGACTACATCTCCGGCCGCTTCGGCTGAGCCGCACCCCCCCGACTCCTCGCGGTGCTGCATGGCGGTGCCACCGCGAGGCCGAAAAAGGGCCCGCCCCTCTCCCAGGGGCGGGCCCTCTCGTCTGCGTCCGGCGCGCTACAGGAACGCCAGATTCACGATCCCGAAGGACGCCGCGGCCACGATCGCGGCGGCCGGCATCGTGATGAACCATCCCAGGATGATGTTCTTGGCGACGCCCCAGCGCACGGCGTTGACGCGCTTCGTCGCCCCGACGCCCATGATCGCGGACGTGATGACGTGGGTCGTGGAGATCGGCGCCTTGAACAGGAACGCCGTGGTGAACATGATCGACGCGCCGGTCGTCTCCGCCGCGAAGCCCTGCGGCGGGTCCAGCTCGATGATCTTCCGGCCCAGCGTCCGCATGATTCGCCAGCCACCGGCGTAGGTGCCCAGCGACAGCATCACCGCACAGGCGATCTTGACCCACACCGGGATCGGATCGCCGTAGTCCTCGACATCGGCGATGACCAGCGCCATCACCACGATGCCCATCGTCTTCTGCGCGTCCTGCAGACCGTGACCCAGCGCCATGCCGGCCGCCGAGACGGTCTGCGCTATGCGGAAACCCCTCTTGGCCTTGTGCGGGTTGGCCTTGCGGAAGATCCACAGGATCGCGGTCATCACCAGGTAACCGGCCAGCAGACCGACCACCGGGGAGATGAACATGGGGATGACGACCTTCTCCAGCACCCCGCTCCAGTAGACGGTCGTGCCGCCGGCCAGCGCCGCCCCGACCATGCCACCGAACAGCGCGTGGGACGAGGAGGAGGGCAGGCCGAAGTACCAGGTGATGAGGTTCCAGACGATCGCGCCCACCAGCGCGGCGAAGAGGATGCCCATCCCCTTCGAGCCGGTCGGCGTCTGGATCAGCCCCTCACTGACGGTCTTGGCGACCCCGGAGCCCATGAACGCACCGGCGAGGTTCATCACCGCGGCCATGGCCAGCGCGGCCTTCGGCGTCAGCGCCCGCGTCGAGACGGACGTGGCGATCGCGTTCGCGGAATCGTGGAAGCCGTTGGTGTACGTGAAGAAGAGCGCGACCGCGATGGTCACGACCAGAGCGAAGGTGTCCATGAAGGGCTCAGGACTCCTTGACGGCGATGGTCTCCACCGTGTTCGCCACGTGCTCGAACGCGTCCGCCGCTTCCTCCAGGACGTCCACGATCTGCTTGAGCTTCAGGACCTCCATGGCGTCGAACTTGCCGTTGAAGAGGTGCGCCAGCAGCTTGCGGTGGATCTGGTCGGCCTGGTTCTCCAGCCGGTTGACCTCGATCCAGTACTCGGTGAGGTTCTCCATGGTCCGCAGGTGCGGCATCGCCTCGGCCGTCAGTTCGGCGGCGCGCGCCAGTACCTCGATCTGCTGCTCGACGCCCTTGGGCAGTTCCTCGACGTTGTAGAGGACGACCAGGTCGACGGCCTCCTCCATGAAGTCCATGATGTCGTCGAGCGACGAGGCGAGGGAGTAGATGTCCTCGCGGTCGAACGGCGTGATGAACGAGGAGTTCAGCTGATGGAAGATCGCGTGCGTGGCGTCGTCACCTGCGTGTTCCGCTGCCCGCATACGCTCTGCGATCTCGGCCCGGGCGGACGAGTCCGCCCCGAGCAGTTCCATCAGGAGCTTCGAGCCCGTGACGATGTTGTCCGCGGAGGCGGCGAACATGTCGTAGAAGCTCGTCTCCCTGGGGGTCAGACGAAAGCGCACGTGGGGTCCTCGGGGTGCTTCGGTTTCGGTCAGGCCGATGCTAGGCGCATCATCCGGCCACGGCTATCGGGCCGCCCACCAGTGTCGCCCATCAGGCACAGTGATGAGCACGGGGGCGGTTCCCAGGGCCGTATACCCAGTAAAGAGCGGTACCATATACCCACCAGGGGTATATGTCGGCCCACTGCTCACCAGGAGGAAGCGATGACGGACGTGACCGACACCACACATGTCGCACATGTCACCACCGGCACCGCCGACAGCGCCGGCACCGGGACGCCGGCCGATCACGACCACGGTGTGCACGGGTACCACAAGCAGAAGGACGAACACCTCAAGCGCCTGCGCCGCATCGAGGGCCAGATCCGCGGCCTGCAGCGCATGGTCGACGAGGACGTCTACTGCATCGACATACTCACGCAGGTCTCCGCCTCCACCAAGGCCCTGCAGTCCTTCGCCCTGCAGCTGCTGGAGGAGCACCTGCGGCACTGCGTCGCCGACGCTGCCGTCAAGGGCGGCGACGAGATCGACGCGAAGGTGAAGGAGGCGACCCAGGCGATCGCCCGCATGCTGCGGACGTGAGCCGGGCACCGTTTCAGCCTGCGGAGGAGCCCCGCTCCTCGGCCACCTTCAGCACCTCGTCGATGCTCTCCAGGCTCAGCCGCTCGCGGGCGGCCGAGGCCGCGATGATCAGCTCTCCGCACAGCTCGATCTCGGCGAGGGCCACGTGGTCCTGAACTGCCGTACCGCCGACCGGAGCCACGTGCATCACCTCGTCTCTGCCGTTGCCGACTTCCTAGAGTAGGGAGCGGCACACACACCGCGCATGGCACGGACGGGCTAGTTCACGCCGGTCACTCCTCGGCGATCCTGCCCGCGTAGATGTCGGCGGTCCTGGGCAACCGTACGCGCACCGAGGCCCCGAAATCGTAGAGCAGCGTGGTCGAGGCGACGGCGACGGGACTCTTCTGGTGCCCGTTCAGGAAGCTGAAACGGTGCCTGACCTTGCGGATGCGTCCCTCGTCGTCGAGGTAGGCGTCGAACGGCACCGCGGCCGTGGCGAACCCCTCGGCCGCCGCCTTCAGAGGTCCCTCGTTCTCCTTCGACGCCCGCCGGGCCGCGTCGGCGAGGTCCGCCGTCCCCCGGTAGTGCCGCACCGCGGTCCCCGCGACCTCCGTCCTGCCGACGTAGGTCGCCGTCCGCGTCCCGAGCAGCACCTCGGCAGCCGTGAACGGGTCGGTGGCGCCGCCGGTGACGAGGTTGCCGTCGGACAGGGTCCGCGTGTCCACCCGCACCCACTTGTCCGGGGGCACCCCGGCGCCCCGGTTCTTCATGAACAGCGCACCGGGCGCGAGCAGTTCCGTGATCGGCCGGCGCTCGGCGGCCCCCGCGGGATCCTGCGGCAGCATCACCTTCAGCCGCCCCATCCGCTTGCGGTAGTCGTACGCCCCGGCACCGCGGATCGTCACCCGGGTCCCGCCGGCGGCCATCTCCATCGACGTACGGGCCTTGGAGCTGCCCGCGTCGACGAGCCGGTCGGCGGCCTGCCGCAACGCGGTGACGGCATCCCCGCCGCGGGAGTCCCCGGCGACCGCGTCACCCCCGGAGCACCCGGCGCACGCCGGGCCCGCTCCGGCCAGGACCACGGCCGCGGCGACCGCCGCTCGCGTCCGCCGGTGCCGCCGTTCCCGCTGCCGCCCAGTCATCGCCTGCCTACCCCCAGCCGGTACGTCCGTCACGGGCCCCCTCGTTGTTCCGGTTAACGACGGGTTTGTGCCCCCGTCACGCGAGTCCGGCGCCGACCGCCGTACGAACCCCTCACCGGCGCTGGGTAACGTGGTCGGTGTGGCGCAGCAGGACGGGCCGGAGCCTCCCCCCAACCTCCCGGAACACCGCACGACGACCATGGAGAAGGGCCGTTTCTGCATGGCCCACTGCAGCTGCGGCTGGCGTGGTCCGGCCCGCAGGGCGAGAAGCCAGGCGCGCACGGACGCCGAGCGGCACACGACGGGCTGAGACGGTGGCGGACATCGCCCCGTCCGTGTCCGGACCATGGAACCCCCACCCCCCATCACCCCGTCTCCCAGGGCGGAACCACCGGGAGGCCCCATGGAACGGCGCACGATTCTCACAGCCGGCACGGCGGCGATCGCCGCGGCCGCGACCCCCTTCACCACCGCCTGCACCCCGTCGGGCACGCGCTCCGCGGGTACGGCCACCGACGCCGTGCGCACCTCCACCACGTCGAGAACCGCCGCCGCGAACTGGTCAGCCCTGGCCCGCGACCTCGACGGCCCGCTGGTCCGTCCCGGCGACGCCGGCTGGCCCGCGGCCCGGCAGCTCTACAACACCCGCTTCGACAACCTGAAGCCCGCCGCGGTCGCGTACGTGTCCCACACGGACGACATCCGCACGACCCTGGCCTACGCCCGCGCCCACGCCCTGCGCGTGGCGATCCGCAACGGCGGCCACTCCTACGGCGGCTGGTCCTCCGGCGACGGCCGTCTGATACTCGACGTCTCCAAGCTCAACCGCGTCCGGGCCTCGGGCACCACCGCGGTGGTCGGCGCCGGCGCCAAACTCATCGACGTCTACCGGGCCCTCGCCGCCAAGGGCGTCACCATCCCCGCCGGCTCCTGCCCCACCGTCGGCGTCTCCGGCCTCACCCTCGGCGGCGGCCACGGCGTGGTCTCCCGCGCCTACGGTCTGACCTGCGACAGCCTCACCCAGGCCACCCTCGTGACCGCCGACGGCAAACAGATTACGGCCGACTCCCGGGAGAACAAGGACCTCTTCTGGGCGCTGCGCGGCGCCGGCAACGGCAACTTCGGCGTGGTCACGGAACTGCACTTCAAGACCCACCCGGCCCCGCAGGGCGTCTCGGCGTACCTGTCCTGGCCCTGGTCGAAGGCGGCCGCGGTGGTGAAGGCCTGGCAGGAGTGGGGGCCTTCGCAGCCCGACGAGATCTGGTCGTCCCTGCACCTGGCGAACACCGCGGGCGGCACACCGACCGTCTCGGTCGCGGCGTTCTCCCTCGGCACCCACGGCGAGCTGAAGAACGCCGTCGACCGCCTGGCCGACCGCGTCGGCGCCCCGGCCCGCAGCGTCTCCCTGAAGCGCCGCTCGTACGAGGAGTCGATGGAGGTGTACGCCGGCTGCTCCTCGTTCCCGACGGACGCGCAGTGCCATCTGCCCGGCTCGACCCCGGGCCGCTCCCCGAAGGGCGCGCTGGGCCGCGAGACGTACGCCGCTGCGTCGGACTTCTTCGACCACTCGCTGTCCGCGGCCGGCATCCGCACGCTGCTGGCCCAGATCGCCTCGGTCCGCGGCGGCACCGGCAGCATCGCCCTCACGGCCCTGGGCGGAGCGGTCAACCGCGTCTCCCCCACGGCCACGGCGTTCGTCCACCGCCGTTCCCGGATGCTGGCCCAGTACATCGGGGCGTGGCGGGCCGGCACGAGCGGCACGACGGCCCGCGGCTGGCTGGCCTCGGCCCACAAGGCCATGCGCCCCCACGCGTCCGGGGCGGCCTACCAGAACTACGCGGACCCGACCCTGACCGACTGGCGCAAGGCGTACTACGGGGACGCGGCGACCCGCCTGGCCAAGCTGAAGAAGCAGTACGACCCGAACCGCTTCTTCACGTATCCCCAGGCGCTGTAAGGGGGTTGCCAGGGGCCGGTTGCCCGGCTGCGCGCCGGGCTGCCGTGCCGCTACGCGGCGAGGTCCCGCTCCGAGGGACGCTCGCTGCGCGTCTCGGGGATCACCGTGTCCTCCCCTTCGGCACGCCCTCTGCCGCGCACGAGCCATCCCACCCGGGGCGAGCGCTCGACGGCCTTCACCAGCGGCGTCAGCAGAGCCATGGCGAGCGGCGACAGCAGCAGTGCCACGGCGGTGCCCAGCGCGAACCCGCCCACGACGTCGGTCGGATAGTGCACGCCCATGTAGACGCGGATGAACCCGCCGAACAACGCCAGTACGAGGGCGACGAGACCGTACTTGCGGTGGGCGACGAACAGTCCGACCGCCATCGCCATGACGATCGTGGCGTGGTCGCTGACGAACGAGTAGTCGGTCTTGCCCTGGACCAGCACCTCGAGCCCCTGGTGGTCCAGGAACGGCCTCGGCCGCTCCACGAACCCCCGGATGGGCACATTCACCAGCACCGCGATGCCGGCCGCCAACGGCGCCCAGACCAGGGCCGCGACGGTCGACGCCGCGTCCTCGCCGCCGCGCCGCCGCACCGACCACCAGCACCACACCACGAGCAGGACGATGCCGAGCAGCAGCCCGTACTCACCGACGTACTCCATGACGCGGTCCGACCAGGCCGGCGCGTCCTTGGCCAGGCCATTGATGTCGTACAGCAGGTCGACGTCGGGGTTCGACCCGGATTCGGCGAGTCCAGCCATGGTGCTGCGGCCCCTTCGTCGTCTGTGCCGGCGCACCCGTGCGTGCGCCGCTGCTGCCACCCCCGTGGTTGTAGATCCGCTTCCGCCGCACGCATGCGTGACGCGTACCGAATGGACGTCTGCTCGGCTACGTCAACAGGAACGCATGGTCCCCGTTGATACGTTCCACACTCCACCGAATGATCACGCAGACGTTATCGAAGAGAGATAAGTCTTCGCAGCTCAGGGGGTGGGTTCACACACGGTTTACACCGTCGTGGGCAGTGCTTTCGCGCCATCTTCGGTGACGCGGGTGGCTCCGAAGTAGTCGGGCGTGTCGATCGGGTCGAATCGGATGACGGCACCGGTCCGGGGCGCGTCGATCATGTACCCGCCTCCGACGTAAATGCCGACATGCCGGATGGCGCGGGAATTGGTGAGGTCGTCCGAGAAGAACACCAGATCGCCGGGGAGCAATTCGTCCCGAGAGGGGTGCGGACCGGCGTTGTACTGGTCGTTGGCCACACGCGGGAGCTTGATGCCCACGGTCTCGTAAGCGGCCTGGGTCAGGCCCGAGCAGTCGAAGCGTCCGCCCTGTTCAGCGGTGCCGGTGCCGCCCCACAGATAGGGCGTGCCGAGCTTCTTCTGCGCGTACTCGATCGCGGCGGCGGCCTGCTCGGAGGGATCGACCCGCCCGACCGGAGCCTCGAAGCTCTCGGAGAGCGTCGTGATCCGCTTCACGTAGTTCCGGGTCTCGCTGTACGGCGGCACGCCCCCGTACTTGATCACCGCGTACGCCCCGGCGTTGTAGGCGGCCAGCATGTTCGCGGTCGGATTCCCGCCAACCTTCTTCACGTAGGAGGCGAGTTCGCAGTCGTAGGAGGCGGCCGACGGAATCGCGTCCTTCGGATCCCACACGTCACGGTCGCCGTCACCGTCACCGTCGATGCCGTGACTGGCCCAGGTGCCGGGGATGAACTGCGCTATGCCCTGCGCCGCGGCCTGGCTCTGGGCTCTGGGGTTGAAGCCGCTCTCCTGGTACAGCTGGGCGGCGAGCAGGGCCGGGCTGATGGCGGGGCAGAGGTTGCCCCACTTCGACACGAGGGCGGCGTACGCGGCGGGCACCGACCCCTTGGCCAGCGATTTCGCCCCGCCTCCCACGCCGTTGACCAGGTTCCCGGCGACGAGATAGACCCCGACGACGAGCAGCATCACGAAGGCCAGCGCGGAACTGATCGCAACACTCGCCACGATCCATGCCTTACGCACCGTCAACCGCCCCTCGCCGCCCAGGAGTCCGTCGGCCAGTGTAGAGGCGGCCGCCACGCCCGGGAATGATCACGAGCAGGAGAGTCGGGGCACCCGGCGCGACGGGCACGGCACGGACAGCACGGCGAGAGCACCCAGGGCCCGGCCCGGCGCACGGGTTCACGACCCGTCACGTTCTCCCCACCGCCCGCCCGTACAGCCGCGACGGCGTCCTGGACCCGTCCGCCGTCACCCCGTCCGCCGGCTCCGGTTCCCCTCCGCGAATACCACCGCCCTGAACGACGTCACCGCGGCCCCTTCGCCTCCCAGCCGTCCCGGGCCCTCACGGCACCGGACGGCGGCGCCCTCCCGGTGACTGACTGTCACCAGAAGGGAAGTGCGTCAGCCGGTGAAGGCCCCGAGTCCCTCCGGGGCCGCTGGCATCCCAGCCACGGCCCCTTCGCCGCGCCGGGTAGCCTTCACCCGGAGAACACCGGCGCGACCACTCACCCGACCAGCCGTCAGAAACAGCCTGTGAAGGTGGGAAAGGCCGCAAGAGCAGCACAACGACGGAACCGCACATCAGGTTCCGCTCAGGCCTCATTGCCCGGCGTGACCTGCCGTGATACACAGAGTGACCATACGATCCTTCGTGCATCGCCCGTCACCTCCCCTAGGGGCCGGAGCGGAACGGTGGCAAGGTATTCGTACGAAACCCGCCAATCAATGACGCCAAGTCGACATCCGACAGCCTCATTGTCGGCGACAATGAGGCCTGACCTCTGCACGACCGCAGAGGATGCGGAACTACCCAACAGGGGGCGGTGACTTACATGCTCTTTGCGGCCGACAAGGGAGACATCAACACCATCATCGGCGGGATCGCTCCGGACTGGGGCCCCTTCGGCAGCCTGGGCAACGAGGCGAAGGTGATGATCGAGGTCGTGATGGCGGTGGCCATCCTGCTCTGCCTCGGCATCGCCATCTGGGGCGCCGCCAAGCAGCGCATCGGAGCCACCGCCCTGCGCGACACCTTCAGCGCGGAACAGGGCAAGGGCCTCATCATCGCGGGCCTCACAGGGGTCTTCATCATCGGCTCCCTCGGCACCCTCTTCACGATCGTGTACGGCATGGCCGTGTAGCCCGGGCACCCCTGCGCCCGCCGGGACGCCCGGTTCGCTCCCCTCCCCTCCACCCCACCCGCCCGTCGTGCCCACCGGCTGAGGTTGCGTTTCCCTGATGTCGAGTCACCACACCGCGCCCGCGCGGGAACCAGCACGGCTACCGTCGTACGAGGAGTATGAGAAGTACGACCGGTACGAAGTGTTTCCGCACGACGTCGAGGGGGCGTACGCGGCATGAGTCTCGGTGACGACCACGAGTCCTCCGGCGGCTACGCCGGCACGGGCCAGACCCGCACCCGCCTGCCCGACCCCGGCGACGCCTTCGGCGACCCCCGCCGCCGCACCTCGTCCCGCAGCCTGGTCACGGTGGTCGGCGTGGTGGTCCTCCTGATCGCAGCGATCGCTTTCGCCAATCGGGGGGGCGGCGACACGTCCTCCTCGGCGGACGACTCCTCGGGCAAACCGGAATCATCGGCAACGGCCCCCTCCGGCCAACGCCCCGTCAAGTCCAAGTCGGCCAACGGCATCCCCTCCGGCTTCGCCCAGGACCGGGAGGGAGCACAGAGCGCCGCGGCGAACTACGCCGTGGTGCTGGGCTCTGCCGACATGTTCGACAAGGCCAAGCGTGATGCCCTTCTGCAGGCCATCATCGCTCCTTCCCGAGTGGCCGACTTCGAGAGGAAACTGAACAAGGCGTACACCTCGGAGTTCAACAAGAACATCGGTCTGAACGAAGACGGCTCGGCACCCAAGGGCGTCACATTCGTCTCCCGTACCAGCCCGATCGGCACCAAGGTCACCGAATACTCCTCCACCGCCGCGAACGTCGACGTTTGGTGCAGCGGTCTCCTGGGCCTCGCGGGCGAGAACTCCACGACCCCGGTCACCAACAGTTGGTTCACCATCACTATGCAACTCGAATGGTCCAACGGTGACTGGAAGATCGTGACGCACTCGCAGAAGGACGGTCCGGCCCCCGTGCCCGGTGATGACAGAGCCTCCAGCGCCGAAGAGATGGCAAAGACCGTCGAGGAGTACGGAGGGTTCACATATGCCCGGTAGCTCGCACCGCGTACTCAGGCTCGTTGGTCTCGTTGCCGCCGCGCAGGCGTCGACCATGCTCTTCGCCGCGCGGGCCCTGGCCGCTCCCACACCGAAGCCGAGTGACAGCGGCGACTGCTCGTTGATCGCTCCTCCGGCCAGAAAGTACTGTGAAGAGGGCACTGGGTCCAGCGGCGGCGGTGGTACCTCCCGGCTCGACCCGACCTCCACCCTCGACCCCCTCTCCTCCCTCGCCAAGGGCTGTGCCGACGCCGCCTCCTGGACCGTCGACAAGCTCAGCGACGCCGTGAAGGAGACCGCCAACGTCGACTTCACCAACCCCAAGTTCCTCCAGCAGTACGCCGTCGTCTTCGCCGCCTCGACGGTCCTCACGCTCCTGCTCTGGCTCCTGGCCGTCGCCAAACGAGCCGTCCGCGGCGTCCCCCTGACCACCGCCCTGTCCGAAGCCATCGGCTTCCTCTGGCTGACCGTCCTGGCCTCCGCCTTCACCCCGCTCATCCTCTACACCGTCGTCTCGGCCACCGACGGCATCACCGAGGTCCTGGCCAAAGCCACCGGCGACCAGACCGACGCCTTCTTCGGCACCTTCTCCGAAGCCCTCAAGAAGGGCGAGGACATCGGCGGCGGCCCGATCATGCTGATCGTCGTCTCCCTGGTCAGCATCCTCGCCGCCGGAGTCCTCTGGCTGGAGCTCGTCATCAGGGCCGCCCTCCTCTACGTCGGCGCCCTCCTCGGCACCGTCGTCTACGCCGGCCTCGTCGACAAGAACCTGTGGGGCCACGTCCGCCGCTGGGCCGGCATCATGATCGCGGTCATCCTGATCAAGCCGGTGATCGTCATCGTCCTCGGCCTCGCCGGCGCACTCTCCGCCGACGACGGCCCGAACGCCTTCTCCGCGGTCGTCTCCGGCCTCGCCATCATCCTGCTCGCCATCTTCGCCAGCGCGATGATCTACCGCTTCGTCCCCGGCTTCGGCGACGAGATCGCCGGCTCCCGCAACAACCGCCTCATGCAGGGCGCCGAAAGCAAGGCCGCCGCGGTCATCAGTTCCCCGGCCACCCTCGTCGCGCAGGGCATCAAGACCCACAGCTCCCGCGCCGACAACAACGGCGGAGGCAGCCAGTCCACCGCACCCCGCCCCAGCAACCCCGCCTCCGGCGGAGTCGCCGCGCACAGCGCGCGCCCCTCGACCGGCGGCGGCGGATCCGTCCCCTCCGCCGCACCCGCCCCACGTTCGAGCAGCCCCGTCAACACTCCCCACGCCAGCAACACCCGCAACAGCAGTACCAACCGCACGGGAGGTGAAGGGCGTTGACGACCGAGTCCCACGTGTCCCATCCGGTCACGCCCCGCCGGACATATCTGATCGGCCGCGCCCGGCCGAACGCGATCATCGGACGCAACCGCGAGACCGGCGAGATCGCCCTGATCGTCGTGGGCGCGTTCCTCGGCATGATGTGCGGACTCCTCGTCCCGGTCCTGTCGCTGCGCATCGTGCTGCTCGCCGGGTTCCCGATGCTGGCGCTGGCCGCGGTGTACGTGCCGTACAAGCACCGCACCTTCTACAAGTGGTTCGAGATCAACCGCAGCTACAAGCGGACCCTCAAACAGGGCACCACCTACCGCTCCACCGCCATCGAGGCCGGCACCCGGCTGGACGGCAAGGAGATCGAGGTCGGCCCGCCCCCCGGCATCGGCCGCATCACCTGGCTGGCCGCCCCCTTCGGCCCCGACGAGATCGCCGTGCTCCTGCACGCCGACCGCAAGACCGTCACCGCCGCCATCGAGATCGAGGGCCCCGGCGTCGGTCTGCGCGACAGCGAGGACCAGGAAGCCCTCGTCGACCGCTTCGGCACCCTGCTCAAGCACGTGGCCAACGGCGACGGCTTCGTCACCCGCCTGCAGATGCTGGCCCGCACCCTCCCGGCCGACCCGGACGCCCACGCCAAGGACGTCGCCGTCCGTGGCGACGACAAGGCCCTGCCGTGGCTCCAGGAGTCCTACGACCAGCTCCAGTCGATGGTGTCCACCAGCAGCGAGCAGCACCGCGCCTACCTCGTCGCCTGCATGCACTACACGCGCGACCTCGCCGCCGAGGCCAACGCCATGGCCCGGGCCGCCCGCGCCCACGGCGGCAAGGTCGACCGGGACGCCGGGCTCGCCGTCGTCATGGCCCGCGAGCTCACCGACATCTGCTCGCGCCTCCAGGAGGCCGACATCCGCGTCCGGCAGCCCCTCGGTCAGGGGCGGCTGTCCTCGCTGATCCACTCCATGTACGACCCGGACCACCCCATCGACCACATCCAGGCGATGACCAAGCGCAACGCCTGGCCGGCCGAACTGGACGCCGTGGAGCCCACCTACCTCCAGGCCAAGACCCGCGAGTCCTCCACCCGCGCCCCCTGGTGCCACGCCACCGCCTGGGTGAAGGAGTGGCCGATGACCCCCGTCGGCGTCAACTTCCTCGCCCCGCTGCTCGTCCACACCCCGGACGTCATCCGCACGGTCGCCGTCACCATGGACCTCGAACCCACCGAGGTCGCCATCGAGCGCATGCTCACCGAGAAGACCAACGACGAGGCCGAGGCGTCCCGCGCGGCCAAGATGAACCGCACCGTCGACCCACGCGACGTCGCCGCGCACTCCCGGCTCGACCAGCGCGGCGAGGACCTCGCCAGCGGCGCCGCCGGCGTCAACCTCGTCGGCTACATCACCGTCAGCTCCCGCAACCCCGACGCCCTGGCCCGCGACAAGCGGACGATCAGAGCCTCGGCCGGAAAGTCGTACCTCAAGCTGGAATGGTGCGACCGCGAGCACCACCGCGCCTTCGTGAACACCCTTCCCTTCGCCACCGGCATTCGGAGGTAGGACCTGATGCGGGACCCGCTGTCCGTCCTCACCGACGCCTTCACCTCCTTCCTCTTCGGGAAGGTCGAGACGACCAGGCTCCCGGTGCGCACGTCCACGGGCCAGGCCCAGGCGGTCTACCTCCCGACCGCCGCCCCCGGCCTCGGCGACTCCGGCGTCATCATCGGCCGCGAGGTGTACTCCGGAAAGGGCTACATCTACGACCCCTTCCAGCTCTACGGCCAGCAGCTCCCGGCCCCCCACTGGCTGGTCCTCGGCGAGTCAGGCAACGGCAAGTCGGCGCTGGAGAAGACGTACGTCCTGCGCCAGCTCCGCTTCCGCGACCGCCAGGTCGTCGTCCTGGACGCCCAGGGCGAGGACGGCGTCGGCGAGTGGAACCTCATCGCGCAGGAGCTGGGCATAACTCCCATCCGCCTGGACCCGATGGCGGCCCTGGACATGGGTATCCGCCTCAACCCTCTCGACCCCGCGATCACCACCACCGGCCAGCTCGCGCTGCTCCGGACGATCATCGAGGTCGCCATGGGCCACGGCCTGGACGAGCGTTCCGGCTTCGCCCTCAAGGTCGCCCACGCCTACGTCAACGAGACCATCGTCGACCGCCAGCCCGTCCTGACCGACATCGTCGAACAACTGCGCCACCCCGAACCCGAGTCGGCCGAGGCGATGAACGTCGCCATAGACGACGTACGGGCCTGGGGCCTCGACGTCGCCCTGGTCCTGGACCGCCTCGTCGACGGTGACCTGCGCGGCATGTTCGACGGCCCGACGACGGTCGGCATCGACCTCGACGCCCCCCTGATCGTCTTCGACCTGTCCCACATCGACCGCAACTCCATCGCCATGCCCATCCTCATGGCGATCGTCGGCGTGTGGCTGGAGCACACCTGGATCCGCCCCGACCGGAAGAAGCGCATCTTCCTGGTCGAGGAGGCCTGGCACATCATCAACAGCCCCTTCGTCGCCCAGCTGTTCCAGCGCCTGCTGAAGTTCGGCCGACGCCTCGGCCTGTCCTTCGTGGCCGTGGTCCACCACCTGTCCGACGTCGTCGACGGCGCCGCCGCCAAGGAAGCGGCAGCCATCCTCAAGATGGCCTCCACCAGGACGATCTACGCCCAGAAAGCCGACGAGGCGAGGGCCACCGGCCGGGTCCTCGGCCTGCCCCGCTGGGCCGTGGAGATCATCCCGACGCTCACCCCCGGCATCGCCGTCTGGGACGTCAACGGCAACGTCCAGGTCGTCAAACACCTGGTCACCGAGACCGAACGCCCCCTGGTCTTCACCGACCGCGCGATGACCGAGGCGTCCGCCGACCTCGCGGACGACGCCCTGCACGCCGCGGAACTCGAAGCGGAGGAACGGGCCGCGGCCTTCGTGGAGCACCACCTGGGCGACTCGGAATCGACGGTGGCGTAGACGGCAGAGGAGGACACGTGAGACCGGACGACCACCACACCCGGCGGGACGGCCAGGGAGGCATCCCCGACGGCCTGCTGGTCGGCATACTCGCGTTCCTCCTCGGCATGACCCTGCTGGTGTGGACGGCCACCGGCCTCGCCGCCTGGTTCGCCCACGGCACCTGGCCGTCCGGCGTCACCTTCACCCGCACGCCCCTCGCCATGCGCGCCCTCATTGCCAAGCCCCACGACATTCCCGGCGCCTGGCCCGACACACCCCCCGGCGACCTCTCCGGCTACGGCCTGTTCTGGGGCCTGTTCATCGGCCAGCTCATGATCCTGGTCGTCCTGACGGTGTTCGTGATGGGCACCCTGGCCCGCTGGCGGGCCGTCCGGGCCAGGAACCGGGACGAGAGGTTCCCGGCGGAGGAGGAACGGCCGGCACCTACGCCGCACGAGGTGCAGGCAGCGCCGGAACAGGCGTCCACAGCTGTGCAGCACGAGGTTCCGACACCGCGCCGCTCGCCCTCCGACCCTGCGAGCCCCGTGGACTCCACGGCGACCCCGGACGACTCCCCCCAGCCGACGATCACCCCCGCGACCCCGGCACCTCTCTTCGCCCAGGAACGGCTGGCCGGGTGGGAGAAGATCCTCGTAGCCCCGAGGGAAACCCGCCGAACCACCGCCGCCCAGGCCGTACGCGACGCGGAGGGTCCAGTCCTCGTCGTCACGTCGAACCCCCTCCTCTGGCAGGACACCAAGGACGCCAGAGCCAAACTCGGCCCCACCCACCTCTACGACCCCAGCCACCTCTGCAACACCCCGTCCCGCCTCCACTGGTCCCCCACCACCGGCTGCGAGGACCCCCGCACCGCGGCGGCAACGGCCACCGCCCTCCTCACCCCCGTACGCCCCACCGCCAAACTCGACCAGGCGCTCAGCGACACGGCCACCACCCTCCTGCGGAGCTATCTGCACGCCGCCGCCATCGACGGCCGCACCATCCGCCACGTCCACCGCTGGTCCCAGGGCACCCAGATCCAGGACGCCGTACGCATCCTCCGCACCAGCCCCAAAGCCGCCCCCGGCTCCGCCGGCGAACTCGAAGGCGCCCTCACCGCCCACCCCGAACGCCGCGACATGGCCCAGCAGCTGACGACCCGTGCCCTCACGGCCCTCTCCACCATCAACATCCGCGAGGCCTGCACTCCCAACCGAACTGATGCCCTCGCCTTGGATTCCTTCGTCCACGAAGGGGGCACGCTTTATGTGGTGGGGGAATCCATCGAGGACCCCAGGACGAACCCGGGCGCGATGCCCTTCCTGACGGCCCTCGTCTCCAGCGTGGTCGAGCGCGGCCGGCACATGGCCGAACGGTCATCGGCCGGTCGCCTCGACCCACCAATGACGCTCGTCCTGGACGACGTCGCGGCCGTGGCCCCGCTTCCCCAGCTCCCGGAGCTGCTGGCCGCCGGAGCGGACCGGGGCATGCCGGCCCTGGCCCTGCTCCGGTCCCGCGAACAGGGCCGCGCCCGCTGGCCGCACGACGAGCTGCCGGTCCGCTGACCCGCGGCGCACCGTCGCGCCGCCCCCTTCACTCCCGCTCGAGGACGAACTCCAACTCCCGCTCCCCGGCATCGCCCAGCGGCACCGTCAGCCCACTCGGCAGGAACCCCGCCCGCCGGTAGAACCGCTGCGCCCGCCCGTTCTCCTCGTGCACGATGAGCCGCACCCGCTCCAGACCCCGCCCCCACGACCACTCCAGGGCCGCGTCGAACAACACCTCGGTCAGCCCGCTACCGCGCTCCTCGGGCCGTACGAACACGCCGACCACGTGCCCCTGCTTCCGCTCCACCGGAAACCCGGCCCAGTCGGTCGTCCCGGGCTCCTCCACGAGCACGGTCAGCGTCCCCACCCACCGCCCGTCCGGCCCCTCGGCGATGATCTGCTGCGCCTTGTCCGCCCCCTCGGCGGCCCCCGCCGTCCGCTCCTGCCAGAAGGAGTCCGGCCGCGCCGCGGCCTCCTCGTACGTCTCCAGGAACGCCAGGTGCGCCACCGGGTCCCGCAGCGCCACCAGCCGCAGCTCCTTCGCCGCGGGCCACTCATCGGCACGTACGGACCGGATCACATAGCTCATGCGGGCCACGGTAGTACCCGGGTACGACCCCGCTCACCCCGATTACCGCCGCCGGTCCGACGACCGCCGCCCCCGCCCGCACGAGCATCGAAGCATGCTGACGGCACACGAACTCACCAAGCGCTACGGCGACCGGACGGTCGTCACGGACCTCTCCTTCACCGTCCGCCCCGGCACCGTCACCGGCTTCCTCGGCCCCAACGGCGCCGGCAAGTCCACGACCATGCGCATGCTCCTCGGCCTCGACGCCCCCACCCGCGGCCACGCCACCGTCGGCGGCCGCGCCTATGCCGCCCACCCCGCGCCCCTCACCGAGGTCGGCGCCCTGCTGGAGGCCCGCTCCGTCCACCCAGGCCGCACCGCCTACCACCACCTGCGCGCCCTCGCCCACACACACGGAATCCCCCGCACCCGGGTCGAGCAGGTCCTCGGCCTCACCGGCCTGACCGACGTCGCCCACCGCCGCGTCAAAGGCTTCTCCCTCGGCATGGGACAGCGCCTCGGCATCGCCGCCGCCCTCCTCGGCGACCCCGCCACCCTCATCCTCGACGAGCCGGTCAACGGCCTCGACCCGGAGGGCGTGCTGTGGATCCGCAACCTGCTCAAGTCCCTCGCCGCGGAAGGCCGCACGGTCCTCGTCTCCTCCCATCTGATGAGCGAGATGGCCCTCACCGCCGAGCACCTGGTCATCATCGGCCGCGGCCGCCTCCTCGCCGACACCACGGTCACCGACTTCGTACGCCACTGCGGAGCGGGCGCCACCAAGGTCGTCACCCCGGACGCCACCGCCCTGGCCGACCTCCTCACCGCACCCGGCGTCGACATCACCACCGACGCCCCCGGCACCCTCCAGGTCCGCGGCACGGACGCCGAACACATCGGCCGCACCGCAGCCGCCCACGGCATCCCCCTCTACGAATTGACCCCCGGCTCCGCCTCCCTCGAAGAGGCCTTCATGGATCTCACCCGCGACGCGGTGGAGTACCCGGCGACCCCGCAAGGAGCGGCAGCATGACCACGGCAACCCTCCCCCACCGCGTGACCCCGGCTCGCGTCCTGCGCTCCGAGTGGCACAAGTTCTGGACCCTGCGCTCCACCTGGATCACCCTCGTCGTCACCAGCGCCGTCAGCGCGGCGATGGGCGTGGGCCTCGCCGCCGCCTACGACGGCACGGGCGAGGACGGCATGGACACGGTCCTCTTCGTCCTCCTCGGCACCCAGTTCGCCCAGATCACCCTCGGCGTGCTGGGCATCCTCGCCACCGCCGGCGAGTACTCCACGGGCCAGATCCGCGCCACCATGACGGCCGTGCCCCGCCGTCTGCCCGTTCTGTGGTCCAAGGCCGCCGTCCTGGCCGGGGTCGCCCTCCCCCTCACCCTGGCGACGAACCTCCTGACCTTCCCCCTGGCCCAGTCCTTCCTCACCGGCACCGACCAGGCGGCCTCCTTCGGCGATCCCGGCGTCCTTCGCGCCCTCGTCGGCAACGCGGCCGGACTCACCCTCCTCGCCGTCCTCGCCCTCGGCATCGGCGCTCTGCTGCGCTCGGTCCCGATGGCCATCGGCGTCTTCATCGGCATCGTCATGATCCTCCCGGAGGTACTGGCCGCACTCCCCTACGCGTTCGTCGACGACGCCGCCCGCTACTTCCCCGGCAAGGCCCTGGAGGCCCTCACCACCGCGCAGTCGTCGCCCGGCCTGGCGACACCCGGCACGGCCCTCCTGGCCATGGCCCTGTGGACGACGGCCGTCCTCACGCTCGCCTCGGCGGTCCTGCGCCGCCGGGACGTGTGACGCCCGGCACCGGAACCGCCACGATGGACCCCGTGACGGAAAACCGGGCGCCGGAGCCCCTCACCGAGTACGCCCACCGCCTCACCCGCAGGGTGCGCGCCTTCGACCGACGCCACCCGCTGCTGTGGGACCTGCACTTCACCGCCTTCTGGGTGACAGCCGCCCTGATCGACTACGCCGGCGGCGGCTGGCGCCACAACGCCCACAGCCTCGACGTCCCCGGCTGGCTGCTCCTGACCATGAGCCTCGGCCTCTCGGTCCCCCTCGTGCGGCGCCGCACCCACCCCGGGGCCGCCCTGGCCGTCACGATCCCCTTCGCCGTCGCCAACGCCTGGACCGGCGCTGCCCTCCAGGCGGCCCTGCTCCAACTGGTCCTCGTCTACCACCTCGCCCTGCGCCGCCCACTGCGCGAGCTGTGGTGGGCGACGGCCCTGGTCCTCGGCCCGGTCCTGGTGTCCGCCGTCCGCCACGGGGAGGGCACCTGGGACCAGCAGATCGGCTCCCACCTGATGTCCGTCACGGTGGCCGTCCTCATCGGCGTCACGGTCCGCACCCGCCGCGACTACACGGAGGCCCTGGAGGACCGGGCCCGCCGCCTGGAGACCGAACGCGACCAGCAGGCCCAGCTGGCCACCGCCGCCGAGCGCGCCCGCATCGCCCGCGAGATGCACGACATCATCGGCCACAACCTCTCCGTCATCACCGGCCTCGCCGACGGCGGCCGGTACGCCGCCGCCAAGTCCCCCGAGCGTGCCGCCCAGGCCCTGGACGCCATCGCCACCACCAGCCGGCAGGCCCTCACCGAGCTGCGCCGCCTCCTCGACGTCCTGCGCGAGGAGGAGAAGAACCACCCCGACCTGGCCCCCCAGCCGGGTCTCACCGACCTCGACCGGCTCCTCGACGGCGTCCGCTCCACGGGGCTCCCCGTCAGCGTCATAGCCCACGGCGTCCCCGAGCTCCCCCCGGGCCGCCAGCTCACCGTCTACCGCGTCGTCCAGGAAGCCCTCACCAACACCCTCAAGCACGGCGGCCCCCACGCCACCGCCGCGATAGAGCTCTCCTACGAGGAGAAGGCCTCCGTCACCGTCACGATCACGGACACCGGCCACTGCCGCCCTGCCGACGCCCCCGGCCGCGACCGTGGGGGCCGGGGGCTTCCCGGAATGCGCGAGCGAACGGCCCTGTACGGCGGCACACTTGAGGCCGGCCCGCGTCCGCACCCCGAGCAGGGCTGGTGCGTCCGTCTACACCTCCCGGAGGAATCCCCGCAGTGACCACAGTCCTGATCGCCGACGACCAGCCCCTCCAGCGCTTCGGTTCCCGCATGCTCCTGGAGAGCCAGGACGACATGACGGTCGTGGGCGAGGCGACGAACGGCAGCGAAGCGGTCCGCATGGCCGCCGAGCTCCACCCCGACGTCGTCCTCATGGACATCCGCATGCCCGGCCTGGACGGTATCGAGGCGACCCGCCGCATCACCGCCGCCGGCGATCGCACGCGCATCCTGATCGTCACCACCTTCGACCTGGACGAGTACGCCTACGCGGGCCTGCGCGCGGGCGCCTCCGGCTTCCTCGTGAAGGACGCCCAGCCCGAGGAACTCCTGTCAGGCATCCGCGCGGTGGCCACCGGCGAAGCGGTCGTGGCCCCCAGCCTGACCCGTCGGCTCCTGGACGCCTACGTCCACCACCTGCCGTCCGACCCCACCGCGGAGGCCGGCACCCAGGAGGACCCCCGCATCGCTTCCCTCACCGACCGGGAACGCGAGATCCTCACGGTCGTCGGCCAGGGCTGGACGAACACGGAGATAGCCACGCGCCTGCACCTCGCCGAATCGACGGTGAAGACCCATGTGGGCCGCATCCTCGCGAAGACGGGCTCTCGCGATCGCATTCAGGCGGTCATCCTGGCCTATGACACGAAGCTGGTTCAGCCGTCGTGAGAAAGCGCAGAACGAAAGCCTGAAAAGCGGCCCTGAACGCAGAAAACCCCGCATCCGAAGATGCGGGGTTTTCCCAAAAATTGTTCGGCGGCGTCCTACTCTCCCACAGGGTCCCCCCTGCAGTACCATC